>JANQMU010000056.1 GCA_028279875.1 Rhizobiaceae bacterium
GCCGGTCGTATTGTTGAGGAAGATGATCGGCAAATCCGACTGGTCGCACAGTTGGATGAATTGCGCCGCCTTGGTCGCGCCCGCCGGATCGATCGGGCCATTGTTGCCGATCAGCCCGCAGGCAATGCCGTGGACACTGGCCTGAAGACACACGGTGGAAACGCCATAGCGCGCCTTGAAGTCCTCGAAATCGGAACCATCGACAATGCGGGCCGCAACCTCGCGCATATCATAGGGGACCCTGTAATCGACCGGAACCGCCCCGGCCAGTTCGTCCGGACTGTATTGCGGTTCCCCGAACACGCGGTCCGGGCATCGCCGCAGCCGGCTGTTCCAATCGATCCGCCGAACGATGTTGCGGGCCATCGCCACACCGTCGGCATCGTCTTCCGCCAGATATTCCACCAGGCCTGAGACGCCGGCGTGCATTTCGGAGCCACCCAGCGCCCGGTCGTCGGCCACCTCGCCGGTCGCGGCATGAACCAGCGCGGCGCCGCCAAGCGCGGCCATGCCGTTTTTCTTCACGCCGATGACATAGTCGGACAGTCCAGGCATATAAGCACCGCCCGCCGTCGAAGGGCCGTGCAGCACTGTGATGGTCGGAATGCCATCCGCACTCAAAAGCGCCAGGTTGCGGAACAGCGCTCCGCCCCTCGCCCAGCCTTCGACGCGGTAATCCATCAGGTTGGCGCCAGCGCTTTCGACAAGATGGATCAAAGGCAGTTTCTGCCGCCGTGCCATGGCCTGGATGCTGAGAACCGTCGGCAGGCTCATTTTGCCCATCGCCCCGGCCTTGATGCCGCTGTCATCGACCCAGATCATGCAGCGCACGCCCTCGACAAACCCGATCCCGACGATCAGCGACGAACCGGGAACCGATTTCTCCGGGTCGTCGCTGTCCGCCAGATAGCCGGCGAGCGAATGCAGTTGGACGAACGGCATGCCCGGATCCAGCAGCCGCGCCAACCGCTCGCGCGGCGTAATCTGGCCGCGCTGCTCGAACCGGGCGCGCCGCTGTTCCGACAGGGACACCGGACGGGCTTCCAGGCTCCGCAGCCGCTCGATCAGCGCCATCATCTCCTGCCGGTTCGTCAAAAACGCTTCGGAACCGGGCTGGATCTGGCTGACAAAGCCCATCAGCCTTCCCCTTCGTTAGATTTCGACAGCAAAGCCTGCGGTATTTCGACGTCGACCGCCAGCAGAATCTGAGCGTATCCCTTGCCCTGCGCATCATCCCGCAGGCTGGCGACGCCGCCACCGCCCAGGACACTGTGGAGAACGATGTTCAGGGCGGCGATCCCGGGCAGGCTGAAACGCTCGATTTTTCCTTCAAGCCACGGCGCGAAGACTGCGGCAATCGTTTCGTCATCAAGTGCTCTCCATATCCACGGCAGAAAGGCGGCATGCCGCGCGATCACGCCGATATTCGCCATGTCGCCCTTGTCCCCGGACCGTGCGAAGGCCAGTCGCTCCAGCCGGCAGCGCACCAGCGGCCCGTCAGACGGCTCGACCACCGGAACCGGCGGCCGTTCGGGAACGGCATCATGTCGAACCGCCTGCGCGGGAGGACGAAACCCGATGTCGTTTCCATCAAGCGACACGGCCGCCTGCACCTGCGATGCGTCGATCAGGAAGGAAAAAAGCCGGACCACCGGCGATGGTTTCGGCCGGCCGGCGCCGGTGAAGAAGTGCAGTCCCGGCGGCGCGGCCAGAGCGCCGCCGGTGACTTCCCGCAGAAACAGGGCGACGGCCTTCGCATCCTCATGACGCACCGCAGCCTTGAGCGTGACCTCCTCGTCAGGGCCCTCCCCCGGCCGTCCGCCGGACACCTCGACACAGGTGTCGAGGAAATCGGCGGCCCCAAGTGCCTTGAGCCGGCTTCTGGCCCGGGCAAGCCCCATTTCGGCAAAGGCGCGGGCCTTTTGCCGCGCATCGCGGCCGTTGAACTGCAGCACATGCCCCGCTCTGTAACCATCATGATAGGTCGCCGAGACCTTGAGCCGGCCGGTCGGCGGCCTTCCGCGGGCGCCGGTCACCTCCACCCGGCCCTTGTCGGCCTGGATCAGCGTCACTTGCGAGAAATCGCAGACGACATCCGGCAGAAGATAGGCCTGCGGATCGCCGATCTCATAGAGCAGCTGCTCGCCCACGGAGGCCGGGACCACGATGCCCGACGTGGCGGGCGGTTTCGTCAGCACGAACCGGCCGTCGGCCTGTATTTCGGCAACCGGATAGCCGATGCCGGCAAGATCGCCGGCCCGTTCCCAGTCGGTAAAATTGCCGCCGGTCGCCTGCGGCCCGCATTCCAGCAGATGCCCGGCCAGCGATCCGGCGGCAAGCAGATCGTAATCATCGGCGTTCCAGCCGAAATGATGGATACAGGCCGCCAGCGCCAGGGAACTGTCGGCGCAGCGGCCGGTGATGACGATATCCGCACCGGCATCGAGAGCCGAGGCAATCGGAAGCGCGCCGAGATAGGCGTTGATCGACGCGACTTTGTCCCGTTCGGGAAAGGGTGATCCGTCGAACATTTCCCGGACATCGGCAAACTCCGCCGCCCTGCCGATCAGATCGTCGCCTTCGACAATGGCAACCTTCGCATCCACGCCGGCCTTCCGCGCGGCCGCCCGCAGCGCGGCGGCGCAGGCACCGGGATTGACACCGCCGGCATTGGACAGGACCCGGATTTTCTTTTCGGTCAGCGCGCGAAGGTGGTTGCCCATCACGCCTGTGACGAAATCGGTGGCAAAACCCGAGGCCGGATCCTTTGTCCGCGCCCGCGCCATGATCGACATGGTGATTTCCGCCAGATAGTCATAGACGAGAAAATTCAACCCCGGATGAGTCAGCAACTGATCCGTCGCATGAAGCGCTTCGCCCCAGAAGCCGCTCGCACCACCGATCACCAACGGATTGTCAGCCAATCATTCCTCCGATAATCCTGCTTCAATTCGAGGCGAACATTGTCTTGTCAGCGTGATTTGACAATTCAGTCTATCAGATTGTGGAGTGCTGGATAATGTCCGCACCGGCGGGAGCAAGGGACCATCATTCTCAAGCCGGACCCACTGGTTGAATTCAGATAGATGAACCCCAACGCGACAATGTCAGCAAGCCGGAAACTGGCGCCGTATCTGAAAATCCTGGTTGTATTCGGCATCGTCGCGCTCACCGTCAATCGCTACGCGCAGACCGGTGTAAACGCCGATTTTGCAATCAATTCCGTGATGTCCCTGCAAAACATCACGCTGTTTTACTGGGGCCAGAACCGGCTCGCCAACGCCCTGCCTCTGATGGCCGGTTTCATCAGAAATCCGGCGGCCAATTTTTATGCGACCCTGTATCTGTCTTCAGCCGTTCATTTCACGCTGGTTTTCCTGGCAGCCCATCTTTCGGTAAGGCTGGTTGCCGGACGAGACCGGGATCCCTTCGCCGACCTTTATGTGTTTCTTCTCATCTGCCTTGCCCAACTCATCGTACAGCGGCATCAGGAGTTCATCTTCATTGCCGGTCACATTGAATACCCGCTGTCCGCCGCGCTGCTGCTTCTGGCATTCCTCGGCGCCATATCGGACGGACTGCGACCGCTGTATTTCTGGCCGCTGATGCTGTCTTGCATCGTGATCGCAACGGGTGTGAATTTCTCGGTTGTGTTGGCCGCCCTCGCCCTCGCAAGCGGACACCTGCTGGTCGAGAGACGATTCAGCATCCGAATATCGGCCCTGTTGATCGTTTCAGTGCTGGCGACTTTCGGTTGGCTCGAAATATCCCGGATGGTCGGCGGCGCCACCTACAGCCGGTTCGATATCCACAACATCCCGCTCGCGGTCAAGCGCGTGACCGTTGATCTCCTTAGGACCTTCGACATGTGGCGCTATCTGCTGGTTCTGGCGGTGATGATCGCCGCAACCTTCATCCTGAGCCGCTTCGCACATGGCCGTGTCATCCCGAACAAGACCAGGATTGTTTATGTCTCAGTCCTGCTGTTCCTGTTCTGCGTTTTCTGGTTGGTTCTGTTTGCGGCACACGACTGGATCCGGATCAATGATTACAGCTACAGATATTTCACATATGTCATTTACGCCTTGTTTTTCTACATTGCGATCGCCGCCTCCATTCTGGTTTGCAAAGCCGGGGAAACCCTCAGAGCGGGAATAGGCGGGTCGGCCGCGGTCGCGTTGACCGTCATCCTCTGGTCGCCTTTTGTCGCGCTGCATGATTACCGGCTCTTTCGAGAAGTCGAGGCGCACAATCCAGACCATTACGGGCTTTATGCCGGCAACTATTGGCAGGTCTGGCCGGCAGTCCTGCGCAGCATGATAGCCGGACACCGGAGCTTCGGTCTGGCCGGCCGCGGCGAAGGCAACAGGGCGGCCGTACAGGCTTTCGTCGACGCGCAATTGAGCGAAAACGGCAGCGCTACGCTGCTGTGCATCGATGAAAGTCCCGATTATTGCCTGAAACAGGTTTCGCAGATCCTCGATGGCGTTACCCATAGGGACGTTCTGCAAATCGGAACATCAACGCATGAAATCACCCTGAAGGCCGAAACCGGTCCATGAGGACCGGCGCGTCAGCATCAACCCGGACGGCAGATCAGGCGACGGTGCGATCGAACCGCGCATCTTCAGCAATGGCATCATTCGCCCAGGTCAAGATCGCTGTCCTTTCCGCCGGCAGCAGCCGGGCACTGCCATCGGTGAAACTTAGCCAGGCCGGCTCATAGGTCTGTCTGACCGCCGTCAGCACAGGAATGCGCAGGGCGAATGCCCTTTCGATGATGGCGCGAAACCCCTGCCCTTCCGATTCACCCTTGCCGAAGCGGTTGAGCACGACAAACTCCGTACCGGCCTCCAGCCGGGCAAGCAGCAGGCCGGACACATCCGCCAATGCGCCGGGATCAAGGCGGCACCCCCGCGATCCCGAACCCAGCGCCTGCGAGATTCGATGCCACGTGCCGCTCGCGACATCTTCAAGGTGGGTGATGTTGCAGCAGGCGGCGGTATCCTCCGTCTCCCGCTGCAGATAGCCGGACACCCCGACGCCCCGCGACTGCAACGTGCGAACCACGGCCTCCAGAAGACCGTCAATCCCGTCTTCCGGCGTAAACCGGATTGCCGCAAGCCGCACGCCGGCCTCATTGTCCATTATCGACATCCTTGTCCTTTGTGCCGTGTCCGGCCGGAGCCTGACAACTGCGTTCGAGATCCGGTATCAGGCCATTTTTGAAGCCGTAAATCCAGTCCTGGTTGCCATCGCCACGCTGCAGGAGTTTTGCAACATTGCCCGGTTGCCCAGCGGACATTTTGGTCGAGTGGGTCAGCCGACATCATCGGTCTTCGGATAGTCGAGGCCACGGCGCGCGGCCATGCGGCGGCCAAGGGTGCTGAGATCATCCTTTGTCAGACGCGCCCTGGCAAGAGGCATAACGATCGCGTTTTCAACGATCAGGTGCCGTCTTTCATTGGCGGCAAACCGATGCAGCAGTGCCTGGAACGCTTCGCTCAACGGGCCTTCGCCCCTTTCGCGGGCCTGCTGCAGCCCTTCGATGATCCTGTCGGCATCCAGCTTGTCGGCCGCATGCTCCTGGCTGAGGTCGTCAAGCACTTCCCCGATCCGGTCTTCCGGCTCCGCCCGGCGGCGCAGCAATGGAAACAGATCTTCCTCCTCGTCAATGACATGCGGCGCAAAATCCGTTTTCAGGAAGTCAAGGGCTGCTGTCAGAAGCTCGGTATCGCAGGCCTCGGCGTCGGCGATATCGTCCAGCACACGGCACAGCACGCGCTGGCGGAAATGGTCGGCGAAGATATAGTCAAGTGGCGATCGCAGTTGTGAGGCCGGCGGCATCGTCTCCAATGCCTCGATGGCCATTGCCCTGGCTTCCTGCCGCTTGTTCATCACTGCTCTCCATGATCGGATGCGTGGGCTGTCGGCTGACTCCCCGTTCTGTGAGCGAATTGTGCCGCCCGTTGCAAACAATTTGGAAAGGTTCCATGGGCGCTCGCGCGGCGCGTTTGATCCAGATCAACCGATTTTCGTGCCAAGGGAGAAACAAGTCACAGCGCGACACAGAGCAAGAAAATCCGAAACGGCCATCAACCGGCACGATTGAAAGCCCCGCCGCGGCCTGTTAACTACATCAAACTGAAACTTGATAAATATCAAGGAGGCCCGAATTGCGCTCTTCCGATCTGCCACAGGTCCGATCGCTCAGCCTGTTCGACAATATGGACGATTCGAGCTTCGACACACTGATGCAAACCGCCTACCTTCAGGTGTTTCCGGCGCAGTTGGAACTGATCACCGAGGGCGACCCCGCCGATTTCCTCTACATCGTGACCGAAGGATGCGTGGAACTGTTTGCCCGTTCAAACGGCCGGGAATCGACCATGGGCATGGTACGCCCGGTGGGCACATTCATCCTTGCGGCGGTGATCAAGGACGCGGTCTATCTGATGTCCGCCCGCACGTCGCAGCGCTCGAAAGTCCTGCTCATCCCGTCGGAAAATGTGCGGTCGGTGTTCCAGCAGGACGAGAATTTCGCCCGCTCGATCGTCGTGGAACTGGCCAATTGCTATCGCAACGTCGTCAAGGAGCACAAGGACATCAAGCTGCGCAGCGCCGTGGAGCGTCTCGCCAACCGGCTGCTTCGGCTGCACAAGTCACAAGGCAACACCGGAACCCTTGTCCTGCCCTATGACAAACGCACACTGGCGTCCCTGCTCGGCATGACGCCGGAAAACCTCTCGCGCGCCTTCAATACGCTCAAACCCTATGGCGTCCGGGTCGATGGCATGACAATCGGGCTCGATGAAATCGACGCGCTGAAAACACTCGCCAAGCCGACCCCGCTGATCGACGACCCGTTGACTTAGCGCGCCGTTGAAGAGCCTGTCACAGCCAGGTCTTTGCCAGCACCCGCAGCCAGTTCTCATGGCACAGCTTCTTCATCAGCGCATCGTCATAGCCATGCGCGCGCATCGCCTTGCGCAGATGCGGCAGGCCGGCGGCATCCGCAATTGCCTCCGGAACAATCGCGCCATCGAAATCGGATCCGAAACCGACCCGGTCCTCGCCCAGCTTTGTCAACAAATGATCGAAATGGCGCAGAACGTCGCCGAGCGGAACATCGGCCTTCATCTGGCCGTCGGGGCGCAGGAACGCCGCGGCGAAATTCACACCGACCATGCCGTCGCTTTCCGCAATGGCCGCCAATTGCCGGTCCGTCAGGTTTCTGGAGTTCGGACAGATTTCATGGCAATTCGAATGGGTTGCGACCAACGGCCTGGAACTCACGCGGGCCACGTCCCAAAACCCGGCTTCCGTGATATGCGACAGGTCGATCAGGATACCCATCGCATCGCAGCGCTCCACCAGACGGATCCCGTGCTCGGTCAGGCCCGGTCCGGTGTCGCCGGTGCTCGGATAGCGGAACGGCACGCCATGTCCGTAAATGGTCGACCGGCTCCAGACCGGGCCGAGCGAACGCAGGCCGGCGCGGTAAAGAACGTCGAGCGCATGGAATTCGGGATCGATGGCCTCGGCGCCCTCCATATGCATGATCGCGGCCAGGGTGCCGCCGGCAAGGCAGGCTCGCAAATCCGCTACGGTGGTGCAGATTTTCAAGGCACCGAGCTGTTCAAGCCGGTTGAGAATGGCCGCCTGGGAGAGCGCGACGGGAAGCGCCTCGGCCATGTCGATGGGATCAGGCAGCGGCAGGTCATAGTGCGAACTGGTCAGATCCTCCAGATCGAAATCCCCCGGTGACGGCACGTAAATGGCAAAAAAGCCGCCGCCGAAACCACCGTCCCGGCACTTGATGAGGTCGATGTGACCATCGCGCCCGGTCAGGAAGGACTCGGCCGCCGGCACACCGCCCGCCTCATGCAGCTTCAGCAACACATCGTTGTGGCCGTCAAAAATCAGCGGATCGGTCGATACCATGAAGACGCCTCGCGGGTATGCCTTGTTTTAATCTGGCCGGAATACGGAATCGGCACCGCGCACTTCATGCGCAAAAAACAGGCCGCAATGCAATGGCCATGCAGGACATTCCGCACCGGCGAGGTTCGTTCGGATTGTCTTGCAAATGCGCAGCGAACCGGATTATTGGAGCGGGATCGTTGCGCACCGGGATGAATGTGGTGTCGGGGAGAAGGAAGCCATGCCGCTGGTATCCGTCGGGGAAGACGAACTGTCTTACAGTTTCAACGGCGCGCAATCACGCGACGACGGACCAACACTGGTGCTCGTCCACGGCGCCGGCGGGCAGAAACGGGACTGGCCGGTGGCCTGGCGCAGCGCCAGTCAGACAATACGCCTGATGGGTCTGACATCGAAATCCGACGTCAGACAGCTTGAACATTATCCGACCTACGCCATCGATCTGCCCGGCCATGGCCGGTCCACCGGCAAAGGCCGGGCAAGTGTTGAAGGCTACGCCGATGCCGTTGCGTCTTTCCTCGAGGCTCTGGACCTTGAGAAGGTGGTTCTCGTCGGGCACTCCATGGGCGCCGCCATTGCCCTGACACTGGCCGTCCGCGCCGATCCGCGGCTGGCCGGCATCGCTCTCATCGGCGGATCGAGCCGCATGGTTGTCAGCGACGCCATCCTGGACGGGCTGAAAAACGATTTCGAACCGACCATCGACGCCATCATCAAATACTCCTGGCACAGGAGCACGGGAGAGTTCTTCCGGCGGGAGAACCGCCAGAGGCTTCTCGAGGCCGGTCCGGACGTCGTTTTCAACGATTTCCTTGCCTGCAGCCGGTTCGATCTTTCCGACAGGCTTTCACAGGTGACGATTCCGGTGCTGGTTATTGCTGCCGAGGAGGATCGCATGGTTCCGCAGAAATCCAGCCTCAAGATGGCCGATACACTCGCACATGCGACATTCGTCAGCCTGGAGCGTTGCGGCCACTGCATGCACATCGAGCGGCCACGCCGCGTCGCCGAGGAACTGAGCTCATTCATGGAGAATCAATTGGGCGGTTGAGCCCCGCCGAAACCGCAACCCGGCCTAAAGCCGCATCAAGGTTGCGTTTTCTCCGTCCGTCAGCGTGTCGACCGCCTGCATGAAATCCTCATAGGTCTGCGGAGCGAGCTTTTCCGAAAAATGAGCGTTCAACTCCTGCACCAGGACGTGGCAAGCCTCCATCGTCTGCTTCCCTTTGGCCGTCAGGCAGACCTCGGTGTAGCGGCCGTCCGCGCCGGTGCTCTTGCGCACCAGCAGGCCCTTGTGCTCCATGTTTTTCAGCAGCCTTGAGATGGCCGGGCGCGCAATGCAGATATAGCCGGCCAGCGCCGAGGGGGTCGTGACGCCCTCCATGCCGACGCCCCGCAGCACACACCACATGAGCCGGGTGATCCCGTGCTCCTCGAGCTGCCCCTCAAGCCGTGCTTCCATTAACCGCGCCAGACGTGTGACCTTGAAACCAATCCGGTTGTGCAGTGTGTATTCGTCCACGGCGGGCCCCGATTATGCTCTCTGGAACAATTCTATTGACACTGGCAGCTCCATTGCCGATGATCTGGTTAACACAGATAACTATCGAAGTTAACTATCTAATCTCGTGATCTGGGAGGCAACATTCATGGGGTACTTTGACCGTTCGAAGAGAATTCTGCTTGCCATGGCGACCGCCGTGGCATTTTCCGTGACCGCCGGCCACGCAATGGCCGACGAACTGAAAGCGGCGCATTTCATGCCGCCGATGCACCCCATGGACCGCGGCGTCATGACACCACTGGCCGAAGAACTCGAGGCCGCGACGGATGGCGAACTGACGATCCGCATCTACCCCTCCGGCGAACTCGGCAAGGGCCCGGTACAGCAATATAAGCGGGTCGTCACCGGCGTCGCCGACATCGCCTTCGGAATTCCCGCCTACACGGCAACGCAGTTTCCGAAGACCGTGATGATCCACATGCCGGGCCTGTTTGACAGCGGCGAAGCGGCCACCAATGCGCTGTGGGACAATCTCGACGCGATCAGCGACGAATATGGCGAGACCAAGCTGCTTGGACTGTGGGCCAACAATCCCTCCGTGCTGATCAGCGCCGGCAAACCCGTGCGCACACTGGCCGACGTCAAGGGCATGAAGATCCGCACGCCCAATCCGGTGATGGCCGAGGTCGTCGAAGCCTGGGGCGGCATTCCGGTCTCCATGCCGACGCCGGAAATCTACAATGCCATGAACACCGGCGTCATCGACGCGGTGATCATCGGGCCGTCCGGCATCCGCTCCTACAAGCTCAATGAGATCGGCAGTTACGCCACGATCAACATCCCGTCGGCTGTCGACAGTTTCTATCTTCTGATGAACAAGCAGAGCTGGGACGGTCTGAGCGATGAGCACAAGGCCAAGATCGATGAATTGACCGGCCGCAAGCTGAGCCTGCGCGGCGCCAGGGCGTTCTACGATGCCGGCCAGGCCGGCATTCAGCTCGCCCGGGACAGCGATGTCGAGATCATCGAGATCGACGCGGCCGCCGATGCCGAGTTTCGTGAAGCCATGGCCGGCGCCCTCGATGCGCTGATCGAAAAGACGTCGCAGGAAACCGGCACGAACGCCCGCGAAATCATCACCGGATTTGCGGGCCAATAAGGCCGTGAACGACCTTCAAGCCGACCCGCCGGGTCAGCCCGGCGGGTGGCGGCGCACAGTCGAAATCCCCCTCATCGCCGGCGGCGGCCTCGCGGTCTTCGCGATGATGTTCCTGTCGGTCACCGACGCGCTTTTGCGGTCGTTTTTCAACCGGCCGATCTTCGGCGCCAACGACTATACCCAGATCATCCTGTCCATCGCCGTCTCGATCAGCATGCCGCTTTGCGTTCTGGCCGGACGGGTGATCGCGATCGATACCATCGTTGCCCTGCTGCCGAACGCGCTGCAGCGGATTGTCGGATGGGCCGTGTCCGTGGTCGGCGCGGTGATGCTGGCCTATCTGGCCTGGCGGGCCTTCCTCAATGCCCGGGAAGCCGCTCGCTTCGCCGAAACTACCCTGCTGCTTCAACTGCCGCTTGACACGTCCTACTACGCCATCGCCGCCGGCAGCGCCCTCTCATCGATTTTACTGCTGGTCGAAAGGATCGGCAATGAGCGCTGAGCTTCTGGGAATTGTCGGCTTCGGGGCCTTGTTTGCCATGCTGGCACTCGGCACGCCGGTCGCTATCGCCCTGCTCATTGTCGGCTTTGGTGGCACCATCATCCTGTCCGGGTTTCAGGCCGCCGCCTATACGCTCAGCGGCCAGGTCTTCGCCACCGTCACGATCTATGAACTGTCGATCATCCCGCTGTTCATCCTGATGGGCAACCTTGCCTCCGCCGCCGGTCTCAGTCGCGATTTGTTCGATGCTGCCTACCGGCTGATCGGCCATTTGCGCGGCGGGCTTGCGGCCGCGACGATCCTGGGCTGCGCCGGGTTCGCGGCGCTTTCCGGCTCCTCCATCGCCTCGGCGGTGACGATGGGCAAGGTCGCCTATCCGGAAATGCGCCGCTATAAATACGGCGCCCGCCTGGCGACCGGATCGATCGCCGCCGGCGGCACGCTGGGGATCCTGATCCCGCCATCGACGGGTTTTGTCATCTACGCGGTCCTGACCGAGGAATCCATTGGCCGGCTGTTCATGGCCGGCGTGCTGCCGGGCGTGCTGCTGACATCGCTGTTTCTGATCGCCATCGCCCTTGTCACCCTGCTGACCCCGGAGGAAGGACCCAAAGGGCCGGTGTTCGACTGGCGCGCGAAACTCTCCGCCGTCATGCGGTCCACCGGCATCCTGACCATCATCCTGATCACCATCGGCGGCATCTATACCGGTTTCTTCACGCCGGTCGAGGCCGCCGGCGTCGGCGCCTTCTTTGCGCTCATCATGCTGATTGCCCGCGGAAAATGCACGCCGGCAACGCTGTGGGACGTCAGCGCCGAGACGCTGCGAACCAGCGGCATGGCGTTTTTCATCCTGATGGGCGCCAATGTCTTCGCGCCCTTCGTTGCACTGTCCCATCTGCCGGCGACCATCGCCGACGGCATGACCGGCCTGGCGCTCGGCACCTATGGCACGCTGGCGGTCATCCTGCTCGGCTATGTCATTCTCGGCATGTTCATCGAGGGGCTGTCGCTGCTGGTTATCACTCTGCCGATCGTCTTTCCGCTGATCGTCGGTCTCGGTTTCGATCCCATCTGGCTTGGCGTCATCATGGTCATCGTCCTGGAGATGGGCCTCATCTCGCCGCCGATCGGCGTCAATGTCTTTGTCGTCAAGAGTATCGTGCCGGATGTAAAGATGGAGACGATCTTCGCCGGGATCATGCCGTTCTGGCTGGCCATGCTGATCGCGCTAGGGATCCTGGTCGCCCTGCCCGATATCGCCCTGTTGCTGCCCAACGCCATGTATGATTGAAGATCGGTCGGCATGGTCACCACACAGCCTGGCACCGGAACGACCGATGATCACGCTTTACGGCTTCGACACGGCAAACACCATCAAGATTGTTCTCCTGCTGGAGGAACTTGAAACCGGCTATGCGATCCGGCCGGTCAATATCAGGCAGGGCGCCAACAGGGAACCGGATTTTCTGGCGCTCAACCCGCTGGGAAAAATACCGGTCTTGGTCGATAGCGGCGATGGCGGCCCGCCGGTGACAATCACCGAATCGGCCGCGATCCTGATCTATCTGGCAGAAAAGTCTGGCGGTTTCCTGCCCAAGGACGAACCGGACCGCTCCACCACCCTGCAGTGGCTGATGGTCCAGGCCGCCTCCTGCGGGCCGATCTTCGGCCAGAGCGAATACTGGCATCACCTTGCATCGCAGGAAAATCCAGCTGCAATCGCCCACTACGCCGGCCTTTCTTCGCGCATCCTGGATGATCTCGACCGGCATCTGGCAAACCATGCCTTTTTCGCCGGGGAAGACTACACCATCGCGGACATGGCCCATTTCGGCTGGATGTCACGGCGCAAGAAGGCTGGCCTTGCCATCGGCGGCCGGCAAAATCTGCGCCGCTGGTATGATACCATCCGCGAACGACCGGCGACCCGGCGGGCCCTCAACAGGGTCTATGGCCTGCCCGGCGCCGGACCGGCTATGCACTGAGTTTCTTGCGCACGTGGTAGGTCATTGCCAGTGCAATACAGTGGGCGAGCTCGGCCCGCGGCAGCGGCCGGTCTTTCTGCAGCACCAGCGCCCGGTTACCCTCGAAGTCGAACAGATGCGGATAGAGTTCGCGATACTGTGAAACGAGGCTGGTCTGGCAGTGGCAGAACAGGGCGGCCTGCCCCGAACCGCCGACGCCCAGCCGAATGGTGCTGCCGGATTTCGGCTTGACGGTCAGATAACTCGGCTGTCCCCATTTGAGGGTTTCGACAACATCACCGGCCGCCGGCGTCTGCGTGGCGGTCTCGAGAATGAGATCGCGCAACGCGAGCAATTGCCCGCGAACCGCATCGGGAAAAGCGTCAAAAGCCGATTTGACATCGGGCGGCATGGCTTTGCCTGCCTGGGGCATCCGGTTCTCCTTGGCTGCCAGCAAACATCGTGCGACAACTCTATCTGACAAATCCCTTCGAGTGTATAGCGCCGAAACCGGGCCTGTGACGAGTTCCACCTTTCACAACGCCGGGATAGGGTTTATTGACGTTCACAGACGCGGCCTTGCGATCGGCCGAACGCACTGACACAGGCAATTTTGAGGAAAACACGATGACCGAATTTCGCACCGAAACGGACAGTCTTGGCGAGGTCCAGGTGCCGACCGACAGGCTCTGGGGCGCCCAGACGCAGCGCTCACTCGAACATTTCAACATCGGCGACGAGCACCTGCCCGCGGAACTGATCACCGCCTACGCCATCCTCAAAAGGGCCGCCGCCGTCGCCAACCGTGCGAGCGGACATCTGGCAGCGGAAAAGGCCGATTTGATCGTCCGCGCCTGCGATGAACTTCTGAAGGGCGAACACCGGTCGCATTTTCCCCTCCGCGTCTGGATGACCGGCAGCGGCACACAATTCAACATGAACATCAACGAGGTGATCTCCAACCGCTGCAACCAGATGGTTGGCGCGGCCCTCGGTTCCAAGGACACCGTCCATCCCAATGACGACGTCAACAAGTCGCAATCCTCAAACGACACCTTTCCGACGGCCATGAACATTGCCGCGGCCATGGGTGTCAGCGAGGATCTGCTCCCGGCCCTGCGCCAGTTGCGCGACGCGCTGGACAGCAAGGCGAATGAGTGGTCGGACATCGTCAAGATCGGCCGCACCCATATGCAGGATGCGACACCGCTGACGCTGGGGCAGGAATTTTCCGGCTATGTCGGCATGCTCGACGACAATATCGCGCGGATCGAACAGACCCTGCCCGGCGTCCTGCGGCTGGCGCTCGGCGGCACGGCCATCGGCACCGGAATCAACGCGGCAAAGGGCTTCGCGGAAGCCTCCGCCAAGGAGATCGCGGATCTGACCGGTCTGCCCTTCATCACGGCACCCAACAAATTCACGGTCCAGGGCTCCCATGACGACCTTGTCTTCCTGAGCGCTGCACTCAAGACAGCGGCAACATCCTTGTTCAAGATCGCCAATGACATCCGGCTGCTGTCCTGCGGCCCGCGCTGCGGCATCGCCGAACTGCATCTTCCGGAAAACGAGCCCGGTTCCTCGATCATGCCCGGCAAGGTCAATCCGACCCAGTGCGAAGCGCTCTCAATGCTGACGATCCAGGTGATGGCCAATGACACGGCGGTAACCTTCGGCGGCGGTTCCGGCATGCTTGAAATGAACGTCTACAAACCGTTGATGATCCACAACATCATGCAGTCGATCAAGCTGCTGACCCATGGCAGTTACAATTTCCGCGTCTTCCTGGTCGAGGGCATGGAACCCAACCGCAAACAGATCGATGAACACCTGCAGCGCTCGTTGATGCTGGTCACCGCATTGAGCCCGGAAATCGGCTACGACAAGGCGTCCGAAGTCGCCCATTACGCCCTCCATCACGACCTGTCGCTGCGCGATGCGACCCTCAAGCTGGGTTATGTTTCGCCGGAGGACTATGACCGGATCGTCGATCCGCGGAAAATGGTGGAGCCGTCGGGCTGAGGGCAGCCATTGACCCGGCGGGCACGTTCCCATCGCTTTCAGGTGGCCGACCGGCATCCAAATCCGGCGAACCTTCTTTGACATCCGGAATTCTGCTACTGCTTGGATGTGAGATATGGGTCGAAGGGAACGGTCATGACGGCAAAAATCTCAAATGCGGCGTATGAAAGGGAGCTCGCGCGCCTGCAAGTCGAGTTGGTCAAGCTGCAGGAATGGGTCAAACATACGGGCTATCGTGTGGCGATCGTCTTCGAAGGGCGGGATGCGGCCGGAAAGGGTGGAACGATCAAGCGCATCACGGAGGCGATGAACCCCCGGATCTGTCAGGTTGTTGCCCTCCCGGCGCCGACGGAGCGTCAGAAGTCTCAATGGTATTTTCAGCGCTACGTCGCGCACCTTCCGGCCGCCGGCGAAATCATCATATTCGACCGCTCCTGGTACAACCGCGCCGGCGTAGAGCATGTCATGGGATACTGCACCGAGGACGAATACAAGGAATTCATGCGCAGTTGTCCCGAATTTGAAAGAATGCTTGTTCGTTCCGGCATTCAGCTGATCAAATACTGGTTTTCGGTTTCCGACGAAGAACAGGAGCGACGGTTTCAAAAACGCCTGACTCATCCCACAAAGCAGTGGAAGCTCAGCCCCATGGACCTGGAAAGCCGAAAACGCTGGGTGGAATACTCCAAAGCCAAGGACGACATGTTCGCCCACACGGATATCAAACAGGCGCCCTGGTATGTGGTGGATTCGGATATCAAGAAACATGCACGGCTGAACTGCATCAGCCATCTGCTTTCCATGATCCCCTATGAATATGTCCAGAGGGAGCCGATCGTCCTGGACGAACGTCCGTCAAAAAAGGGATATGTGCGCCCACCAATGAGCGACCAGACATTCGTCCCGGAAGCACACGCCAAGCTGATGTGATGAAAACAGAAATCAGCCGAGGACAAGATGGAGATCTACAAAACCAATAGCCGTCCGACGATGGCGGCAGACCCTGCCTATTTTACGGGAACCGTCATGATGGATCCGATTGTCACCGCGCCGGATCCGGCACGTGTCAGGGCGCTTTGTGTTCATTTTTCCCCCGGCGCGCGCACGGCGTGGCACACTCATCCGCTGGGACAGACTCTCCATGTCGTCTCCGGCGTCGGATGCATTCAAAAAGACGGCGAACCCGTTCAGCAGATCCTCCCGGGCGATACGGTCTGGATCGCTCCCGGCGAAAAACACTGGCACGGCGCAACCGCGGAGAATGCGATGAGCCATATTGCAATTCAAGAAGCGTTGAACGGTGTCAATGTCGATTGGATGGAGAAAGTGACCGACGAGGAGTATTTGAAGGGTGGCTGACTGGCCAAAGACAGATGGTCATCTCATCCATTCTGCGCTGCTGCCACGGCCTCCTGCCCTTCAAGCACGGGAAAACCGTCCATCAGGCCTCGAGCCAGCTCTGCAGCGCTTTGTTGGTCGCCTCCGGCTGTTCCAGCGTCGGCAGGTGGCCGGCCCCGGCAATGATGTGCAGACGTGAATGGGCGATGCGGCTGTGGATTTCGTCGTGCCGGTCGCGCGGACAGAGCGTATCCTGCGCGCCGCACAGGACGAGGGTCGGCACCCGCACGGTCTCAAGGGTCGCGCACTGGTCGGGCCGGGCCTTCAGGACAAGGGACTGGCGCACAAACACATCGCTGCCCAGCGCCAGGGCCATATCCATGCACAGGTCGAGGATGCGGTTTCGGTCCGGGCCCTCGGCCAGATAGTTCGGCTTCATCTCATCGCGCATGACGGCGGCGAGTTCGCCTTGCCGGACCAGCGCGATCTGCCGGTCACGATTGGCCCGCGTCTCTGGCGGGTCGGGCCACGGATTGGTGTCAAGCAGAGCCAGCCGCTCGACCCGGTCGGGCGCCAGCGCCATGATCTGCATGGCGATGATCCCGCCCATGGACAGGCCGGCCAGGCAAAATCGCGGCGGCGCTTCGGCAAGCACCTCTGCAGCCAATCCTTCGACCGTCTCCGCCGCGCCGGGTGCCGGCAGATGAATCGCCCTTTGATGCGAGAACGCCTCGATCTGCGGCGCGAACAACCGCCCATCGCACATCATGCCCGGAATCAGGACGAGCGGTATCACAGGCGCCGGCTGGCCAGCGCCGCCCCCTCCGCCAGGGCAGCGATCTTGGCAAAGGCGATATCCGGATCCACGGCACCGAAGCCGGCAAACGTCCCGAAACCGCAATCCGAGCCGGCGATGACGCGGTCGGCACCGACGATCGATACGAAGCGCTCGAGCCTTTGCGCCACCAGTTCGGGATGCTCGACAAAATTGGTCGTGGTGTCGACGACACCCGGAATCAGGACCTTGTCGTCGGGTATTTCGCCCTTTCGGTCGCGAAACACGGTCCATTCATGGGCATGCCGGGGGTTGGATGTCTCAAACAGCACATACCGTGCCTTGGTTCCCATCAACGTGCTGAAGACCTTGTCCATACCGATGTCGCAAATATGCGGCCCCTCGTAATTACCCCAGCAGATGTGGACACGGATCTGCTCGGCCGGGACATTTTGCAGCGCGTGATCGAGCGCTTCCACATGCATATGGGCGATCTTCAGGAAGTCCGCATCCGAAAGGTCGGTAAACAGCATATGGCGCGACAGAGCCAGGTCAGGGCAATCGAGCTGCAGCGTCAGGCCGGCCGCCGCAATGATCTCGTATTCCTCCTTCATCGCCTCGGCCAGCGCCGCCAGATAGGCTTCCCGGTCCGCATAATGATCGTTCGGCAGAAACAGCGAAATCACCCCGGGCGACGCGGCATTCATGAAGCCGCCCTCCGCGCCGTGTTCGGCCATCGCCGATTTGAGATTGGCGATATCCTTGTGAAGATCGACATGGTCCTTGGGCCGCACCGGCCCGGTGCACATCGGACGCGCATAGTCCGCCGTCCCGCCCGACTCGGCGAGCCTCTTGAGGAACCCGGGAAATGCCTTGAGATCGGCCGGAGCGTTGCGCGGACTGTCGCCGGAAAAGCCGGTATAGCGGTCTTTGACATAGGTCGCGTAGGAGATTTTCGACGTCTCGCCATCGCTGACCAAATCGACACCGGCCGCCACCTGCCGCCGCACCGTTTCGGACACGTTGCGCGTCATGCAGGCATCGAATGCCCCCTGATCGTAAGGCTCATCCCGTTCGCGGGCGAAGATGAAGTCGACCACCTCCTGCGTGCGCGGCAGCGACCCGACATGCGTAACCTTGATGCGCGACACAGCTCTGTCCTTCCCGATTCTGCTCAGCCGGTTTTGAGGATGATCTGTTTCCAGATCGCGGTTTCATCGAACAGCACATATTCACGCCGCAGGCCCCACGGCCCGAACTCGGCGTGACTGGCGCCCATCACATGGACCGGCGCCCCCGATGGCGTACCCAGGCTCCCCCATCCATCATGCGTCCCGGTCAGCGACCAGCGGATCGCCGCGCGCGGCGGCATCAGCGGATCGTCGCGGCCGATCTGGTGATCGATCTTGAACACCGCATTGGGAAAACTGGCCCGCAGCCCGGTCCAGAAATGGTCGGCCGCCGAATAGGAATGGCCGGTGACGCCACCGGGATATTCCAACTGGCAGGCGCGGTCATATTCCCTGGGGATCACCGCCAGATCGGCGTTCATGATGCTCGTCAGAATATCGGCGTAGCGCGCGCCCCATTCATTGTCATTGCCCCTGCCGCGATAGGCGCCCTGCCGATCGATCTCCGGCGTGAACGGCCTGACGCAGCTTTCGAAACCGCCTTCCCGCTCGATCAGGTCGCGGGCATAGTCCTTGGGATCCCAGCCCATCTGGCGCACCACCGCGCCCTGGTCACGGATCAGCCACTCGTCATTGACCTGGTTGTTGATGGCGTGACAGTCGGCGATGATGCGATAGACCAGTTTCTTGCCGGTCGCCTTGCCATAGATCCCGTCGCCGAGATGGGTGGCGGTCGACAGCAGCCGGTGCGACGACAGCATGCCCTCCTCCGGCGTTCCCGACCAGATGACGTCTTCTCCCAGCAGAGTGCGATCCGGAAATTCGGCAATGGTCGCCATCGTCGCGGCGATGACATCATGATTGCCGACAACCACGGACGGCGGCGAACGCACGATGATATCGGGGGCGTAATATTTGTTCAGGGTCGCAATGCCCCGATCTTCCCAGATCTCCTTGGTGATCCCGAGAATATAGTCGGGAAAATCCTTGAACTTGGTGTCAAAGCCCCTCATTCATCCCATCCTTCCGGTTTTCGGGCGGACCCGCGCACGATCAGCGGACCGTCAATGAATATCTGTTTCGGCGCGGTTTCCGCATTCTCGATGCGCGTCAGAAGCACTTCGACGGTGGCCTCGACCATGGCGTTCGAGCGCTGGCGGACGGTGGTCAGATCGTAGCTCGACCAGGCGGCAATCGGCACGTCGTCATAGCCGACGATCGAAACATCCTCGGGCACACGCAGGCCGACTTCGGTCCGCACAACATCCATCACCGCAAAGGCCATGTGGTCATTGGCGACAAACACCGCGTCGGGCCGCTCGGGCTTGTTGAACATGTCGCGGGCGGCGGCCTGGGCGATCTCGAAATGAAAATCGCCGACCGTGCGGTCATGCAGCCGCATCCCGGCCGCGCTCAGACCGGCCAGGAACCCGCCCTCGCGGTCCCGCTGGGTGGATGCACCCTCCCACCCGGCGATATGAGCAATCCGCTCATGCCCTCCGGCGATCAGGAACTCCGCCAGTCTGCGCGCACCGGCCGCATTGTCGGAGGTCACCGACGAGAACCGTTCATCGTCCTGGCTGCGGTTGAACAGGACCACGGGGATTCCGGCGGCGTCACAGCGCTCCGCCAGTTCCGAAGACATTGCGACCGAGGCGACGACCAGCGCGTCGACCTGGTAATCGATGATTTCGGAAAGCACCTTGTCGATATTACCGGCGGTCTGCGACGCCATGAAAATCAGGACATGATAGCCCTCGCGCTGCAGCGCGTTGGACAGTCTCTCGACGGCATCGGGATAGAACTGGTTTTCGAAATAGGCGACGACGACGCCGATGATCCGGCTTTTGCCGGTAATCAGCGAGCGCGCCAGCACATTCGGCCGGTAGCCAAGTTCGTCGGCGACTTTGCGAACCTTTTCAGCGGTTTTCAGCGGGACGCTGGCACCTGGCGTGAACACCCGCGACACCGCCGACTGGCTGACTCCGGCGCGTTTTGCAACAAGTGTCGATGTGACCCTTTCCGTTGCCATCAGTCCGCCGTCCACCCGCCGTCGATCATCAGCGCCGATCCGGTCACCAGTGCCGAAGCGTCGGATGCCAGGTAAACCACTGCACCCATGATGTCCTCGATCTCGCCGACCCGGCCGAGTTTGATCTTCTCCTCGATCCACCGGACCCGTTCGGGATTGTCGAATGTCTGCTCGGTCAAAGGCGTGCGGATGAAGGTTGGGCAGATGGTGTTGACCCGGATGCCCTGACCGCCGAACTCGATGGCCATCGATTTGGTAAACCCTTCGACCGCGTGTTTCGATGCGCTGTAGACGGCGCGGTCAATGCCGCCGACATGGCCCATCTGCGAGGATATGGTGATCAGGGATCCCGGGCGCTCCGCCTCCAGCAGCCCCTTTGCCACGGCCTGCAGCAGGAAATAGGCGCCGCGCAGATTGACATCCATGACCGCATCGAAATCGGCGGCCTGGGTTTCCCGCGCCGGGGCGTGACGGGCGAGCCCGGCGCTGTTGACCAGAATGTCGAACGGACCGTTCGCCTCGACCGCAGCCCGCATCGCGTCCAGATCACCGACATCGAACGGCAGGGACCGCGCCTGCCAGCCCTCGGCCTTGAACAGCCGCACGGTCTCATCGAGACGCGCCGCGTTGCGCGCCGTCAGAACGACATCGGCCCCGGCCTCGGCCAGCGCCACCGCGCAGCCCCGGCCGATCCCGGAGGTCGCGCCGGTGACCAGCGCCCGTTTGCCGTCCAGCCGGAAGGAGGGTGTTCTGGGAAGTGCAACCATCAGACAGGCTCCATGGATCTGGTGCGGGATTTGTTGAATTCGCGGAGCCTTGCAAATACATCAACGCCGATCTGGCGGTAAACATCCAGAATATCGACAAGCACCCAGTTTTCGCGGATCAGGCCTTTCTCGCAGCGCCAGAAATCGAGGCTGCGCATGGTGATTTTCTGGTTTCCCGGCGCAATGCCGAGCCATCCGTCATCCGAGATCGTCATATGCATGCCGGGCCAGGCGGTAAAGCCGACATAGTCGCCATCGCCGAACAGATTGCCCTCTCCAAGGGAGCCGACCCGATCGGGCATGGCGTTCAGAAACGGGATCTGATGCCAGTTTCGAAAACCCGAAAGGCCACGCGCCGTGCCGATCCCGGAAGGGCCGTACCAACTGAAGCGCGGATGCCAATAGTCGCCGAGGCGCATCGCCTCGACCCCGCCCTCGGCGAAGTTCCCGAGCCCGGCCAGCATGTCGGAAACGAGTTTGACGCTGCCGGCCGACCGCTCCGCATCCCGGGGTCCCGCCACCAGCCCGTCCTGCGTCGCCGGACCCGGAACATGCCATTCCCGGCCGAGGCTGGGCACCATCGGCCAGGCCCCCGCCTGTATCATGACTTCCGGAATATCCCACAGCGCCTGCATTTCGACGATCCTGGCGTCCTCGACGCGGTAAAACTCGTGAAATCGCATCGCGACCTGATGTCCGGTCGGCGGGATGTCGAGCCAGGAGGCAACGAATGTCCCGGTGTAATAGCCGGCGCAGCCCACCCAGTCCGACCCATTTGACGTTTCGCCCGCCATGACGATGGTATCGCGCCGCTCCAGATCGGGAATGGCGGCATGAAGCGGCAGCAGCACAACGTGAAACAAATCTTGCGGGCCACCAACATTCTCGAACGGATAGGCAAGATAGATCCGCGCGTCACGGTGAAAAGCACGCGTAAGCGCCGATTTGACGGTCTCCTCCTCGAAATCATACAGCGCCCGACGCAGCGGCCGCATAAGCGCCTTGTTGCCGGTGTGGACGTCAGCGGCCATGCGCCGCTCCGCAAAACACCGCCCGCATCATTCCGCCGCCTCTCCGTATGGCACGTTTTGCCCGCCATATCGTCGCACGCGCACATTGGCCTGCTCGGCATGGCCGACAAAGCCCTCCAGCATGCACAGCCGCGAACAATAGGCCCCAATCGTCGCCGCCGCCTCGTCGCTCGTCACCTTCTGATAGGAATGGGTCTTCAGATATTTGCCCACCCAAAGACCGCCCGTATAGCGGCCCGCCTTCTTCGTCGGCAGCGTGTGGTTGGTGCCGATCACCTTGTCGCCATTGGCGACATTGGTCCGCGCCCCGAGGAACAAGGCTCCGTAGCAAGTCATATTGTTCAGGAACCAGTCGTCCCGGTCGGTCATCACCTGCACATGTTCCGAAGCAATGTCATCGGCAACCGCCAGCATCTCATCATAGGTATTGCAGACGATCACCTCGCCATAGTCCCGCCAGCTTGCAGCAGCGGTCTCGGCCGTCGGCAGGATAGTCAGCAGCCGGTCGATTTCGGCCAGCGTATCGCGTGCGAGCCTTTGCGAATTGGTGACCAGAACCGCCGGCGAGTTGTAGCCGTGCTCGGCCTGGCCCAGGAGGTCGGTGGCACACAGTTCGGCATCGGCGCCCGTCTCATCGGCAATCACCATGGTTTCGGTCGGCCCGGCGAACAGGTCGATCCCGACCTTGCCGAACAATTGCCGCTTGGCTTCCGCCACAAAGGCATTGCCCGGCCCGACCAGCATGTGCACCGGCTCGATGGTTTCGGTGCCGATCGCCATGGCGCCGATCGCCTGGATGCCGCCGAGCACATAGATCTCATGGGCGCCGCCGAGATGCATGGCGGCGATAACCGCCGGGTTGGGCTCGCCCTTGAAGGGCGGTGTGCAGGCGATGATGCGCGGCACGCCGGCGACCTGGGCCGTGGCCACCGACATGTGCGCAGAGGCGACCATCGGGAACTTGCCGCCCGGCACATAGCAGCCGACCGACTGGACCGGGATGTTCCTGTGGCCGAGGATGACGCCGGGCATGGTTTCGACCTCGATATCGAGCATCGAATCGCGCTGCGCCTGGGCAAAGCCCCGCACCTGGGCCTGGGCGAATTTGATATCCTCCATGTCGCGGGCCGAGACGCGGTTCATCAGCGCTTCGATCTCGCCGGATGACAGCCGAAAAGCATCCGGCGTGTAGTTGTCGAATTTCTCCGACAGGGCACGAACCGCCGCATCGCCCCGCGCTTCGATATCGGCCAGCGTCGCCTCGACGATGCCGCGCACCTTCGCATCGTCATCCGAACGCTCGGCGTCCGGCTTACCCCGTTTGAGAACCTCAATTGCCATTCTGTTTCCTCTTACGCCGGTACCGGCGGTTGCTTTTCACCCCGATCGAACGCTTCCCAGCCCTCGCCCTTGAAGACATCCACGCCGAGCTGCGCCAGGACATGCGGAAAATCGACCATCACCCAGTTGTCGACGATCTTGTCATCGACCACCTTCCAGAAATCCATGTACCGGATTTCCACCCGCTTCCCGGTTGCCGCAACGCCCATGAACGGCCCGCTATGGGTCGCTTCCTGCCGCCCGAAGGCCGCCGCCCATTCGCCCATATAGAGACGGGCTTCGTCGACACAGACCTTGTCGGAGAACGCCGCCTGGAACGGCTTTTGCCAATTGTCCTGAAAGGCCCGAATGCCGTGTTTGGTCCCGCAACCGAAATTACCCATCCAGGAAAAATCGCAGGCGAAGAACTCACCGATATCGTCGATACGGTGATCGTTGAGCCCGTCGACCATCTCCTCGATAACCGTTCGGGTTGCCGCGGTTTTCGACATATCGGTGTCGCGGGACAAAACGGCCTGTTCCGGTCGCGATCCTCTCATGCAGATTTCCTTCTGTTTCCATACTTCACCGGATCACGCGCTACCCCTTCACCGCGCCGGCCGTCAGCCCGCTGACAATCTGCCGCTGGAAGATCATCACCAGCAGGAAGAGCGGCGCCGTGATCGACACGGCCGCGGCCACAGCCTCGACCTGATCGGTGGTGGTTGTCTCACGGTTGAAATAGCCGGCGATCGCCGGAACCATGGTCTGGTTCTGCGCATCGAGCAGCAGAGACGTGACGAGATAATCATTGTAGCCGAGCAGAAAACTGAACAGGCCGGTGGTGATAACGCCCGGCCACATGACCGGCATGATCACCCAGCGGAAAGCCTGAAAATGGGTGCACCCGTCTACCCGAGCCGCCTCGTCCAGCTCTGATGGAATGTTCTGGAAGAAGGACCGCAGCATCCAGATGGTGAAGGGCTGGTTGATCGCCACCAGCACGGCGATTACGGCAAAGGGCTTGCCATACAGCGTCGGCGCAGCGTCGCCCAGGATCGGCCGCAGGATTTCCGCCGAATTGATGAACCAGGGCAGATAACCGGCGACCAGCACCGAATGCGGCAGGGCTCGGAACACCAGGGCGATGATCAGGATCCAGAACGCCAGATTGGAGCCGGATCGCGCCAGACCGTACCCGGCAAGGGTGCCGAATGTCAGCGAAACCGTCACAACGCCGGTGGTGACGATCAGAGAATTGATGAAATTGCGGTAGAATTCATTTTCCCACCAAACCGCCGAATAATGCTCCGTGGTCAGACCGATCACCGGATTGCCAAATGAGCCCAGGGCTGAATTGACAACATTCATGATCGGCGGCAGGGCGCCGACGAAAATCAGGACAAAGGCCAGCCCCAGCAGTAGCGATCCGCAGATCCACCCGAACCAGACCTGGCCATAGGGTGAATATTGCCGCACCATGTCGGGCAACCATTTGACGGCCAATTGGGCGGTCAGAACCAGCAGCGCGATACCCGCCAGGATATCCGGCACCGAAAGCCCACTGCCTCTTTCCCGCGTCGCAGGACCGAAAATGACACTCAGCGGATTGGAGGAGAACGCATCGATCGGCTCCTTGAAGCTCATCACGGCGATCCAGAAGATCGGGAAAGCCGCAATGAGGCACCAAATGGTCAGAAATCCTGCCGAACTGAAACGAAGAGCGGTCGACTGGCGGAAAGCCCTTGGGGTACTCATCAGTTTGCCCCCTTGTGATCGCGCCAGGTCCGGCGCAACAGCGGATAAAGAAGGATGATAATTCCGATCATGGTCAGCATGGCGCTGGCCGATGCCCGCGATATGGAGCGGTTTCCGCTGTCATCGGGCGTCAACAGGTCGAAGGTGAGCCACTGCAGCGAAATCACATGGGCCTCGCTGGAGAAGCCGATGATTTCGTCGAACACCCGGTAGCTGTCCATCAGGTGAATCAGTGACAGGAAAATGATCAGCGGCATGAGGTGGGGAATGACCACGTAGCGAAGACGTTCCCAACGGCTTGCACCGTCGATTATGGCGCTTTCAAGCGTGTCCTGATTGACGGTCTGCAGACCCGCATAAAGAACGACGAAGGCAAAAGGTGCCACATGCCACACCCGGTAGCCCATCATCAGGATTTCGATCGTCCAGCCCTGGGCAAAGAGCGCAATATCACGCTGAAGCCACCATTCCATAAAGGCCGTCATGATGCCGTCGCCGACAAATAGCCAGCGGATCGATAGCGCGCCGATAACAGGCGTGATGATAAACGGCAGAAGGGAAATGAAGATCACCGGTCCGCGAATGGCACGCGTGGCATTGTTGACGGCAACGGCCAGCGCGAGACCGACGATGATGACCAGCGGCAGTGTGATCAATGTGAATGTCAGGGTGAACCGCAACGCCTTCCAGAAATCGATGGAAAGAAGCGCGGAAACGCTTCCTGCGGAAATCGCAGCCCAGGCGCGCTCCGGTTCGAGAACGTTGAGATAGCTCTGCCAGCCCACATATTTGGTCTCGGTGACGATCTTGCCGTCGTCACCCAAAATCGGGCGTGTCTTTTCTTCGGTGACACAGGTCTGTTTGAGAAACCCGGCCGTACAGTTTTCGACCTCCACCGTCTCGAATTGCGGCTGAGTCAGATAGAAACTCTGGGAGAACACGCTGACCAACGGTGCTGCGATAAACAGCAGCATCATGAAGATGGATGGCGCCACGAAGACTGCAAATGTCTTGAACTTCATTGGCCCGTCCTCCCCAAATCAGAAAAACCGGGAGGGCAGAAAGCCCTCCCGTTCACAGTCCTATTTGATCAGACCGGCTTCTTTGGCCGATTTCAGATATTCGGCTTCGACATTGGCAAGCGCTTGCTCGGCAGTGCTCTCACCGGTGAAAAACGACGCCAGATTGTTGCCAAGTGCCGTATGCATCATCCCCATCTGGGAAGTGGAAGGATACGGCGCAGGTGCCGGGTCTGCCGTGGCGGCGGCAATGGCGCCATTTGCCAGACGGTTGGGTTCATAGCCGTCAATCAACCAGATCGCCTCGTCGCTGTTGGCCTGAACCATCTCCTTGTCCAGCCCCTCCATGGCGACGCGGAAGGCCGCATCGGCCTCGTCGTCCGATATGTTCTTGGCGATAACGATGCCGTCCCACCACAGGGTCGTGGCCGGTGCGCCGCCTTCCATGGCAAGCGGGGCGGAAGCCGTGTCCACTTTGCCGGCAACCTGTGATTCATTGGCGTCATCCATGGCGGCAGCACGCGACGCCCAAAGGTTGGCCATGGCGATCTTGCCCTGCTGGAACTGCTGCTGGACATAGGTGGAATCGGACACCAGATATTCCGGATCCATATAGGCGGTGAGTTCCTTCATTTTCTCAAGCGCCTTGATGCCGGCCTCCGAATTCACAGATGGGGTGCTGTCGGCATTGACGAAAGTGCCGCCGAAGCCAAGGAACATGTTGTTGAAGTCCTGCGCCAGGTTCCAGCCGGTTTTCATCGTGCCGCCGAGCGGATAATCGACAACGCCGGCCTCCTTGATTTTCTCTGCTGCCGCCAGAACATCGTCCCATGTGACGGGCACGTCTATTCCAAGGTCATCGAGAATATCCTTGCGGAACATCAAATGCTGGGTGTTCACCATCATGGCCACGGCCATCACTTTGCCGTCGATTGCAATCAGCTGGTTCGGCGTCAGGTTCTGCCCATATTTGGCTACCAGATCATCAAGCGGACGGATCGTGCCCTCATTGATCAGCGGTGTGATCGTACCGTTTGAAACGCCGCCGATCTGATACAGCGCCGGATTGGCGGAAAACGCCGAAGGCTGCTTGGTTCTGAATTCCTGATCGAGTTCGGCGCTGAAATTACCGCATTCGGCCATCGCCTCCGTCACCGATTTCCAGGCTTCGAAGCCAGCCGAAAAGGATTTCACGGGAACCGTGTTCTCAAAGGCGCATCCAGCCCAGGCTGTTGTCGAAAAGAGCGTGATTGCCCCCGCTATCGCGATTCGTTTCAGATACATCATGTTCTCCCGGTTTGGTTGGCTGCCACCGCCTTGAAACGGTCGGCAATTTATGAACCCGGCCCTTCGGCGCGGGCGGTTCTGGGGTCGTCACCCCATAATGCGTTCGCCCGTTTCACTGTCGAACAGGTGGCAGATGGAGCCCGGTATCGAAATCGATACGGAATCGTCGATCTCCGCCCTGAATTCCTTGCCCGCCTTGACCGAGACGAACGCGCCGCCGACCCGCTGGGTGATCATCGTCGCGTCGCCGAGCAGCTCCATCGTGTAGACCGGCGCATTGATCTCGGCCGGCGTGTCGCTGACCCTTGCGTCCTCGGCCCGAAAGCCGAGCGTCACCGCGCCGTTCGGGCCCGACAGGCCGGTGATGCGGACATGGTCGGCCTCGAACACGCCGTCGGTCAGCGTTCCCTCCATCAGGTTCATCGCCGGCGAACCGATGAAGCTGGCAACGAAGGTGTTGGCCGGATTGTCATAGATGTCGGTCGGCGAACCGACCTGCTGGACCACGCCCTTGCTCATCACGACGACCCGGTCGGCAAGGGTCATCGCCTCGATCTGATCATGGGTCACGTAGATCGTCGTCACTTTCAGCTCGTGACTGAGATTCTTGATCTGCGCCCGGGTGGAAACCCGGAGTTTGGCGTCGAGATTGGAGAGCGGTTCGTCCATCAGGAACACATTGGGTTCGCGCACGATCGCCCGCGCCAGCGCCACCCGCTGCCTTTGCCCACCGGAAAGCTCCGCCGGTTTGCGGTGCAGGAACTCCTCCAGTTCGACCATCCTGGCCGCCCGCATCACCCGCTCCTCATGGGTGGCGGGATCGATCTTCCGGACCTTCAATGGAAAGCGGATATTCTCAAAGACATTCATGTTCGGATAAAGGCCGTAGGACTGGAACACCATGGCGACATCCCGGTCTTTCGGATCGAGGTCGTTGACCACCCGGCCATCGACGATGATCTCACCTTCGGTGGCGTCTTCGAGGCCGGCGACCATGCGCATGGTAGTGGTCTTTCCGCAGCCGGACGGACCGAGCAGCACAAGGAATTCCTGGTCCGCGATCGTCAGATCGAAATTGTCGACACCGACGAAACTTCCCCAGCGTTTTGAGATGTTGCGCAGTTGAATTTCGGCCATCCGGTCCTCCCGCAACCCAATTTTGCATAGGTATGCATTCAGGCTAGACTCAGACCGGCAAGTTTGGCAAGGTTTTTCTGCATTCGTATGCAATTCATCGGAATATCCACATGTCTGACGACTTCCGCACTGTTGTGCACGCCCGGCTCAACCAGTTGATAATGTGTCCGGATTCGGAACTCGAGACCCGGCTCGCCGACATCCTGACCGATGATGCGGTCTGGGACGTCTCCTTTCCCGTCGGCCGGTTTGTCGGTCCGCGGCAGATTCTCGACGGCTGGATACGCCCGCTACGTGCGGCGCTGTCGCACGCCCGCCGGCGCGACGAGATTTTCATCGGCGGAGACAACCGCCGTGATGCTGGCGGCCGCTGGGTTGCCGCTGTTACCCATTATCTGGGCAATTTCTCCGGCCAACTCTTCGGCATCGGCCCCAGCCGGCATCTGGCATTTCTCCGCTCCGGCGAGTTCTATCGCCTCGAAAACGGCCGGATCGCCGAGGCCAAGCTCATCGTCGACTTCATCGACCTGATGCGTCAGACCGGTTGCTGCCCCCTGCCCTGTGATCTCGGCACGGAAATGCTGTTTCCGGGCCCCGCGACCCATGACGGCGTGCTGCCGGCAGGCCAGTCGGATGGCGAAGAGACCCTGGACATCGTCGAGGGCATGCTGCGCGATCTGCAAAGCTTCGACCCCGATACCTTTACCTCAAAAGACCAGACCGGCGAGAACGGCTACTGGCATGAGGGCATGCTGTGGTACGGCCCGGCGGGCATCGGCTCGAACTACCGGTGGAGCGGATTCGTGCAGGATCACCGCGAATCCTTCCTGCGGGCCTTTCCCGACCGCAAGGGCGGCAATCATTACTGCCGCATCGGCGACGGCGACTACGCGGCAGTGTCCGGCTGGCCGTCAATGACCATGACCCACCGGGGCGACTATCTCGGTGTCGCCGCCACCGGACGCGCCCTGACGCTGCGGGTCATGGATTTCTACCGTTGCGCCGGGGGCAAAATCATGGAGAACTGGGTCCTGCTGGACTATCTGCATCTGTTCGACCAGATGGGGATCGACCTGATCGCCCAATCCGCGGACAGGACACGCGATGAGAATTGATTGCCATCACCATCTCTGGGATTTGCAGGCGGTCCGTTACCCCTGGCTCATGGCCCGCGGCGAAACACGCTTTTTCGGCGATCCAGCGCCAATCCAGCGCGATTATCTTCTGGGCGAATTCCGCACCGACGCAGAAGCCGCCGGATTTGGCGCTTCGGTGCACATTCAGGTGGGCGCGGCGGACGGCCTCGCGGAGGCGCGCTGGGTGCAATCGGTTGCCGACGGCAATCCCGACTGGCCGCTCGCGCAGGTCGCCTTCTGCGATCTGACCACCGCCGGCGGCGACCGGCAACTGGAAGAAATCTGCGCCCTGCCCACGGTGCGCGGCATTCGTCAGATCGTCGGCCGGGCGCCGGACGAAGACCGGCGCACCGGCACCAACGCCCTTCTGGACAATCCGGCCTTCCTCGAAGGACTCACCCGCCTTGCCGACCGGCGGCTGTCCTTCGATCTGCAACTGATCCCCGACCTCATGCAGGCCGCCGCCGGCGTTTTCGAACAGGTTCCGCAACTGCCCGTGGCGCTGTGCCACGCCGGCTCGCCCAATGACCGGTCTGTCGAGGGGCTTCGCGACTGGTCGCAATCGCTGCGTCACCTGTCGCGCCTGCCGAATATGTGGTGCAAACTATCGGGGCTCGGCATGTTCGAACACGACTGGACTGCGGAAAGCATCCGCCCCATCGTCGAAACCTGTCTCGAACAGTTCGGACCGGAGCGCTGCATGTTCGGTTCAAACTTTCCGGTGGACAGCCTGAACGCGAGCTATGCGCGGATCGTCAAAGCCTATCAGGCGCTCGTTCCGCCCGGTTCGCAAGAAGCGTTTTTCGGCGGCAACGCTCGCCGATTCTATCAGATCTGAGCAGGCGAAACCGGCATCTACCGGTTGCGCCTCAGCCCGCTGACCTCGGCCAGAACCGAATTGGCCGCGTCGACGACATTCGATCCCGGGCCGAAGATCTCCGCCACGCCCGCATCGCGAAGGAAAGCGTAATCCTGCTCGGGAATGACACCGCCGCACACGACGATGATATCGTCCCGGTTCCGTTTTTTCAGACAGTCGATGAGCTCCGGCACAAGCGTTCGGTGTCCGGCCGCCAGGGACGAGACGCCGATGACGTCGACATCCAGATCGATGGCCTTCGAGGCGACTTCCTCAGGCGTTTCGAACATGTCGGAGAGCGAAACGTCAAACCCCATATCGCCGAAGGCCGTGGCGATGATCTTGGCCCCGCGATCGTGGCCGTCCTGCCCCATCTTGGCCACCAGAATGTGCGGGGCGCGGTTTTTATCCTCCCTGAAGGCGCAGATCTTCTTTTGCACCGCCTCATATTCCGTGTCGCCGCGATAGGCCTCGCCATAGACGCCGGAGATCATCCGCGCCGTCGCCTTGTGGCGGTTGAAGGCACGCTCCATCGCGTCGGATATCTCGCCGAGCGTCGCCCGCTCGCGCGCCGCGCCGATCGCCGCCTCCAGCAGATTGCCCTCGCCGCTTTCGGCAACTGCCTGTAGCGCCGCAAGCGCGGCATCGCAGCGCCCCTGATCACGGCTGCTGCGCACCTTCTGCAGACGGGCGATCTGCGCCCGCCGCACCTTGGCATTGTCGATCTCCAGAATATCGACCTGCGGCTCGTCATCCAGCCGGAACCGGTTGACACCGACGATCACGTCCTCGCCCTTGTCGATCCGCGCCTGCCGCCGTGCCGCCGCCTCTTCGATGCGCATTTTCGGCAGGCCTTTTTCCACCGCCGCCGTCATCCCGCCGAGGCTTTCGACCTCTTCGATCATCCGCCAGGCTTCCTCGGCCAGCGCGTCGGTCAGCGCCTCGACATAATAGGAGCCGCCCAACGGGTCGACGACATTGGCGACACCCGTTTCATGCTGCAGGATGAGCTGTGTGTTGCGCGCGATGCGGGCGGAAAATTCCGTAGGCAAGGCCAGCGCCTCGTCGAAGGAATTGGTGTGCAGCGACTGCGTGCCACCCAGAACGGCCGCCATCGCCTCGAAAGCCGTGCGCACGACGTTGTTGTAAGGATCCTGCTCGGTCAGTGAGACGCCGGATGTCTGGCAGTGGGTACGCAGCATCTTCGACCGTTCGGATTGCGCCCCGAAATCGGTCATGATCCGCGCCCACAGCCGCCGCGCTGCCCGCAATTTGGCGGCTTCCATGAAAAAGTTCATGCCGATGCAGAAGAAGAAGGACAAACGGCCGGAGAAGGCGTCGATATCGAGTCCCTTGCGCATCGCGGCGCGCACATATTCCATCCCGTCGGCAAGCGTGTAGGCAAGTTCCTGCGCCAGCGTCGCCCCCGCTTCCTGCATGTGATAGCCGGAAATGGAAATGGAGTTGAACTTCGGCATCTGCCGCGCCGTGAATTCGATGATGTCGGCGACGATGCGCATCGATGCATCCGGCGGATAGATATAGGTGTTGCGGACCATGAACTCCTTCAGGATATCGTTCTGGATGGTCCCCGAAAGCGCGGCCCGGTCGGCGCCCTGCTCCTCGCCTGCGACAATAAACATGGCAAGGACAGGAATGACGGCACCGTTCATCGTCATCGAAACGGACATCTGGTCCAGCGGAATCCCGTCGAACAGGATCTTCATATCCTCGACCGAGTCGATGGCGACACCGGCCTTGCCGACATCGCCGACGACACGCGGATGATCGGAATCATAGCCCCGATGGGTGGCGAGATCGAAGGCGACGGACAGGCCCTTTTGGCCTCCGGCAAGGTTCTTGCGGTAGAAGGCGTTTGAATCCTCCGCCGTGGAAAAGCCGGCATATTGGCGAATGGTCCATGGCCGGCCGGCATACATGGTCGCCTTCACCCCGCGGGTGAAGGGCGCGAATCCCGGCAGTTCGCCCGCCGCATCGGCGGACACGTCCTCGGCCGTATAGACGGGCTTGACCGTAATGCCCTCCGGCGTCTGCCAGTCGAGCGTCGCCGGATCGGCGCCCTTCAATTCGCTGGATGCGAGTTCCAGCCAATCGCGTTTGGTCTTGGTCATTGCAGCCTCCTTGGGCAGCCTCCTTGGACGGAAATCCGCCGGGCCTCAGGGCATGTGCTTTCCGAGACTGGCTTCGAGGATCGCATACCAGTCGCGGCGGTTCATGGTGACATCGAATGCACCGGCGGCAGATCGAATCCGATCGGCCGACTGGGTTCCGATGATCGGAACGATGCCCGCCGGATGCGCCAGCAGCCAGGCCAGGGCGACGCATTCCCGGCTGGTGTCATTGGTCTCCGCCAGGCGGTCCAGCTCACCAATCAGGTCACCAAACAGCTCCTCATCGGCGCCACTCGGCACGACCCCGGTCGCCAACGCGCCGCCGGCGAGCGGCGACCAGGCCATCGGCAGCAGCCCAGCGGTCTGGGCATGGTCGAGCGTACCGTCGAACAGCGCGCCGGTCGCCCAGGCCGACAACTCCGGCTGTGTCACCGCCAGCGGTATGTCGAGAAAATGCTGCAGCGCGCGCGTCTGCTCCACCGTATAGTTGGAAACGCCAACGCCTCGCACCTTGCCGCTTTCCACCAGCCGTGAAAGCGCCCTTGCCGCTTCCTCATGGCCTGTCAAAAGGTCCGGTCTGTGGATGAGGAACACGTCGACCCGGTCGGTCCGAAGACGCTTCAGCGACGCCTCGCAGGACGCCGTCAGATGGTCGACGGACGAGTTATACGGCAGCGGCGGTGTAATCCCGCCCTTGGTCACCAGGATCAGGTCATCGCGCACCGAGGGACGATCACCGATGAATTCCCCGAACATCGCTTCGGCCTCTCCGAACCCGGCACCGCCGAACCCGTAGATCGCCGCGGTGTCAATCAGGTTGGCGCCGACCGACAGCGCCGCATCGATTTTCTCCGCCACCTCCTTGACCGGGGTGCCTGCCAGTCTCCAGCAGCCATAGGACAAGCGTCCGGTCCGCCGCCCCAGCAACGGTCGCTCGCGGGTGATCTCAAGTGCCGTCAGATCCGCCTTCATGCCTCGAACTCCATGATGATGTCGTCAACCGCGAGGCTGTCACCCTCGCTGACGGGAATTTCGGCGACCACGCCGGCCTTTTGCGCCCGCAGCACGTTTTCCATCTTCATGGCCTCGACAATAGCCAGGGGCTGGCCTTCGACCACGCTCTCGCCGACCGCCACATGCAGTTTGACGACAAGGCCCGGCATCGGACAAAGCAGGAATTTCGACGTGTCTGGCGGCAGTTTTTCCGGCATCAGCGCCGCCAGTTCCGCAACGCGACCGGGCAGAACCATGACCGAAAGGTCGACACCGCGGTGGCGAAGCCGGTAGCCGCCCGGCACCGGCTCGGCCTTGAACGCGCGGTCCCGGGAATCGATGCGCAACCGGGCCATCCGGTCGCCGGGCATCCAGCCGGTTACGATCGATTTCGGCGGCGAATCGCCAACACCGACAATAAACTCCGCCCCGTCGCGCCGCAGCGTCGTCGGAACATTCCATCCGGCGATGCGAACGGTCCGCGCATCATCTCCGGCCGCGTCGTCTCCGGCGAACCGGGGATCAGCGATGGACGCCAGACGGGTTCTCTCGATGGCGTCGAGGACCAGCGCGACAGCGGCAAATTGCGACAGCATCTGCGCATCCGGATCAACGCCGCGAAATCCGTCGGGATATTCCTCCTCGATGAAGGCCGTCGTCAGCCGCCCGGCCCGAAAGCGCGGATGTTCCATCACCGCCGACAGGAACGGCAGATTGTGACCGATGCCCTCCATCTCGAACCCGTCCAGCGCATCGCTCATCGCGGCGACCGCCTCATCACGGTTCGTGCCCCAGGTGCACAATTTGGCGATCATCGGATCGTAGAACATCGAGATTTCGCCGCCCTCGAACACCCCGGTATCGTTCCGCACACGGGTGCCGTCGCCGTTTGTGCCCTCGCACGGCGGCCGGTATCGCGTCAGCCGCCCGATGGACGGCAGGAAATTGCGATAGGGATCTTCGGCGTAAAGACGGCTCTCCACAGCCCAGCCGTCCAGGGCGACATCCTCCTGCCGGATCGACAGTTTTTCGCCAGCCGCAACACGGATCATCTGTTCGACGAGGTCGACACCGGTCACCAGTTCGGTGACCGGATGCTCGACCTGCAGCCGGGTGTTCATTTCGAGGAAGTAGAAATTGCGGTCCTTGTCGACGATGAATTCCACGGTTCCGGCGCTGGCATAGTCCACAGCCTTAGCCAGCGCGACCGCCTGCTCGCCCATCCGGCGCCGTGTCTCCTCATCCAGAAACGGCGACGGCGCTTCCTCGATGACCTTCTGGTTGCGGCGCTGGATGGAACATTCGCGCTCGCCGAGATAGATACAGTCGCCATGGCGGTCGGCCAGCACCTGGATCTCGATATGGCGCGGTTCGGTGACGAATTTTTCGATAAAGACCCGATCATCCCCGAAGCTGGAAGCGGCTTCCGACTTCGACCGCTCGAACCCTTCCCGGACTTCCGCATCGTTCCAGGCAATGCGCATGCCCTTGCCGCCGCCGCCGGCGCTGGCCTTGATCATCACCGGATAGCCGATCTCCTCGGCAATGATGACCGCCTGTGCCGGATCGTCGATAATCCCCATATGGCCGGGCACCGTCGAGACTTCCGCCTCGGCGGCGATTTTCTTGGATGTGATCTTGTCGCCCATCGCTTCGATCGCGCCGGGCGGCGGTCCGATGAAGACGATATCCTCGGCTGCCAGGCGCTCGGCGAAATCGGCGCGTTCCGACAGGAAGCCATATCCCGGATGCACGGCTTCGGCGCCGGTCTGGCGGCAGGCATCGACAATCCGGTCGATCACCAGATAGCTGTCGCTGGCCGGCGCGGCGCCGATCGCAACCGCTTCGTCAGCCATCTGGACATGCAGCGCATTGCGGTCGGCCTCGGAATGGACGGCAACGGTGCCGATCCCCAGCCGCCTGGCGGTTTTGAAGACACGACAGGCGATTTCACCGCGATTGGCGACGAGGATCTTATTGAACATCTTCCTGTGCCTCACAGCGGGATATTGTCATGTTTGCGGGTCGGTGCAGCGGCCTTCTTGGTTTTCAGCAGTTCGAACGCCCGCGCCACGCGCCGCCGGGTGGAATGCGGCATGATCACTTCGTCGATGAAACCGCGCTGCGCGGCGACGAAGGGATTGGCGAAGCGGTCTTCATAGTCCCTGGTTCGCTGCGCGATCTTGTCTGGATCATCCAGTTCCGACCGGTAGAGGATCTCGGTGGCGCCCTTGGCACCCATGACGGCGATCTCGGCCGTCGGCCAAGCATAATTGACATCGGCGCGAATATGTTTCGACGCCATCACATCATAGGCGCCGCCATAGGCCTTGCGCGTGATGACGGTGACTTTCGGCACCGTCGCCTCGGCATAGGCGAACAGCAATTTCGCCCCGTTCTTGATGATGCCGCCATATTCCTGCGCCGTGCCGGGCAGGAATCCGGGAACGTCCACCAGGGTCAGGATCGGAATATTGAACGCGTCGCAAAAGCGAACGAAGCGGCCCGCCTTTTTCGAACTGTCGATATCGAGGCATCCGGCGAGCACCATCGGCTGATTGGCGACAACACCGACCGTGCTGCCGTTGACGCGGATGAAGCCGCACAGAATATTGCCGGCGAAATCGCGCTGGATTTCGAAAAAATTGCCTTCATCGGCGATTTTGACGATCACCTCATGCATGTCATAGGGCTGGTTGGGATTGTCGGGCACCAGCGTGTCGAGGCTCGGCTCCTGCCGGTCGAGCGGATCGCCGGTCTGCAGAACCGGCCCGGCCTGCCGGTTGGACAGCGGCAGGAAATCGAACATGCGGCGCACTTCCAGCAGTGTCTCCACATCGTTCTCAAAGGCGCCGTCCGCCACCGATGATTTCTTCGTGTGGGTCGCCGCGCCGCCCAGTTCCTCGGCCGTCACCACCTCATTGGTCACGGTCTTGACCACATCGGGACCGGTCACGAACATATAGCTCGTGTCCTTGACCATGAAGATGAAGTCGGTCATCGCCGGCGAATAGACCGCCCCGCCGGCGCAGGGTCCCATGATCACCGATATCTGCGGTATCACACCGGACGCCTGAACGTTGCGCCAGAACACTTCGGCATAGCCGCCGAGCGATGCAACGCCCTCCTGGATGCGCGCGCCGCCCGAATCGTTCAGCCCGATCAGCGGCACGCCGTTTTGCATTGCCAGATCCATCACCTTGCAGATCTTCTCGGCATGGGTCTCCGATAGCGAACCGCCGAACACGGTGAAGTCCTGGCTGAACACATAAGTCGGGCGGCCATTGATGGTGCCCCAGCCGGTCACCACACCATCGCCGGCGATCTGCTGGGATTGCATGCCGAAATCCGCGCAGCGATGGGTCTTGTACATGTCGTATTCTTCAAAGGAACCGGCATCGAGCAGGATATCCAGCCGCTCCCGGGCGGTCAGCTTGCCCTTGGCGTGCTGGGCCTCGATGCGGCGCTGGCCGCCGCCGAGATGGGCCTCTTCCCGCCGGGTTTCCAGTTGATCGAGAATATCCCGCATCACATCGGCTCCCGGCTTTTCAAGGATCGTCGGATGGCCGATAGGGTCGGCGGGATGTGGCGTGTCACGATTGGTCTCCCGGGTGTTGGATATCCCTGTCTACAACCCTTCGCAGCGGTGGAAAAGGCTTGAAAAGGCGACAAAGTTGATTTAGCAAATGTTGCAAATCGAATTTTGTAAAATTGCAAACATGCGCGCTCGAAAACTCTTTATCGGCCAGAACATCCGAAAGATCCGCAGCGATCTGGGTCTAACACAGGCTCTTTTCGCCAAGCAGCTTGGCATATCGACCAGCTATCTCAATCAGATCGAGAACAATCAGCGGCACGTCACCGCGCCGGTTCTGCTAGCGCTGGCAGAGACGTTCTCCGTGGATATCGCCTCATTGTCCGTCAATGACAGCGACCGTCTGCTGGCTGACATGGCGGAAGCCATCGCCGATCCGCTGTTCAAGGGAGAACATCCCTCGGCGCAGGATCTGATGCAGGTCACGCAAAATACACCAACGGTGGCGCGGGCTTTCCTCGCCATGCACCAGGCCTTGCGCCGCGCCGGCGAACAACTGGCTGAACTGGACGACACGCTGGAACGCGCCGGCGGTCTGACGGAGCCGACACCCTATGAGGAAGTTCGCGATTTTTTCCACTATATCAACAACTACGTCCACGAACTTGATCTCTCGGCCGAAACGCTGGCCGGCCAGCTCGCCGCCGCGCCCCGCAGCCGGGTGCGCAGCTTTGCCGATCATCTCGAGCGCCGGCACCGCGTCCGCGTCACCATCGGCGGCAGCGCCGACAGCCCGGCCATCGTCCGGCGTTTCGATCCGGTATCGCGCGTGCTGTCGCTCAATCCCAGGGCAGCACCGTCGACCCATGCCTTTCAGATCGCCCACCAGATCGCGCTGCTGGAACATGGCGCCCAGATCGACGAAATCGTCGAAAAGGCGGGCTTTCAGTCGCACGACGCGGCCGCCATCTGCCGGATCGGGCTCGCCAACTACTTCGCCGGCAGCACCCTCCTGCCCTATGACGCGTTTTTGAGGGCGGCTGGCGAGTTGCGACATGATCTGGAACTGCTGGCCGACCGCTTCGGCGCCAGCACCGAACAGGTCGCCCACCGCCTGAGCACATTGCAGAGACCCGGCCACAAGGGCATCCCCTTTTTCTTTGCCCGCGTCGATCAGGCCGGCAACATCACCAAGCGGCACTGCGCGACCAAGCTGCAGTTCGCCCGGTTCGGCTCCGCCTGTCCGTTGTGGAATGTGCACAGTGCTTTCGGCAACTCGCAAAGGACCCTCAGGCAGTTGGCCGAAACGCCCGACGGCGTGCGCTATCTGTGCCTGGCGACCGAGGTCACCAAGGCCAGCGGCGGATTTCACGATCCGGTCCAGCGCTACGCCCTGGCTGTCGGCTGCGAGATCCAGCATGCCGGCTCACTGGTCTATGCCGACGATCTCGATCTTGAAAGCGAGGCGGCCTTCGAGCCGATCGGCATCTCCTGCCGCATCTGCGAACGCGACAATTGCCACCAGCGCGCTGTGCCGCCACTCAAGCGCAGGCTGTCCGTCGACCACAATGCGCGCGATACGATCCCCTATTCGTTCGAATAGGCAATTTCGGCTCAGAAATTGAGCGAGATGTCGCGATGATCCGAATTGCAGCCCGCGACGAACAGCGCAATCTCGCGTGGCAACCGATCCTGCTGGCGCAGCCCGATTGTATCGCGGATCGTTGCTTCGAGGGCAACCAGCGTCGGGCGGATATCGGTCGCGGCACGGTCGCGCCACTCGGTTTCCCGATCGACCAGGACGATTGCCTCCTCGAGGTGCTCCGACGCTTTCTCGGGATCCGGTGTCCTGCCACGCAACGCGCGGCGGGCCTTGGAAAGCAAGGATGATATTTCCCCGGCACCGGCCACACCGCTAAGCGTTCCGGAGACCGTCTTGAATTCTTCCGCAGCAGCCTTGGAATCGGGATCGTCGACGACTGTGCGAAGCGCCTCGATCCGCGCCCGGCTTGCCGCCACCGCCTCGGATGCATCGATAATGCGAATGATCTCGACCAGTTTGGAATAGGCGTCATCGACGTTCCTGCGATAGTCGAGGCGCGCCTTGGCATCGGCCTTCTGCAAATCGGCATAGGCGGCATAGACCGTGTCCCATTCGTCCGGAACCTTGGCTTCAAGAGCCTCAATCTGCCGGTAGAGCTCTTCAATTCTTCCTTCAAATCCCTCGCGGCGCTTTGCGGCCGCCTCGTCATCGCCGCGAGTCCGCGAAAGAAGCGTCTTGTTCTCGTCGAGGGTTCTGGTGATTTTCCGGATATCGTGCTCGAGCTGCCGCACCACCCTGTGAACGGGCCGGAATTCCGGCGACGCCTCGGCCAGAGCCGCCTCGGTCACGGCGGTCTGTTTGATCAGATCGAAGGTGTTGTCGATCCCGGCCAGCATATCATCCATATCATCGCGGATGGCCGCCGGCAGGAATTGCCTGTCCAGCGATCCGGTCGCCTCAACTGCGGTGCGAATTCCCCGCCCGCCCGTATTCAACTGGTCGAATACATAGTGCTCGAGACAGTACTGCAGCCGGGGATTGCGCGGCGGCGGCGCGGTTTCCGAAAGCAAGGCGATCCGGTTGGGCAGGTAGTTCACAAGCGGCGGCGTCAGGGCGACGATGAACAGGGCCGCGAGTTGAAGACAGATGAATGCGATCACGCCTTTGTACATGTCGAGCGTGCGAACGGTCGCATCCGCCACACCGCGCAGATAGAACAGGGCAAACCCGAAAGGCGGGGTGAGAAACGACGTCTGGATGTTCAGCCCGATCATCACGCCCAGCCAGACCGCCGTGATATTGGCACCCGGATCGGCCAGCAGAATCGGCGCGACGATGGGGACGACCACCACCGCGATCTCGATGAAATCGAGAAAGAAACCAAGGACGAAGATAACCAGCATCACCACCAGAAACTGCAGCCAGAAGCCGCCGGGCAGACTGGTCAGGAACTCGCGAACCAGCTCCTCTCCGCCGAACGCACGAAACGCGGCGGTCAGCATGGCCGCGCCCAGCAGGATGATGAAGACGAGGGACGTGGTCTTGGCGGTTTCGATCATAACCCCGTAGAGGGTGTTGTCGATTTTCAGCGCCCGCCAACCGCTCCAGACCAGCGACAGAACGAGGAAGAAAACGGCAATGATGGCCAGCGTGACCCCGATCTGATCGCCTTGCGACGTGATCGATTTCACGTTCACCGGGTAGATGCTGAGGATCACCGTCAGGGCGAGCATGGAGAGGATCGCCACGATCGCCGGCGTGAATGCGCCCTTCTGTCCCTCCTTCAACCGGTAGCCGGCCATAACAGTCGCGCCGGCGGCGCCAATAGCACCGGCCTGATTGACGGTCGCGATGCCGCCGATGATCGATCCGAGAACGAGCAGGATCAACGCCAGGGGCGGCACTAGCGTGACGAAGACCTTCAACGCGAACGCTGCGTTGTATTTGCCGTCATAGGGAACGGAGGGCGCAGCCTTCGGATTGAAGAACGCATAGACCAGGATGAACACCATATAGAGCGCAACAAGAAGAAGCCCCGGCAGGAACGCACCGAGAAACATCTCTCCCGCGCTCGTGGCGCCGACCTCGAAGATCGTCGGCATGGAGATCTCGCCGGTCGCTTCCTTGTAAAGCGCCTTGCGCGCGGTGCCCGCCTGGTCCGCCGCCCCGGCGAGCTGGTCGGCCAGGATGATCAGCACGATGGACGGCGGGATGATCTGGCCCAGCGTCCCGGACGCGGCGATCGTTCCCGTCGCCAGCGGTTTCGAATAATTGTTCTTCAGCATCGCCGGCAGGGAGATCAGCCCCATCGCCACCACCGTTGCCCCGACAATGCCGGTGGTCGCGGCCAGCAAGGCGCCGACAAACACCACGGAAATCCCGAGCCCGCCCCGGATCGGCCCGAACAACTGCGCCATCGTGATCAGAAGGTCCTCGGCGATCCGCGAGCGCTGCAGCATGATCCCCATGAAGATGAACAGGGGGATGGCGATCAGCGTATCGCGCTCCGGTTCCCAATAGATGCCCCTGAGATTGGTGACCCCGGCGCTCAACCATTGTGCCGGACCGCCATGGACAAAGAAGGCATCGACGTCTCCGGCCAGCAGATAGCCGCACAGCGCGGCAATGAAGATGGTCAGGATCGCCGAGCCGGGAAGTGCAAAAGCCACCGGATAGCCGGATCCAAGGGCTAGGGCCATCAGCAGGATCAGGATCAGAAGAAACAGCAATTCCATGTTCTGTTTGGTCCTATTTGCCCCGGAGGCCGCTGATATTCAGATCAAGCGACCGGAGCCGTGACATGATCCACATGGCCTGGTTCGCCGCGCCAATCGGCAACGGCGCTCATCAGATATCCGACAAACTGAACCAGCATCGAAATTGCGAATATGCCGAGGAACGCCGCCATCAGATATTTCACATACATACCGAAGCCCGATTGCGTGGTTTCGAACGTGAAGACCGGCGCATTGATGATCGACGACTTGCCGGACATGCCGATGATCAGGATGGTCCAGCAAAGGACAATGCCCATGGTCAGCGTCCCGATAGCATTCACCGCCCCTTGGGTCTTGCTTTTGAAGCCAGCATAGAACACGTCGACACGGACATGCCCTTCCTCGACCAGCGTATAGGCGCTCGCAAACAAGAACAGGGCGCCATACCAAAAACGGACAAGATCGCTCATGAAGGGTTGTTCATACGAGAAGACGAAGCGCGAAATCACGATCAGCATCTCGGCCACCACGATCATCAGGGACAGCCACATGAAGCCCAAGGTCCGCGTCAGGGCTGCGATCGCGAAGGAAAGGACAACCAATGGCATGTGCACATAGGGGCCGCGATAGCGCGACCGCCCCAGGTTCTTGCTCATTTCCTCGCCGACAATCGCCTCAAGAAGGCCCTCCGTGCGAAGGAATGAAATGCACGCATCGGTCAGACCGATCAGCAGCACGGCCCAGAACGCCGCCCGGATCAGGAAATTGTTCAGCCGGGTGATGCGGTCAGCGTCGGTTCTCAGATTTGTGTCGCGACTGACGACGACAAACACCAAGGCACAGAAAATGGCGACCGGATAAAGCAGAAACTGCCCCCAGGCCAAGGGACCAACCCCGCCGGAAAGCAGCGCCGACCCCGGAAAACCGGCACCGAATGTCAAAAAAACATTCAGGACAAAAATCAGCAGCACCGCCAGATTCACCCATCCGAACAGGCGGGTCGCGATCGACCAGCTGCTCTGGGCTCCGCCCGCCGTCATGGGCTCAGTTGCCATGGCGCCCTCCAGCAAAACGGGATGGGAACCAGTCCCATCCCGTTTCGATTCACACGATCAACCGGCCTACAGTCCCAGCGCCCGGTTTCTCAGATTGGAGTAAGCGACTTCCTGCAACGACTGCCATCCGCCGATCTCGAGCAGGGCGGTCTGGAACTGGTCGTTGATCTTCTTGGCAAGTGGGCTGTGATCGCGCACTTCTTCAAAGACTTCGGCAGATGCGTCCGCAAACGCGTCATAAATGTCTTCCGAGAAGATTTTGACCACGACGCCGTTTTCGTCGACCATGCGCTTCAGATACGCGCCGTTATTGGCGTTCACCTCATCGAACCCTCGGGTCGATTCTTCGGTCGCGGCGGCTTCAATGACGGCTCGCTCCCAGTCGGTGAGGCCTTCCCACCAGGACTTGTTCATTCCCAGCGAGAGCACACTGCCCGGCTCATGGAAGCCTGGACCATAGTAGAATTTGGCGACCTCATAGAACTTCATGAAGTAGTCATTATAGGGACCGACCCACTCGGTGGCGTCGATCGCGCCTGATACCAGATTTTCGTAAATCTGGCCGCCGGGAACGGCAATCGGCGATGCACCGAGTTTCGCCATGACGTCGCCGCCAAGGCCGGGAATGCGCATCTTCAGGCCCTGGAGATCGTCAACCGAGTTGATCTCCTTGTTGAACCATCCACCCATCTGGGCACCGGTGTTCCCGGCCGCCAGCGCCTTGATGCCGAATTCGCCGCTGACTTCGTCCCACAGCTCCTGACCGCCGCCGAACCGCAGCCATGCGGTGATTTCGTTGGTGGTCATCCCGAATGGGACAGATGTGAAATAGGCCAGTCCCGGATGTTTGCCCTTCCAGTAATAGTCGGCGCCGCTGTAGGCCTGGGCATTGCCCGTGGCGGCTTCATCGAAGGAGTCGAACGCGCCGACCCTTTCATTGGCAGCAAAATACTGCACATTGATCCGGCCTTCGGACAGTTCGGCAATGCGCGCTGCCAGGCGCTGTTGCGAAATTCCGATGCCCGGGAAATCACGCGGCCAGGTCGACAGAATCACCATATCTGTCGTGGCCTGCGCGACCGCGGGCGCGGCCAGGGCGGTTGCGACGGTGGCACCAGCGGTTGCCGTGCCGGCGGTTTTCAGGAATTTACGGCGGTCCATATTGTTCCTCCCAGAATTCGGACACACAATATCAATAACGGAAATCAGACCCACCTCGAGGGCCGGGTCAGTCCTCCTTTCCTTCCGATAGTAAATTGACTCGAATTTCTCAATTGGTGCAAGTGCGTAGCGCATAGGTAGTATTGCGGATTGCGCGCATTGGCGCGTTGCGGGCAGTGCCGGTGCGCTTGGCCGAAACCTCTGTTAGTCTTCGGCAAAGCGTCCAATCAGGCGTTCATACGGACACACAGGTTTGTCGACATGAATTTCAGGATCAAACTGCTCACGATCACCATATTGCCCGTGGTTCTCATTTCGCTGGCCGCGCTGATCCTCATCAATATCCAGTCCCGACAACTCGCTGAGGTCCAGGGCGCCGCGGTCGAAAAGATGATTCGCGAATCGAAGGAAACGGAGCTGCGCAACTACATCAAAATGGCGCAATCCGCCGTCGAACCGTTTTATCAATGGGACAATGTCTCGAAAATACAGGCACAGAAATATGTGTCGGACGTCCTTCAGCAAATGACGTTCGGAGAAGACGGTTATTTCTTCGCCTACAAGGCGGACGGCACCAATCTTATTCATCCGCGACAGCCCGAACTGGTCGGCAAGAACTGGATCGACCTCGAGGACTCCCAGGGCAGAAAGGTAATCAGCGACCTGATCGACCTTGGCCGCCAGGGCGGCGCGTTCTACCAGTATGTGTGGAACAAACCGTCTACCGGGACCGACGCCGAAAAGCTGGGCTACTCGTTCTTTCTCGACAAATGGGACTGGATGATCGGGTCGGGGCTCTACATGGACGATATCGCTGCGCAAATCGGCAGCATTCGCGATCAACTCGAGCGAAATGTCGAGCAGACCCAGTGGGTGTTGATTCTGCTGGCTGTCGGCGCCGTCGCCATAACCGGCGTGCTCTTTGCCATCGTGCAGATCTCGGAGCAGAGGCTGGCGGACATCCGGTTGAAGCAACTGGCCGCAGGCATTGTCGAGACGCAGGAGAATGAGCGCAAGCGCGTTTCACGCGAGCTGCATGACGGGATTTCCCAGCTCCTGGTGTCGGCGCGCTACAGCCTGGACCTCGCCCACGCCAATGCCCGCGAAAACAAGGCGATTGCCGAACCGATCGAAAAATCCGCGAACGCGATTTCGACGGCCATCGCCGAAATCCGGCGCATCTCCATGGCCTTGCGTCCGTCGGTACTGGACGAACTGGGGCTTGCTGCGGCCCTCAAAAGCCTGTGCGATGATTTTGAGGCGCAAACCGGCATAGCCGTCCACTCCGACATCCAGGCTGTCGGAGACATGCTCGGAGACCGCGAAAAAACGACCTTCTACCGCATCGCCCAGGAAGCGCTGACCAACATCGCCAAACATGCGCATGCCTCCGATATCTGGGTCGAGCTCTCGCCTTCCGGAAAAGCCGTCAATCTGGAAATCCGCGACAACGGTGTCGGGCTGATGACGAAATATGGAAGCGGCCTGGGCATGCGGAACATGCTCGAACGTATCGAGAGCCATGGCGGCCAGCTCAGGAAAACCACCGCGCCAGAGGGCGGCCTGTGCCTGCGGGTCTCGTTGCAGAAAAACCGCCAGGACGTCGATAACAAGGTGGTGGATCAATGGCCATTGGAAGCCGTCTGACAGGTGCCATGGCGGTCCGGCAGGTCATCCGTGGCCTGTCGCCGACCGCAGCCCCCGGCGAACAGTTGCGTGGCCATGAGCCGGCGCTCACCCTCGCCGGTTTTGCGGTGCCCCTTTTTGCCCGCAAAGCAGATGGATTCCAATCTGTCGGAGAAACCTGTCGACGGCCCGCCACCTAGACTTTGTGAGGGCTTGCAATCGACCGCCGATTGCCGCTAGTTAATCTCAAAAGGCATAATAAACGCCGCATAGGGGAGCCAATGCAGTCTGGGAAATCAGACGGCGCACGACTTCGACTTGTCATCGCGGACGATCACGATCTGCTGCGGGACGGGATTCGTTCGCGCCTGGCGGACGAGGATTTCGTGGACATTGTCGGCGAGGCGCGAAACGGGCGTGAAGCGGTCGATCTGTGCCTTCAACTGAAGCCGGATATGGTTCTGCTCGATGTGTCGATGCCCGAGCTCAACGGGCTCGAGGCAGCCCATCTGATCAAAAGGGACCTGCCAGACACGAAGGTGCTGTTTCTCTCCATCTACGACAACGAGGAATATGTCCGCGAGGCCCTGCGCATCGGAGCCAACGGATTCGTGCTCAAGGACGTATCCAAGGCCGAGATGATCAATGCCATAAAATCGGTCGCGCTGGGCGCCACCTATCTCGGACCGCAGGCGGCCGCCTCCCTGGCGAAGCGACCGGCCGCTGCGCAGCCCAGCACCGGCGACTTCGGATTGACGAGCCGGGAAAAGGAGGTCCTGGCCGCCGTTTCGAAGGGCCTGACAAACCGCGAAATCGCGCTGCAACTGAACATCAGCGTCCGCACGGTGGAAAGCCATCGCTTCTCGATCCGCGAAAAGACCGGCGGCGGAAACGCGGTCGCGCTTTCGAAGATTGCCGGGCAACTCGGTCTGTAAAACGCCCAGAGCATGGCAACGGCTGCGACCATCCTGTTAATCAATCTGAAAGCATTTCGGCGCACCGTTTTGGTTGGCAAACGGTAAAACCTGCAGCGAAAATGCGACGATAATCGCCCGAGCCTATTGAAATGCGTGTGAAATAGGGCTCTTATCGATTGCGGAAATATGGCAATCCCGGTCTTTAATGTGGCAGGGCAGACACCGATATGCTGGCAGAACATGTGTATCATTAACCGGCAGAACTCCGTGGCTTTCGTGGCACAATGGAAACGACAGCACTTATAGATCGGCTTGCCCGGACTGCGCGCGCCGCCGGCAAGGCGGTGATGCAGGTCTATGAAGAGAACCCCGCGGCCTCATGGAAGTGCGATGGCACACCGGTCACCAAGGCCGACCGGAGTGCGGAGGCGATTATTCTTCATGATCTGAAGGCGATGGCGCCGGATATTCATGTCGTATCCGAGGAAAATGCCGACAGCCATTGTTCGGTGGCACCGAAACGGTTTTTTCTGGTCGATCCGCTCGACGGAACAAAGGAATTCCTGAAAAAGGACGGCCAGGGCTACTTCACCGTCAATATCGCCCTGATCGACGGCGGGACGCCGGTTCTCGGCGTTGTCTATGCGCCGGCTTTCGACCGGCTGTTTGTCGGCGGACAGGGCCTCGGTGCCGTTGAAGCAAGCAAGGGCAAGCGCCGGAAGATCAAGATTCGCCGCTGTCCCAGCAGCGGCCCGGTGGCGGTGGCCAGTTGCTCGCACCGCGATCGGCAGACCGATAGCTGGCTGGCCGATAACCGGGTCGCCCGGACCCTGTCCATCGGCTCTTCCCTCAAATTCTGCCTGCTTGCCTGTGGCGAAGTCGATGTCTATCCGCGCTTCGGCTGCACGATGGAATGGGACACGGCAGCGGGTGACGCCGTGTTGCGGGCTGCCGGCGGCACAGTCAGAACACCCGACAATGAACCCTTGTCCTATGGCAAGTCCGATTACCGGAACGGGCCTTTCATCGCCTGCGCCGGCTGGTCAGCAGAGCATTTCCGGCGCGGAAAATCTGGGTGATGGCCATACGGGAAACTGCGACCGCTGCGGTCAGTTCGGCCGGCAGGCCCGGCAATTGCCCCGCAACTCGATGGTACAGGCTGTCACCGTAAACCCGTCCTTGTGCGCCAGTTTCTTGATCTGTTTTTCCAGCGGATCGTCGGCAAGCTCGGACACTTTTCCGCAAATCTCGCAAATCTCGAACACCACTGATTCGCGGCCCTCGCATTTCGGATGCCGGCAGGCGACAAACGAATTCAGGCTTTCAAGCCGATGGATGAGACCGAGCGCCATCAGCTTGTCGAGCGCCCGATAGACCTGCAGCGGTGCCCTGAAACCGTGGTCGCGCAGCCGGTCGAGAATCGCATAGGCGCTGAGCGGCCCGTCCGCATCCGACAGCGCGCCGAACACCAGTGTCTGATTTTTCGTCAACCCCGCGGCCAAAGCGTGATGATCGGATTTCAAGGTCATTCTCCTCTTTCGGCCAGCCTCCTGCGTCCCAAAACCGCAGCCAGCGGGCTCAAGCTGACCACAAAAAACACCAGCGCCGCAACAACAATCGACGGGCCGGACGGCGTGTCCCAGGTCAGCGATCCGTAAAGCCCGGCCACCACGGCCGCGGCGCCGAACAGCGCGGCAAGGATGGCCATCTGCTCGGGCCCTCCTGCAAAGCGCCGCGCCGTCGCCGCCGGTATGATGAGCAGCGCCGTGATCAGCAGCACGCCGACGATCTTCATGGAGATGGCGATGACAGTCGCCATCAGCAGGACAAAAATCAGGTTGCTGCGCTGCGGCTGCATGCCTTCCGCCTCGGCGAGTTCGGTATTGACCGTGGCAGCGAACAGCCGGTGCCAGACACGTCCGAGCACAATCAGCACGGCGGCACCGCCGAGATAGATGATCGCGATATCCATCCTCGACACCGCCAGGATGTCGCCGAAAAGGAAGCCCATCAGATCCACCCGCACCCAGCTCATAAAGGCCAGCGCGACGAGACCAAGGGCCAAGGCGGCATGGGCGAGAAGCCCCAGCAGCGAATCGGACGACAGTGTCGCCTGGCGCTGCAGCAGGATCAACGTTACCGCAACGGCCGCACAGACCAGGAACACCGCCACGGTGATGTTCATTTCCAGCAGAAAGGCCAGGGCAACACCCAGCAGGGCGGCGTGTGACAGCGTGTCGCCGAAATAGGCCAGCCGCCGCCAGACGACGAAACAGCCGAGCGGCGCGGCCACCAGCGCCACGCCGATGCCGGCAATCAGCGCCCGCGAGAAAAAGTCGTCAAGCATGGCCGCCGCCTTCCTCATCGGCCGCCACGGTTTCGCGGGAATGGTGCCCGTCGCCGGGATGGCAATGATCCGTTACGCTGCCGTCGGCATGGCGAACCCGCCCGTCGGGCAGATGGGTGTGATCGTGATCGTGCCGGTAGATGGCGATTGCCGCGGCGCCGCGATCGCCGAAAAGCTGCCGGTATTCGTCACTCTTGGCGACGACATCGGGCGTTCCCTTGCAGCACACATGTCCGTTGAGGCAGATGACGCGGTTTGTCGCCGCCATCACCACATGCAGATCATGGGAAATCAGCAATATCCCGCAATTGAGGGTCTCGCGAATGCGCAAGATCATTTCGTAAAGCGCGATCTCTCCGGTGTAATCGACCCCCTGGACCGGCTCGTCAAGCACCAGGAAATCAGGCTTCCGGGCCAGCGCCCGCGCCAGCAGCACACGCTGAAACTCACCGCCGGAAAGTGTTCGCACCTCGGCATGAGCCAGATGCGCCACACCCGTCATATCGAGCGCTTCATCCATGGCTTGCCTGGAAATGCGTCGGGTGAGACGCATGAACCGCTTGACATCGAGCGGCAATGTCCAGTCGACCGAGATCTTTTGCGGCACATAACCGACATCCAGCCGCGGTGCGCGCCAGGCAAGGCCTTCTGTCGGACTGACGATGCCGAGCGCCATCTTGGCGGTTGTCGATTTGCCAGACCCGTTGGGGCCGATCAGCGTGACGATCTCACCGCGGCGAATCTCCAGGTCGACGCCGCGCACCAGCCACCGGCCGGACCTCTCGAGGCCTGCATTGTTCAGTATGACCAGAGCAGATGATTCATCGGGCAAAGATCTGACTTTCATATTCCAAAAAACGCCGCTCTCTATCGCATACGTTATAATATAACACAATCAGAGTTCCGGGATCGGGACTCATTCATCTCATCCCTTCCGCGCCGTTGCAATGGCGGCGCGGCGCGGGCATCCATCCGTTGCACCGGTTTCCATTCGCGATAGAATACGACCGGCAAGACAGACAGACAGGAGCCGGAATTGACCAGCGCCAGACGCGATATTCTCAAAGGCGGCGCGCTTGTGGCGGCCGCATCGTTCCTGCCGTGCCGCCTTGTCGCCGCGGAAGGGGCCGACGGCACGGATTTCGACAGGGCGCATGCCGCAATGTGGGCCACGATTGAAAACCACTTTGCAAAACTCGGATATCGTCAGCGCGACCCCGCCTCCATCGTTACCCGCGACGAGACGTTCAATGGCGGCCTGCGCTATGACGACACCGGTCTGCTGCAGAAACCCGGTCACATGGCCTTCCAGCAATGCGCCCGGCTGGAGGATATTGAAAAGAAACACCGGCGGGACGTGCTTCCGCTGTTTCACATCTTTTCCTGCAGCAAACCGCTGGGCCTCAAACATCCGCAGACGGCCGCACAGGTTCTGGCTTTCCTGACGGAAACGCTCGCACTGGACCCGGCCCGGCTGTCCTTTGTCGGCACAGCTCGACTCAACGATTATCTGCCGGTGCTCGAAAGTGCGAAGGTAGAACCCATCAGGCAGGTCTTTCTTCGCGACGAGGACGAGGCGCTGCGAACCGCCGACGGGTCGGGCTATTTCCGGTTTCCCGGAAATCCCGACGCGCCGCTCCAGGCGACGGCGGGCATCTATTGCTGGATTGGCGACGGCGCGCCGCAGCGACTCGATTCCTATCCCCCATCCGAAAACTGGACCGAGATCGGCGAAATGTCGCTGGATGCAGAGGACAGCCTGGCCTTCGGCTTCGGAACGGAAAGGCTCACTCTGGCCGCGACCGGCCTCATACCCTCATGGCAGGAACGACTGGTCCAGCTTTTCGAGTCTATCGAAAGCGGCAGCAGCGGCGCAAAGCCCCCCAGTGGCCGGGCGCGGTTTACAGATCGCTAGGAAGAGCTTCCGCGCGAACAAAGCAGCGCATTTTGTGATCTGAGGCCACCAGCGAGAATTCCGGCCTTGCGCCGCGGCACTGACTTACTGCCAAGGGACAACGGGCCGCAAAAGCACAACCACGCGGAGGATCCATCTGGCTGGGCAGATCACCCTCCAGCAGGATGTGTCGGCGTTCGCGCTGAATGCGTGGGTCGGGAACGGGAATAGCGCTCAACAGGGCTTCGGTATAAGGATGGGTGGGGTTTGAGAACACCGCCTCGACCGGCCCCTCCTCGACAATGGACCCGAGATACATGACCGCGACCCTGTCGGCGATGTGACGGACGACGGAAAGATCGTGCGCAATGAACAGATAGGCCAGAGCCAATTCCTTCTGCAGCCGGATCAACAGATTCAATATCTGCGATTGAATTGAAACATCCAGCGCCGAAACCGGCTCATCGCAAATGATCAATCGAGGAGACAGCGCAAGCGCCCGTGCAATGACGACCCTCTGGCGTTGGCCGCCCGACAGGGCGCCGGGCCGCCGGTCCCGCTGGTCGGGATTGAGCCCGACCATGTCCATGAGGGCATCGACACGTTGCCTTTGGCGTGGTTTTTCCCAGCCCGCGATCTGCAGCGGTTCGGCGATCGACTGGGCAATTGTCCGGCGCGGATTGAGAGCGGCGACCGGGTCCTGAAAAACGACCTGAACATCGCGCCAGATCTGTCTGCGCGCTTCTGCCGACAGGCTTCCAAGATCCTGGCCATCAAAGTGGATCGATCCCGCCGTAACCGGCGCCAAGCCGAGGATCGCGTTGCCGGTCGTCGTCTTGCCGCATCCCGATTCTCCGACAATCGCAACGGTCTGGCCGGCATTGATCGTCAGGCTTACCCCGTCCACAGCCTTGATGGTCTGGGCGGAGTTCGCGAACAGGCCGTGTTTGACGGGAAAATGAACCTTGACCTCCCGCAACTCCAGGATCGGCTTGGCAGCGGAACTGGTCATCCCAACTCCCCTATCCGATCGGAATGCCAGCACGCGGCGAGGTGCCCGTCCATTCCTTCCAGTTCGGGCCTTTGGGCACAACGATCGCTCGCCAGGTCGCAGCGGGTCCGAAATCGGCAACCGCTGGGCCAGTCGCGGGCCGACGGAACATTACCGCTGATGGCGAACAGCTCGCTTTTCGGCGCATCTGTCAGACGGGGAATCGTCGCCAGCAGCAGCTTGGTGTAGGGGTGACGCGGATTGTAGAAGATCTCATCGACCGTCCCCTGCTCGACAATGCGGCCGCCATACATGACGCAGACACGATCGGCGAGTTCGGCGACGACCCCCATGTCATGGGTGATCAGCAAAACCGATGTCTCGTATCGATCACGCAAATCGCCGATCAATGCCAGGATCTGCGCCTGGATCGTCACATCGAGCGCGGTGGTTGGCTCATCCGCGATGAGAAGCTGCGGCCGCGAAATCAATGCCGACGCGATCATGACCCTCTGGCACATGCCGCCGGAAAGCTCGGCCGGAAACTGCCGGGCCCTTTTCTCGGGATCGGGAATGCCGACTTCTCCGAGCATTTTGATCGCCTGCCGCCAGGCCTCGGCGGGGTCGGCAATATTGTGAACGACCAGGCTTTCGGCCACCTGGGAACCGACCTTGGCAAGCGGATTGAGCGAGGAAATCGGTTCCTGGAAGATCATCGACAGGGCCGCGCCGCGAAGCGGCCGCATCTGTTCTTCTCCGAACGCGGCGATATTTTCGCCGGCAAAAACGATATCGCCGCTTTCCCGGGTCAGCGCGGGCGCGAGCAACCCCATGACCGCCAGGGCAGACAGGCTCTTTCCCGAACCGCTTTCGCCGACCAGAGCCACCACCTCCCGGGCCCCGACCTCCAGCGATACGCCATCGACCAGGGAGATCTCGCCCGCCGCGATACGCAGATCCGAAACCTGCAGAACCGGGTCAGCCTTGCTCATCGCACGCCTCGCTGACGGCCTTCGCCCAGGGATTGTTCGGATGCGCCATGCCGATATTCATCTTGCGGTCCGGGTCGGCCATCACCGCGGATGGGATGCCGAACTGGACCGGATGAAGCGTGTTCGCCACGATTTCCACCGGATAGGCCTCGTTGATTTTTGCGGCAACGTCACTTCCGGCGACACGATCCACCAGAACCGTCGGCATGCTGGCATCGATTCTCGGCGCGTTGAACGCTTCCTCCAGGGACATGCCGAAATCCAGCACATAGGACAGAAGCTGCGCGATGGCCGGGAAGATCTGCCTGCCGCCCGCGGCGCCGATGGACAGGGTCGGACGGCCATGTCGGGTGAGGATCACCGGACACATATTGGCCAGCGGCTGGGCGCCAGCCGCGATGGAGTTGGGCGTCCCGGGCCGCGGGTCAAACCACATCATCCCGTTATTCATGAGCGTACCGATCGAAGGCAGCGTCACCTTCGATCCGAAGCGCGACAGCAGCGTATTCGTCAGGGCCACCATATTGCCGTTTCTGTCAACGACGGAGATATGGCTTGTGCAGTCGCCGCCGGCGGCCCCGGCATGGCCCATCGTATTCAACCGCACCTCATAGGCGGAGCGAATGGCCTTTGCATATTCCGAGGCCGCCGTCGCATCGGGTCGCGCCTGCCGCGGCAGGAACCGGCGCAGATGGTGCATCGTGTGCACCAGACTGGCGCCGCCGCTGAGGCGCGCAATCGAATGCAGTTGATGACCGCCATATTCGATCGACTGAGACGGCGCCCAGAGCGGCTGGTAGCCACACAAATCCTCGTAATCAATGACCGAACCGCCTGCCTGCAGATCATGGACAATGGTGCGGGCCGTATCGCCCTCATACATGTCCCGCGCGCCGCGCTCGGCCAGCGTTTTCAGGAACGCCGCCTTGGCCGGCATCGGCAGGTACACTGCCCGGCCCGTTGCATCCCTGGTTCGTGCCCCCGGATCGAGAAACAGCGCCGTCGACGCCTGATTGGTCGAAAGCGCCTTGGCATCAATGGCAAAACACAGCTCCGAAAACCAGTCGAGCCGCATGCCCCGTTCCGCTACCGCGATCGCCGGCGCCACGGCATCTGCCCAGTCAAGGGAACCGTATCTGGCAAGGGCCTCGTTGAAGCCGGCCACCGCGCCCGGCACGCAGATCGATTCAAATCCGATCAGATTCCGGTCGTCTTCGATCGACGGCCAGTTGAACCAGTCGCCCCCATCGCCGCCCGCAAGGGCGTAGCGCCCTGGATCGAGGTTCCTGGGTGCGCGCAGGTTGAAATCAAGCGTATCGACTTCGCCGGTGCGCCCGTCGGCATGGAGCAGAAAGCCACCGCCACCGATGCCGCTCAACCATGGTTCGACGATGGACAGGACCAGCGCGCCGACGATGGCGGCATCCATGGCATTGGCGCCTTCCTTCAGAACATGCGCACCGGCGGCTGCAGCCTCGTGATGCTGGGCGGCAACGATGCCATGGGGGCTCTCGATCTGATGCTTGTGGATCTCCCAGGTCGTCATGATGCGTCATTCCGGTCTGAAAGGTCCGATGGGCTCAGCAGCTCTTCCGCATCAATCCGGTCTCCCGCTTCGGCTTGACCACGGTCATGATCCGCTATCTCGCCCGCCGTCGCGATCCACACGTCCGGCGTGCCGGCAATCTCCTGCAACAGGCTGTCCAGCATATCGATCCGGGCCGCTCGGCCGGATATCCAGTCGTGAACGGTCAGCATCATCAATCCGCCGAAGCGGTGGAGGGCTCGCCACTCATGCTGCCAGGATTGCAGGACCTGCATGGTGCCGGCGGGGGGATGGTTCCTGCCGTCACCGCCAAGGAATTTGAAATAGGGCGCATCGTCGAGCGCCCACTGCACCGGCACTTCCGTGACGCCGGCAATCGTATAGGGCGTGTCGGACCCCATGAGGGAACTGTCATAGAGGCCACGCGCCGCAAGTTCCTGCAGCATATGCGGCGTCATCTCCCAGGCCGGCGACCGGAATCCCCCGGGCCGGCGGCCAAGCTGGCTCTCGAAGACGCGCAGGGATGCATCCAGCTGCCGGGTGAATTCCCGGTCGCCGATCTCGCCGACCAGTTCATGATAGAAGCCGTGCAGCCCGACCTCATGGCCGAGATCGGTCAGCCAGGGCAGCATCCATGGATGCTCCTCGGCGATGCAGGCGGGTACGAAAAAACTGCCCTTGACGGTGTGCCGATCGAGAAGCTCCACCAACCTTCGCAGGCCCTTCCGCGGTCCGAACCGGCGCTGTTCAAGATGCGACAGGCGGTTCGGCAATCCATCGCGATGGGCCCACAGATACGGCGCATAGGCATCGACATCGACGGAGAAGCAAAAACAGGCGCTGTTCCCGCCAGGCCAGGCATAGCTGTCGTCCCACCCGGTCGGGCCGTTTCCTTTCAAGGTCGTCATAGCGGCGATTTCTTTTCCTGAAACACATCCATGGAACCGGCCGAATGTCCGCCGTCGACGGCCAGAGATGTGCCGGTGACGAAGCCGGCCGCGTCGGAGGCCAGATAGAGGGCCGCCTGGCCCACATCCCGCATGCTTGTCTCACGACCCAGCGGGATGTTCGACACGACCCGGCTGACATGTTCCTGTGAAAGCCGGCTCACCGTGCTGCCGGCGGCAAATCCGGGTTCAAGCGCATTCACGCGGATGCCGAATTCCGCCAGCTCCAGCGCAAAACCCTTGGTCAAACGGTCGAGCGCCGTCTTGGAAACGCAATAGGGAACCACCGTGCGGCGGACCTTGCGGGCCGCACCGGAAGAAATGTTGATGACAGCCCCGCCACGCCCTGCCCCGATCATCTGCAATGCAAAACCCCGCGTCAGAACAAAGGGAGCCCGCAGGTTGAGGCCCATGATCCGGTCCCATTCCGCCAGGTCGATGTCGACCATGAAGCCGCTTGGATAGACGGCGGCATTGTTGATCACGACGTCAGGTGTCGTCCAGCGTTCAGCCACCACGTCAATCAGGCCGGAGAGGTCTTTTTCCACGGTCAGATCCGCCGCGTGAACGAAACTGCCATCCGGTGGGTGAATGTCGGCAAGCAGGTCATCCAGGCCTGCCCGATCACGGTCGGTCAGGCACAGTTGCGCCCCGGCCTCGGCGAAGGTCCGGCACAGGCCTTTGCCGATAATGCCGAGTGCGCCGGTGATTAGGATCTTTCGGTCAGCGAACTCATCGCCAAAATTCATCATTATACCTTTCCGGTGTTCATGCGATCGCTGACGCGATCGCCGATGAGATTCACCGACAACACGAGCAGGAACAGGGCGAGCCCCGGAAATGTCGCGATCCACCAGGCGGTGGCGATGTAGTTTCGGCCGACACTCAGCATCGAGCCCCAACTGGCGGTCGGCGGCTGCACGCCGAGGCCGAGAAACGACAGCCCCGCTTCGAACAGGATCATCAGACCGAATTCCAGGGTTGCCACCACCATGAGCGGAGCCAGGATATTGGGGAAGATATGCAGGGCGAGAACGCGGAGATTCGATGCGCCCATCGCCTTGGCAAGCCGCACATAGGGCCGGTTGGCGATCACCAGTGTCTGGCCATAGGCGACCCGCGCATATCGGGGCCAGCGCGTCAGGGCAAGCACCAGAATGACGTTGATGAAGCCCGGCCCGAGCACAGCCACGGTGATGATGGCAAGGAGAATTGCCGGCACCGACAAGAACACGTCCACCAGCCGCATCAGGATGATCTCGAGGCCACCACGGACATAGCCGGCCAGCATCCCGAGCGTGACCCCGACCACCCCGGACAGAAGGACCGACAGGACGGCCACCGACAGGGAAACACGCGCGCCGTAAATCAGCCGGCTGAGAATGTCCCGTCCGAGTTCATCTGACCCCAGAAGGTAATATACGCCCCTCGCCTCGACGCCGGGCGGCTTGAGCCGGCCGAGAAGATTCTGCTTGTCGGGATCATAGGGCGCGATCAGCGGCGCCAGGACCGCAAAGATCACGAGCAGCCCGAATATGGCGATAACCACAACAAACGGATCAAAGCGCCGAAGCGACTTCGACCGCGCCTGTCGGGAAGGGCCGGAGATGTCGGTCATCCTTCCCCTTCCCCAAGCCGGACCCGCGGATCGACAATGCTATAAAGGATGTCCGCCAGGAAATTCGCAGCAACTGTGACAAACGCGCCAAGCAGCACGATGGCCTGAACGACGAGAAAATCGCGGGCGGCAACGGACTGGACCGTCAAAAGCCCCAGCCCGGGCCAGGCAAAAACCGTTTCCACGATCACCGCCCCGGCCAGCAATTGGGAAACCTCGAGCGCCGTGATCGAAATGACCGGAATCATGGAGTTGCGCAGCAGATGCTTGCGCACCAGGCGGGATGCTCCGACGCCGCGGGCCCTGGCCGAGCGCACATAGTCCTTGGACATCTCGTCAAGCACGGAGCTGCGTGCGATCCGCGCAAACGTGGCCATCGACAACAGGCCGAGGGCAATCGACGGCATGATCAGATGGGCAAGGCTTCCGGTCCCGGACGGCGGAAGCCAGCCAAGCCAGACGCCGAAGATCATGATCATCATGATCCCGCTCCAGAAGGTCGGCAGGCTCTGCGCGGCCAGGACCAGACCCATCAATAGGCCGGAAATGCGATTGCCGCGCGTCAAGGCCAACACCAGTCCGATCGGCAGCCCGATGATGCAGGCGACAAAGAGCGCCCCCGATGCGAGCTGCAGCGTATAGGGCAGACGCGCCGCCAGAATGGTCCATACCGGAACATTCTGGACGTAGGAAACGCCGAAATCCAGACGGGCGGTGTCTTTGAGAAATTCCCAGTACTGTATGATGAGGGATCGATCGAGCCCGAGCGACTTGCGCATCATCTCGATGTCCTCCTGCGTCGCGTTTTCCGGCACCAGAAGGTAGGTCGGGTCTCCGGTGAGACGTTGAACGAAGAAGATCAACGTCATGACACCGAAGACCGCCACTGCCGCCTGGCCTGCGCGACGCAGGAAGAAGTCCAGCATGGTGGTTTACTCAGCCCAGCCCATGCGGTTCAGGAACATGCTCTCATTGGCCGTCGGCTGGAACTGGAGATTGTCCGAAGCGCCGTACAGGACGGCGGCCTGATAGAGCGGAAGCGTATACACATTGTCTTTGACAATCCGATGCACATCCGCATAGGCCGACTGCCGTTTTTCCGGATCAAGGGAACTCCTGCTGGTTTCCAGGAGTTTGTCGAGATCGGTATCGTTGACGCGAGACCAGCTTGATCCCGAATGCAGCAGCGGATAGGTGATCCCGTCCGCATCCTGGCAGGCGCAGGACCAGCGACCGAAACTCAGCTCGGAGTTTTCAGCAGGTTCCTGGCGCACCAGGGCCAGATAGGTGGCCATATCGGTCATGCTGATCGAGACGTTGAAGCCGGCGTCATTGAGCATCTGCTGCAGCGCCTGAACGATCCTCTGGTCAAAGACGGGAGCCGTAGCAAAGGTCGCCGGCGTCGCCGCATAGTCGGCATCCGCCTGGGTGATCTTGCGGGCGGCTTCCAGATCATAGGGGATCGGCTCGATGCCCTCGGCCCAGCCGAAATGGGCAGGAGAAGCAAGCTGCCCGACGACCCGTTCACCGCCGCCCAGGATTCCCTCGACAATCGCCTCCCGGTCAATCGCCGCCGCCAGAGCCTGTCGCATTTCGAGCTTGTCGAAGGGCGGCTTGTCCAGATTGATGCCCAGATAACCGACCCTCTCGGTGGGTGAATTTCGGATACCGACACCATCGGCCACCGCAAGCTGGGCTGCCAGATCACTGTCGAGGCTGACCACCAGATCGGCTGTTCCGGCCCGCAGGTTGGCGACACGTGTCGCCGCATCCGGCACGGCGCGGAAAACGGCCGTTTCGAACGCGCCTTCGTCACCCCAGTAATTGTCGTTCTTTTTCAAGGTCACTGAAACGCCGCGATCCCAGCCGTCGAACTGGTATGGTCCGCTGCCGACGGGCGCCAGGTTGAACGCCTCGTTTCCGACCTTGGTGACGACATGCTCCGGAACGATCGACAGCTTGACGAGCTGCGCCATCAGGGCCGGATATGGTCCGTCCGTGATCATCTTCACGGAATGCTCGCCTGTCTTCTCGACATCGGCGATCTTGTTGAACTGGCCCAGTTGAGGGGACCCGAAATCCGGATCGGTAATGCGCTTGACCGAGAAGACGATATCATCCGCCGTCAGCTTTTCGCCATCATGAAAGACGACATCGTCGCGAATTTCGAACGTTACCTCATTGTCGGAGACCTGCTCCCAGGAGGTTGCGATTTGCGGGATAATGTCCCCGTCATTGTTGCGCGTCAGCAGATTGTCGAAAACGTTGCGGTAAACGTAGTAGCTGTCGGGATTCCACTGGATATGCGGGTCAAGCGACGAGGGTTCATTGACCAGATCGACATTGATCTGATCCTTGCCCCAAGCCGCGCCGGCACTGAGCGCCACCGCCAAGGCGGCGCCCAACAGTTGCAGTTTTCTGGAAGGCGTAGTCCGTTTCATGTTTCACTCCACATTCTCATCACCGAGGATTGCCCGGCGGTTTTCGCCGGGAATTTCTGCGCTGATCGCAGTCGACCGGGTATCGCTCCTCGGTTTTTCATATTGCTCGACTCTGGAAGTGGTCGATTGTCCGGTCAAAGGGCCGTCGTTCTTGAGAAGCTGCGCCACAGCGAAGCGCTCAAACTCGTCGACGAGATGAAGACGTGCCGCTTTGACGCCCTCGGCATCGCGCGCACGATAGGCCGAGATCAAGGCGGTTGCGTCGGTTCGATGAAACCGCTCGGGTGAATTCTGCTCCAGAAAGCAGACGATCCGGTCACTATGGGCCCACAGGGTGCGCAGGAAACCCTGGATGAGCGGATTGGTCCCGGCCAGGAACAGATTGTCCATTTCAGCGAGATATTGACGCCGCGCCGACAGCGCATCGGCCTCGTCCCTGAGGGACATCGCCTCGATCATTCCATCCAGCTCGCAGAGCCTTGCCTCTTCCGCGTCGGCCAATCGAACCTCGGCCATCGCCGGCTCTGCCAATCGGCGCGCTTCGAGCACGTGACCGATGAGCGCTCCGGTCATCGGCAGCACCTGCCAGCCCAACCGGGCAATCGGCGCCACCCAGCCCTCGGAGGCCAGTTTGGCAAGCGTGGCGCGGGTCGCGGCCCGCCCCAGGCCAAATCTCTCCGACAGGCCGGCCTCAGCGACGGTTTCGCCGGGTTGCAGCTCGCACCAGATCACCGCGCTCCGCAGCCGTTCTTCGGCAAACTGGTTCTTTTGCCCGGGTTCGAGTTTTGCGGGCTTTCGGGTGAATGGGGATTCGGGATCGTACACCAGCGCCTCCTGATCATTTAAGAGATGTTACTATTTACATTTAAACATTTCAATATAGATTTTATAAGATGTTAAAATGGACTATTGAGCTATGCAGAAACGGAGAACGGTCGCCATCCTCGGCGCATGCCGGCTCATGGGGCAGCACCTTTTGCGCCGGCTGGATCGGCATCCTTATCTGAAGGTGACGGCCCTCCACGATCACGCGGGCGACGGGCTCGGGCGATATGGAGACCGCGTGGACCGCCAGCTTCCGCAGCAGTACCTGAAAGCCTATGAATCCCTCCACGTCCATCCGGAAACCGTGACGGCCGGAACCGATCTCACGCTCTCGGTTTTGCCCGATGAAGGCTCTGCGGAGATCGAACGCATCCATGCGCAATCCGGCTCGATCGTGATCACCCACGCCGAAGAGCATCGGCTGGCTTCCCGCGTCCCGCTGGTCGCACCCGGGAAGAACCACGACGTGCTGGCATCGGATGCCGGCGTCTTTGCCACGCCAAACTGTACGACCATGATGCTTGCCTTGCCGTTGCACGCGCTGCATGAAGCGTTCGGCATCGAAGCGGCCGTCGTCACCACAATGCAATCGGTCACGGGAAGCGATCTCCCCGGGCTGCACTGGTCGCAGATTTTCGATACGGCGATCTGCAATCTCGCCGGCGAGGTTCGCGCACTGGAAGGCGAACTACAGCGCCTGTTTGCCGGTCATTTTCCCGTCTCGGCCATGTGCGCAAGAGTGCCGGTCTCAGTCGGTCACGCCATCACTGTCTCTTTGAAACTATCCAGCGCCCCGAACCCGGCAAAGGTCTCCGACTGTCTTGCCGCTTTCGCGCCTTGCCCGCAACAGGCCTCAACGCCGACATCGATCGCCGTGCTCGCCGGTCAAAACCGCCCCAGCCAGACAAAGGATGTCCATACGAATGACGGCATGGCCTTGTCGATTGGCGGAATAGGCCCCTGCCCGGTCAATACGGTCCGGTTCTATATCGTCGGCAACAATCTTGAAGCGGCCACCACCGGCGCGCTGGTTCAGTGCGCCGAAATCTGGGCGCAATCCGAATCCTGAACGACACGCTCCATTGCGGAAAACCAGCGTTTTCTTCCCGTCAGACCCGCTCCAGGGCAATCGCGATGCCCTGCCCGACGCCGATGCACATGGTCGCAAGGGCCAGCTTCGCCTTGCGGTCCGCCAGTTCGAGTGCTGCCGAGCCGGTGATCCTGGCACCCGACATGCCGAGCGGATGACCGAGTGCGATGGCGCCGCCATTCGGATTGACGAATTCGGCGTCTTCGGCGATGCCGAGGTCTCGCAGCACCGCGATGCCCTGGCTGGCAAAGGCCTCGTTGAGTTCAATGACATCGAAATCAGCCGGCGACAGGCCGAGCCGCGCGGTGAGCTTCTTCGTTGCCGGCGCCGGCCCGAAACCCATGATGCGCGGCGCGACACCGGCGGTTGCTCCGCCCAGAATGCGGGCAATCGGCTGGAGCCCGTGCCGCTTCATAGCCGCTTCGGAGGCCACAATCAGCGCCGCCGCGCCGTCATTGACGCCGGACGCATTGCCAGCGGTCACGGAACCCCCTTTGCGAAACGGCGTTGCCAGCGCCGAAAGCTTTTCAAGCGATGTTTCGCGCGGATGCTCGTCCCGCTCGACAAGAACGGGATCGCCGCGCCGCTGCGGCACCGACACCGGCGTGATCTCGCGAGCCAGCCGGCCATTGGACTGGGCCACCGCCGCCTTCTGCTGCGAGCGCAGCGCGAAGGCATCCTGATCGGCACGTGACACGGCGAAATCTTCCGCTACGTTTTCCGCGGTCTCGGGCATGGAATCGACGCCATATTGCGCCTTCATCAGCGGATTGACGAATCGCCAGCCGATGGTCGTGTCGTGGATTTCCGCCTTGCGGGAAAACGCCGTCTCTGCCTTCGGCATCACGAAGGGCGCCCGCGACATCGATTCGACGCCGCCCGCGACAATCATCTCCGCCTCGCCCGCCTTGACGGCACGCGCGGCTGCAATCGTCGCATCCATGCCCGAGCCGCACAGCCGGTTGATGGTCGCGCCCGGTACGCTTTCGGGATAGCCGGCGAGCAGCAGCGCCATGCGCGCAACATTGCGATTGTCTTCCCCGGCCTGGTTGGCGCAGCCCAGGATCACGTCGTCGATGGCATCAAGGTCGAGCCCAGGATTGCGATCACGCAGCGCCGCCAGCGGCACGGCCGCAAGATCGTCTGTCCGGACCGCCGACAGACTGCCGCCGAACCGGCCGATCGGCGTGCGGATAGTGTCGCAGAGAAAAGCGTCCGGCATTGTCGTTTGTCCTGTTATGCGTGGGAATGTCTTTCATGGGCGGCTTTTGTACGAGCCTTCAGGTCGCGCAGCGTCGACAGCTCCAGGGCGCTCGGCGGCGGCGTCTCCTCGACGGTGTTGGCGAATTTGACGGTCCAGCCACAGCTTTCCTGGATGTCGTCGCGGCTGACGCCCGGATGTATCGACACCACCGTCAACTCCCGGGTCTCGACATCGGGCCGCCAGACCGCCAGATCGGTGATCAGCATGGTTGGCCCACGCGTTTCGATGCCCAGCCGGCTGCGATGATCACCGCCGTCCCCATATCCGAAGGACGTATAGAAGTCGATCTTGTCGACCATGCCGCGGCGCGACTGTTTCATCGTGATATAGACCTCGGCCGACGACGTGGCGATTTCCGGCGCGCCGCCGCCGCCCGGAAGCCGGGTCTTCGGGGTCGCATAGTCGCCGATCACCGTGGTGTTGATATTGCCGAACCGGTCGAGCTGCGCGGCGCCCAGAAAGCCGATGGAAATCCGGCCGCCCTGCAGCCAGTAGCGGAACATTTCAGGCACCGAAACCGTGGTCAGCGCGGTATCGCACAGTTCACCATCGCCGATCGACAGGGGCAGGACGCTCGGCGCGGTGCCGATGGTTCCGCTTTCGTAGATCAGGGTGATATCCGGCGCATGGGTGAGGCGCGCCACATTGCAGGCGGCCGACGGCGCGCCGATGCCGACGAAACACACATCGTCATTCTTCAGTGCGCGCGAGGCGGCAATCGTCATCATTTCGTCCGGCGTATGGGTCATTTCGGTCATGCCGTCACCCTCAGATCCTTGACCCGTTCGGAAAAAACCGCCGGTGTTTCATCAAGCACATTGCGCCGCATCCAGTCCAAGAACACCTGCCGGTCGGCGGCAATCCGGTCCCATTCGAGATAAGAGGCATTGTCCCGCGCATAATAGCCCTGCGTATAGGAGGGGTGGGCCCCGCCCGGAACCTCGCAGACCGCCGTCACCGTCCAGTGCGGCAGCACGGTCAGGTTGGGATGATTGTCCAGATCGTCGACGATCTCCTCGACCGTCACCACCGCGCGCCGGGCGGCAAGAACCGCCTCCTTCTGGACCCCGATGATCCCCTCGATCAGGACGTTGCCCTTGCGGTCGGCCCTGGAGGCATGGATAAACGTCACATCCGGGCGAAGGGCGGGAACCGCCGCCAGTTCCTCGCCGGTAAACGGACAGCTTACCGATTTGATATTCGGGTTCACCCGGGCGAGTTCTGCGCCGCGATAGCCTCGGAAAATCGCGCAGGGCAGTCCGGCCGCGCCGGCTTCATAGGCATTGGCCATTGCCGCATGGCTGTGCTCTTCCAGTTCCAGCCGGTGCGGCCAGCCATGCTCCACCGCATCGCGGATGCGCCGCAGCAGGCCGACACCCGGATTGCCGACATAGGAGAAGATCAGTTTCCTGGCGAGACCCATGCCGATCATCTGATCATAGACCACATCCGGCGTCATCCGCACCAGCGTCAGGTCCCGCCGTTCCTGGCGGATCGCCTCATGCGCCGCGGCATGCGGAATCAGATGCGTGAAACCCTCGAAGGCGACCATGTCCCCGTCCTTCAGATTGTCGGCCACCGCCGCCTGAAGGGACTGAAATTTCGTCATCGTGAAAACGCCTCACAGATCGAAGAATATGGTCTCGTCATCACCCTGCAGGTGAATGTCGAACCGATAGCCATCGGGCGTCTTCGCCGCCATCAGGGTCGGTATCCGCACCCGGTGTTCGATACGCTGGAGAACCGGATCCTCGCCGTTTGCCGCTTCCTCGTCGGCGAAATACAGGCGTGTATTGAGGCCGAGATTGATCCCGCGGGCGACAATCCAGAAGGTGATATGCGGCGCCTGCAGCCGACCATCGACAAACGGCACCCGTCCGGGCTTCACCGTTTCGAACCGGTATTCGCCCGTTTTCTGGTCCGCCGGCTGGCGGCCCCAGCCGGTGAAATTCGGATCGGCGGTGCCGCGCATTTCCGAAGGGCTGTTGTAAAGCCCGTCGGCATCGGCCTGCCAGATTTCAACCAGCGCGTCCTTGAGCGGAGTGTTGGTTCCATCGAACACCTGCCCCGTCAGCACGATGCGCTCGCCCCGGGTCCTGTCATTGACCATCGACACGCCCAGATCCTCGCCATAGACACCGTCGATGCCGCAGAAATTGGGCGTGCAGCCAATATGCACATAGGGTCCTGCCGTCTGTGACGGGCTTTCCTTCAACTGGCCAAGATCCTGCACCACCTAATTGCCCTCCAGCCGGTTTTCAAACAGGGTCGATCGGCGTCCGCGCAGCACGATGTCGAATTTGTAGGCCATGGCGTCCATCGGGATCGTATTGGCCTTGTCCAGCGCCGCCGTGAGCTGATCGATCGCCGCCGGGTCGTTGATCGTGTTGACGATCGGACACAGGGGAATCAGCGGGTCCCCTTGGAAATACATCTGGGTGATCAGGCGCTGGGCAAATCCGGCGCCGAACAGCGAGAAGTGAATATGGGCGGGCCGCCAGTCATTGGGGCCGTTCGGCCAGGGATAGGGTCCCGGTCGCACCGTCCGCAGGCTGTAATATCCGTCGTCATCGGTGATCGCCCGGCCGCAGCCGCCGAAATTCGGATCGAGCGGCGCCAGATAGCCGTCATTCCTGTGCCGGTAGCGGCCGGCGGCATTGGCCTGCCAGAATTCCAGCAGCACGCCCGGCACGGCCCTTCCGCGTTCGTCGCGGATGGTGCCGTGAACGATAATGCGCTCGCCGATGGGGCTTTCATCCGGCCCGGCAAAGTTGCGCAGCAGGTCATTGTCCAGTTCGCCCAGCATATCGTGGCCGAAAACCGGGCCGGTGATCTCGCTGATGGTGTTGGGCAACGCCAGCAGCGCCTTTTGCGGCGACCGCAGAACGCTTGTCTTGTAATCCGGCGTCAGAGCGGGCGGATGCCGCGTGCGGTCACGCGGATAAAACGCGCCGGTCTCCGGATTGGCATTACGCATGGCCGTTTTCCTCCCCTGCAAGCCGGTCCATTTCCTCGAATGTGGCCCGGGCGATCTTGATGGCGCGGTTCGCCGCCGGGACGCCGGCATAGATCGCGACATGCAGCAGCGTCTCGCAGATATCCTCGCGGGTGGTGCCGGTATTGGCGGTTGCACGAATATGCATGGCCACCTCTTCGTCATGGCCGAGCGCCGCCAGCAGTGCAATCGTGACGATAGAGCGTTCGCGCAGGGTCCAGTTGGGTCGTGACCAGACATGTCCCCAGGCCGATTCGACGATCAGTTCCTGGAAAGGCGCGTCGAATGCCGTCTTGCCGGATTCGGCGCGGTCCACATGGGCATCGCCCAGCACATTGCGCCGTGTCTCCATACCCTCGGAATATCTGTGGGAGTTCGCCCTGCCCTCCGCCATGGAATTCTCCAACCTGACCAGTTCGATGCCAATGCGGCCGGCAACAATAGGCACTCCCGCCGGCTTTTGTCATCCGCCTCTCGACAAATGGCACGTTACATATTTAAATCGGGATGAAAAATGAAATAATCTCTAAAATGAATATCGCAACAGGTATGAATTCACTTCGCCGGGTAAAATTGAGACATCTGGAGACATTTGTCGAAGTCGCGCGCCAGAAAAGCGTCAGCCGCGCCGCCGAGAATCTCAACCTGACACAGCCGGCCGTGACCCGCACCATTCGCGAGCTGGAGGAGATCTGCGGCAAACCGCTGGTGGAGAAGGACGGCCGCGGCATCCGCATCTCCCATTACGGCGAAGTGTTCCTGCGCTACGCCGGCAGTAGCCTCGCCGCCGCGCGCGGCGGCATCAACGCCCTGGCGCAACTCAGCCTCTCCGACGGACCGCTGGTCCGGCTCGGCGCCCTCCCCACCGTTTCATCGACCATCGTTCCCGTGGCCGTCTCCCATTACCTTGAATCCGGCATGCACAACCGCCTGAGCGTCGTCACCGGCGAGAACCGGGTCCTGCTCGACCAGCTCCGGGTGGGCGAGCTCGACCTTGTCATGGGCCGGCTTCCGGCCCCTGAAAACATGCAGGGGCTGATCTTCGAACCCTTGTTCCGCGACAAGGTGGTCTTTGCCGTCAAGACCGACCATCCCCTCGCTGACCGGGCCCAAATCGCCGTCGATGCCCTCAACGCCTATCCGGTTCTGGTGCCGACCCGGCAGTCGATCATCCGCCCTTTCGTCGACCGGCTGTTCATCGAACAGGGGATCACCGTGCCGCTGCGGGCCATTGAAACGGTGTCGGATTCCTTCGGCCACGCTTTTGTCCGGCAGTTCGACGCAATCTGGATCATCTCGCGCGGCGTCGTGTCAGGCGAAATCGCCTCCGGTGAGTTCACCACCCTGCCCTTCGACACGGAGTCGACGCGTGGCTCCGTCGGGCTGATCACCCGAAGGGAGGTGAGCCTTGGGCCGGGCGCCCAGATGTTTGCCGAAACGCTGCGCCACGCAGCCGCCCTTGCACCCTGACTGCGGGCACGTTCTGCCGCGGCACGGTCAATGAACGTCCGTCGACAGGAGCAACACGACATTCATGCCGGCCCGCACCCGGGCATGGATTTCTTCAATGACCCGCAAAGCGGACCGGCCATCGCCGATCGAAACGCAACGTCGCTCGGCTTCCCGGCGTGCCAACTCCAATATAGCGGCGCAGACCGCCTCCTCGTGGCAAATCAGATCGGCCGCCTGAAGGTGTCGCATCGCCTTGATCGTCAGTTGCTCCGCGTTGTCGAAGGGCGCATGGATGACTGTCAGGCAACCCTCTCCCTGCACCGCCCCCTCATCCTGACATGCGGCAAGCAGTTTGCGGGCAACATCCGCATCGGGCGCGGCGGCGAAGGCCTGATCGACAAACCGCTCCCAGAACAGGCGACGCTGGCGACCCGGCGACAGCGTTTTCATGACGGATGCCCGCATTTTGTGGGCCAATCTCCCCCAACCGGCAAGCGAGGCGGGAAGCAGCGTTTCGATGCGGCGGCGGATCGCCTGCCCGAGGATCGGCGCCGCGCCGTCCGTCGAGATGCCGACGACCACCGGCGAACGATTCACAATCGATCCGAACTGGAAATCGCAATAGGCAGGATTGTCGATCACATTGACCGGAACGCCGGCCGCATGCGCGGCCCGTTGAAAACGGCCGGCAGCCCCGTCACAGGCAAGATCGCCAACCGCAAGACAGGCCCCGTCGAAAACGTCGCGATCCCACTCGCGGTTTTCAAGGTGAAAACGAAGATCCGGCCGACCGGACCGGCTGAGACCCAGAAGCGCCGACCCCACTGACCTTGTGTAGATATGAACCTCGGCACCAGCCGACGCCAGCAATTCAGCCTTCCAAGCTGCGGCGTCCGATCCGCCCGCGACAACCACTTTCCTGCCGTCCAGCCTGAAGAACACCGGCAGGACCGCCAGCCTATCCACACGACGCGGTGATCCCGGTCGGGCACGGCCGACCTCTTCATTCAGCCGGTAGGGAACGGTGTTCATCAATGATCTCGCTGATTTCGGGCCGGCATGAACCGCATTCGGTGCCGGCCTTCAAAATCTCACCGACCGCCCGAACGGAATGGCCCCCCGATCTCACACAGTCAGCGATTTCCGTTGCGCCGATGCCGTGGCACGCACAAATGATGGCGCCGCGCCCGGGCTGCTCGACGCCAGGTCGTCCGGCAATCATGCCGACACGCCGTGAGGAGCGTCCCGGCCCGTCGCCGAGGCGTTCGGCCACCCACGCCCGGGAGATCCGGACAGGCCGGTGGCACAGGTAGAGCGCACCGATGAATCGATCACCTTCGAAGAGCGCCAGCCTGTGGTCGCCCTTTTGGCTGTCCGCATAGGCGGAACAGTCAATTCCCGCGCCGGCGCCGACCCGAAAAAGCCGACGGGCCAGCAATTCTGGCGCCTCGACGATTCGCCGGAAAGCCAATTCGGTACGCCATCCGCCATAGCATTTGGCCACCGCCCAGTAATCACATCCGGAAAGGTCAGGACATCGGCTGCTCACCGCAAAGCCGAAATGCTCGCTTTCGAAGCGCCTGGCGCTTGCCGGAGCACTCTTGGATGCGGGCTGGCCGGAAACCGGGTCAAGCAGCGCCGGCACCAATGCATCGACCCGCGCTTTGGATGCGAACTGGTCGGTCCAGTGGATGGGCACAAACAGGCATCCTCTCTTTTGGCGATCCGTGATCACCGCCCGGCCGACGAATTCGCCATGTGGTGTCGCGACCTCGACAAGGTCCGCATCGCCAATCTGCAGCCCGGCGGCATCTGCCGGGTGAATCTCCACAAACGGCTCGGCAATATGGCTCGACAGACGCTCGCTGCGGGCGGTTCGTGTCATGGTGTGCCAATGATCCCGCACGCGGCCGGTATTCATCACAAACGGATATTGCGTCGTCACAGCCGGCGGCACGACCTGTCCGGGCACGACCAGCCGAGCCCTGCCGTCGGCGGTATGGAACCCCCCCGCGGAAAAGAACCGGCTGCCTGGCCTGTCGCCGGATGCCGGCCGCGGCCATTGAAAGGGCTGCAGCGTGTCATAGCCAGCACGTGATATGTTTCTAACGGCGCCGATGTCGAACGCGCGCGAACCGTCATTGTTGTAGGAGGACAACGCCGCGTGCTCCCGGAAAATGGCAGCAGCATCCGCATAGTCAAAGGCTTCTTTGAACCCCATGCGTTGCGCCACCTGAGCCACTTGCCACCAGTCGGCCCGCGTTTCACCTGGCGGGCGAAGGAATGCCCGCTGCCGTGAAATCCGCCGTTCCGAGTTGGTGACCGTTCCGTCCTTCTCGCCCCAGGCCATCGACGGCAATTTGACATCCGCATGACGGATCGTGTCGTTTTCGGCCACAACGTCGGACACGACGACAAAGGGACAGTCGGCGATGGCCGCCGCCACCGCATCGGCCCGCGGCAGGCTGTCGACGGGATTGGTCGCCATGATCCAGATCGCCTTGATCCGCCCATCGCCAACCGCGTCAAACAGCTCGACCGCCTTCAGACCCGGCTTGTTTGCAACCGCGGGCGCATTCCAGAACCGGCGGACCAGTTCCCTTTGCGCCGGATTGTCGAGGTCCATATGGGCGGCGAGCATACTGGCCAGCCCGCCGACCTCCCGCCCGCCCATGGCATTGGGCTGGCCGGTGATGGAAAAGGGTCCGGCTCCGGGTTTTCCGATCCGCCCGGTCGCCAGGTGGCAATTGATGATGGCATTCACCTTGTCGGTGCCCGATGACGACTGGTTGACACCCTGGCTGTAGAGGGTGACGGTTTTCTCCGTTGCTGCAAACCAGTCGTAGAACGTTGCAATATCACGCTCGTCAAGATCGGTCTCGCGCGCGACGCGGGCAATGGTGTGCTCGGCAACATGCTGGTGTACATCGATGAATCCGTTTGTGAAGGAATCGATGTAAGCGATATCCATCGCTTCCCTTTCCACGAGCGCGCGCAGCAATCCGCAAAACAGCGCGACATCGCCGTCGGGTGCGATCGCCAGATGCAGATCTGCCAGAGCGGCCGTCGGTGTTCGCCGCGGATCGATCAGCACGATCTTCAGGTCGGGGCGCGATGATTTGGCCTGCTGCAGCCGCTGGTAAAGCACCGGATGGCACCACGCCAGATTGGAACCGGCCAGCACGACAAGATCCGCCTGTTCCAGATCCTCATAGCAACCCGGCACGGTATCCGAACCGAAAGCCCGGCGGTGACCGCTGACGCTGGACGCCATGCACAGCCGTGAATTCGTGTCGATATTGGCACTGCCGATGAATCCCTTCATCAGCTTGTTGGCCACATAATAATCTTCGGTCAGCAATTGACCCGAGACGTAAAACGCCACGGAGTCGGGTCCATGGCACTCGATCGCGGCGGCAAACCGTTCGGCGATGAGGTCCAGCGCCCGGTCCCACCCAACCCGCTGCCCGCCGATTTCAGGATGAAGCAGCCGCCCCTCAAGCCCCAGCGTTTCCGCCAGCGCGGCACCCTTGGAACACAGCCTGCCATGATTGGCCGGATGCTCCGGATCACCCTCGATGGAGACCGGCCCGCCGGGCGGATGATCCGCGATGATCCCGCATCCGACGCCGCAATAGGGACAGGTCGTTCTCGTCCTGCGGGCGGTGGTATCGGGTGCCTTGACCAGCATTCAGCGACCCGTTCCCGGTTTGGCGGAGAGGCTGAGATAGATCCTCTCACCGTCCAGCCGGCAGGCATAGGCCCGGGTCGCGCCGTCATCGGCTCCCCGTGCCACGCCGCTCTCGAGCGAGATCACCCAATTGTGCAGGGGACAGGTCACACAACCATCGTGGACGATGCCCTGGCTGAGCGGTCCCCCTTGATGCGGACACCGGTCCTCCAGCGCAAAGACGCGGTCATCGCTGGTCCGGAAAAGCGCAATGGTCGTTGCCCCGGTCTGGACGCAACGCGCGCCGCGCCTCGGGATATCGTCCAAACACCCTACATCGATCCATTGCGGTGTAACGACATTCATCGGACAACCTCCAGCGGCAGCGTCGCCATGGGCTGGAATTCATGCTTGTCCTTGCCGGAAACACGCTCCGACCAGGGATCGACCTGTGCATATTGCTGCGAAAAGACGAATCGATCGAAATAGGCCCTGCGGCGGTCGGGATCGTCCCGGATCTGCTTTCGGACCTCGTCATGGCCGATCCGTCTGGCCCATTTGTAAATGCGTTCGAGATACCATCCCTGCTCGCGATACATCTGCACCAGCGCGACGACATGCTCCAGTGCCTCGTCCTCGGTCTTGACCGTGCAGAGGATGTCCGTGCCCTTGATATCGAGGCCTGCCGCGCCGGCGAAATGAATTTCGAAACCTGAATCCACGCAGACGATACCGACATCCTTGCAGGTCGCCTCGGCGCAATTGCGCGGACAGCCCGACACCGCCATCTTGACTTTCGCCGGTGTCCACGACCCCCACATGAATTTCTCGATGCGGATGCCGAGCCCGGTCGAATCCTGGGTTCCAAAGCGGCACCAATCCGTTCCGACGCAGGTTTTGACCGTTCTCAGGCCCTTGGCATAGGCGTGTCCGGATATGAAACCCACCTTGCCGAGATCGGCCCAGACCTCCGGCAGGTCCTCCTTTTTGATGCCGAGCATGTCGATACGCTGCCCGCCGGTGACCTTGACCGTCGGAATATCGAACTTGTCCACCACATCGGCGATCGCCCGCAACTCGGTCGACGAGGTGACCCCGCCCCACATGCGCGGGACGACCGAATAGGTACCGTCCTTCTGGATATTGGCGTGCACCCGTTCATTGACGAACCGGGACTGGTAATCGTCGGCATAGTCATCAGGCCAGTCGCTGACCAGATAGTAGTTCAGGGCGGGACGGCATTTCGCGCAACCGCATGACGTCGTCCATTCAAGCTCCTGCATCACCGCCGGTATGGTCTTCAGGCGTTTTGCCTTGATGAGCCGCCGCACATCGTCGTGCCCCAGCGGGGTGCAGCCGCACATCGACGTCACCGCCGCGGGATCATAGGCGTCACCAAGCGTCGCCGCCATGAGCTGCTCGACCAGACCGGTACAGGTTCCGCACGACGCCGATGCCTTGGTATGGGCGCGCACTGCATCGAGACTGCTCAGGTCCTTGTCCCGGATGGCGCCCACGATCTTGGATTTGCAAACGCCGTTGCAGCCGCAGATTTCTGCATCATCCGGCAAGGCTGCAACGGCCGCCATAGGGTCCACGGGAGATTCCCCCTGATAGGCCTGGCCGAAAATCAGCGTGTCCCGCATCGGCGAGATATCGGTCTGTTTTTTCAGCAAGTCGAAAAACCACGGCCCGTCTGACGTCTCTCCGTAAAGAACCGCGCCGATGATGCGATCATCCTGCAAAACCAGACGTTTATAGATGCCGGCCGTGGCATCGCGCAGGACGATTTCCTGCCGGTCGTCGGCGTCTGCAAAATCACCGGCGGAGTAAAGGTCAATGCCGGTCACCTTGAGCTTGGTCGCAGTCACCGCCCCGCCAAAACCCGCCGCGTCGCCCATCAGCTGCCCCGCAACAACCCGCGCCATCTCGTAAAGCGGTGCGACCAGCCCGTAACACTGACCATTGTGCTCGGCGCACTCGCCAAGTGCGAAGATATCCGGATCGGATGTCCGCATGTCATCGGTCACGAGAACACCGCGACTGACCGCCAGCCCGGCCTCCCCGGCAAGGCACGAGGACGGCCTGATCCCGACGGCCATCACCACCATCGTCGCCGCGATCTGCGTGCCGTCATCCAGCAAAACGCCCGTCACCCGTCCATCGGCCCCGCATATCGCCTCGGTGTTGGCCGAGGTGAACACATCGATTCCGCGCTCCAGAAAGGCTTCTTTCAGCAGGAAACCGGCCGCCGGATCGAGTTGCCGCTCCATCAGGGTGGGCATCAGGTGGAGGACCGTGACCTCCATGCCCTGCGCCTTCAGACCGGCAGCCGCCTCCAGCCCCAGCAGGCCGCCTCCAATGACGACCGCGCGACCGCCGCGGCCGGCGACGGCCAGCATTCTTTCCACGTCATCGAGATCGCGATAGGTCAGCACGCCGTCCAGTTCGTGTCCCGGCAGCGGCACGATAACGGGACTGGAACCGGTGGCGATCACCAGCTTGTCATAGCCCTCGGAAACCCCCTGTTCGGACGTGACAACCTTCTCCCGCCTGTCGATCGAGGTGACCCTTGCCGCCTTGTGCAGGCGCACACCGCGCTCCTCGTACCAGCGGTCCGAATGCGTGATGATATCCTCATAGCGCTTTTCGCCGGAAAGCACCGGCGACAACATCAGACGGTTGTAATTGACACGCGGCTCCGCATTGAAAATGGTCACATCGAAGGCGTCGGGTGCGGCATCGAAGAGATGTTCCAGCATCCTGCCCGGCGCCATGCCATTGCCGATAACCACCAGCTTCTCTCTTTGTGTCATTGCATTCACTCCGCAGCCTCGATATGCGCTCCGGTCGCCTGGCGGGCGATCCGGGCAGCGCGTTTTTGCTTGATGGACTCCAGCACCTGCGGCGCCGGATCGGCACCGCCCTCATAGGCCTCCAGGAAGGCCAGAAGTTCCTCGCGATAGGCGTAATAATCGCGGTGGGCGAGCAATGCCTTGCGTGAACGCGGCCTTGGCAGATCGACATCCATGATATTGCCGATCCGCGCATTCGGGCCGTTCGACATCATCACCACCCGGTCTGCCAGCAAAATCGCCTCATCCACATCATGGGTCACGCAAATCGCCGTCACCCGGGTCCGTGCCCAGACATCCATCAGCACGTCCTGCAATTCCCAGCGCGTCAGCGAATCCAGCATTCCGAAAGGTTCATCGAGCAGGAGAAGCTTGGGGGACAATGCGAAGGCCCGGGCAATCCCGACACGCTGTTTCATGCCATTGGACAGGTCCGCCGCGGGCTTGTGCATGGCATTTCCAAGGCCGACTTTCGACAGGTAATACTCCACCACGTCGCGACGCTCGGCGGCGGAAGCCCTGGGATAGACCCGGTCGGCCCCGAGCGCGACATTGTCGAATGCCGTCAGCCAGGGCATCAGCGACGGCGCCTGAAAGACGACGGCGCGGTCCGGCCCCGCACGGGTGACATGTTGGCCATCCAGGACAATCGCACCACCGCTGATCCGGTTGAGGCCGGCGACCATCGACAGGACGGTCGATTTCCCGCAGCCGGAATGGCCGATCAGCGTAATGAACTCGCCTTTTTTCAAAGTAAGATCAAAATCGTCCACCACGGTGAGCGGGCCCTTCGGGGTGGGATAGACCTTCGACACCTGGCTGAACGCCAGATAGCGATCCTCGACTTTCGTGGAGGCGGCATCCACGTAGACGGCCGGAAGCGTTTCGGCATGAGTGATGGGCACCACATTCGGCAACCGGATGTCGGTCTTCACCTCCGCGTCCCGTTTCGCCCCGATATCCATCAGATAGTCCGTGATCTCGGACCGCAGGCGAATGTAGGTCTCGTTCCGGTTGAGCGCGGCCCGCTCGCGTGGCCTTTCCAGATCGACGCAAAACTCCGGCCCGAGTGTCGCGTTGGGCCCCGGCGTAAGTGGGATAATGCGGTCGGCGAGAAGCAGCGCCTCATCGACATCATTGGTTATCAGGACGATGGTCTTCTTTTCCTGCTGCGAAATCGCCGCGAACTCATCCTGCAGCTTGGCCCGGGTCAGAGCGTCGAGCGCCGACAGCGGTTCGTCCATCAGCAGAACCTCCGGCTGCAGCGCAAGGGCGCGGGCAACAGCCACCCTTTGTCGCATGCCGCCCGACAGTTCGGCTGGCCGGCGATCTCGGGCATGGGTCAGCCCGACCATGTCGATGTATTTTTCCGTGATAGCCCGGCGCTCGGACCGCTGCTTGGCACCGAAGACGCAATCGACCGCCAGTGCCACATTGCCAGCGACCGACAGCCAGGGCAGCAGGGAGTAGGACTGGAAGACAACACCCCGCTCCGGCCCCGGACCGGAGATTTCCTTGCCACGGAAAATCACGCCGCCCTGATCCGGTTCGATCAGGCCCGCAAGGGCGGAGATCAATGTGGTCTTGCCGGATCCGGAAAACCCGACAATGGCGATGAATTCCCCTTCCGCAACCTTGAGATTGATGTCGGTGAGCACGTCGGTGCGATGTGCCGCCTCGCCATAGTGCTTCGACAGGCTGGTGATTTCGAGAATCGTCATCGCGCCGCCCTCACCGGTTTGCCGAATGGGTGACGGCGCGCTGCAACGCGAACATCAGCCGGTCGAGCAGGAAACCGATCAGGCCGATGGTCAGCACCGCCACCATGATTTTCGCCAGCGACTGGGACGACCCGTTCTGGAATTCATCCCAGACGAATTTCCCAAGGCCCGGATTCTGCGCCAGCATCTCGGCGGCGATGAGCACCATCCAACCGACGCCAAGCGACAGCCGGAGCCCGGTAAAGATCAGCGGCAGCGCCGATGGCAGAACCAGCTTGGTAATGGTTTTTGCGGTTGGCAGTTGCAGGACGCGGCCGACATTCATCAGGTCCTTGTCGACCGATGCCACCCCGAGAGCGGTGTTGATCAGCGTCGGCCAGAGCGAGCACAGCGTCACCGTCACCGCCGATATGACGAGCGACTTCGGCAGAAGGTCGGTCGGATCGGTATAGAGCGCGGAGACCACCATCGTCACGATAGGCAGCCATGCCAGCGGAGAAACCGGCTTGAAGATCTGAACGAGCGGATTGATGGCGCCGTTGAAATTTCCCCAAAGGCCCGACGCAATGCCGAGCGGAACCGCGATGACAGTGGCGATGAGGAAACCGAGACCGACGGTAAACAGGGATGTGACGATCTGGTCGAGATAGGTCGGCTTGCCGGTATATTTGCGGTGTTTGACCTTGTCAGACTTGCCGGCGGCAACCAGTTTTACGTTGCGTTCATCCTGTCGCTGATAGAAGGCCACCGCCTTCTGGCGCTCGGCGCGGTGGTCCTCAAGAAGATTGAGCGCCTGTTCAAAGACCTGTACGGGGCCCGGAATGGCTCCGAGGGATGTCTGAACCTGCGGCGCCAGAACACCCCAGGCAACGAGAAACGCGCCGATGCCGAGCAGCGGATAAAGCAGGGCCTTCTTGAGTTCCGTCAACTGCTCACGCGGATTGTCACCGGCCGCGATCTTCAGCAGGGGAACAAGGAATGCAAATCCAAGCGCATCCAGCCAACCGCTCGCCCGGTTGATCAGGGAAAAGAGCTTTTCACGTTTTTTGCCGTCATCCGGTCCGGATAGGGCGTCGCTGGCATCGGCCATGGTCATGGGTCCTCGGTGAAAATCCTGTCGAGATGGGTGGGTGGTTCCCGGCCGGCAAAGCAGCCGGCCAAGGAAGGGCGCTCAGCCGCCGACCACCTCGTTGCTTTCGATTTGCTGGCCGGTCTTGAGACCGATGGCGAGCGAATCGATGTACGCGTTCGGCGAGCGGCCGTCATAGGTGACGTCGTCGATAAAGTCCGATGTCGGCTCTCGATATCCGTCGGTGTCCCAGGGAAAATCGGCCTCGTCGACGAGGTCTTCGTCGACCAGATGTCGGGCGGCCTCGAGATAGATATCCGGACGGTAAACGGACTTCGCCACCTCGTGATACCAGGCGTCGTCCTTGTGATCCGCGATCTGCCCCCACCGGCGCATCTGCGTCAGGTACCAGATGGCATCGGAGTAATAGGGATATGTCGCATAGTAGCGGTAGAACACGTTGAAATCGGGCACCGCGCGCTTGTCGCCCTTTTCGTACTCGAATGTCCCGGTCATTGAATTGGCGATGACCTCCGCGTCGGCCCCGACATACTCCGATCGGGCGAGAATCTGCACGGCTTCCTCGCGATTCGCGTTGTCATTCTCATCCAGCCATTTCGCCGCACGGATCAGCGCCTTCGTAATGGCAAGGGTGGTGTTCGGATTTTCCTCGGTGAAGGCCCTTGTAAGACCGAAGACCTTTTCGGGATTGTTTTTCCAGATCTCGTAGTCGGTGATAACCGGAACGCCGATCCCCTTGAATACGGCCTGCTGGTTCCAGGGTTCACCGACGCAATATCCATAGATCGTTCCGGCCTCGAGGGTCGCCGGCATTTGTGGCGGCGGCGTCACGGACAACAGGGCCTGCGCCTGGATCTGCCCCGAAACATCGGTGGGCGAGTAGAAGCCCGGATGGATGTCGCCCGATGCCAGCCAGTAGCGCAGTTCATAATTGTGGGTGGAGACGGGAAAGACCATGCCCATATTGAAGGGCCGGCCCTCATCGATGAACGCCTCAACAACGGGCTTCAGCGCGCTGGCCTTGATCGGGTGGACCGGTTTTCCATCCTCCGAGTGCGGAATATTGGGCTTCATCAGCGCCCAGATCTCGTTTGAGACCGTGATGCCGTTGCCGTTGAGGTCCATCGAGAAGGGCGTGACGATATGCGCCTTGGTGCCGAAGCCGATGGTCGCCGCCAGGGGCTGGCCGGCCAGCATATGGGCTCCGTCCAGTTCCCCGGTGATGACCCGGTCGAGCAGGACTTTCCAGTTGGCCTGCGGCTCAAGTGTCACGAACAGACCCTCGTCTTCGAAATAGCCCAGCTCCCTGGCGACGGCCAAGGGCGCCATATCGGTCAGTTTTATGAACCCGAATTTCAGTTCATCCTTTTCTACATCCAAAATCTCGGCCTGCGCGGCCGGCGTGCCGAAGACGGCAAAGGCGGCAAGCCCGATGCCGAGGAAGAGCCGGCGGACCGCCGGCAGGTTTGATTGTCCGTTCATTTCTTTCTCCGGATGGGCCGGTGGGAGGTCCGAACCCATCGTCTGTTGATCAAAAAAAGCTGCCAGCCGGACAATGCGATCGATCATGTCGAATGCGCATGTCCGCCTGGCAGCTTTGCCGTGGCGCCCTTCGTTGGACGCCTTGTTATGGTCCCCTCTGGACCTGCCTAAGAAAAAGCAAGCTCCGTGCCAACTTTCAACCAAAAAATATTATCTTTATAAATCAATATCTTATATTGACTTTTTGCGATTATGAAATCAAACCGACCCTTGAGCGATTGATCAAGAATGATGCGCTCGGACTATTTTTTATGCAGTGCAGCATTTCGGTTCAGATAGTCTTCGATCCTGTCCGGATCGAAAACGGCACCGTCGAAAAACCCGTCCGGGCCACCGATGGCTGCCTCCGCCGAGGCATGGAAGCGGGATCGCGCCGTCGCGCCTTCCACCTTGCTGTTGCCGACGGGCATCGCGACATCCAGCGGAGCCAGCGCCGAACGATACAGGTCCGGCCGGTAGCTCGACTGCGCGATCCCGACTTGGGCCGGATCGAATTCCACCTGCCCCCACCGCACCATCTGGCTGTAAAACCACAGCGCATGGCTCTGCCAGGGAAACGTGGCTGCGCGTGCGAAGGGAAGGAAAAAATCGTCGATGGGCACGACCGACTGCTGATCGACCGCAATCGCTCCGCTCAGGGCCGGTGCGATCAGCCGTTCCGATTGCCCGATATAGTCGGACCTTGAAAGGATGCGCGCCAGTTTGATCCGGTTTTCCGGCAGCCCGCACCATTCCGCCGCGCGATAAAGCGCGCGCAGCAGGCGGTCGAGCCGCCCGGCATTCGCGTCAGCCCACTCCGCCCGCACGCCCAGCACCTTTTCGGGGCTCGATTTCCAGATGGCCGCCTTGACGGTCGCAATGCGGCCCTGTCCACGGACGACCGCAACGGTGTTCCACGGCTCGCCGACGCAAAATCCATCAATTCGTTTCGACAGCAGCGCGTCGGGCATCAAGGGCGGCGGCACGATGACGATGTCAACGTCTCGCTGCGGATCTATTCCACTTGCGGCCAGCCAGTAGCGAAGTTCGAAATTGTGTCCCGAATGCGGATGAACCACAGCCAGTTGCAGGCGTTTCAGGCCACGCGCCGCCCGTTCTGATATGACCGTCCGAAGCGCCTTGCCGACGGACCGGGGATCGGTCGCCTGCCCCGCTCCGGCCGCTTCCATCTGCTGCCAAAGCGAAACGTCGACAGTCACCGCATTGCCGCCAAGGCCCAGCGTCATCGGCGCAATCAGCGGCAGGGCCAGCGGTGTCAGTCCAAGGTTGCACGCCACCGGCATGGGCGCCAGCATATGCGCCGCATCGAAATGACCGACGGCCATGCGGTCGCGAATATTCGCCCAGGAGGATTCCCGGATCAGATGCAGCGCGAGCCCTTCATCCTCGGTGAAGCCGCATTCCCTGGCAGCGACGAGGATGGCGCTGTCGGTCAGCGGCAAAAACCCCGCCGTGATTGGGTCAAGAGCCAATATCCCCGCCTCCCTCGAGCATTGCCGCGGTCATGATCAAACTCTGGGCGATATCCGCAATTTTCCGGTTCTGATTCATCGCCGTGGTTCGAAGCAGGCTGTAGGCAGCCTCTTCAGACAGGCCGCGTGTCCTCATCAACACGCCTTTCGCCCGCTCCACCACTTTCCGGCCCTCAAGTTCATGGCGCGTCCGTTCAAGCTCGAGCGACATGCGCGTATAGGCGTTGAAGCGGCTGATGGCCATGTCGAGGATCGGCTTGACCCGCTCCTGCCGCAGCCCGTCGACCACATAGGCGGAAACGCCGGCATCAATCGCCGCCTCCATCGAGGCCTTGTCCGAATGGCCGACAAACATCGCGATCGGCCGTTTGACGGCCCGCGACAATTGGAAAATATTCTCAAGCATGTCCCGATTGGGGTTTTCCAGGTCGATCACGATGACATCGGGTTCGGTATCCGCGATGCACCGCGCGACTCCAGTGACGTCATGGATGATCGTCACCTGGCAATGTCCGGCCTCACGCAGCCCGGCCTCGATGATGGAAGCACGCACGCGGTCTTCATCAATGACAAGAATGGCAAGCGGATCCGATGTCATAGTCGATTTTTTGCACATGCGAAGTAATGGTGCAATGCACAATATTATGACAAGGCCGCGGCATGCGCAAAAAATAGTCACCGCAAAAGCGGTCGATGAAGGAAAACGGCGTGGTGAAGACCTGTCGGTCATCATGATTGCCGATCAGCAATCCCGGTTGGAGGTTTCCTTGGAGGCGGCTTGGTCCCAGCATCTGTCGCAGGGCGCGGTAATTGGCCTCAAATGGGTGTCGGTCGCGGTGCAGATCACCACCGCGTCGATGTCGTCGGCAGTCTCGATGCCCGCGAGCGTGCGTCCGGCGCATCTATGGCTCCTACCTTGCGGCGGACCCTATTTTCATATTGCTTTTCTCAGACGGTTCCTCCGAGTGATCCTTCGAGTTGAGCGAGTTCCTTTCCGCCTGCCATGAGGTCCTGGAGTTCTTCGGGGTTGATCTCGCCGCGTCTGGCCGTGCCCAGCGTCTGGCCCCGGTTGAGCACCGTGAACCGGTCGCCCACCGCCATGGCGTGTCTGACATTATGCGAGATGAAGACAACGCCGATACCGGCCTTGCGCACCTTGTCGATCGTCGCCAGCACGTTCGAGGTCTGTCTGACCCCGAGTGCCGAGGTCGGCTCGTCAAGGATCAGCACCTTCGCTCCGAAGTAGACCGCCCGTGAGATCGCCACCGTCTGCCGCTCGCCGCCCGACAGCGTGCCCACCGCCTGGCCCGGCTCGCGCAGATGGATCCCCATCTTCCCCATCTCCTCCATCGTCACCCTGTTCGCCTTGTCGAAATCGATGAACTTCAAAGGACCGACGGATCTGAGCGGCTCACGACCCATCCAGAAGTTGCGCGTCACCGACATCAGCGGGATCATCGCCAGGTCCTGATACACCGTCGCAATGCCCGCATCGATCGCATCGCGCGCCGTCGAAAACACAGTCTCCTTGCCATCGATGAAGATCTGTCCGCGCGTCGGCTTGTGCACCCCCGACATCGTCTTGATGAAGGTCGACTTGCCCGCCCCATTGTCGCCCAGAAGGCAGTGGCACTCGCCGGCATTGACACTTACCGACACCCCGTTCAGCGCAATCACCGACCCGAAATGCTTCTCGATGTTCTTCAGCTCTATCAGTGGCGTGCTCATCTCAGCGCTCCCCCGTGATCGTGCGACGGATATAGGTGTTGAGGATCACCGCAAGCAGCAGGATCACGCCCAGGAACACCCTGAACAGCGAACTCTCCACCCCGGCAAAGAACAGGCCCTGCTGCACCACCCCGAAGATCAGCGCCCCAAGCGCCGCTCCGATCACCGAGCCATAGCCCCCCGTCAGCAACGCCCCGCCGATCACCACCGAGATGATCGCCTCGAACTCCTTCAAGAGGCCCCGGTCCGCAGCAGCCGAGCCGAACTCGATCAC
>JANQMU010000077.1 GCA_028279875.1 Rhizobiaceae bacterium
GAAGGGTGGCGGCAAATCGGCCCATCGGCTGCGTTGCGCCGCTTGCCCGATGCACCACATCGCGCTGCGCGACGCGCCTTGCCGAGTGAACCGATTTGCTGCCATCAAATGAACCAATCTAATCACAACTCGCTCTAGCCCTCGCCCTCTGGCTTTGCGGCCCCGAGAATATCCGTCAGTTTGACCCCGAAGCGCGTTTCATCCTCTTCCAGCACGGTGATTTCGCCATGCCCGATCATCCGTCCATTGACCATGATGTCGACGGATTCGCCGATCCTGCGGTCGAGCGATATCGTTGCGCCCTCATTCAGCTGCATCAGGCTCGAAACCTTCATGCGCGTCTTGCCGAGAACGATCTGCACCTCGACGGGGATGTCCATGATGATGTCGGTATTGGCGATGGTGCCGGATGCGCCGGTGGATGAGGGCGGTTCCGCGTTGCCCATCCCGAAATCGACCGGATCGGGTGTTTCCGCACCCGGCGTTTGCGGCCCGTCAAGCGTGTCGGGAAAATCGTCCATCGAGAATCCGCCGTCCGGGATTTCCGGCAGTTCTCCGTTCGCCTGATCGCCGGCGTCGTCCATCAGCCCGTTCCCGGCCCCGGCGGCATCTTCCTCCAGGACACCGCGCAAATCATTGATTGCCTGGTCCAGTTCGGGCTCGTCGGCGGCGGCCTGTTCACCTTCTTCCGCGAGCGCCTGTTTCTTGGCCATTATCCTGTGTCCTCTGTCACGGTCTGTTGATCATCCGGAAATCAGCTCCCGTATCAGTTCCTGCTCCGGCTCGTGCGCTCCAAGCACACGGACCGTATAGCGGTTGCCGGCCTTGCCGAATTCGCACTGGAAGATTCCCTTGCCGCTGGCTTTCAGCAGCGCCCGCACCGGACCTTCATCGGCGAAGGGCAGGATGTCGCCGCACTGCAGCCGCGCGATTTCACCCAAAGTAGTGTCGCTCAGGGCGATGTTGGCCTCCAGCATGACATGCGAACTGGTGACCTGATTGCTCAGTTGCTCCAGCCATTCCGGCCGTTCGGCCGGCGCCGGATCTGTCGGTTCGGCGAGTTTTGTCTTCAACACGACCCGTTGCGGCAGGATCGCCTGAAAGGGTGCTTCAAGGTCGCCGGCCGTCAGCATGAATTGCAGCATGATCGATGGAACCCCGCCGGCTTCGTCTTCCGGGACCGGCGGTTCGGCGAGGATCGGATGGACACGCACGGTGCCCGTCGGCGGCAGGGCGATGACGGTTTTCAGGCCCTCGGCGAACTGTTTGAACAGAACCGATGAGACGTCGCGCTCGATAGGCGAAAGGTCACGCGGTTCGATGTCGGTGCCGGTTGGCAGGTTCCCGCCCAGCATGCCCTCCAGCAGGGCAATCAGGAACACGGTGTTTGCCGACAGGATGATATCGTCGCACCATTCCCCGATTTCGGCGTTGCAGGTCACCGCATTGACGTCGAGTTCGGCCAGCAATGCCGATTGCGTTCCGATCTCGATCCGGTCGAGCGCGACACCCGTTGAAAATTCAGTGGTGCCGCGCAGCGCGGTCTGGAAAATCGGGGCGACGTGCTCGGCCAGCGCGCTGCCGCGCGCCTCCATCGTATGCCGATCCGCCGATCGCCCGGTCATGCGGGCCAGCAGGGTGCTGTCCATTGCGTGTTGGGAAGCGGGCTCCGTCATCTCGTCAGGCCGCTTGTGCTTCGCCGCCGCTGCCGACGCTCATCATTTCCTGTTCGACGGCGTCGATGGAGGGCCGCTCATAGGACGAAATGGTCTTGCGACCATGTTCAAGCGCCACCTGCGGTACCGAACCGTTCATATAGGCCAGGAGGGTCTGCTTGACGATCACATAGAGCCGGTTCTGCTTGTCGCGGACGATTTTGATCTGCCCGGCGATCGGCGAGAGGATGGAATAGGACAGGAAAATCCCCAAAAACGTTCCCACCAGGGCCGCGCCGATCAGGCCGCCGAGGATTTCCGGCGACTGGTCGATCGCGCCCATCGCCTTGATCACGCCGAGGACGGCCGCAATGATGCCGATGGCCGGACAGGCGTCGGAAACCGTGGCGATGGCGTGGTAGGACTTCAGCTTGTCGCGCTGGATCGTGTGGATTTCCTCATCCATCAGCGCTTCGATCTCATGCGGTCTGGCATTGCCGATGATGATCAGCCGTACATAGTCGCAGACGAAAGCGGTCAGGTCCTTGTTCCTCAGGACCGAAGGCGAAGCCTGGAAGATCGGTGATTCCTCGGGATTGTCGATATGGGTCTCGATCTCGTTGCGCGATTTCGAGCGCAGATCGCGCATCAGCCCGTAAAGCACCGAAAGCGTGTCGAGATAGTCCCGTTCCTTCGGCACAGCGAACCTGAACGCCTCCATGATCGCCCTGCCGGAATCCTTGATGGTCTTCATCGGGTTGGCGACGAGAAATCCGCCAAATGCCGCGCCGCCGATGATCACCAGCTCATAGGGCTGCATCAGCACGCTGAGATGACCGCCCATGGCCATGTAACCGCCGAGGATACACCCGAATGTCACGACAAGTCCGATGATAATGTTCATGGGTGGATAAATCTCCCTGCAGCCATCCACCTACAGGTACGGTCCGTGCCTTGCGTGAAGCTGGAACAGGCTTGGAATTCCCGGCGGGAATCGGCCATTGGCCGCACCGGACATCGAAAGCTTCGCGCAAGGATGCATATCTAGCATCGCCCCGCAGCAGTCCGGCCGGTGCACCGGGTTCAATCCTCGCCACTGCCTCGGACTTGCATGCCTGTTTTTCAGGGGTCGCGTATGCTCAATACCTATACGAGCTATCTTCAGATCAGTTCCAACATGCCGCGTTCGATCGAGCGCGTCAGCGACCAGCCGCTCGTCGCACGCGAGACGGAATATTATCTGGAGAACATCGGCAATGTGAAATCGATCGACGATTTCATGGCCGACAGCCGGATCTACAATTATGCGCTCAAGGCCCACGGCCTTGAGGAGATGAACTATGCGAAGGCGTTTATCCGCAAGGTCCTGAGCGAAGGGATCGAAACCGACAGCAGCTTTGCAAACCAACTGGCTGACAAGCGCTACAGCGGCCTGGTCGAAACGTTCAACTTCTTCAGAAACGGTGAGGCGACGACGGCCTTCACCAAGGCGCAGCAGGGAACGGTCGACAAATATCTGCGACAGACCCTCGAGGAGGATGCGGGCGACGACAATGAGGGCGTCCGGCTGGCGCTCTATTTCCAGCGCAAGGCGGCGGAGATCACCGAGCCCTATCAGATACTCGCTGATACGGCGCTGGCCACGGTGGTGCGCACCGTGCTTTCGCTGCCGGAAGAATTTGCGCTCACCGACATCGACAAGCAGGCGGAGCTGTTTTCGCAGAGCCTCGATTTTGACGATTTTCAGGATCCCGAGAAACTTGAGAGGTTCCTGCAGCGCTTTACCAGCATGTGGGAGATCGCCAATCCGACCGTCGACACATCCAATGTCCTGCTAAGCGGGACCAACGCCTTCGGAATATCCGGCGACCTCCTGCTTTCAATCAACAACCTCAAACTGGGCGGCTGACATGCAACCATCCCTCTATGTGGCTTTGTCTTCACAGATCGCGTTGGAAAACCGTCTCAACACGATTGCCGACAATGTCGCCAACAGCAGCACGATCGGATATCGGCCGACCGAGATCCGGTTTGAATCGCTTGTCAACGAAGAGACGGCCTTCGTCTCCGACGGACAGACCTATCTGTCGACCCGCGGCGGCGGTCTCACCCAGACCGGCAGCATGCTCGATTTTGCCGTCCAGGGCGGCGGCTGGTTCGCGATTGAAACGCCGGCGGGCCTCGCCCTGACCCGCGACGGCCGGTTCACCATCAGTGATGCCGGGGAACTGGTCACATTGAGCGGATACCCGGTGCTCGATCCCGGCGGCGCGCCGATCCAGCTCAATGGCAATGCCGAGCCGCCGACGGTCTCGAAAGACGGATTGCTGCGGCAGGACGGAGCCGTTGTCGGCTCGATCGGGTTGTACGAGCTGGATCCGAATGCCGCCTTCACCCGTTTCGAAAACAGCGCCATCATCCCGCAGGGCAATCCGCAGCCCCTTGTCGACCGCGCTGATTCCGGAATCGTCCAGGGCTATCTGGAGCAGTCGGGTGTGAACGCGGTCGCTGAAATGAGTCGTCTGATCATGGTGACGAAGGCCTTCGAGAACACGTCAAGCCTGATCAGGGATGGCGAAACGGCCCTGGACAAGGCGGTGGAAACGCTGGGCGGAGCCTGATGGCGGCCCTGGGGCGATATTGTGAAACCGCGCCGGTAGGCATCCGGCGGGAGGTCCCCCGCCATGCCCGATGAGATGAAATCGGCGTTCAACTCGGTGACCCTGTCTGCGCTGGAGGTCCTGACGGGCCGGTTTGCCGGCCCCGAAGACCTGGTGCGCCGGGGCGGGGTGGTGAGCACCATCACGCCCGCCAACTACCATGTCAAAGGTCTGTCGTCCCATGTCTGCCTCGGGGACTATGTCGAGCACCACAGCAGAAACGGCGTCCATCTGGGAGAGGTCGTCAAGGTCGAACCCGATGCGGTGATCGTCTGTCCGATCGAACGCGGCGAAGCCATCGGCATCGGCGACCCCGTCATCCGTTTCGGCGCGTTCCGTATCGCCCCCGACGCGGGCTGGTGCGGCCGCACCATCAACGCACTCGGCCAGCCGATCGACGGCCTCGGACCGATGGCGCCGGGCAAGCGGCGGCGTTCGGTCGCCAGCGACGCGCCGGCATCGATGATGCGGCAGCGGGTCAAAACGCCGCTGAAAACCGGCGTCCGGGCCATCGACATATTTTCGCCCCTGTGCCTCGGACAGCGGCTTGGCGTCTTTGCCGGATCGGGTGTCGGAAAGTCCACATTGCTGTCGATGCTGACCCGCGCCGACGCCTTTGACAGGGCGGTGATCGCGCTGGTCGGGGAACGCGGCCGGGAAGTCCGCGAATTCATCGAAGATACGCTGGGCGAACATATGGGCAAGTCCGTCGCGGTTGTTGCCACCAGCGATGAAAGCCCGATGATCCGCCGCATGGCGCCGCTGACCGCCATGACCATTGCCGAGCATTTTCGCGAGGCCGGAGAGAATGTCCTGCTGATCGTCGACAGCATCACCCGGTTCGCCCACGCCATCCGTGAGGTCGGCGTTGCCTCCGGCGAGCTGCCGGTGGCCCGCGGCTATCCGGCTTCGGTCTTTACGGAACTGCCACGCCTGCTCGAGCGCGCCGGGCCGGGCGCCGCGGGATCGGGATCGATCACGGCGATCGTCTCCATCCTGGTCGACGGCGACAATCACAACGATCCGGTGGCCGATGCCACCCGCGGCATTCTCGACGGACATATCGTGCTGGAGCGCGGGCTTGCCGAGGAAGGCCGCTATCCGCCGATCAACCCGCTGGCCTCCATCTCCCGACTGGCGCGTGCCGCCTGGCAACCGGAGGAGGAAAGCCTGGTCATCAAGCTCAAATCGCTGATCCAGCGCTATGAGGAGACCCGCGATCTGCGTCTACTCGGCGGCTACCGGCCGGGCACCGATCCCGATCTGGACATGGCGATACAGCAGGTGCCGGTGATCTACGACGTCCTCAAGCAACAGCCGGACGCCAAACTCGCGCGGGATTCCTTTGCCGACCTCGCTGACGCGATGAAACGCGCCGCCCAGTCCGAGCCGCAGAATTCGAAATGAACGGATGACCGCAATGATGCCGCCTGACGACGAGGATCAGCAGCAGCCGCTGACCGAGCAAAAACCGGCCGACGGGCGCCAGGGAACCGACAGGTTCCTGCTCTTTTCAGGTCTGCTGATCGCCGGATTTGCAGCCTTCTTCCCGTGGTATGTGTTCCTTAACCAGGATCAGTTCGGCGTGCGCCCCATGGGGTTTGCGAGCAACCGGGATCTGCCCGAACTGCCCGGAAGGAGCGTGGTCGCCGCATCGCCTCTGGCGATCCCGGACTCCGATACCGAATCATCCGGCGAGACCCTCGACAGGATCAACACAGCGACGGTCAATATGAATGCTCCGGAGCGCGAACCCCTGTTGGGCGCCGATGCCGGTCCCAATCAGCGGTTTCCGGGGCGAAACTCGAGTTTCCGGCTGCTGCATGTGGTCAATGGCCGGGCGCTGATCGAGGATGGCAGCGGCATGTATGTGGTCCGCATCGGTTCGGTCCTTCCGGACAACAGCCGGCTCGCGACCCTGGAAAAACGCAATGGCCGCTGGGTCATCGTGACCTCCGACGGCGACGTTATCGATCGCTGAAGCGCGCCCGGCCGTTCCGCAAGTCCCGCGCAAGATTAAACACCTAGTCTTCGGGTCTCTAGGGGAGAATCGGATGCAGCCGATCCAGCTTTTTCAACTCGCGTCGAGCCAGGCCCACTGGCTGTCGGTTCGTCAGAGCGTGGTCTCCGGGAACATCGCCAATGCCAATACGCCGGGCTTCGTCGCCAGGGACGTGGAACCCTTTGCAAAGGTTCTTGAATCCTTCGGGACACCGGGCAACGCGGGCCGCATGGCTGCAACCCATCCCATGCATTTCAGCGATGGCGCGTCCGGTTCGGTGCGCACGGCGCAAACCTCTCCCGATATCGGCGTCTCCCCCTCCGGCAACACCGTTTCGCTGGAACAGGAACTGATGAATGCGGGCGAGGTGCGCCGCGCCTATGAACTCAATACGGGCCTGGTCAAATCGTTCCACCGCATGATGCTGATGACGGTACGCAAATGACCATGGATCCGCTGACAACCGCGCTGAAGGTGGCCGCGTCCGGCCTGGAGGCGCAATCGATCCGGCTGCGTGTCGTCTCGGAAAACATGGCCAATGCGCAGACCACCGGCGGTAAGCCCGGCGGCGACCCCTATCAGCGCAAGACCGTCGAGTTCATATCCGAGCTCGATGCGCTGTCGAGTGTCGCCCTGGTGCGGGTGAACGACATCAACCATGACACATCCGAATTCGGCATTGAATACGACCCCGGCAATTCCGCCGCCGACGAACACGGAATGGTCAAATTGCCCAATGTGAACGTGCTGGTCGAAATGGCCGACATGCGGGAAGCCAACCGCTCCTATGAGGCCAATCTGCAGACCGTCAAACAGGCACGGGAACTCATTTCCATGACCATTGACCTGTTGAGATCGTCCTCATGATAGACACCATCCAGACCACCACCGCCGTGTCGCGACAACTTGGCGGCGTCGAGGAAACATCGGCATCCGTTATCGTGCCGGCGGCGACGCCGAATGTCGGCAGTGCCGATTTCGGCACGGTTATGGCCGATATGGCCGGCAACATGGTCGCCGCGATTCAACGCGGTGAACAGGCTTCCATCGACGGACTGAACGGAGAGGCGACCACCCAGGAAGTGGTTGAAGCGGTCATGAGCGCCGAGCGGACCTTGCAGACCGCACTGGCCGTTCGCGACAAGATCGTCACCGCCTATCTCGAAATCAGCCGCATGCCCATCTGAGGAAACCCGACCATGAAAGCACTGGCCATAGCCGCAACCGGAATGAATGCGCAGCAGTTGAACCTGGAGGTGATCGCCAACAACATCGCCAACATCAACACCACGGGTTTCAAGCGGGCACGCGCCGAGTTCTCCGACCTGCTCTATCAGGTCGAAAAGGCGCAGGGCGTGCCCGCCAGGGCCAATCAGTCGATTGTTCCCGAGGGCGCGCATATCGGACTTGGCGTCCAGACCATGGCGATCCGCAATGTCCATGTACAGGGATCGCTGGTCAACACCGGCAACAAGCTCGATCTGGCGTTGGTCGGCCGCGGCTGGCTCCAGGTGCAGAGTGCCGAGGGCGAGACGCTCTACACCAGGGCCGGCGCCCTCAACACCAATGCCGAGGGTGACGTCGTCACGGCGGACGGTTACCGCCTGGAGCCGCAGCTCAACATCCCGCCCGGCGTCACCGAAATCGTCGTCAGCAAATCAGGTCAGATGTTCGTGCGTGTCGGTGACGATCCCGACATGCAGGAAATCGGTCAGATGACGATTGCCAATTTCGTCAATGAAGCCGGTCTCGAGCCGCTCGGAGACAGCCTCTTCCGCGAAACCGAGGCGTCAGGCCCGTCGATCGTCGGCGTGCCCGGTGATCCGGGCTTCGCTGCCGTGCAGCAGGGCTATCTCGAAGCCTCCAATGTGGACGCAGTCAAGGAAATCACCGATCTGATCTCGGCACAGCGGGCCTATGAGATGAATTCAAAGATCATCCAGGCAGCCGACGACATGGCTTCGGTCATTTCGCGCAATCTGGGGTAGTCCGGATATGACCCGCCTCGCTCTGACTGTGGTGATGATCCTGCAACTGGCGCTGGGTGCCAAGGCGCTGGCCGAGCCCGTCGCCGTGATCCCGACCCAGATCATCTATCCCGGCGACACCGTGCAGGCCGAGATGCTCAAGACGGTGGAGGTCACCAACAAGCGCATTCGCCGGGATTACGCCTCCTCGCCTGATCAGGTGGCCGGCAAGATCGCGCGCCGTACCCTGCTGCCAGGCCGGGTCATTCCGGTCTCGGCCATTCGCGAACCCTATGTGATCGAACGCGGGTCGACGGTGACCATGGTGTTTTCCGAGGGCGGGCTGACGATCACGGCTCCCGGTACGCCGCTCAAACCGGCTTCGGTGGGCGATTTTATCCGTGTGCGCAACCTCAATACGGGCGTCATGGTCTCGGGAACCGTCATGGCCGACGGAACCGTCAGGGTGGCGGTCCGATGATCCGGCCGCTGTTGATCGCGATTGTGTCGCTTCTCCTGGTCGCGCCATCCGGTGCGACCTCGCGCATTAAGGACATTACTTCCCTGAAGAGCGCCAGGCAGAACCAGTTGATCGGCTACGGCCTGGTGATCGGGTTGCAGGGCACAGGCGACAACCTGCTGAGCGCACCCTTCACCGAACAGTCGCTGCGGGCCATGCTGGAGAATCTCGGCATCGCCACGACCGGTTCGGCAGCCCGCATCAACAACGTTGCGGCGGTGATCGTGACCGCCGATCTGCCGCCTTTCGCCAGCACCGGATCGCGCATCGACGTCACGGTCTCGTCGATGGGAGATGCAACCTCGCTGCGCGGCGGAACGCTGGTGATGACGCCCCTGACGGCGGCCGACGGCCGGGTCTACGCGGTTGCGCAAGGGTCCGTGGTGGTGTCCGGATTCTCGGCTGCCGGAGAAGCCGAGACACTGACCCAGGGCGTGACCACTGCGGGCCGCGTTCCCGGCGGCGCGATCATCGAACGCGAGATCCCGCTTCACTTCAGCCAGAACGCGCAACTGACCTTTCAGTTGCGCAATCCAGACTTCACGACCGCGATCTCGATCGCCGATGCCATCAACACCTATACCGGCCGGCGCTTCGGTCAGATCATGGCACGTGCCAATGATTCCACCACGGTGCATGTGGAGCGGCCGAAAAACGTGTCGCTGCCGCGTTTCGTCGCCGAGATCGAGCGGCTCGTCGTCGAGACCGATTCCCCGGCACGCGTCGTCGTCAATGAACGGACCGGGACCATCGTCATGGGACATGATGTCCGCATTTCCAAGGTTGCAGTCAGTTACGGGACCCTGACGATCCGTGTCACCGAGTCGCCGATCATTTCCCAGCCGCTGCCCTTCAGCGACGGTGTAACGGCAGTCGAACCGCTGACCGATATCGCCGCCATGGCCGATGGCGGGCCCGTGGCCATCCTCGACGGACCCAATCTGCAAACTCTGGTTGCAGGTCTCAACAGTATTGGCGTGCGGCCGGACGGAATCATCTCCATCCTGCAGGGCATCAAATCGGCCGGCGCCCTGCACGCGGAGCTTGTATTGCAATGATGAAGAAGCACTCTGCCGGCAACAGGTTTATCCGCTCCGCGGCCCGGATCGCGCTGTTGGCGATGATGGGACTGGCCCTTGTTCCGATCGGCGAAAGCGCCGCCGAGAAATCTCCCGCGGCCGAAATGAGGAGCGAGATATCCGATGAGATCCGTGCGTTCTGCAGCAATATCGCGGATGCGGCGCGCGACCGGCGTTACCTGCTCCAGAAGCAGGAACTGGAAGGGCTTCAGACCGATATAGAAAAGCGGATTGCCGAGCTGGAGACCCGCCGCGCCGAATATGAGCGCTGGCTGAACCTGCGCAACGAATTTCTCGAAAAGGCCGAAGACGGGCTGGTCGACATCTACAAGAACATGCGCGCCGACTCGGCTGCGGAAAAACTGGAACTCGTCAATATCAATGTCGCCGCCGCGATCGTCATGAAGCTCAAGCCGCGGCTCGCCAGCCAGATTCTCAATGAGATGGACGCCAAGACCGCAGCGAATCTCACCGGCATCATCGCCAGCGCGGCGGACAGTTCCATCCCGAAGGATCCGTCATGAAGATCAGCCTGCTCGCTGTGATTGCACTGCCGCTACTTGCCGGATGCGGCTCCAAGACCCTGACGGATATCGGCCGCGCCCCAGCGATGAGCCCGGTCGGCAGCGGCCTGCAATATGGCCAGACACCGCAGATGGCGCTTTATCCGAAGGCGCCGCGAAAGGCGGCGAACAGCTACTCGCTGTGGACCGACACCCAGACCGATCTGTTCAAGGACGCGCGGGCCATGTCGGTCGGCGACATTCTGACCGTCAACATCGCCATCGATGACAAGGCATCCTTCGACAACAAGACGGACCGCGACCGCACGAACTCCAGTGGCATCAATGCCGACGGGACCTATTACGGCTCCAGCGGGGTCGGTCCGGCGGCCGGGCTGGGGCTGACATTCGGGTCGAGCACCAAGACCGAGGGCAAGGGAACCACGGCGCGCTCGGAAAGACTGGAACTGAGGGTGGCCGCGGTCGTCACCGGTATCCTCGACAACGGCAATCTGGTCATCAGCGGATCACAGGAGGTGCGGGTGAACTACGAGATGCGCATCCTCAATCTGGCGGGCATCGTGCGCCCCCGCGACGTCGATGCCAATAATACGATCGCCTATGAGAAGATCGCTGAGGCGCGCGTTTCCTATGGCGGTCGCGGCAGGTTGATGGAGGTCCAGCAGCCGCCTGTCGGCCAGCAGATTATCGACATCTTCTCTCCGATTTAGGGCATGGCGGGTGTGGTAATCGGGTTCGCGTAACAGGGCAGTTTCACGGAGCGTATGGACGATCAAGGGGAATTGAAGACGCTCGTCGATTAACAGGCATGGTGAGGAAGGTGACATGACGACACCTGATCCAGACGACAAGAAATCCGGGGACATACCGCTGGCGACCACCATTGCGGTATTGGCGGTCCTGTCGGCTTTGGGCGCCGGTGGCGGATGGCTTTTGGGCACGACGGCCGGCAGTCTTTCACGCGAACCGAAGCCCCCGCCCGTACAGACCGCGGCATCCTACACCGAACTGGATGCGGCCGAGAAAGTGAGCAAGGCCGAAGAGGAAGCCAAGCAGACGCGCCTGCAGGAAGATGAAGCGGCGCCGGAAATCGTCACGCTTTCGCCGATCACCACCAATCTGTCCTTTCCGTCTGATAGCTGGGTGCGGCTCGAAATCGCACTGGTGTTCAAGGACGAGGTCGATTTGAACCTCGCCGAGGCCATTCACCAGGACCTGCTTTCCTATATGCGAACCGTGTCGCTTCAGCAGATCGAAGGGGCCCGCGGGTTCCAGCACCTGCGCGATGATCTTTCCGAGCGGGCGACCATCCGCTCCGAAGGACGCGTTTCCAATCTCCTGTTCCGGACCTTTCTGATCGAATGATACGATTGACACTCGCAATAATCGCCATGATGGCGATGAGCATCGCCGCTGCGGCGCAGGAAACAGCGCCGGCATTGCTCAGCCAGCCCGTCGATGGCTCGGTGGCAAGCTGGATCATCCGCACCTTCGGCGTCCTGACCGTGTTGTCGGTTGCGCCCGGAATCCTGATCATGGTGACCAGCTTCCCGCGCTTCGTGATCGCCTTTGCCATATTGCGGGCCGGCATGGGCCTGCAGACCACCCCGGCCAATCTCATTCTGGTCAGTCTCGCGGTGTTCATGACGTTTTACGTCATGTCTCCGACCTTCGACAGGGCATGGGAGAACGGCATACAGCCGCTGATCGACAACCAGATCAGCGAGGCGGAAGCGTTTGAGCGGGTCAGTGACCCGTTTCGCGATTTCATGCTGGCCAATACCCGCGACAAGGATCTCAATCTGTTTATCGATCTTGCCGCCGAACGCGGCCAGGAGATCTCCAGCGACGGCGAGATCGATTTGCGGGTCCTGATACCGTCCTTCATGATCTCCGAGATCCGCCGCGGCTTCGAAATCGGCTTTCTCGTCGTGCTGCCGTTCCTGGTCATCGATCTGGTGGTGGCGACGATCACCATGTCGATGGGCATGATGATGCTGCCGCCGACGGCGATTTCGCTGCCGTTCAAGATTCTCTTCTTCGTCCTGATCGATGGCTGGAACCTGCTGGTCGGCAGTCTGGTCCGCTCATTTGTCTAGAGCTTGACTGCCACCGTTAAGGCCTTGTTTACCATAGACTTGCGAAGCCCTTACACGTTCGCCGTGCATAGTCCGATATTAGGCATTTCGTAACCGGCGGCTGCGATTGTCGCTCTGCATGACGGCAAAAGCTTTCGACTAAATGTTGGGCGCTGGAGGGCATGACGCCAAACCGCCATCACCGGAATTCTAGCCCGGTATGTCCCTTCTGTAATGCGTATTCGGGGACACATAGATGACCAGCATTAACACCAATACCGCCGCAATGGCGGCACTCCAGACCCTTCGTGGCATCAATGCGGGCATGGAAACGACACAGGCTCGTATTTCATCCGGCCTGAAGGTCGAGAACGCATCCGACAATGCCGCCTATTGGTCCATTGCCACCACCATGCGTTCCGACAACAAATCGCTTGGCACCGTCAAGGACGCCCTTGGCCTGGGTGCCGCGAAAACGGACATTGCCTATACCGGCATGAACAGCGCCATCGAGGTGGTGGATGAAATCAAGAGGAAGCTCGTTGCCGCCGCCGAACCCGGCGTCGACAAAACGAAGATTGACTCCGAACTGTCGGAATTGAAGAACCAGCTCGTATCCATCACGGAGTCGGCCTCCTTCTCTGGCGAAAACTGGCTGTATCACACTGCGACGGCAGCGGCCGGAACCGCTTCGATCATCGGTTCCTTCAACCGCTCGGCAGCCGGCAACGTCTCGACGACGACCCTTGATATCGATGTCAATGCCACCACCCTGATCGACACCGAGGATGCTGGCCGCGGTATCCTGACCCAGGATATCGATGCCGACCAGTTGCTCGATGCGCCGACGGCGACACCGGACAACTACTTCCTGATCGATGCCGGCTCGACGACGGCTGCGACCGGTACCGAAGTCTCGCTCTCCGCCACGACAACCGACGCACAGGTCGAGGCGATGATCCGGGTGGTCGACTCGATCATGACCAGCCTGACGGACGCGGCCGCTGATCTTGGTGCCGTGAACTCACGGATCAACATGCAGGACAAGTTCGTGTCGAGCCTGATGGACGCCATCGACAAGGGTGTTGGCCGTCTGGTGGACGCCGATATGAGCGAGGAATCGACCCGTCTGACAGCGCTGCAGACGCAGCAGCAGCTCGGCATTCAGGCGCTGTCGATCGCCAACTCCAACTCCCAGAGCATCCTGGCGCTCTTCCGGTAAGAGCGACCGGCATATCCCTCAGCTAGACCTCCAGGCGGGGCGGTCCGATCGGACCGCCCCGTTTTCTTTTGGGATCCTCGCGCATTTTTTTCGAAAAGAAATGCGCTTGCGCAAAGATGGCCTCCCGTAAATCGGACGCGGTCTTTGTGCCTCGCTGAAAGCGCGATGCCCGGAATAGTGGGATTCTTGCCCGCCAGCCGTTCGACAATCTTAACAAGAGTTTAATCTTAACAAGAAATTAATTATTGAAAACAAGAGGTTATGTCGGTTTTGTTCAGTATTGATTAACCTTAATATAGTGTTGTGTTGTCATCGAATGACGGACCGGGTTTTGACCTTGTTTCAAGGGTAAGCCGTAGGTGAGCATGATGCGACACCGTCGTTGCCGGTATCTGACTCCGGCATGTCCCTTCAAGTAGACTGTCAAAAGGGGCAGACAAATGACAAGCATTATGACCAACACCGCCGCCATGGCGGCGCTGCAAACCCTGCGGACCATCAATTCGGACCTGGAAATGACTCAGGCGCGCATCTCATCCGGATTCCGGGTTGAGTCCGCTTCCGACAATGCGGCCTACTGGTCCATTGCAACCACCATGCGCTCGGACAACAAGGCGCTGTCCACGGTCAGCGACGCGCTCGGTCTTGGCGCCGCAAAGGTTGACGTCGCCTATACCGGTATGAACAGCGCCATCGAAGTGGTTGACGAAATCAAGTCGAAACTCGTCGCCGCGCGGGAGCCCGGCGTCGACAAGGACAAGATCAACTCCGAACTGACGGAACTGAAGAACCAGCTCGTGTCCATCACCGAGTCGGCATCCTTCAGCGGCGAGAACTGGCTCTTCCACACCGCCACCGCGGCGGCCGGCGCGGCATCGATCGTCGGATCATTCAACCGGTCGGCGGCCGGCAACGTCTCCATCGCCACATTGGATGTCGACATATCCACCACGATCCTGATCGATACGGAGGATGCGAACCGCGGAATCCTGACAACGGATATCGATGCCGACCAGTTGCTCGATGCGCCGACGGCGACGCCCGCCAACTACTTCCTGATCGACGCCGGCTCGACCACGGCGGCAACCGGCACGGAGATTGCACTGTCGGCAACCACCACCGATGCGGTCGTCGAGGAGATGATCCGGGTCGTCGATTCGATCATGACCACGCTGACCGACTCGGCCTCCGATCTCGGCGCGATCAACAGCCGCGTCGGGATGCAGGAAACATTCGTGTCCAACCTGATGGACTCGATCAACAAGGGCGTGGGCCGACTGGTCGATGCCGATATGAGCGAGGAATCGACGCGGTTGACGGCGCTTCAGACCCAGCAGCAACTGGGCATCCAGGCCCTGTCCATCGCCAATTCCAGCTCGCAGAACATCCTGTCGCTCTTCCGATAGCGATCGGCGGCCGGTTTCCGCACCTGAACGCCGGCCGGATCTGATGAGTACATCGCCGGGGTCAGACCCGGCGATCGACCAAACAAAACAGATGCCGTGTCACCCGGTTGGCGCGGCATTTTTCCTTTGAAATCAGTAATTTACCAGACGGTCGTTTACGAATTGGTGACGAAATTTAACGCCTTGCTAACGGGGTTAAGAGTCTGTTAACCATACATTCGGTATTCCTGATGCCCGAATGGTGGGTTGACCCTGTCTAAAAACCGCGGTCAGCGAGCATGATGCACAGCCACCGTTGCCGGTGATTTCAGCCCGGTATGTCCCGCATGATTTCTGTCGACAGGGGCAGCCACATGACCAGCATTATGACCAACGCCGCCGCCATGGCAGCACTGCAGACACTCCGCGGCATCAACACGGACCTCGAGATGGTGCAGGCGCGCATCTCCTCGGGCTTCCGGGTGGCGACGGCGGGTGACAATGCGGCATATTGGTCGATTGCCACCACCATGCGCTCCGACAACAAGGCCCTGTCCACCGTCAGCGACGCGCTGGGCCTCGGTGCTTCGAAAGTCGACCTTGCCTATACCGGCATGAACAGCGCCATCGAGGTGGTGACGGAGGCGAAGGCCAAGCTGGTGGCCGCGCGCGAGCCCGGCGTCGACAAGACCAAGATCGACAAGGAACTGGACCAGCTCAAGAGCCAGTTGATGTCGGTCGCCGAATCGGCATCCTTCAGCGGCGAGAACTGGTTGTACAACGCTACCACCGGCGGTGCGGGGACCCGCTCCATCGTCGGCTCCTTCAACCGCTCGACCGCCGGCAATGTCTCGGTCGCCACCCTCGACATCGATGTCAGCCAGACCATCCTGATCGATACGGACAATGCGGCGGGCGGCATCCTGACCAAGGATATCAATGCCGATGATCTGCTCGAAACGCCGACCACGGTGGCCGACAACTGGTTCCTGATTGATGCCAGCTCGACGACGGCGGCGACCGGCCAGGAGATAACCTTGACGGCAACGACGACGGATGCGCAGGTCGATGCGATGATCCGGGTGGTCGATTCGATTTTGACACAATTGACCGATGCGGCGTCCAATCTTGGCGCGATCAACAAGCGTGTCGAGATGCAGGAGAATTTCGTCAGCAATCTCATGGATTCGATCAACAAGGGTGTCGGCCGGCTCGTCGACGCCGATATGAACGAGGAATCGACCCGGTTGCAGGCCCTTCAGACGCAACAGCAACTGGGGATACAGTCGCTCTCCATCGCCAATGCCAATCCGCAGAACATCCTGACACTGTTCCAGCGATAGGGCGGCGTGACGCCTGACGCTGTTCGGCGCGCCGCGCGGTAAACCGCTCTAGCAAGGCGCTGCGGCGGGCCGGACCATCATTTTCGCACAAGTTTCGCTTTTTAAGGTTTGCGCAATCGAAATTTCCCGGTTCGACGGTGCGCGAACAGGCGCCGGTTTTCGCCTTCTTGCGACCGCCCGAGAATGTTCCGGATCCTTTTGCGGAGGCCCATGAATGGCGGTGGCAATCGAGCGCTATCTGAAAGATTTCGGCCGGCCCGAGCCATGTATTCCGCCGGTCGAAGCGGTGCCCGAACCCGATCCTCTGCCGGTTCTCGAACAAAACCCCGTCGCCCCCGCCGTCCCGGAAGAGCCGGCGTTCGATATCGAGGCGGAGCGTGCCGCGGCATTTGAGCGGGGGTCGCGGGAAGCCACAGAGCTCATGGCTGCCACCCATCAGGCTGAGCTGGAGGCGGAACGCAGCCGTCACCTGGAGGAAATCAACGAAATGCGCACGCGGTTCGAGCTGGAGGTCTCGACCACGCTCGCCGCGCGCCTCCATGAACTGGCCGGGGAATTGTCCGAAACGATCGGCGAGCAGGTCGCACGGGTCGTTGCCCCGTTCCTGGAACAGACCCTGGCTGAACGCATGGTCGCGCAGCTTGCCGCCGCGATCGCCGAGGTGCTGGCCGACTGGGATGGCATCCGCGTCGCCGTTTCCGGTTCGCCGTCAATGTTCGAGGCGCTGCAAACGGCGCTTGGCGAGCGCGCCGCGCAGCTCGATTTCACCGAAGCGGAGGCTTTCGATCTGACGGTGCGGCTTGAGGACACCATCCTGAGCACCCGGCTGTCCGAATGGGCCGACACGCTGCGTGAGGTCCTCTCGTGAGTGAAAGCCAGTCGACCCATCACACGGCCAATGAGATCATCATCGTCAAGAGACGCCGCGGCGGTCTGGACTCGTATCATGGTGGCGCCTGGAAGATCGCCTATGCCGACTTCATGACCGCCATGATGGCCTTCTTTCTGGTCATGTGGCTGGTCAATGCATCAAACGACGAAACCAGGGCCGCCGTCGCGAGCTACTTCAACCCGATCCGGCTGACCGACAACAAACCGGCGGCGCGGGGCCTGCGCGAGCTCGATCAGTCGACCCATGGCAGCGTCGTCGGCCGCAACCGAAGCACCAGGGACGGCGCCGGCTTCAGTGCCGGTCCGCAGAGCGGCGGCGGTGACGATCCGGACTCCTCGACCGGAAAACCGGTCGAATATTCGAATGCGGAGTTTTTCGAGAACCCCTACTCGGTCCTGGCGGAAATCGCCCTTGAAACCGGTCAGCAGACCAATGTCAGCGCCGCCGGCGAGGGCGGAGCCAGCACCGCCGGCCCCGCGACCGGCGCATCCGGAGGAGAAGCCTATCGCGATCCGTTCGATCCGGATTTCTGGTCGAAGGCCGTCGAGATCAGGGCTGGCGCCGAGGAGGAGGGCGAAGGCTCGCTGGAGGCACTGGCCAACTCCGGCAGCCGGGCGGCGATCGAGGAGGCTTTGGCGGCCGGGCAGCAGGAGGAGGCCAAAGAGGCCGAGGCCGCCGAGGCGTTGCAGGAGCCGCAAGAGCAACAGGATGACAAGGTTTCGGTCACCGAACGTGCCGAGGCGAAACACAATGAGGTGCTGACGGCCGAGGTGATGAAGGCGGCGACACTGCGCGAGCAGATCGAAACATCGCTTGCCAGCAAGAATATCGAACTGGCAGACGGCATGTCCGTTGAGCCGGCGGAAGGCGGATTGTTGATTTCGCTGACCGGCGAGTTGAAGGGCGGCATGTTCAATGTCGGCTCCGCGGTGCCCAAACGTGATCTGGTGCTGGCCATGGAAAAAATCGGCGAATTGTTGTCGGAGCGCGATGGCAGCGTCTCGATCCGCGGCCATACCGATGCCCGCCCCTTCGCCGGCACTGACGAGGACAACTGGACCCTTTCCATGGCGCGTGCGCGCAGCGCCTATTTCATGCTGGTGCGGGGAGGCCTGGAAGAAAGCAGGATTGAGCAGGTGTCGGGATTTGCCGATCGCCGGCTGAAACTTGAGGATCAGCCCCTGGCGGATGCCAATCGCCGGATCGAAATCCTTATCCAGACACCGGCCGGGTAACGCCATGGGACCGCGGCGATCACCGATCCGTTTCCGACCGGCATTCGTGACGCAGGCTGTCTGCGCCCTGGCGCTGCTGGTCGCCGCGCCGCCCGCCGGGGCGGCGCTCAACGGGATCGCTCCGTTCAAAATGGTCCGGTCCCTGCAATTCGTGCAGGATTCGGTGGTTCTGGGCGATCACTCCGCCGGCGAGATGCAGCGCCACCTCCTGGCATTGATCGACAGGCGGCTGCGGACCGCCGACCAGACTGTTTTCAGCGACAAGCGCAATGTCGAGGCCGCCCTGATCTATGCGATGAGCGGCGGCAATCCCGAAACGCTTGCCCTGTTGCTGCGCGGCGAAGCCGGCGCTTTTTTCCACGCCGACCTCGCCGAGACGCTGACGACGTATTTCACCGGAAATTCCGAAAAGGCCAGCAAGAACCTGACCCGGCTTCTGCGCGAATTCAAGGGAAGCCCGATTGAGTCCTACCTGACACTGGTCGCCGCAAATGTCACGGCGGCACGGAATCCGGAAGCCGCCCTGAAGCTCTTTGACTGGGCGCGGTTGCTTGCGCCCGGCACGATCATCGAGGAATCCGCCCTGCGCAGGGCGACCCATATCGCCTCGAAGGCCGGCATGGTGGAACGGGCGATGAACAATGCCGAGCGCTATGTGCGACGCTACCTCCACTCCCCCTATGCCAGCCAATTTGTGGATATTTTCGTCTATGCGGTTGTGGATCACTCCAACGAGGTCGATGCTGAGCGCATGGAATACATCCTTTCGCTGATGGATGCCGCAAGGCAGCGGGAAATCTATCTGCGCATGGCCAGAATGAGCACGATCGCCGGCAAGGAGCGCCTGGCTTTGCTGGCCGCCGACCGGGCCGAGGCCCTGTCGGGAGACAAGCGCGACATCGTCCGCGACCTGGCCGGGTTCTACGCCGGCGTCGCTTCGGTTCCGACTGAAAATCTCAGCGAGGCCGTTGAAGCCATCGCCGCCATGCCGGATCAAAAACTGTCGGATCGCGACCGCGCGCTGCGTGATGCCGCACGCATCATCGCCGACGAGGTGACGCGCCGGCCGGCACTGACTTTGCCGGCTGCGCCGGCCGTACTGGCCGGCGACCAGCCTGCCGGACACGCGGGGGATGGCGATATCCTCGCCGACGACGACCCGATCCGGGCGTTCACGGCGGCGAAACGGTCGACCCTGGAGAGTATCGATCAGCTTTTGGATGGGAATGGAGATGACCGGTAGCACAATGTCAGCAGCGGCTTTGATGGTGCCGCAGAAGACGCCGCACGCGCGCGTCGGTCCGCAGCGGGATCCGGCCGGAGACCTGGCGGACCATCCCGGCGGCGATTTCGATGCCGCCTTCGAGGCCATCAGGCAGTACAACAGGGACACCGGCCGGCACGCGCCGCCGGCTTTGCCCGATGGCCCGGCTGACGCGCCGGCCGATCACTGGCAGTTGCCGATCCGCGATCGTGCGGCCTGGGTCCCGATACCGGACGGGATGGATGCTCCGCCGGCTGCCGGTGATCTGCTGCTGACCGGCGGCGCACTGACACCGGAAAGCGACGATGCCGAATTAGATGTGCAGCGGCAGGCAATACCCGTCGGCGAGCGCCCGCCGATGGAGGATTCCAGCGAGGCCGCAAGCGCGGACACGCCCCCGGCTGCGCCGATCGCCGGCCCGGCAACCGACGCCAGGAAGCCGGACGTCGCGGCGGAACGGCCCAATGCCGCCCGCGCGCCCGCGCCGGAAGCCGGTTCCGCGGGCCCAGCCCCGTCCGATCCCTTTGATGAGCTGCGCCATCTGGTCCGGACGGTCGACAACCGACCGGCACCGGCTAAACCGCCTGCTGCGGCATCGGCGGTCACCGCGGATCCCGACACGCCTGAGCTCAGAGCGCCGGAACCGGTTCCAACCGAAAGGCCGGCGGCAAACCCGCCGGCGGCAGACCGGCCGAACCGCGCCGTTGTTCGTGAGATTGCGCCGCCGCAACCGGCGTCGAATGTCGCGATTGTCGAGACGCGACAGGCTCCGGCGGCAAATACCGCGGTTGTCGAGGCGCGTCAGGTTCCGATGGAAAACATCGCGGTCGTCGAGGCACGCCAGGTCCCGGCGGTAAATGTCACCGTCGTCGAAGCGCGCCAGACTCCAGCGCTGGCGATGCCGCAGACAAATATCTCGGCGGTTGTCGGTGCCATTTCCGGCAACACCGGCTGGAGTGCCGCGCTGCGCGGCGGCGAGGCGATATCAACGGGCCTGTCCCATCAGCCCGGCGCGCCGTTGCAGGTGCTGAAGATCCAGTTGCATCCCGCCGAACTCGGATCCGTGAACGCGGTTCTGCGTATCTCCGGAGACCAGCTCGCCATAGAACTCAAGGTCGAGACGATCGAGGCCTACCGCCAGCTCTCCGACAGCCAGAATACGGTTCTCAAAGCGCTCAAGGGGCAAGGTTATGCGATCGAGCAGATCTCCATACAGCAGGCGGCGCCGGATCGCCCGGTTCCCCAGCAGGCTCTTTCGTTCGGCCAGGGCAATGGCCAGTCGGCCGGTGGTGCGTACGGTCAACCAGGCCATGATGATCTTGCGCGATCGGGCGATGGTGGATCCGGACAGCAAAACACCCGCGACGACAGTTTCGAGCGTGGAAGGCCGGGCTCGGAGGATTCACCCGCTGGCCAGTCTTCCCGCATTGCTGATGATGGTGCTGTTTATCTGTGAGGCCGAGGTTTCGGCGGCGGTGCGTCCGGCGGTGAATTCATGTGAACGCGAAATCATCGCGGCGGCCCGCAAGCACGGTGTTCCGGTCGGAATACTCTATTCCGTTGGATTGGCGGAGACCGGCCGCAACGGCTCGCTGCAGCCCTATGCGCTCAATATCGAGGGTAAAACCGTGTTTGCGGGCAGTCTCGGCGAGGCATTACGGGTCTTCCATCGGGCCCGCAAAAGCGGCCGCAAACTGATCGATCTCGGCTGCATGCAGATCAATCACCACTATCATCGGCAGGCCTTCAGTGGTTTGAGGGCAATGTTTGATCCGCGTCGCAACGTCGATTATGCGGCGAGGTTCCTGGCCGATCTGAAGCGGCGCCACGAGAGCTGGACCATGGCCGTGGCGCGTTATCATGCCGGTCCGGACAACGATCCGGCACAGCGTCGATATGTGTGTCGTGTGATCCGAAACCTCGTTGCGACCGGTTACGGGCAGTGGACGCAGCCGGCCCGTCAATTCTGCAAACACAACTCAAGATAGAAAATCCGGTTGTCGGATGAGGTCGAATGCCTTTCGATGAGAAGGGAAACATGTCAAGACACTTTTGGTTAACGGGTCGGTAAGAGAGTTAACATTTCCACAGCTATTATGTGTTTATCCACAGCGACCCACTACATATTGTGCCAAATCACCACGTGCGTCGAATACTATTATCAAAAATAACCCTTAACTTTCTGTAATTGTCGAGGATTCTCGCGTGACGTTACCAATTGGTTAATGTGGCGGGGCAGTGATTCGGGGACAATTGAATGATCGTTGTGGTTGACGAGCGCGAACTTGTAACGGAGGGTTACACGTCGCTCTTTGGCAGGGAAGGTGTTCCCTCGGCCGGCTTTGACCCAGACGAGTTCGGGGAATGGGTCAATACGGCGGCGGATTCGGACATTGACGCGGTGGAAGCGTTTCTCATCGGTCAGGGCAGTGACAATATGGTGTTGCCGCGGGTCATCCGCGACCGGTCAAAGGCGCCTGTGATCGCCGTAAGCGACCAGCCGTCACTCGATACCACCCTGGCCTTTTTCGATTGCGGTGCCGACGACGTCGTCCGAAAGCCGATACACCCGCGCGAAATCCTGGCCCGTGCCGCCGCGATCAGGCGGCGCCTGGAGCCCGAGTCCGAATACACCGAGATCGGCCGGATCCGCATCTATTCCGATGGCCGCGATCCGGAGATCGACGGCGAGGCCTTTCCGCTTCCCCGGCGCGAACGCCGGATTCTCGAATATCTCGTGGCCAATCGCGGGCGCCGGGTCACCAAGGGCCAGATTTTCAACGCGATCTACGGCATCTTCGATGATGATGTCGAGGAAAACGTGGTCGAGAGCCACATCAGCAAACTGCGCAAGAAGATGCGCATGCGGCTCGGCTTCGATCCGATCGATTCCAAGCGCTTCCTTGGCTATCGCATCGACTGGAACTGACACTGGCAAGCGTCTCTTTCCCTTCAGGAACGGAGAAAACCGGGATGCGGTCGGACCGCAGCCGTGCCGGCACGTAGGTTAAGGGGTCACCACAGTCTAAGCCAGTTTCGCGCAAGCCAGCATCATTACCCTGCCGTGAGATACGAACGAGGAATTGCGCAATGAGTCTTTACGGAATGATGCGAACCGGCGTTTCGGGCATGAATGCACAGGCGGCCCGTCTCGGCACAGTCGCGGACAACATCGCCAACGCCAACACCACCGGCTACAAGCGGAGCTCCACCGAATTCTCCTCGCTGATCCTTCCCAATGGCGGCGGCAATTACAATTCGGGCGGCGTCAACACCACGGTCCGATACGCGATCTCGCAGGAAGGCGCGCTGCAGTTCACTACCTCGACCACCGACCTTGCCATCAATGGCGATGGTTTCTTCGTGGTTCAGGACTCGTCCGAGGTGTCGTTTCTAACTCGTGCCGGATCCTTCGTTCCCGACAGCAATGGCAATCTTGTCAACGCCGCCGGCTTTACGCTGATGGGCTACGATTTCGCCGAGGGTTCGCCGACACCGGTGGTCAACGGATTTGACGGCCTTGTGCCGATCAGTGTCGCCCAGGGTGAATTGCAGGCTGTGCCTTCGGTCAATGGCGTCTTCAAGGCGAACCTGCCCTCCGATGCCCCGATCATCACCGGCGTCTTGCCGTCAGCCAACACGGTCGCTTCCGAATACACATCAAAGAGCTCGCTGGTCGTCTATGACAATCTCGGCCAGGAAGTGCTACTCGATTTCTACTACACCAAGACCGCTGCCAACACCTGGGAGGTCGCGGTCTTCGACCGGGCGACGGCGGCTGCCGGCACATCCTTCCCTTACAGTTCCGGTCCTCTGTCGACCGTGACGCTGACCTTCGATCCGACGACCGGCGATCTGACGGGGACAAGCCCCACCAGTGTCTCGGTCGCCGTTCCCAATGGCCAGAACCTCGTCGTTGATCTGGCCGATATGACCCAGCTTGCCTATGAGTTCAATGTCGGCGACGCCAATGTCGACGGCAATGCACCGAGCAAGGTCGAGAGCATCGAGATCACACCCGACGGAACGGTCTACGCCAAATACGAAAACGGCACGCTTGAACCCAAATACAAGATTGCCATGGCCGATGTGCAGAGCCCCGATCAGCTGCAGCCGCTGACCGGCAATGTCTACGCGCAAAACAGTGAATCGGGGGTCGTGACCAGCGGCTTTGCCGGCTCCGGCAATTTCGGCAGCGTCATTTCCGGCGCGCTTGAATCGTCGAATGTCGACATTGCCGAGGAACTGACCAGCATGATCGAATCGCAGCGCAGCTATACGGCAAACTCCAAGGTGTTCCAGACCGGATCGGATCTGATGGACGTGCTTGTCAATCTGAAACGATAGCGACCGTGCCCGGGGGGGCGTAAGGGCCAAAAATGTCATTGTCTTCTGCGATCAGTACGGCTCAGTCGATTCTGTCGAACACATCCCGGCAGACGCAGGTCGTATCGCAGAATATTTCCAATGCCGGCAATTCGGACTATTCGCGCCGCTCCGCCATATTGCAGACCTCCTTCTCCGGGGCCGAGGTCATCGCCATATCCCGGACGCAGGACCAGCTGCTTCTCAAAAAGTCGCTGGAAAGCCAATCGGTCAGCGCCGCCCAGGACACCGTCAGCGCCGGGCTGGAGCGCATCCGCGCGACGCTGGGCGGCAATGATTATGAGCTTTCGCCCTCGCGCACGATTGCCGATCTGCGCGATGCCTTTCAGGCCCTGGCTGCCGCGCCCGGCGATCTGACGCTGCTTGCCTCCACGATATCCAGCGCCCAGGATGTCGCCAACAGCATCAACCGGGCGTCGTCCGAAACCCAGGCGATCCGCCTCGAGGCGGATCAGGCCCTCGAGCGCGGCGTGGACAAGCTGAACGGCCTGTTGTCCCAATTCGAGACGGTCAACAATGTCGTGGTTGCCGGCACCCGGACCGGTGCCGATATCCTGCAGGAACTCGACCAGCGTGACAGATTGCTGCGCGAGATCTCCTCGCTGATCGGCATCCAGGTGCTGGACCGCGGTGGCAATGACCTGGCCCTTTATACCAATAGCGGCCAGACGCTTGTCGAGACGGTGGCCCGCCCGGTTTCCTTTGTCCCGACCAATGGATTCGACGCAACGACCACCGGCAATCCGGTCTATATTGACGGCGTTCCGCTCAAGGCCGGGCAGGGCGCCCAGACCACCGCGCACGGCGAACTGGCCGCCCATCTGCAGATCCGCGACGAATTGGCGCCGGTTTACCAGAGCCAGCTTGACGAGATCGCCCGCGGCCTGGTGACAACCTTTGCCGAACATGACCAGTCGGTTCCGGCGACGCTGCCGGACATGCCGGGACTGTTTACCTGGGTCGGCGCCTCGGTGCCCGCCAGCGGCATCGTGCAGCCCGGCATGGCGGCGACCCTCGCCGTCAATCCGGCGTTGATCTCCAGCGCCGGCGGCGATCCTGTCCTACTTCGGGACGGCGGCATAAACGGCGCGCCCTATATCGCCAATGCCGGCGGCGGCCACGGCTTCTCGTCTCTCCTGGACAGCTATGTGACGGCCCTCGAGGCACCGCAGGCATTCGATGCGTCAGCCGGTGCGGGCGGCAGTTCAAGCATCGTCGACTATGCCGGCAACTCCATTGGATGGCTGGAGGCGACCCGTGCCGATGCCCTGGTGGCCGCGGAAAACCGCGAAGCGATTCATATCAGAACAGTGGAGGCCTATTCGAACGCCACCGGCGTCAATCTGGATGAGGAAATGTCCATCCTGCTGGACCTGGAGCAATCCTACAAGGCGTCGGCGCAACTGCTTTCGACGATAGACGAAATGATCAACACGCTGCTGGCGGCGGCACGATAGCACCATGAAAACAACCTTCGTCTCATCCCAGGCCATACAGAACGCGATGCGATTGACCATCCAGCGCGCCCAGGCCGACATCGTCCAGGCGCAGACCGAAGTGGTCACCCGACGCCATGCCGATATTGGGCTGGAACTGGGCGCCAACACCACGCGCAACATTTCGCTGAACCGCGATGTACAGCGCATGAAGACGATCATTGACAGCAATGCGCTGGTGACCCACCGGATTTCCTCGTCGCAAAATGCCCTGACCCAGATGGCCGACAGCGTGCAGCAGGTTGTCGATGTGCTGATCGGTGTTTCCGGCACCGACGAGCAGGGGCGGCTCGATATCACCCACGAAACCGTGCGCAGCGCGCTCGACGGATTCATCGCCGCCGCCAATACTTCCGCCAATGGCGAATATCTGTTCGCCGGCATCAACACCGATATCAAGCCGCTGGCCGCCTATGACGATCCGGCCGGTTCGGCCGCCAAGGCCAGTTTCGATGCGGCGTTCCTGACCTATTTCGGTTTCGCCCAGAACGATCCGCTGACATCAGGTATCACGCCGGCGCAAATGGATGATTTCCTGACCAACACGGTGGAACCGCTGATTCTGGGTGCCGGTTGGGATGCCGACTGGTCCGCCGCAGACAGCACCAACATGACCAGCCGCATCAACCGCAACGAAGTGGTCGACAGTTCGACCAGCATCAATTCTGACGGTGCGAAAAACATGGCGATGGCGTCGGTGATCGTGACCGAGATGCTCGCCCTGCCGCTCGCCAGCGAGACGCGCCAGCTTCTGGTCGACCGGGCCATCGACTATGCCGGATCGGCGGTGACCGGAATCAATTTCCAGCGGGCGCAGCTGGGCGTGTCCGAGCAGCGCATCGCTCAGTCCAATGAGTCGCTTTCGGCGCAGATCGATCTCGTTTCCCTGCATATCGGCGAACTCGAGAATGTTGACGTCTATGAGACCTCGACCCGTTTGAACACGCTTCTGGCGCAGGTCCAGACCTCCTACACCCTGACCGCAAGGATCCAGCAGTTGAGTTTGACGAACTATCTGTAAATGACACGCAGAACGGAATAACCATGATGACGAAGGGCAGCTGAATGTATCAGTTCTCATATGCGGAAGTGCAGCAAGATGCAGTTGCTGACTCCAAGGACCGTGAACGCCAGGTTCTCGACAAATCGATCAAGATGCTCGAAAGCGCGCGTGAGGCCGGCCCGCGCTCGCGCGAAGCGATTGAGGCCCTGTTTTTCGTCAACCGGGTCTGGGTCCGCTTCATCGAGGATCTGGGATCGCCTGAAAATGAGCTGGAGCAGGAACTGCGCGCCAACCTCATCTCGATCGGCATCTGGGTCCTTCGGGAAACCGAAAAGATACGGATTGGCGAGTCGGAGAACTTCGACGGGATCATCGATATCTCCTCGATCATCCGGGATGGCCTGCAATGAAGAGCTCGCTGAGAATATCGCTGAAAACGGGCGAGAAGATCTTCATCAACGGCGCGGTGCTCAGGGTGGACCGCAAGGTCGGTCTCGAATTCCTCAACGACGTGACGTTTCTGCTGGAAAACCATGTGCTTCAGCCCGAGGAGGCGTCGACGCCCCTGCGCCAGCTCTATTTCATCGTTCAGATGATGCTGATCAATCCCGATGGTGCCGAGCAGGCGCAGGCCATGTTCCGCAAATCGGTCGTCATGCTTTTGAGCTGCTTCAAGAACGAGCAGATTTTGACCGATCTCAAACATATCGATGCGATGGTGACCGAGGGCCGCGTGTTCGAGGCGCTGAAGACCATCCGGACATTGTTCAAACTGGAAGACGACATCCTGAGCAAACGACAGGTGCCGGTGGAAACGCTGGAGACCATAACAAGGGAGATCGCACCATGGCGGTAGACCCCGTATCAAGTGCAACCAATACAGGCACGCAGTCGGCATCGGCCGCCGCGGCCGACAAGGCGACCCTCGACTACGATACGTTCCTGAAGCTTCTCGTGGCCGAGATGCAGAACCAGGATCCGACCGAACCGATGGATTCGACCGAATATATCTCGCAGCTTGCGTCCTTCTCCAATGTCGAACAGACGATCCAGACCAATGCCCGGCTGGAGGACCTGCTCAAATCATCATCCATCGCCCAGGCCGGTTCGCTGATCGGCCGGTCGGTCTCGTCGGCTGACGGCTCCATCAACGGTGTCGTCAAGCAGGTCGAGATTTATGATGACGGCGTCGTCGCCATCCTGGAGGACGGTCAGAAGGTCGTCGTCAGCTCGGGCCTGACGGTGTCCTGACCATGAATGAAGCTGACGCCCTCGATATCGTCCAAAAGGCCATCTGGACAATCCTCATCGCCTCGGGACCATCGGTCTTCGTGGCGATGTTTGTCGGCGTCGGCATCGCCTTTTTGCAGGCGCTCACCCAGGTTCAGGAAATCACCCTGACATTCGTTCCCAAGATCGTCGCCATACTGGTCACCGTGGCCGTGTCGGCCCCCTTTGTCGGCGCCCAGATCTCGACATTCACCAACCTTGTCTTTTCGCGGATCGAGAGCGGTTTCTAGAGCGGTTCGACGGACCTGCCATCCTCGCGCAAGCTTCGCGTCCTAATGTCTGCGCGTCAGCCGGCATGCTGCCGGGCGGATCGAACTCCGGTTCCATGTGCAAGGTGATCTATGGCGCAGACGCAGGCCATCGCGATTCCAACCCTCGAAGGCCGGGGCCGCGACGTCACCTTCGCCATCGGCATCGTCATTATCCTGTCGATCCTGTTCCTGCCGATTCCGCCGTTCCTGATCGACATAGGGCTGGCCTTTTCCATCGCGTTTTCCGTGCTGATCCTGATGGTCGCGCTGTGGATCCAGAAGCCGCTCGACTTTTCGTCCTTTCCGACGATCCTGCTGATCGCCACCATGACGCGGCTGTCGCTGAACATCGCGACGACGCGCGTCATCCTCGCCGACGGGCATGAGGGATACACCGCCGCCGGTTATGTCATCGGCGGCTTTTCGCAACTGGTGATGTCGGGTGACTTTGTCATCGGCCTTATCGTTTTCCTGATCCTGGTGGTGGTCAATTTCATCGTCATCACCAAGGGCGCCACCCGCATTGCCGAGGTCGGCGCGCGCTTCACGCTGGACGCCATTCCCGGCAAGCAGATGTCGATCGATGCCGATCTGTCGGCCGGCCTCATCGATGAAAAGACCGCCCAGGAGCGCCGCCGCGAACTGGAGGACGAGAGCTCGTTCTTCGGGTCGATGGACGGTGCGTCGAAATTCGTCCGCGGGGACGCCATCGCCGGCCTGATCATCACCGCCATCAACATCTTCGGCGGCATCATCATCGGCTACAGCCGCCACGGCATGGATATCGGCGAGGCGGCGGATGTCTTCACCAAACTGTCGGTCGGCGATGGCCTGGTCTCGCAGATCCCGGCGCTTATCGTGTCGCTGGCTGCCGGCCTGCTGGTGTCGCGGGGCGGCAATCTCGGCTCGACCGACAAGGCGGTCCTCGATCAGCTCAGCGGCTATCCCCGGGCGCTGTTCGTCGCCGCCGGGCTCATGGTGCTGCTCGCCGTCATTCCCGGCCTGCCGTTTTTCCCCTTCGTCGTCCTCGGCGGCGCCATGGCCTTTGCCGGCTGGTATATCCCCCGGCAGATCGCGCAGCGCGATCTGCTGGTCCGCCAGAACGAGGAGCAGAAACTGCTGGAAAGCCAGCAGCAGGAAAAGGACTCCGTCAAGAATGTGCTGCACACTGCCGAAATAGAGCTTTGCCTCGGCAAGCATGTTTCCGCCAAGCTTCTGGGCTCGCATCAGGAACTGGCGTTCCGGGTCGGCAAGATCAGAAAGAAATTTGCCCAGCAATACGGTTTCGTGGTTCCCGAAATCAAGGTTTCGGACGACTTCACTGTGCCGGACAAATCCTATCAGATACGCATCCACGGCACGACGATCGCCGCCAATGAGCTGCGTGTCGGCGAGGTCATGGTCGTCACCGGCAATGGCCGCAAGCCAAGCATCCCGGGCGACGAAGTGCGCGAACCGGCCTTCGGCCTTCCGGCGGTTTCCATCGTTGAAAGCTTCACCGAAGATCTCAAGCGCGAAGGCTTTCAGCCGATCGACAATGTATCGGTCGTGCTCACCCATATGAGCGAGGTGATCCGCAACAACCTGCCGCAGCTTCTATCCTACAAGGACATGAAAGCACTGCTGGATCGGCTGGATCCGGAATATCGCAAGCTTGCCGACGAGATCTGCTCCAATCACATGACCTATTCGGGCCTGCAGGCGGTGCTCAAGCTTCTGCTGGCCGAACGGGTCTCGATCCGCAATCTCCATCTTATCCTGGAGGCGGTCGCCGAGCTCGCACCGCATCTTCGCAAGACGGAGCAGATCGTCGAACATGTCCGTATCCGCATGTCGCAGCAGATATGCGGTGATCTCACCGACAATGGCGTGCTGCGGGTCCTGCGCCTCGGCAATCGCTGGGATCTGGCGTTCCATCAGGCCCTGAAGCGGGATCCGAAGGGCGAGGTCGTCGAATTCGACATCGAACCGGCACTGCTTGAAGAGTTCAGCGAACAGGCGACCAAGGTGATCCGCGAACATCTTGACGCCGGTACGCGTTTCGTCCTGGTCACGGCTCCCGACGCACGCCCCTATGTGCGGATGATTATCGAGCGGCTGTTTGCGACGCTCCCGGTGATCTCCCATGTCGAGATCGCCAAGGGCGTCGAGATCAAGATTCTCGGATCCATCTCGTGATCACCGATCCGGAGGGAACGGTGCTGGCGCTGTTCGCCGCGTTCTGCCGCATCGGCGCCTGTTTCATGCTGATCCCGGGCATCGGCTCCTACCGTATCCCGCCGCAGATCCGGCTGTTTGTCGCCGTCGCCGCCTCCATCGCGCTGCTGCCGCTGATGTGGCCGTCCATCTATCCGAAGGTCGCCACCAGCGCCACCGGATATGTCGGTCTCGTTTTCGGGGAAATCCTGATCGGTTCCGTTTTCGGCCTGATCGCGCGTTTCTACACGCTGGCGCTGCAGTTCGCCGGCACGGCAATGGCGATGATGATCGGCTTCAACACCATGCCGGCGGCTGACATTGTCGAGCGGGAACAGCAGCCGCAACTCGCCACGCTGATCGGTTTTACCGGCCTTCTGATCCTGTTCATGCTGGATTTCCATCATCTGGTGATCGAGGCCCTGACGGCGTCCTATGATTTCATGCCCGTCGGCGGCGGCTTCGACCCGCAAAGGGCGCTGGTGACTCTGTCGGACACCCTGTCGGCGTCCTTCCTGATCATGCTACGGCTGATCAGCCCGTTCTTGGTCTACGGGCTCACATTCAATCTGGCGGTTGGCATGGTCAACAAGCTGGCGCCGCAGATCCCGGTCTACTTCATCGCTCTGCCGTTCATCCTCACGGGCGGGCTGCTGCTGCTGTTTTTCGGGTCGAACGACTTCTTCCAGCAGTTTGCGGAGGGCTTTGTGCCGGTGTTCGATGGTCGCTGACGCGCGGGAAAAACGGATCGCAGGCCTGCGACGGCTGATGCGGCTGCAGCGCCAGCTTCAGCGGCTCGCCGAGGCCGATCTTGCCCATGCAATGCGCGAGCGTGAAGAGGTGCGGCAGGCGATCGAGAATCTGGTCGATGCCATGAGTGGCATGTCGACGCCGCACAATCTGTTTCCTCACCTCTATGCATCCCGGCTCGGCAGCCTGAAGGCCCGCGACCAGGTTCTGGCGGGCCAGATCGAGCTTCACAAGACCCGGATCAATACCGAGCGGACCCGGGGCGACCGGGTCGGCGAGCGGCTGGACCGGGTCAATCTCGACCGGCAGCGCCATGTCGATGACGAGACGCTGTTCGATCTGCTCGACGGGGTCATCAAGGACAATCGCTGAACGGCAGCGCTGCTCAAGCCTCCCGTAAGTTTCGGCAGGCATAGTGCCGGGCATATGTCACATTGGAGCAGGTTTGAGCCATTGGCCATTTCACCTCCCGGTGACCTTGTCCTGGATGTCGTCCGCGCTGCGGACCCGGCCAAAGTCAGGCAGGCGCACCGCAATCTCCTGGAAAAGGGCACGGCCGCTGCGCCGACGGCGTTCGATCTGGCTGCGCACCGGCCGGTTGGCGCCGATGTCGGCCTGGGCGATGCCGATTCGACACCGCAGACCTATCGTGAATTCGAGGCCCTGGTCCTCCAGACCTTCATCCAGTCAATGCTGCCGAAGGATGCCACGGCGATATTCGGTGAAGGCACGGCCGGCGACATGTGGAAGGGCATGATGGCCGAGCATCTCGGCCGTGTCATGGCCGATGGCGGTGGAGTCGGAATAGCCCGCCAGCTGGCGGAAGATGCGCAGCGCGCCGGGGCACCGTCGCAGCCGGCCGATTCCCTGACAGAACCCGCGCGGGAGGCGTAGCGACGATGAGTGGTTTCAACAATGATGGCCGGATCAACCAGGTCCTTGGACGGCTGGATGCGATATTGGATGCCGAAAACAGCGCCCTTGGCACGGACCCGCAATTCGATGTGGCGGCCTCCAATGTCAGCAAGAGCCGCTGCCTGTATGAACTCACCAAATTGACCACGCAGGTGCCGCCGGACGTGATCGCCCAGTCCCACGGAAACGCGCTGCGCGCGCTGCATGGCAAGCTCGAGAAGAACAATATCAAGGTCAAGGCGCATCTGGAAGCGGTGCGCGAAGTGACCGAATTGTTGCGCGAGGCGGCCATCGACGCCGAGGCCGACGGAACCTATACGATGGAGCAGTTCTACCTGCCTGAAGCGGTATGATCAAACTGGTGATCTCAGGATTGTGGATCGGCGCGGTGACGCTGGCGTCGGTCTATTTCTCGCTGCAGAGTTCCTCGCCCAAGCCCGAAACCGGCGAACAGACAGATTTCTTCGGGGGCCTCGACTATGTGCGCAGTGACCTGCTGTCGATTCCCGCCTTTTCCGAAGGCAGGGTGCAGGGCTACTTCATCACCCGGCTGGTCTACACCGCGGATCAGGACGTACTGCGAACCCTGACCCTGCCGCCCCATGTGCTGATTACCGATGAACTCTACTCGCTGCTGATCGGCAATTCGGTGATCGAGTTTACCAATATGGAGCGGTTCGACATGGATGCCTTCCGGGTCACCGTTCGCGACCGGTTAAACGAACGCCTGGGCAAGAAGGTCTTTCACGAGGTGCTGGTCGAGCAGCTCGAATTCCTGACCAAGGACGAGATCCGCAACAATGCGGCCAAACGGCGGCTTCCGCCCGTGCAGCCTCTGGCGCCTTCAAACTGAGACGCTCCTTATCGCGGCGATGAAGATATTGGCGACGGACCGGACCTGTCTCGCCAAAACAGTCGCACTTTTTTGAGGTTCATCCGTCTACTTTGCGGCGGAAACGCTGACGATATTTCTAGCGGATTGAGGTGCAAAGCGGTATAACCGACCCATGAGCCGGATCGATGCGATTGATATCTCCAACGTAGAATTCTCCTCAACGGTGTTTCCCACCGATGAGGATATGAAGCTTTGGGAGTCCCTCAGCCCGGCAGAACAACGCGCAGCGATCATGCGTGATGTGAAACAAGGCCTCGAAGGGCCGCCCGCTTCAAAAGCCAGCAAAGCCGAGATCATGGGCGAAGTGCTGGACGAATTGAAGCATGGAATATGAATTGTCGGAACTGGCGCGTTCCAATATCAAAGACATAGCCAGGTACACGGTTCGGTATTTTGGTCAGGAACAAGCTGACGAATACCTCGACGGACTTTTTTACAGCTTTGATCTTTTGACGGATAATCCCGAAATGGGGCGCGCTGTCCAAAGCGAAATCAGTGGAAACCTGCGGCGTTTCACTTACCGTTCCCACTACGTTGTCTATGAGATCCGCGACAAAGTCATTCGTATTGCGACCATCCGCAACACAAAGCAAAAACTGCCGGAAGAATGGCGTTAGAACGTTTCGGCATGCCGTCCGAGAGGGCATATGACATCTCGTCGAAAACGCCTTCTTCAGACTCAAACAATGGCGTGCCATCGTGGCACGATACGCAAAACAACCGCTTCATTCCTCGCTGAGCGTCACATCACCGCAACCATGTTGTGGCCACGTCAACTTGCCACAGCCCGATACTCTAATTGTTTTCCGGTTGTCTGTATTGCTCGTTGATCCGGCCGAATTCCGCCATCAGCCGCCCGATGGCGACGTGCACGAAATAGCTGCCGATCACGGCGGAGCCGGTTTTGAGCCACAGCCGCGCGGCCCGCGCCGGCGACAGGGCAAGCAGGGCAAGGGACTTGGCGACAACGCGCACATGTCCAGGAAGACCTGGGCGTTCGCGCTTTTCGATCAACGCCGAGATCGCACCTTCCCGCTGGCTTCGGGCAGACAGCCAGGCGGTGGTGGTCCGGCGTTCCGGCACTCTTTCGAAGACCGGAGCCTCCGCGCACCAGGCAAACCGGAACCCCTGCCTTCGGGCGCGGCTATAGAAATCCGAATCACCACCGCCGATGAAGTTGAAAAGCGGATCCAGAAACGGCTCCGGCATAGCGTCGAGAACATTACGGCCGATCAGCGCGTTCCCCGATGAATAGAGGATCGGAACGCGGCCGGATACGCCATAGGCCGGCATGAAGATCGGATGGCGGGCCCAGTGCTCGAGGCGCGCGTCTTCAAAGACCGGCACCTGCGGCGCGCCGACCATGTCGGCGGCGAAATCGGACTTTGCCCGCACCAGATTCTCCAGCCAGGTCTCGTCCGCCCGCTCATCATCATCGATGACCGCGATTGCCTCGAGGTTCGCAAACATGCGCAGCGTCACGTGCCATCCGGCATTGTAGGCGTGGCAGTTTCCGCGCTGATGGGCAATGACCACCAGGCCGGGGACCCTCTGCTCCTCGAAGAAGATCTGCGCGGTCTTTGCACCTTCCAGGTGCTCGGCGTCGTTTTCCATGACGACGATGGCAAAGGGCTCGGAAAAACTCTGCCGGGTCAGCGAGAAAAGCGTCTCGAGCAACTGTTCAGGCCGGCGAAACGTCGGCAGGGTGACCGCGTGGGTGATGCCTTCCGGCGCGAGCGCCGGAGACTGGTAATGCACGGAGACGTCAGGGCGGCCGGTCTTTGTCATTGATACAGCCTAACATCCTTTGGTGAATTATGGCTGAATACGGTGCATTCATCATTTCCTGATAAGACTGGCGCGCCACGCCGAATGAAGAGCTGACGAATGCATCTGGTGTTTGTGTCTTCCCTGCTTCCGGTCGAAAAGCCGGTGTCCGGATTCGATATTGCGAACCGGGTTATCCTGGATGCTCTGAGGGCACAGGGCGCCGAGGTCAGCTTGCTCGGTTACCGCGCGCCCGGCACGCAGCCGGCAGCGGCCGAACGAACGGTATCGCTTGGCGAGCAGGACATCACCACGGCAAGCGCATCGGCCGTCGACCGGGCGAGATGGTTGGCCACCGCGCTCGCCCATCGCACCTCGATTTCATCCGCCAAAATGTTTGCCTGTGGGCGGGCAAGGATTCAATCAGCACTGCAGTCGCTGGCGCCTTTCGACGGCCTCATCCTCAACTCCGTGCAGCTTCCGGGTGCCTATATCCCGATCTTTTCCGCCCATGATTCCATCTTCATCGCCCACAATGTCGAGGCGGTGACGGCGGCTGAAAACGCCCGTCACGCATCCCGGATGCTCGAACGGCTGCTGTTCCGGCGGGAAGCGCGGCTGCTGGCGGCGCTGGAGCGGCGCCTCTGCCTTGGCTCCCGCTTCGTCTGGACCCTTTCGGAGGAAGATCGCCGGACGCTGGACATTGCCGACGACAATATCTCGGCGTCCTTGCCGATGGTCACCCGGACCCGGCCGCCGCCCGGCCAGCCGGACAAGCGCTCCTTGCGTCATGATCTTGGCATGGTCGGCACCTGGAGCTGGAAGCCCAATCGCATCGGCCTCGACTGGTTCCTGGATCGGGTCGCGCCGCGTCTTCCTGAAGGGATGACGATCGCCATTGCTGGACATTTGCCAGACCCGCCCGAAACCCCTCGCCACCCGGGCATCCGCTTCGTCGGCCGCGTTGCGGACGCCAAGGCGTTCCTTGAGGGCTGCGCGGTGATCCCGCTCGCCAGCACCGCCGGAACCGGTGTCCAGCTCAAGACCATCGAGACATTCGAAATGGGCCTGCCCTCGGTTGCAACCCCAAGCGCCTTGCGCGGCGTCAGGACCGTGCCGGCCAACTGCACAGTGGTCGCTGATCCCGAACCGTTCGCCGCGGCCCTCGTCGAAGCGGTCGATACGGCGCGGCGCCATCCCGAAGACCGCGCCGACGGGCGGCATTTCCATGCAAGCCAGCTTCGGGGTCTCGGCGAGGCGGTCTCCCGGGGTCTTGCGCGGCTCGGCAAAGACCGGGCCGCCGCCGGATAAGGCGATGAAGCCCGGCCGCATCCCGCACGCCCGCGCCAGGACATGCGGATTTACCATGCATGGCGATGGTGGTTGCGATAGCGTCGAAAGTTCATATCTTTGAAAGCAAAGCGCAATACAATGAGCTGTCGTTGCCGGGCGGGGCAAACGGCGATCGTGGTACGGCCAGGTGGCAGGCCGATCATGAATGCATGGCACGATGATCGTTCCATGTGCTCCGTAACATCGAGGATGCCTTTTCGGATGGCCGAGAGTGACGAAAAAACGGGCAGTTCAACGCAACCGGCCGAGGGTTCCGGGGGCTGCGATATTCTCGACATCAATGTGGCGTGGCTCGACTGGTCAAGCGCCTTCCACCGCCTGGACGCCGCCCTGGAAGCGGACGGGCAGACGGTCGTCGCCTTCCTCAATGCCAACAATGCCAATATCGCGATGCGCAATCCGACCTTCCGCCGGGCGCTGTCGGCCTGCACGGTCCTGCCCGACGGGGTCGGCGTGGACATTGCCGCAAAAGCCCTGCACGGGCATTTCTTTCCGGCCAATCTCAACGGCACCGATTTCATCCCGGCCCTGTTGACCTATATCGCGCGGCCCCTGAAGGTCGCGCTGCTCGGCGCGCATCCGGACGTCCTTCGCAGGGCCACCGAAGAGTTCGGGCGCCGGCTTCCCTGGCATGAATTCGCTTCCGTCTCGGATGGCTATTTCGACAGGGATGACTGTGAGGATGTTCTTGAACGGCTCGCCGAGATGAAAGCCGATGTCGTGCTGGTGGCCATGGGCAGCCCGACACAGGAACTGTGGATTCAGGAAAATATCGGACCGCAGCACGGAAAGCTCATATTCAGCGTCGGCGGATTGTTCGATTTCGTGTCGGAAAGAATCCCGCGCGCGCCGCCGATGGTCCGGACATTGCGCTGCGAATGGGTGTTCCGGCTGATCCAGGAGCCGCGCAGAATGTGGCGCCGCTATATACTTGGCAACCCGCTGTTCCTGTTCTATGTGCTGCGCCAAAAGATCTTTGGCGGTCACCGGGACCGCCGAGCGACAGCGACGTAGACGAACCAGCGATGCCCACTGCCGTCATCACAGCATCCTATGAACGGGATTTCGAGCGCTGCCGGCTGCTTTGCGACAGCCTTGACGGGCGTCTGAAGGGCGAGTGGACGCACTACATCCTGGTCGAGCACCGCGACGTCGGACGGTTCTCGGCGCTTGCCGGCACCCGCCGTCACATCGTTGATGAGCGCGAAATCCTGCCCGCTTGGCTGAAGCCGTTTTCCGATCCGTCCTCCCTGGGCCGCCGCCGTGTCTGGCTGAGCCCGTTCACACCGCCCCTGCGCGGCTGGCACGTGCAGCAATTGCGCCGCCTCGGGATCGGCCGGATACTGTCCGAGGAGACGCTGTTTTCAGCCGATTCGGACGTTGTCCTGCTGCGTGAATTCGATCCGGCGAAGCTGTGGCGCGGCGCTGAACTCCGGCTCTACCGGCGCGACTTCGCCAATACCGCCGACATGCCCGATCACATCCGGTGGGCAAAGGCGTCGAACCGCTTGCTGACCGCGATGGCCGATCGTGGCCCGCCCTATCACGATTACATCAACACCCTGATCGGCTGGCGCACCGATACGCTGAAGACTTTGCTCGATCATATAGAGCATCGCCATGGAACCGGCTGGACGCGGGCCGTGGCCCGCACCCGCGCCATATCCGAATGCACCATCTATGGCGATTATGTCGACAAGGTGCTCGGCGGCGCCGGCCACTACCACAGCAACGAGGCCCTGTGCCGGGTGATGTGGAACGGCGCGCCGGAAGGGCGCGCGCCGCGACCCGATCTCGGCGCCTTCATTGGCGACATGCAGGCCCATCAGATCGGCATCGGCATCCAGTCATTCATCGGCTACAGCCTCACCGACATCAGACGGCTGGTCCTGCCCTGATCAGGGCGCGACGTCGTCATCGGCGCGGTGGCGAAGTTCCGGGTGCAGGCTCTTTCCCAATATGTGCTCGCTGTTGTTGACCACATGCGTGCTCGCGCCGACGATCAGCGGATCGGGCTTGCCGACCACCTTGTCGTCGGCCTCGCCATAGGGAAGCGATGTCAGGAAATGCTTCATGCAGTTGAGGCGCGCCCGTTTCTTGTCATTCGATTTGACGATCGTCCACGGCGCATCGGCGGTGTCGGTGTAGAAGAACATCGCCTCCTTGGCTTCGGTATAGTCTTCCCATTTGTCGAGCGACTGCCGGTCGATGGGAGACAGTTTCCACCGTTTCAGCGGTTCGTATTCGCGCGATTTGAATCGCCGTAGCTGTTCCTGGCGGGTGACGGAAAACCAGTATTTGAACAGCAGGATGCCACTGCGCGTCAGCATGCGCTCGAATTCGGGCGTCTGGCGCATGAACTCGAGATATTCGTTGGGCGTGCAAAAGCCCATCACCCGCTCCACGCCGGCGCGGTTATACCAGGAGCGGTCGAAAAGCACGATTTCTCCCGCCGATGGCAGGTGTTGCACATAGCGTTGGAAAAACCACTGGGTCCGCTCCTTCTCGGTGGGTTTGTCGAGTGCGACGACCCGGGCCGAGCGCGGATTGAGGTGTTCGGTGAACCGCTTGATCGTGCCTCCCTTGCCGGCCGCGTCGCGGCCCTCGAACAGGAGCACGACCTTGGCTCCGGTGGATTTGACCCAGTCCTGAACCTTCAGCAGTTCGACCTGCAATTCAGCCTTGTGGGACTCGTATTGCCGCCGGCTCAGCTTCTTTCTGTAGGGATATTCTCCCGTTTCAAACAGTTTGCGGATGGCGCCGGAATCCTGGCGCAGCGCGTTGAGGTCGCGTGACGGTCGTCGCGCATCGATCGACGGCGGAACCGTGGCTTCCGGGGTCGTCGCCCCGGTTTCGGTTGCAATCTGATGGATTTGTGCAGTGTCCGGCTGTTCGGCCATTGATACCCCTCCCAAGAAAAAGCGCATCATCATCGGTCCTGTCGGGCCTGCATTCATTGACCTGAATCAAGAAGCTGAGACGGGAAGGCGGTGAAGGATCAGATGACGCGCCGCGCTCTGGCGCGCAATGCCGGGTAGGTCAGCAGCAGGGACAGGAGGTAAAGCACCAGGAAGATACCGTTGAGCAGCGGCGCCCAGGTGCTCACCGAACTGTAGGCGGCAAGCAGGGCGGCGAGCATCGCCGCCTTGGCGAGACCGATAATCGCCAGGTTGATGGTGCGCACGAAGGTTCGCCCGGTCGCATAGAGAAGTTCGGATTGATATTCGATGAGGTTGCGCAGGGCCGGCACCGCAGCAACGAAGATCAGAAGCGGAGCGGCTTCGGCGACATTGTGGCCGAGGGCCGTCGGGTAGATCGTCAGGAACCCGGCGAAGAACAGCAGAGCGGCCGTTGAAACGGCGGCGATGCCCAGTTCGATCAGGACGCGCGTGCGCGGCGCGCTGACCGTATCGCCGGACCGCATGATCATCTGAACCAGCAACATGTTGAAAGAACGGATGGGCAGGGCCGTCAGGTCGACCAGCCGCATGATGATGGCATAGAGACCGGCCGTGACCGGGCCGCCCATCGCCAGGACCAGCAATTTGTCGAGTTCCGACTGCAGATAAAACAGGATTTCGGACCCGGCGACTGCAACGCTGTCGCGCCAGCGACTGAGGTAAAGGCCCGGATGCCAGCGCAGCCTGTATTTCGGATAGAAAACCGCAATTGCGATGATCAGCACTGCGCCGTTGGCAGCCAGATAGCACCAGGCCCAGACCGCCAGGCTGGTTTGACCCAGAAGCGAAAAGCCGACGGCCGCGGCCGCCCGGATCGCCGATCCGACGATCACCAGCAGCGCCGCGCGACCGAACCGGCCCATGCCGTTGCAAACGATCATGACGATCTCGACCGAACGCCAGAGCAGGGTTTCGGTGATGACGATCAGGGCGAAGATACCGATTGCCAGATCGCCCGCAAAGACCAGGTAATAGGCCAGGGCCGCGGCCCCTAGGGCCAGCGGCAGCGACACGACAAGAGCCGCCATATAGCCGGCCGTATAGGCCCCGATCAGTCGCGGTTTGACGGTGGCGATACGGTAGAGCGGTGAGGAAAATCCCAGCGCCGCGACCCGCGATATCACGATCCCGGTCGCCGATGCCGTTGCGAAAAGTCCGAAATCGGCGATTGACAAAGCGTTGGCGATGGCGACGAAATAGGCCAGCGAAATGATGAGACGCCCGGCCGATCCGCTCAGTGCCCAGACATAGCCGCGAAGCACACCCATGTGAGGCGCTATGAAATCAAGCCAGGATTGTGGCACCCCGTCTCACCCGTAAAAAGCGCTGTCGGATGCTGATCGCTCACAACAATCGCGGTTTGGTCACATGGAAAAGAGATATCGAAAATATCTTAACACGCAGTTCAGCCGGACCGGGCGCAGGCGCCCGGGTGCCGGCGCCGCCTTGATTCCGCCGCCCGGCGTTTACGAATTGTTTTCCATAATTCTTTAGTCTGCGTTAGTGACAAGCCTGGCGAGGGGCCTGTCGCACAGTTCGAAAGGTTCACATGTTCGATCCGGACTCGGAAAACGAAGGCCCCGCACGCCGGTCCCTGCTGAGTTACCGAAAGGCCCGGACCGGGAAGGCCGGCGGCCAGGAACCGTCTGGCCGGCCAGCGCCCGATATGACGGAACATTTCGAAGCGGCGCTGCAGGACGATCCGCAATTCAGGCAGTCGGCCGGACTGGCCGCGCGCGTTCGCGCCGGGCTGTCCGGTGGCGAGGGCGCTGCGGCCGGCGATGAATGGCAGGACGACGACAGCGATCCGCCCATCTCCGCGCAAACAGCCGTCGACGACAGGCCGCTGATCGATCCGCTCGTTCTCCTTGCCACGGCTTGGCGCTACCGCGTTTTCATTGCGTTCACTTCGGCGCTCGGCGCGGCGCTCGGCGTCATGGTGGCGCTTTCGACGCCGCATCTCTATGTGGCGGAGAGCCAGTTCGTGCTCGACCCGCGCGAACTGCGCCTGACGGATACGGATCTGCTGCCGCAATCCTATTCCTCCGATTCCACGCTGGCGCTGGTCGACAGCCAGGTTGCCATCGTCGACTCCAGCCCCGTGCTGCAGGCCGTGGTGAACGATCTCGATCTGGCCGACGACCCCGAGTTCAACGGCACTGCTTCCGGCGGCTTCGGCAGTGCATTCGGCGTTCTGCGCGATTTGCTGACCGGTGGCGGCGACAGATCCGGCGACCGGAACTTCATCGCCGTCCAGTCCCTGTCGCGCGCCGTCGGTGCGTCGCGTGGCGAGCGAACCTTCATCGTCTATGTCTCGGCCGAGACGGAAGATCCTGCCAAATCGGCGCTGATCGCCAATGCGGTGGTCGCCGAATACATCAAGAAGCAGCAGGAATCCCAGTCGGCGCTTTTTGAACGAACCGCCGCCTCGCTGAACCAGCAGCTCGATAAATTGCGCCAGGACGTGGAAACGGCGGAGCGGCGCGTCGAGCAATACCGGGCCGAGAACGATCTGGTCAATGCCGGCGGCGGCCTGATCAGCGACACGCAACTGCTTGAACTGAACCAGCAGCTGGCGCAATTGCGTGCGCAGAAAGTCGAGGTTCAGGTACGGGCCGAAACGGCGCGCCAGTTGAATGTCGATGCGCTGCTGGCGGGCACGGCGCCGGAAATCCTGCAATCGTCGACCATCGGCGAATTGCGGGCCGAATATGCCGCCGCCAAACGCAGTTTCGATGCGCTGTCCACCAGTCTCGGTCCGCGCCACCCCTCGCGCATTGCCGCCGAACAGGCCCTGGCCACGGCGCGTTCGGAAATCAGCAATGAATTGCGGCGGATCGTCGAGGCCACGCAGACCGAGTTGAGGCGGATCATTCAGTCCGAACAGCAGCTTTCGTCCGATCTGGCGGTCCTCAAATCCCGGCAGGTCACCACGTCCACCGATCTGGTCCGCCTGCGCGAGCTGGAGCGGGAAGCATCGGCGACGTCGCAGATCTACCAGTCCTTCCTCAAGCGCGCCCGCGAAACGAGCGAGCAGCAGAACCTCAACACCAGCAATATCCGGATCATCTCGGAGGCCACTGCGCCGCTCAACCCGGCCGGGCCGTCGCGCAAGATCATCGCCATTGCCGGCATGGTGCTCGGCTTTCTGGCCGGCCTTGCCATTGCCATGGCGCTCGGCGCCTATCGCAGCCTGAGGGACAGCGCCGGCATGCTGTTTTACGACGATGCCGAGCCGGCGCATATTCGCCGGGAGCCATTCGAACCGGCGCAAGAGGCGGCACCGGCAGAAGACGAGTACGCCCACACCGAGGCCGGCCTGCAGGAGGATTGGCATCCGGCCAATGACGTGTACGGGGACGAGACCTGGGCCCCGCAGGACCCCGATCGCGAGGCGGAGGATATCCGCGCTGAAATCGAACAGATGCGTGAAACGGTGGAGCGTCTCTATCGGGCGCGCCACACAGCGCGCGAAAACCGGCGCCACGCCTGAGTTGGGACCCGCTCGCTTCGCGCTTCCGCGACAATTTGACGTGAAACGGCGCACATAGACCATTTCAATCCCGTCAAAACTGGTCTAACGCCGGTGGGCGGATGCGCATTGTCATGCCATTTGCGATCATCGGCAGATCATATGGAGCAGCAGGAATGGCCACGCGAATTGACGGAAGGGCAGTTGCCGAAGATGTGGTGGCGACGGCGAAGCAGGCAGCGGACGCCCTTAAGGAAACAGCAGGGGTTACGCCCGGACTGGCGGTCGTGATCGTCGGCGAGGATCCGGCCAGCCAGGTCTATGTGGCGTCGAAAAGCAAGAAGGCCAAGGAATGCGGCTTTCACTCGCTGCAGCACACCCTGCCGGAGACCACGACACAGGCCGATCTGCTGCAACTGGTCGAGGAACTCAATGCCGACCGGGCGATCCACGGGATCCTGGTGCAATTGCCATTGCCCGAACATATCGACGAAAATCTGGTGATTCAGACGATCAGCCCGGACAAGGATGTCGACGGCTTTCATGTCATCAACACCGGAAAATTGACGGTCGGCGATCTCGAAGACGCCTTTGTGCCGTGCACACCGGCCGGCGCGATGCTGCTGATCGGACGGGTGCGCGGAAAGGACCTGTCCGGATTGAACGCGCTGGTGATCGGCCGCTCCAACATTGTCGGCAAGCCGATGGCCGGTCTGCTGCTTGCCGCCAATGCGACGGTCATGATCGGCCACAGCCGCACGCCGGACCTGCCGGGCCTGTGCCGCATCGCCGATATCGTCGTTGCGGCCGTCGGCCGGCCGGAATTGGTAAGGGGCGACTGGATCAAGCCCGGCGCCACCATCATCGATGTCGGCGTCAACCGCATCCCGGCACCCGAACGCGGCGAGGGAAAGACCCGTCTTGTCGGCGATGTCGCCTATCGCGAATGCGAACCGGTGGCCGGCGCCATCACACCGGTCCCCGGCGGCGTCGGCCCCATGACCATCGCCATGCTTATGGCAAACACTGTCGTTTCAGCCTATCGGACGGCCGGAAAGACCCCGCCGGCCTTTTAGATTTCCGTCTTCGCCCAGTGCGGCATTCCGCGCGTGTGCGATGAATATTCATGCCGACCGGAGATTGAAATCGCAGTGGATAAACCATTGTACGGCCGGTTTGCCCAATTGCCGACAATATCGATTGAGTACATAATCAGGCACCGGAAATTCACGATCGCCGCCCGTCGACTTGTCTGAAGCGTCAAACTTTGGATCGTGAGCCGTAACCGCTGGATATTCGACAAATTGTGGGAATTGCATTTATCCGGTGCACATTATTACTAATTTGTAATATCATTACCAAATCTTAATGTTCCTATTGGTTGCGGGTTACTTCATCAGATACCAAATCCAGTAAAATCTGAGGAACAGAATCGGGGTCGATATGTCCTGCGATGACAGCGTTGTTTCAGTCCGGCAAATGGTGGCCGGCATCCTCGACAGACCGATGGAGCAGATCAATTGTGATATCCCCATCCGCCAGATCAACGGATGGGACCATATTCTTCACATGACCCTGATCTTCAGGTTGCAGGATGAAATCGGTCAGCGCCTGACCCATGAACAGGTTGTGGACTGTTCGAGCATACGTGACTTTGCCCAGCTTCTCGATGTCTGCAGTCAGGCCGGCCGGGACCGTCGGCACTAGGCTGCGGTGACCCTTTAACTTATGTGCCGGTTTGTCCGGATTTGTTCAGGATCGCTTTGTCTTTCCTGTCACCGCTTCCGATGAGATGATTGATTCCGGAATTGGTTAGCTCATCCGCACAGTCATCACGCCGGAGCGCAGACAACGGCAGTGTTTTCCAAATGGCCGCAATCCTGTTCCGCATTTCCCCCGTGAGGACGATGCGTGCTTTTCTGCCTTTGGCGGGGCGTTTTGTGTTCTGGAGATCATCGCGCCAATCGTCATTGGCCAGCAACCTTCATTGGTCAGCAACAATCATCAATCCCGGATAGCGTATCGCAGTCTTCCATCGCAACAAGGCGCGTCAGCGGTGTCGTTGCGGCAGGTGTGCGCCCTCCGCCGCCAACACCGCTCCCCCCGCGGCTGTCCCTGCATTCAGTTCGCGGTGGGACACAAAACATCGATTGTCGCGGTTTGCTTCTTTGTCGCAGACCAATTCGTGCAAGCGCAGGACAAACTATATTCGGCTTTTGCCGAACGCGTGCATGTCATGCCCTTCACGGGATGACAAACCAACTTCATGCCGCTGGGGATACTGCCGTTACACTCTGCGTAGAAGGTATCGGTTTGCGACTTCCCCATATTTTCATAGTGGACACATTTATCACTGTTCTGGCAGTTTATTATCACTTCCTTCGCGGTGACCATACCGGACAACAGGCACAGGGCACTGGCGAGTACCGATATTTTAGCCAAACCGTTCACGGCAGGTCTCCACTTCCTTCATTGTCAGGGCGACAATCGCCACTGGTCTCGACAATCGTCAATCCTGGATAGCGCATCAAACCGACATCCGCCCGATGGACGGCCTCGTTGACGGAACAGTAGCCGCGCTTACAGCTCTTGGCAATGTATGAGCGGCGGGCTGGCAGCGACGGATGCCGATAACAGCAAGTGGCGGCGCATGGCCCGTTTCAATGGCGATTTCCGGCTCATCGGGACTCACGTCTCCTTCCGTTCGCGATGGAACGCATGACAACCGGTCATGCTGATGCCGGACGGTGTTGGCCGCAAACGTTTGGCACGACAGGCGTTTCGATCGGACCAAAAGCGTCGCCGAGTTCGCGACAGGCCAACAGTCCGGCGTCGGAGGTGATCCGGCAACCGTGGAACTCAGGCTTGACCCACGGCCGAAATTGAGCCTGAGAGGGCCATCAACTGATTCACCACAGCCTGGAACAACTCGCTCCAAAGGGCGTCACAACACCTGCCGCATCCCCGAGTGCTCCGGGTTTGATTGACGTCAAAACGCTCTGCTACCCGGCCACTATGATGCCCGGGACACGGAGGAATTTGATGCCGGCACTGAACAAGACAGACCTTTTGGACGTTACGAACAAAGAGTTCGAGAAACTCGCGACATTGATGGATCAGATCGATGAAAAATCATCGCTGATCAAGGATGATGACGACACGTCGATCAAGGACGTTGTCGGGCATCGCGCCCACTGGATTGACCTGTTTCTCGGCTGGTACGCGGACGGGCAGGCCGGCAAGGAGGTATTTTTCCCCGCCGAAGGATACAAGTGGAACGATCTGAAACGGTACAATGCCGATCTAAGGTCACGCCAGGCCGCAATGGGCTGGGACGATGCCAGGAAGATGCTTCGCGAAAGTACCAGCCGGCTTGTCGATTTTCTTGAGAACCGCTCGGACAAGGAACTCTATGGCGGACCGATGAAGGGTGCGAACAACCAGTGGACCCCCGGACGCTGGGCCGAGGCGGCGGGACCGAGCCACTTCCGCTCGGCGTCGAAATACATTCGCGCCAGACGGAAAGAGTTTCAGTAGGCGTCAGTATTGGCCGGGCCCTGTTGTGGTCCCTGCAACACGCCATAGAACGCATAATCGCGGTAAAGCGGTGTCATGTGGGCCGTGGTGCCGCGCTCGGCCGACATCTGCCGCAGGACATCGCCTATATCGGCGCGCGGCGAGACATGGAACTTCGCCAGCCAGCCTCTCAGCATATGGCCGAACCAGGCCGGCAAATCCCGTTGTCCGCCGAAATCGACAAGGTGCAGCGACCCGCCGGGCGCAAGATGACTGGCGGCCACCCTCAGCGCTGATGTCCAGTCCGGGATCATCGACAGGCTGTAGGAGATGATGATCCGGTCGAACCGCTCGACGCCGAAAACAGCCTTGCCGTCGAATGTACAGGCATCCGCCTGCGCCAGTATCGCCCGGTCCCGCAGGGCCCGATGGGCTGATTTCAGCATCTCGTTCGACAGGTCGATGCCGTAGAGCCGGGCCTGCGGATAGCGTTCGCAAACCCGCGCAAGGTTGCGACCCGTTCCGCATGCGATCTCGAGAATTGTGTCGCCGGGTCTGGCTGCCAGCTCGTCGATCAGGTGATCGCGGCCCAGAAGGAAATATTTCCGCGTCAGATTGTAGATCAGCCGCTGGCGCCGGTAGACGCTGTCCATCAGATCCGCATGGGCAACCGAATCCGTCATCATGGGTCCAATCTAAACACAACCTGTTCAGTCTTTAAGGCGGTAGAGGTGAAAACCGCCATAGATCGCCGAACGGTCCTGTCGGTGCAGAGCCCGGGAGCGGTCCTCCTCATAGTGCCAGTGCGCCAGCGTCGTCGCCGCCACCCGGCCCGGCAATATGGTGTCCAGTCCGGCTGTTCTGAAAATGACGCGGGCACCCGGCGCCGCGGTGCGGGTGATTTCCGCCCAGATATCCTGTAGCTGTCCGTCACTCATCCAGTCCTGCGCATCGAGAAGCACATAGACGCTTTTAGACTGCGCCGGCTGGTCCTTGAGATAGTCGGTAAATGTTCGGTTGAGAACCTCGACAAGATCGGCGCCGCGGCGAACGGCATCATATTTGTCTTGTTGCAGATAGGGCGGAACCGGTCCGAGACCGTCGGCGCGATAGGCGCGGTTGAAGGCCTGCCAGGCAAAGTAATTTTCACTGAGCGGAAAGGCGCACATCAGCAGGCGAATGCGCTCCTTCAACACCGCATGCATGTTTCCGTTCGCCGCGCCGGCGAGCGCATCATATTGCTGCGGCGGGATGCCGAGCCCGAAGAGAGCCGCGCGGTTGTTGACGAGGCCGCGCACGATCGGCCTGTTCAGCGCCGGTTCCATGACCGTCTCGAAGAACATGCGCTGTTGTTCCAGCGTCGTGCAGGCCATGAAATCCTGCAGCCTGACGCCCGTCAGCCTGGCCAGAATATGGGTGGCGCCGATGAAGCGGCCGAGGAGCCCGTGCCGGTAAAAACCCCTGTTGAACATGGCGCTTCGGGTGGATGTCAGGCCCCGGCGCGATGACCAGTAGGCCGCGGCCGTGTCGTCGAGAAGCGGGATCAACCGATCCTCGACCAGCCTTTGATTGCCCGGCCGGTCGGCATGGCCGAAGAGAGCGTAGAAGGATGCGTGGTCCGGTAAGGCGCGCGCAGCGGTCAGTTTCAGCTTCGTCAGCGCCACATGGGCCGGCGAAAGGTCCAGCGCGACGATGGAGGCGGGGCCTTCCGTCACATAGGACAGCACATTGCAGCCGCCGGAGGAAATGCAGACGATATTGTCATTGCCACTTATCTCGAGCGCCGCAATGTCCACCACCGGATCCTCCCAGATCTGCGGATAGACAAGGCTTTCGAACCGGCCCGCAAACAGCCGCTGCAGCGCGCCGGTCCGGCTCAGCAGACGATCCTGCTGAACGGCTTCACGCAGTTGTTTCCTTACGACGGACGTCGCCATTTTCTACCTCATAGTACTTTAGCCGACGACGGAAGGGACCGGTTCTTCGGCATCGGCAAAATGTCTTGCCGCTCTTGACCGGTCCTGCCAGTCGAGCAACTCGAAGCGTCCGTCATGGTGCTCCACCAAAGCCGTGCAGCTTTCGACCCAGTCGCCGTCATTACAATAGTGAATGCCGTCGATCATCCGCATTTCCGGCGTGTGGATGTGGCCGCAGACAACGCCGTCCGCATGTCTTGACCGGGCCGTTTTCACAACCGCGTCTTCGAAGTTCCCGATAAATTCGACGGCCCGCTTGACCTTGCGCTTGAGGAAGGCCGAGAGCGACCAGTAGGGCAGCCCGAACAGACGGCGGACGCGATTGAAATAGAGGTTGAAATCGACCATGACCTCATAGGCCCAGTCGCCCAGATGGGCGAGCCACCTCGCATGCAGCACGACGCTGTCGAATTCATCGCCATGCAGCACCAGATAGCGCTTGTTGTCGGCGGTGATATGGATGTCGTTGAGACACACTTTGATATTGGCGAAGCGCTGGCCGGCGAAATCGCGAAACTGCTCGTCATGATTGCCGGGAATATAGACAATCTTCGTGCCCTTGCGCGCCTTGCGCAGCAGCTTCTGGATGACATCATTATGGGTCTGATGCCAGTACCAGCTGCGCTTCAGCGCCCAATTGTCGAAGATATCGCCGACCAGGTAGAGGGTTTCGCACTCGGTATAGCGCAGGAAATCCAGCAGGGCCTCGCTCTGCGCCCGCGCCGTTCCCAGATGCAGATCCGACAGGAATACTGTGCGGTACTTCTGGCACGGCATTGCGCGAATGTTCAAATTCTGCCCCAGTGCAACCGATTGACCGTCGGAGACACGAATCAAACATGTTCAGCATCTCCGGCCCCCTTTTTCGGGTTTTCGGTGAAGCTGGTGTGATGGTTTGATTGCAGTTTGATGACACCGCCGGTGGGTCGAAAAATTACAAGGCAGGCGCCTTGCAATCAGAGCGGATCATTTGGCGCTCTCTCCATCCTGCACGGCCTTGAACAATTGCTGGCTTTCGAAGATGTGGTTTCTGATCGCATAGCTCAGGCCGATCGGGTCACCCGCGTCGATCCGGTGGACAACTTCCATCGTCTCGTCGTGGACGGTCTTCAGGGTCTGCTCCCAGGGCATGGAGGGCAGCAACAGCAACCACATTCGGGATGTCTGGAAGAACAGTTTCTGCTGTATCTCGCGCAGCGTTATATTCGCCACCAATTCCGTTACGGCCGTGAAATACCGGATATTGGTCTCGGCAAAACCGATGGTGTCGCCCTTTTCGAGCGCCAGGAATTCGTCACCGCATCTGTTGAAAAAGTCACGGACATGCGGCGCAATGGGCATTTCGATGAACGGTCCCATGGCGCCCGTCAGGATCAGACGGACCGCATAGACATCGGCGAGCTGATCGGGCTCGATGCGGGTGACCAGCGTCCCGATCCCATGCCTGATCTCGACCAGCCCCTCATGCTCCAGCATAGAAAACACCCGCCGGATCGGCGATCGGCTGACCGCATATTCCTTCGCCAGCACTTCCTCGCGCAGCACGGTGTCGGGCGGATATCTGTTGGTGCAGATCCGATAGCGGATTTCCTGATAGATGGCTGCGATCCGCTGCTGCGGCGGTGTGCGCGGGCCGGTTTGGTGAAGGGCTGTGCTTGAGGAATTCTGCATCAAAACACCTGTTGGCCGGGCAGGGCCGCCTTGCGGCTGATGATCCGGGTCAGCTTTGCCGCAACAAGGCTCATGACCAGGAAGAACGCTCCGGCCAGCGTGATCGGCTCGGTATAGCGGAACGTGTCGTTGCCGATGATGCGGGCCGTTGCCACAAGTTCTATCACCGTGATGGCCAACAGGACCGGCGTCTCCTTGAACATGGCGACGAGGTAGTTGCCCAGCGGCAGGATAATCGGCGGCACCGCCTGCGGCAGGATGATGCGTTTGAGGGTCTGGGAAGTGGACAGGTTGATCACCTTGGCGGCCTCCCATTGCCCCCGGTCCACATTCGCAAAGCCCGACCGGTAGACCTCGGCGCAATAGGCGGAATAATGGATGCCAAGGGTCAGCACACCGCACAGCATCGCCGGCAGAACGATACCAACCAGCGGCAGGAAATAATACATGGCGAACAACTGGATCAGCAGCGGCGTCGTGCGGACGAATTCAACCAGGAGCCGGACGATGAAACCGAGGACGGGAACGTTCAGCAGATTGATGATCGCCCACAGAAGACCCAGGACGGCCGCCAGCGCAAACCCCAGCAATGTCGCCTGCAGCGTCACAAGCGAAGCCTCGGCCATCAGCGGCAATATCTCCAGCGTATAGTTCCAGTCCCAGATCATGTCGCGCCTCCCAGCCGGATTCCGCGCGAATAATGCTGTTCGAGCAGTTTCATGCCGATCGTGATGCACAGCCCGATGGCGAAATAGATGAACAGGACAATGGTAAACACCTGCACTGTCAGATAAGTCGTCTGGTTGAGTTGATAGGCCGTATAGGTCAGATCGGAGATGCCGATAAAGGAGACCAGCGCGGTCAGTTTGAACAGCTGAATCGCCAGGTTCCCGAATGGCGGGATCATGATGCGGATCGCCTGCGGCAGGATGATCCGCCGCATCCGGTTGAAATTGCTCATATTGATGGCGATGGCTGCTTCATATTGCGCCTTCGGCACCGCGCGGATGGACGCCTCGACGACAATCGCCGCATAGGCTCCGACATTCAGCGAAACGCCGAGCACCCCGGCGGTAAAGGGGTCGATCGTCGGACCGAAGAGCGGCAAGACGTAAAACAGCCAGAAAAGCTGCACCAGGGCCGACGTGCCGCGAAAAATCTCGACATAGGCAATGCAGAACCAGCGGATCGGCAGCCAGGGCGAAAGACGTCCGATGCCTGTGGTGAAGGCGATAATGACCGTCAGGATGGCCGATACGACGACGAGACTCACGGTGGTGCCGGCGGCGTCCAGGAAGACCCAGCCGCTGTCGACAAAAGGAGATTGAAGGAAATAGATCGCCCCCGATACGATGGTGACACAGAGGATCAGGATCAGGGTGCGGATGGACATGAAATGCTCTTAACGATGCGCGGGCAGGTCCGCGCCGGTTTTTCAAGACCGGCGCGGATGCCATTATGGATCAGAGGCCGGAACCGCACAATTCCGTCATGGTCTTTGACGGCGCGTCTGCCGGTCCGAAGCCCCAGGCTGCGGCCATCTCGCCATATTCGCCGCTCTTGACATAGTCCTGCAGGACGGCCTGAAACGCGTCACGGAATGCCATATTGGCTTTCAGTTCGTCACCGGTGCCCTTCGGAAATCCGATGGCGCCGTGACCCTGGTAGTTTTCACCGCCGATCTCCGTGATCGAGCCCGAGCTCTCCACGCCGATCAGATCGCCGGCCGTGCGCACGATGTCGTTGATCGCGAAGGCGGAAAGCGCAAAGCCGTCGGCGCGGCCGGAGATAACGGCCGAGATGCCGGCTGCCTTGTCGCCGACCTTCAGGAGCTTGGATTCGGGAACGCCGTCCTTTAAGGCCAGCGTTTCTTCCGTGCCACCAGCGAGCACCGCGAGGACGGCGCCATCCGTATTGGCGATATCCTTGAAATTATGAAGGTGTTTTGGATTGCCTTTCTTGACGACATAAGCCGCGCCCTGGCCCCATGTCGGCTCGGCGAACAGGATCTGTTCACAGCGCTTGGGCCGGATATAGATGCCGGCCGCGCCCATGTCGATCCGGCCGGCAACCAGTGACGGGATCAGTGCGCCGAAATCCATCGCGACAAATTCCAGATCGGTGACGCCCATTTCACCGAGGACATGTTTGACGAGTTCCACCTGTTCACCGCTGAAACTGCCGTCGGCCTGCTTGTAGCCATAGGGTGCGTAGCCGGCGATCCCGATCGTCGCGCCCTCGGCGCGATACTTGTCGAGAAGCGGATTATCCGACGCGACAGCGGATGGCGCCAGCATGAGGAGGCAAACGCCAATCGCCCCTCCGATTTTTTGGATGATGTTCATTTTCGTCTCCTGTTTCGAAAAGATTTCGGCTCAACAGATTTCAAGACCTCTTGGATGGCGGCCTGACGGGATGATACATAAAGGGCAAGATGGATACAACATTAAAAATAATTTACCGTTATCTGGCTTTTTTTGGTGCAATTTCGCCCATCAAAAGATATAGATGTATATCTCTTCAGTTTCTCGGAACCGAAAAATGAGTGCCGCCACGAAAGCCGAAGGCCAGATTCTCCGTCTTTATACGGGCCGCAAGCGCGACTGCCGGATCAACGGTCCGGCCGAGCCGACAGCCTATGTCCGAACGGTAAGTGAAGGACCGCTCTGGTTGGCGCGGACGGGGCTTTCGGGAAATCAACTGGGTACGGCGCGACGTCTGGGAACCGAAAATCATGCGGTCTATTTGATGCCTGAGGCCCATTATCGCTACTTCGAGGATGTGCTCGGCCGATCCATCCCGCCAGGATCGTTCGCGGAAAACATCTCTTACGCCGGCCCCGATGAAAATACGCTTCGCATCGGTGACCGGATCCGTATCGGCGCTGCCCTGGTGGAACTGACATCGCCCCGCATCCCCTGCTACAAGATGGCGCATTTCGTGGGAACGGACCCCGGGTTTCCGAGCCGCTTTTCGGCATCGGGCCGCACCGGCGTCTATGCGCGCGTGGTCGAGCCCGGCCTGGTCGGGGCCGGGGATGACCTCGTCGTCGTCCGTTCCAGCTCCAAAAATGCAACGATGGCGGAACTCAACGCCGTGCTGACCGCCGGCAAGCCGCGGGCGGATGTGATCTCCCGCGTCAGGGCCTCACCGTCGCTTTTGCCGGACGTCCGTCAGGTGATCGACGACCGCTTGGCGACACTCTGCCTTGACGATGCCGCAGAACCCCACCGGGTCGGTATCGCCGCACGCCGCCAGGAAACTCCGGATGTGGTGTCCCTGTGGTTCGACTTGCCGTTGGCGCCGGATCAGGCCCCAAAGCCCGGCCAGTTCGTGACTTTCGGTGTCGAGGATGCACAAGGAAACACGCATTTCCGCTGCTATTCGCTCAGCGACGGTCCGTTCCGCAGGGGTGACGGCCGCTCCTGTCGCATTTCCGTGAAGCGCGAGGTGGCCGGTCACGGTGCATTTTCCGTATCCAACTGGCTGCACGACCATGTGAGAGCGGGCGACGAGTGCCTGGTCTTTCAGCCCGGTGGGGATTTTTTCCTGCCGGACGAGCCTGCCGGTCCGTTGGCATTCATCGCCGGCGGCATCGGCATCACGCCGATCCTGCCGCAAATCCGCGCACTGGCCGATGCGAAATACCCGTCACCGGTCAAAATGATCTACGTGGTCCGGACATGCCGGGACCTGGCTCTTTTGAACGAACTCGTCAATGCGGCGGCCGACCTTCCCCGGTTTGAACTGCGGGTCTTTGCAACCCGGGAAGAGGGAGCCGCCACCAGCCCGCCGCCCTTTATCGAGCCCGGGCGGCCGCATCTGGAGAGCTGGATCGCGGATCTGGATGATACGACGCAATTGTTCGTCTGCGGCCCGGTGCCCATGATTGATGCGGCGCGTGCTGCGCATGCCAGCCTGGGACGACCCAACAGCCGCCTTCATTTCGAGCGCTTTTCCGAGCCCGGCGAAGGGGAATATACCGGCGAGCCGGCGCCGGGGGCCCGTATCGCCGTGGCGCCCTATGGACCGGCCGGCACCTGGAACCCCGAAGATGGGTCTTTGCTGGAATGGGTCGAAACCCATACGGATTACCGCCCGCCGGCGGCCTGCCGATCCGGAATCTGCCGCACCTGCAAAGCGACGCTGCTGCGCGGTACGGTGGTCTATCCGTCAAGCGTGGCACCCCCGTCCCAGACGGAGGTGCTGCTGTGCTGCGCCCGGCCGCAGTCCGACATCGAAATCGAAATGGCAGAACGTTACCTCAGCAAAATGACCGGATAAGGGTGTGATGGCCCGAACCGGGTTTCACCCCATGCGGAGACAGAACAATGCTCGATAAAACGTCCGAATACCCCCTGCGACTGCAAGGCGACGCAGTGCCCATGGTCCGCTTTGCGAATGTCAGCAAGCGCTATGGCGCCCTGACGGTGCTTGATGGTCTCGATCTCGATATCTCCGAGGGAGAGATGGTCAGCATTATCGGCCCCTCCGGTTCCGGCAAGACGACCGTGCTGCGGGTGCTCATGACGCTGGAAACCATCGATGACGGGGTGATCTATGTCAACGGCGCGCCACTCACCCATATGGAGAAGAATGGCGCCCTGGTTCCGTCGAACCAGCAATATCTGAGGAAGATGCGCCAGAACATCGGCATGTGCTTTCAGCACTTCAACCTGTTCCCCCACATGACGGCTCTGGAAAACTGCATGGAGGGCCTGATCTATTCCCTCGGCATGAGTCGCAAGGATGCGCAGGCGCGCGCCGAGGAACTGCTTGACCTCGTCGGGGTCGCCGACAAGCGGGACCAGTATCCCTCGCGCCTGTCGGGCGGCCAGCAACAGCGGGTGGCGATTGCCCGGGCGCTCGCCATGCGGCCCAAGGTGATGCTGTTCGACGAGGTGACTTCGGCGCTCGATCCCGAAGTGATCGGCGAAGTGACGAACGTCATCCGCAAACTCGTCAACGACCTCAATCTGACCATGCTGATGGTGACCCACCAGATGGGATTCGCCCGCGATATCTCGGATCGTGTGTGCTTCTTCTATGCCGGCAAGATCGAGGAACAGGGTTCACCGGACGACGTCTTCGGGAATCCCGAAAAGGAGCGCACGCAGCAGTTTTTGAGTGCGGTCAAGGAGGCCGGATGACCGGGACGATCCGACCCAGTGACGTTTATCGTGCGCGCCGACGGATTCAGCCCTGGATCCGTCCGACACCCTTGATCGCGTCCACGGCGCTTTCGGCCATCGCGAAAAGCGATGTCTTTTTGAAACTGGAACATCTCCAGATCACCGGCAGCTTCAAGCTGCGCGGCGCGACAAATGCGGTTTTGTCCCTGTCCGACACGCAGTCGCGCGCCGGCGTCGTTGCAGTGTCGACGGGAAATCACGGTCGCAGCCTGGCCCATGCCGCAACAAGGGTCGGTATGCGGTGCGCCATCTGCATGTCCAATCTGGTGCCGGACAACAAGGTTGAGGCCATCCGGGCACTGGGTGCGGATGTTCGGATCATCGGACACTCCCAGGATGAGGCCCAGAAGGAGGTCGAGCGCCTGGTCGCCGCGGAGGGCATGGTCATGCTGCCGCCCTTCGATCATCCCGATATCATCAGCGGGCAGGGAACGCTGGCCCTGGAGATCCTCGAGGAACAGCCAGCGCTCGATACGGTTCTGGTGCCGGTTTCGGGGGGCGGGCTGATCTCCGGCGTCGCTATGGTTCTCAAGGCGGCCAATCCAAACATCCGTGTGATCGGTATCTCCATGGAGCGCGGTGCCGCCATGGTTGCCAGCCGCCGGGCGGGCCGGCCTGTCGAGGTTGAGGAACTGGAAAGCCTGGCCGATTCGCTGGGCGGCGGCATCGGCATCGGCAATCAATACACCTTTGCGATGGTCGGCGAGTTCGTCGACGACCTCATTACCGTCAGCGAAACCGAAATCGCGGCGGCGATCCGCCACATCTATTGGACGGAAAGGCAGATTGTCGAGGGGGCGGGCAGCGTCGGTGTCGCCGCCTTGCTGTCCGGCAGGGTCCGGGACGCCGGCACCGTGGTGACGATCCTCAGCGGCGGCAATATCGACATGGAGTTGCACAACCAGCTTATCGGCGCAGAGGGCGTGACCTACTGCGCCGTAGGCCGGCAATGGGATGACGCACATGCCTGATATCAGATTATTCACCGAAAAAGACCTGCGACGGGCCGTTCCCCTGGACTTGGCGGCCGTTGAGTGCGTTGAAGCGGCGTTTCGGGCGCTTGCGACCGCGGCGGTGATCATGCCGCCGATCCTCAGCATGCGTATTGCCGAATACAATGGCGAGGTCGATGTCAAAACCGCCTATGTGCCGGGAGTCGACTCCTTTGCCGTCAAGATGAGCCCCGGCTTTTTCGACAATCCCAAACGCGGCCTGCCGAGCGTCAATGGTCTGATGGTGGTGTTTTCCGCGGCAACCGGGCTGGTCGAGGCCGTCCTGCTGGACAATGGCTACCTGACCGATGTGCGGTCCGCTGCCGCAGGTGCCGTCGCAGCGAAATGGTTGGCGCGCCCCGACGCAAAACGCGCCGGAATCATCGGCAGCGGCACGCAGGCTCGCCTGCAACTGAAGGCCTTGACCCTGGTCCGCGACATTGAGCGTGCCCTGGTCTGGGGACGGGATCCGGCAAGCGCACGGGCCTGTGCCGCAGACTGCGCGGAAGATCTGGGCCTGGAGGTGACTGCGGTTGACAGTATCGCCGAGGTCATGGGCGCCAGTGACATCGTCGTGACGACCACGCCCTCAGCGCAACCGCTCATCGATGCGTCGCAGCTCCGCCCGGGCCAGCACATCACGGCGATGGGTTCCGATGCGGAGTACAAGACCGAACTGGCGCCGGACGTCATCGCAACGGTCGATCAATATGTGTGCGACCACCATGCACAATGCCTGAAACAGGGCGAATTGCGCGCCGCGGTCGCTGCCGGTGCGGTGTCGCCGGATCTCGATTACGTGGAAATCGGGACGCTGATTGCGCGGCAACGGTCGGCGCGCGGTTCATCCACGGCGATCACCCTGTGCGATCTGACGGGAACCGGTGTCCAGGACACCGCCATCGCGGCGTTCGCCACGGCGCGGGCATTGGAAGCAGGATCCGGAACCCCCTTCAACAGCGATCGGTGACCAGCCGGCAACAGAGGATGCGAGATGCCCGATATTGAACTGCCGTTCGACCGCACCGAGTATGCCGAGCGGATCGACAAGGCCCGCAAAGCCATGGCGGCCCGGGGCATCGAACTGCTGATTGTCAGCGACCCGTCCAACATGGCCTGGCTGACGGGCTATGACGGCTGGTCCTTCTATGTCCATCAATGCGTTCTCCTGACGCTGGACGGCGAGCCGGTCTGGTTCGGTCGCCGCCAGGATGCAAACGGCGCTCGCCGCACCGTGCATATGGAGGAGTCCAATATCACCTCCTATACCGATGACTACGTCCAGTCCGTTGAGCGCCACCCGATGGATTTTTTGAGCAATGTGATCATCGACCGAGGATGGGACAGGCTCTGGATCGGCGTTGAAATGGACAATTATTACTTTTCCGCCGCGGCCTTTGGGGCGCTGGTCCGGCATCTGCCCAATGCGCGTTTCGATGATGCGACCGGGCTGGTCAATTGGTGCCGCGCCGTGAAATCGAAGCGGGAACTCGATTACATGCGGCGGGCGGCACGCATCGTGGAGAAAATGCATGCCAGGATTGTCGAGACGATCGAGCCCGGCATGCGCAAGTGCGACCTGGTCGCGGATATCTACGATGCCGGCCTCCGCGGCGTCGACGGTCACGGCGGAGACTACCCGGCCATCGTCCCGCTTCTTCCGTCCGGGGCGGATGCCGCGGCCCCGCACCTGACCTGGGATGACCAGCCGCTGAAGGCGAATGAGGGGACATTCTTCGAGATCGCCGGGTGCTATCGCCGATATCATGCGCCGCTGTCGCGGACGGTCTATCTGGGAAAACCGCCGCAGCATTACCTCGACGCCGACAGTGCCGTTCGCGAAGGGATCGATGCGGGGCTCGCCGTGGCACGGGCGGGCAATCGTTGCGAGGACATCGCCCTGGCTTTCAGCGGCGTCCTGGAAAAGTGGGGCATCTCCAAGGACAACAGGGCTGGCTATCCCATCGGGCTCAGCTACCCGCCGGACTGGGGCGAGCGGACGATGAGCCTGCGCGCCGGCGACGCAACGGAATTGCAGCCGGGCATGACGTTTCATTTCATGACCGGCCTGTGGATGAATGATTGGGGCATGGAAACGACGGAAAGCATCGTCATCACCGACGGTGATCCGCAGTGCCTCGCCTCGGTGCCCCGCGAACTCTTTGTCAAGGTGTGACATGACACATGCAAGCCCGATAAGCGCGACGATCGATTTCGACCACGACGGAGTCCGGCATGGTTTCCTGAAACTGCCCCACTCCCATGACGGATCGGCCTGGGGGTCAATCATGATTCCCATTACGGTCGCACGAAACGGCGACGGCCCGACGGCGCTGCTGACCGGTGCAAACCATGGCGATGAATATGAAGGCCCATTGGCTCTGTTCGATCTCGCCCGCTCCATCGGCGATCAGGATTTCACCGGACGGGTCATCATCGTTCCGCTGATGAACACGCCAGCCTTCCACGCGGCGCGGCGCACGTCACCCATTGACGGCCGCAATCTCAACCGGGTCTTTCCCGGCGACGCCGCCGGCACGGTGACCGAGAAGATCGCCGACTATTTCCAGCGTGTCCTCCTGCCCATGGCCGACTATGTCCTCGACTTCCATTCCGGCGGCAAGACGCTGGATTTCGTGCCGTTCTGTGCCTCCCATGTGCTGGACGACAAGGCGAACCAGGACCGCTGCGCAGCGGCCATGAAGGCCTTCAATGCGCCCTATTCGGTCACGCTCCTGGAGGTCGATAATGTCGGCATGTATGACACGGCGGCCGAAGAGATGGGCAAAGTGTTCATTTCCACCGAATTGGGTGGCGGCGGAACCGCGCGCGCCGAAACGGTTGCCGTGGCCAGGAAAGGGGTGCGCAACCTCCTGAAGCACGCCGGAATTCTCGACGGCCCGCTGGAGGAAGCGGCGACGATCCATCTGGACATGCCGGACGGCCGCTGCTTTGTCGAGGCGACGTCGGTGGGACTGCTCGAATTCTGCGTCGAACTGGGTGACGCCGTGACGGCCGGTCAATGCGTGGCGCGCATCCATGATGTTCACCGGACCGGGGGTGAGCCGACGGAATATCACAGCCAGTTGGACGGGATTTTCATCGGCCGCCATTTCCCGGGTCTCATTGCCATGGGCGATATCGTGGCCGTCATTGCCGTGCCGACATGACGCATCATCCCCGAACACGCCGTATGCAGCAAATAAAACTGGATGACCGTGACCTGAAATTGCTGTCGGTCATTCAGGCCGATGGCCGCATCACAAAGGCCGAACTGGCCAAACGGATCAATCTGTCGCCGACGGCCTGCTGGGAACGCTTGCGGCGCCTCGAAGACCACGGTGTGATCCAAGGGTATGGCGCGCGCGTTTCGGCCGACGCGTTCGGCCCGCGCCTGACGATCATCATGCAGGCTGAACTGGACAGTCACCAGTCATCGGATTTCATGCGTTTTGAAGCGGCCGTCGCCAAGATGCGGGAGATCGAGGAATGCTGGGCCGTCGGCGGCGGGGTCGACTATTTCCTGAAATTTGCCTGCCGCGATATCGACGCCTACCAGCGCCTGGTCGACCGCCTGCTTGACGCCGATATCGGCCTCAAACGCTATTACACCTACATCGTGACCAAGACCGTGAAGACAGTGCCGGTTCCAGTCTAACCTCCCGTTGCCCCAACCTTCGAAACGTCGGAATCGGCCCTGCAATTCAGGCGAATCTTCGGAAAAACAGGCCTATTGCGACGCCTCTTCCGGCCGGTTGCGCCTAGTATCCGGTTTTAGAACACGACCCGACACAACCTGGGGACATCAGATGGAATTGACCGGAACCCGGCCCGATCGTGCATCCCTCGCAGGCCTTCTCACCGATCCGAAGCTCGTGCGCGAATTCGGCTATATCAATGGGCAATGGGTCGCGGCCGCCGACGGCGGCACCTTTGAGGTGTCCGATCCGGCGACCGGACTGGCGCTGGGCCACGTCGCCGCCCTGACGGCCGATGACGGCATTCGGGCCGTGGATGCAGCGCAGAATGCCTTTGCCGTCTGGTCGACAATGCTGCCTCAGGATCGCTCGGCTTTATTGCGCCGTTGGTTCGAACTGATCCTGTCCTACAAGGAAGATCTGGCGGTGGTGATGACACTCGAGCAGGGAAAACCCCTATCGGAGGCGCGCGGTGAAATCGACTATGCCGCATCCTTCCTGGAGTTTTATGCCGAGGAGGCGAAGCGTCCGAACATCGAGGGTGTGACCTCGCATCTGGCCGATGCAGAAGTGGAAGTGTGGCGCGAACCTGTCGGTGTGGCGGCGCTCGTTACGCCATGGAACTTCCCATCCGCGATGATCACCCGCAAGGCCGCGGCAGCTCTGGCGGCCGGCTGCACGGTGGTTGTCCATCCCTCTCGCGAAACGCCGTTCTCGGCGATCGCGCTGGCCGAGCTTTGCGAACGCGCCGGTATACCGCCGGGCGTGTTCAACATCGTGACGGGTCGCGCTTCGGCGATCGTGCCCGCCTGGATGTCGGACCCGCGGGTGCGGGCGTTGTCCTTTACCGGATCGACTCCCGTCGGCAAGCTGCTTTACCGGCAATGCGCCGAAACCGTCAAACGCATGGTCATGGAACTGGGCGGTCATGCGCCGTTCCTGGTCTTCGCGGATGCCGATATCGACCTTGCGGTGGAGGAGGCCGTCAAGGCCAAATTCGCGACATCGGGGCAGGATTGTCTGGGCGCCAACCGGTTTTTCGTCCAGCGCGAAGTCTATGATGTCTTCTGCGCACTGTTTGCCGAGCGCACCGCGGCCCTGACCGTCGGGCCCGGAATCGATGACTGCGACATCGGACCGCTGATGAATGAAAGCACCGTCCGCAAGCAGCACGACCATGTCGCCGATGCGCTTTCCAGGGGCGCCAGACTGCTGACCGGCGGCGCCGGTCACGCACAGGGCCCGTTATTCTTTCAGCCCACCGTTGTGGCGGATACTCCGGCCGATGCGCTGATCATGCGCGAAGAAACGTTCGGGCCGGTGGCGGCGATTGCCCCGTTCGAAACCGAGGACGAGGTTCTGGCTCTTGCGAACAGCACCGAATACGGATTGGTTGCTTATCTGCACACCCATGATCCGCGCCGGATCTATCGCGCCAGCCGTGCGCTTCAGTTCGGCATGATCGCGGTGAACCGTACGAAGGTCACGGGTGCCCCCATACCATTCGGCGGCGTCAAGCAATCCGGCCTCGGCCGTGAGGGCGCACGGCTTGGAATGGAGGCCTTCATGGATGTCAAATACATATGTCGCGACTGGAACTAATGGTTAGCCAGGAAAGGAAGCAGCGAATGCTGACGAATGATCAACTTGCCCAATGGGACCGGGACAATTTCTTCCATCCGTCAACCCATCTGGCGCAGCATGCCCGCGGCGAAACCGCGAGCCGCATCATAACCGGCGGTTCGGGCGTCTTTATCGAAGACCGTGATGGCAAGCGGCTGCTCGATGCGTTTGCTGGCCTCTATTGCGTCAATGTGGGCTATGGACGCCGGGAGATCATCGAAGCGATTGCCGAACAGGCCCGTGCACTGGCCTATTATCATGCCTATGTCGGACATGGGACCGAGGCGTCGATCACGCTCGCCAAGATGATCCTCGACCGGGCGCCGGCCAACATGTCGAAGGTCTATTTCGGTCTCGGCGGATCGGATGCGAATGAAACGAATCTGAAGCTCGTCTGGTATTACAACAACATTCGGGGATATCCGCAAAAGAAGAAGATCATTTCCCGCTGGCGCGGTTACCATGGGTCCGGCCTGGCTACCGGCTCGCTGACCGGTCTTGCGCTTTTTCACGACAAGTTCGATTTGCCCCTCGACCGCATTCTGCACACCGAGGCGCCCTATTATTACCGCCGCGACGAGCCTGCTATGAGCGAGGCCGACTTCGTTGCCCATTGCGTTTCGGAACTCGAGGCGCTGATCAGCCGGGAGGGGCCGGAGACCATTGCGGCGTTCATTGGCGAACCGGTTCTGGGGACGGGCGGTCTTGTGCCGCCGCCGGCCGGCTACTGGGAAGCGATCCAGCCGGTTTTGCGCAAACACGACATTCTGCTGATCGCCGATGAGGTTGTGACCGGATTTGGCCGGCTCGGAACCATGTTCGGCTCGCAGCACTATCGGATGGAGTCCGATATCATCACCATAGCCAAGGGCCTGACCTCGGCCTATGCGCCCCTTTCGGGCTCGATTGTCTCAGACAGGGTCTGGAAGGTTCTCGAACAGGGTACGGATGAACATGGCGCCTTCGGTCACGGCTGGACCTATTCGGCCCATCCCCTCGGGGCCGCCGCCGGAATCGCCAATCTCAAACTGATCGACGAACTGGGTCTGGTGGACAATGCCGGCGAAACCGGCCGCTATCTCAACGCGGCAATGAGCGCCGCATTCGCGGAACACCCGCATGTCGGCGATATTCGCGGCGAGGGCATGCTCTGTGCGCTGGAATTCGTCGAGGACAAAGACCCGCGACAGTTCTTTGATCCCTCGAAGGGCATCGGCGGACAGGTCGCCGCCGCGCTCCTGAGGCGTGGCGTCATTGCCCGCGCCATGCCGCAGGGTGATATTCTGGGTTTCGCACCGCCGCTTTGCCTGACCCGCGACGAGGCCGATCAGATCGTCGAGAAGACCGTTGAGGCGGTTGCCGAGGTCCTCGGCTGACCGTGCTGCAGGCGCCCGCGGGGTGCGGGCGCCACATCATCTCACACCACAATCGTTAATTCCCGAACGGGCTCTAAATCCCAACAGACCAGTGGCCATGTCCGTGAAGCGGCGGGTTTGGGACGGGCGTCCTTGACGCCGTCTCGCATTTGGGATAATTAGTTCGGTAAAGGAACGAATTAATAGGATCTGCCCGTGAGCGATGCGTCACGCAAGTCCCGGCAATTGTCCTTGTGCATGGTGATGGAAACCATCGTCCATTGCGGACCAATCTCCCGGGCCTCGATTGCCAAGCAGACCGGCCTGTCGAAACAGACCATTTCGGAAATCGCCCGTCTGCTTGAGGAGGACGGCTGGATCCGCGAAACCGGACGGACCAGCGGTCATGTGGGGCGCACGGCGGTGACCTATGAAATTGTGCCCAATGCGGCCTGCATCGCAGCGGTTGATCTTGGCGGCACGAAAACCAGGGCCGCCATTGCCAATCTGTCCTGCAATGTGCTGGCTGAATTGGTGGAACCAACGGACAAACGCGGCGGCCGGCATGTGGTTGAGCAGATCGCCCGCATGTGCCGGTCAGTCGCACAGCACAACGCCATTGATTTTCACCGGGTGCGTCTCGCCGTGGTCGGCGTCCCGGGTGTTCCGCACCCGCAAACCGGACACGTGCTGATGGCGCCGAACATCCCCGGCATCGATACATTCGATGTGGGGGCTGCCCTCAAGGAAGAACTGGGCCTCGACGTGCTGCTGGAAAACGACGTCAACCTTGCTGTCCTCGGCGAGCATTGGGTCGGCACCGGTGCCGGCATAGACGATCTCGCCTATATCGCCCTCGGCACCGGTATCGGAGCCGGCATTATCGTCAATGGCGAATTGGTGCGCGGCGCGGCCAACGCGGCCGGTGAACTCGGATTCCTGCCCTTTGGAGCCGATCCGTTCGAACCGGCGTCGCTGCGCATCGGCGCTCTTGAGCGGGTTACGGCCACCGCTGGCATGCGAATGCGCTTCCGGGACCTGTCCGGCCGGTCCCTCGATGTTCCCGGCATATTCGACGCCGCGGACGAGGGTGATTCAGCCGCACTGACGGTGATCGACGAGACGGCTCGCTATGTGGCGCGGGCGGTAGCCGCCATTTGCGCCATCACCGGGCCGCGCCGTGTCGTCCTTGGCGGGTCGATCGGAGGGCGCCGCGAACTGGCCGATCGCGTCCGCGAACTGGTTCCGCTGTGCACGCCGCGGCGGGTTGATATCGTGACCACCGCACTCGGTACCACTGGCGCGATTGCCGGCGGTGCGGCGGTTGGCCTTGGTCATCTCCATGCGATTCTGTTTTCCGGCGGTGTTCCCGGCGCGGAGATTGCCTTGCCGCCGCCCGACGTGGTCAAATTCGCCGGAACGGTTCAATGACCGATCCGCTGGCATTGAAACATCGGCTGGAGAAAGGCATCGACCGTCAGGAGGCCGTGACGCTGCTCAAGGACGCGGTTGCCCGCCAGAGCGTCACCGGCAACGAGGCTGACTTCGCGGCTTTTTTGCAGGAACGCATGCGCCAAATGGCGCTTGATCCACAATACGCCGATTTTCAGCCCGGCCGCCCGAATGTCTGGGGCGAACGAAGGGGAACGGGTGGCGGCCCCCGCTTGCTGTTCATCGGCCATACCGACACTGTCCATGTGCGCGGCTGGAAGGAACGCTGGGCGGGAACCGAACGGGAGGACCCGTTTGGCGGAGCGATTATCGATGGACATATGTGGGGACGCGGGACCGGGGACCTGAAAGCCGGCATCTGCGCCGGCCTTGCCGCGCTCGACCTGCTCGACCGTGCCGGCATCAGGATGCGCGGCGATGTTGCTTTTGCCTTTGTCGGTGATGAGGAAAGTGGCGAACCCGGCAGCGGCACCAGCGCCGGTATCAAGGATTTCACCCGACGCGTTGTTGGCGGAGAGATTGCCAGGCCGGACTTTGCCATCTATGTCGAGCCGACTCGGCTGGCGGTGTATCCGGCCCAGATGGGATTCTTCATCGCCGATGTGGATGTCGTCGGAAAATCCGCCTATTTCGGTGTGCCTGAACTGGGTGTCGACGCGCTGAAGGCGACGCACGCGCTGCTTTCGGCGATCTGGCGACATTCGCAGGAGATATCGGCCCGTGCCAGCCACGATCTGGTAGGGCGGGCGTTCGCTCTGGTGACCGCGATCTCCGGCGGCGGCTACATCGCGGTGCCGGGCGAAACCCGGTTTTCGATGATCCGCAAACTCCTGCCCGGCGAAAGCGTTGATGCCGCGGTTGGCGAATTCGAGAAAGTGCTGCACGGTGTCGACGTGCAGGATGGCATCCGGCTCGACATTACCTATCCGGCGGGCCGGGATCACGCCTTCGGCGGGTCGCCCGCCGACATCGACCCCGGCCTGCCCCCGATCCGCTTGCTGTCGCGGGCGCTCGATGCGGCCATGCCGGGCCGCGGCGGGTGCGAGGGCGCGCCCTATTGGTCTGAATCGCCCTTTCTCATCGATCAGATCGGTTGCCCGGCGGTCTATTGCGCGCCGGGCGACATCACCAACTGCCATACGCTCGAAGAGCGCGTGAATGTCGACGAATACGTAGCCGGCATCGTCGCATTCGCAACATTCATCGCCAGCTACTGCGGCATTGTCGAAACCTGACATGCCAAATCGCCAAGGGAGAGTACTGCTATGAAATTCAAGGATTTGATTGCAACGGCATCCATCATGGCTGCGCTTGCGGGCGCCCATGCCCATGCAGAAACAGTCGGCCCGATGGGTGAGGCCGCGACACCTTCCACGACCATCCAGGTGCCCAAGGACAAGATTGCAGAGCTGAAGGCCGGCGGCTACAAGGCCGCACTGCTTTGGCATGATCAATCGGATTTCGTCAACGCGGTCACCCTGGGTGCGACCGACGAATTCAAACGGTTGGGCATTGAGGTCGTTGCCACGACGAGTGCGGGATTCGATGCTGCCAAACAGCGCAGTGACATCGAAACGGCACTTGCCAAGGACCCTGATATCATCCTGTCCCTGCCGCTCGATCCGGTCACATCCGCAGCGGCCTTCAAGGAAGCCAAGGCGGAGGATGTGAAGCTGGTCTTTCTGTCCAATCTGCCCAAGAACTTCCAGCACCCGGCGGATTACGCTGCGATCGTCACCGATGATCTGTTTGAGATGGGCAAACAGGCCGCCGACGCGCTCGCCTCGGCCATCGGTGGCAAGGGGACCGTTGGCTGGATCTATCACGACGCCACCTATTACGTCACCAATCAACGGGACAACGCCTTCAAGACGACGATCGAAAACGACTATCCGGACATCAAGATTGTCGCCGAACAGGGTATCAGCGACCCGGCGCGCGCCGAGGAAGTCGCCAATGCCATGTTGCTGAAAAACCCGGATCTCAGCGGCATTTATGTGACCTGGGCCGGTCCGGCCGAGGGTGTTCTGGCAGCGTTGCGCGCCAATGGCAACGACACGACCAAAATCGTTACGCTCGATCTGTCCGAACCGCTTGCCCTTGATATGCTCGGGGGCGGCAGTATTGCGGCTATCATTGCCGATGAAGCGTATGAGCTTGGGCGGGCCATGGCCGCTGCAGGCGCCCGGGCATTGGTCGGTGAGGTAACGCCTCCCTTTGTGGTGGCCCCTGCAATTACCGTCACAACCGAAAATGTGGCCGATGCCTGGATGCAATCGCTGCGGCGTCCGGCGCCGGACAGCGTTCTGTCGGCAACGAAATAACCGGAAGTATGGCGGACCGTCCGGCAACCGCCGGGCGGCCCGCAGGTGAAAGCCGGAGAGGAACCGCATATGGACGGGCTGCGTTCGATCACGCGCAAACTCGATCTGCAGCAATATGTTGTCTATCTGGGTTTTCTGGCGATTTTTGCCTTCTTTGCCGTCACGTTGAGCGGAGACGGGTTTCTGACCACCCGGAACCTGTCCAATATCGTGCTGCAAACGGCACCGGCGACCATCATGGCCATCGGCTTTGTCTTCGTGCTGTCGGCGGGAGAGATCGATCTGTCCTTCGGCTCGATCACCGCCGTCTCCGCTCTGGCCGGGGCCGTGGTGATGCAAAATTATCCGATGGTATTCGGAATCGCCGCCGGTCTCGGCGCGGGGCTGGCGATCGGCTTCTTCAACGGATTGCTGGTCGCCTATCTTCGATTGCCGTCCTTCCTGGTGACCCTGGCGACGCTCGGTCTGTTCGCCGGTCTCGCGCGGTCGATGACGAATTTGCGCTCCATCCCCGTCGTCAATGATGCCTTTACCGGTTTTTTCGGATCTGGATCGCTGTTCGGCATTCCATCGCTGATCCTGTGGACACTAGGTGCGGTGATCATCGGTCACCTGATTTACCGCGAGACCCGGTTTGGCGCCCATGTCATTGCTACTGGCGACAATCCCGGCGCGGCGCGGGTGTCCGGCATCAAGGTGCCGCGGATCCGGCTCGCCGTATTGATGATCAGCGGTGGCTGCGCCGGCCTCGCCGGACTGCTCTATGCGGGCCGTCTGCAGGCCGCCAAATACACGCTCGGCGAAAGTGATCTGATGACCGTCATCGCCGCCGTTATCGTCGGCGGAACGGCACTCAATGGCGGCAAGGGCTCGGTGGTCGGCGCGCTGGTCGGATCGCTGCTGATGGGCATGCTCAACAACGGGCTGATCCTGATGGGGCTGTCCGTATCCGATCAGATGATCGTGCGCGGACTTATCATCCTGATCGCGGTTGCGATTTCATTGCGCGATACGGGACGTTAGGAGAAGACATGTTTCTGGATGTGTTGAGACGACGAAATCCACAATTCATCGAGGCGGCGATGCAATTGCATCAGGACGGCAAGATCCCCGCCAACGCCTATGTTCTCGATCTCGATGCGGTGGAGGAAAACGCGCGGATCTTCGCCAGCGAGGCCAGCCGGCGGGGCATGAAGACCTTTGCGATGACCAAGCAGGTCGGCCGCAATAGCGGTTTTTGCCGGGCTGTGAAACGCGGGGGCATCGACCGCGCCGTCGCCGTCGATATGGCCTGCGCCATCGCCTGCCATCGTGCCGGGCTGAAAACCGGTCACCTCGGCCATCTGGTTCAGGTGCCCCGACATGAGGCCGCCACGGCGGCGCGCGCCCTGCGACCGCACTACTGGACCGTTTTCAGCGATGAAAAGGCAGCCGAGGCCGCCGCCGCTTCGGCAGGCGCCGGACATGTCCAGGATCTTCTGGCCCGCATTCAAACCGGCGATGACATTTTCTATCGCGGTCACGAAGGCGGGTTTGCGGCCGAGGACGTTGCCGCGGTTGCCGATGGCCTGGATGCGCTGGCCGGTGGCCGGTTTGCCGGCATCACCACCTTTCCGGCCCTGCTGTTTGACAATGACGCCAATACTGTGAAGCCGACCCCCAATCTTTCCACACTGTCCAGAGCCGCCGAAACATTGGCCGCTTGTGGGCGGCGCGACATCGAAATCAACGCGCCGGGAACCACCTCGTCGATCGTGCTCGATGCCCTGGCGGATGCCGGCGCCACCCAGTGCGAGCCCGGCAACGGCCTGCACGGGACAACACCGCTTCACGCGCGAGAGGATCTGCCCGAGCGCCCGGCCGTGCTTTATCTCAGCGAAGTGTCGCATTTGCACGGCGGCCGCGCCTATTGTTTCGGCGGCGGCCTCTATATTGATCCGGTTTTCCCGGACTACGATGTCAGGGCCATCGTCGGCAGTGAGCCGACGACGTCGGATGCGGCGCTGGCGAGCGTCGAGATTCCGCCGCCCTCGGCCATCGACTATTACGGCATGATCGACTGCGCCGGCTCGGTCACCCCGAAGGCCGGCGACACGGTCATCTTCGGCTTCCGTGGACAGGCCTTCGTGACCCGCGCCTATACGGCGGGCGTCTCCGGCATCGGCAAGGGCGCACCAAAGGTCGAAACCATTGAAAACATTTTCGGTGTCGCCGAACCGTGGCCGCTTTTGGAGGGGGTGTCGTGACGAACAGCACCCAATTGCGGCCGGTGCTTGAACTCGAAAACGTTCACAAGGCCTTTGCCGGCATCGTCGCCGTCGAAAATTTTTCGCTCGAGCTGTATGCCGGTGAGATCGTTGCATTGGTCGGCGACAATGGTGCCGGGAAATCGACCCTGTTGAAGATGATCTCGGGGGTTCATCGACCGTCGTCGGGCACAATCCGGCTCAACGGCGGAGATGTCAACTTCACCGATGCCAGTATCGCACGCTCGCGCGGCATCGAAGTGGTTTATCAGGACCTTGCACTGGCCGACCAGCAGCCGGTCTACATGAACATGTTTCTCGGGCGCGAGGCGGTGCGCGGTCCGCTACGCCTGCTCGACCGCAGGAAAATGATGCGCGAAACCCAGGCTCTGGTCGATGAGCTGGACGTGCGCATTCCATCCGCCCGCGCGCTTATCCGTGATTTGTCCGGCGGCCAGCGGCAAGGCGTCGCGATCGCTCGCGCCACGCACTGGGCCAAGAAACTGATCCTGCTTGACGAGCCAACGGCGGCGCTAGGCGTTGCGGAAACCGCAAAGGTCGAAAAGATCGTGACCGCGCTGAAGGAGCGCGATATCGCAATTCTCATCATCAGCCACAGCCTGGATCAGGTTTTCCGGCTGTCCGACCGGATTTGCGTTTTGCGGCGCGGCGTGCAGATCGGCGTGCGCGAAACAGCCAAAACCGACAAGAATGAGATCGTTTCGATGATCACCGGCGTTGGCTGACGACAAACCCTAATACAACACGCTGGCGCCGGTGTCGGCCCGTCCGGCAAGTGCCCGGAAATTGGCGAAGAGTTCGCGGCCCATGCCGTGCTCGCTGTCCGTCAGGTCGATTTTGACCGGCTCGCGGGCCGCAAACACCGGTTCCTCAACAAGCACATCCAGGGTCCCGGCATCGGCATCAAGGCGGATGATATCGCCCTCCCGCACTTTCGCGATCGGGCTGTCATCGACGGCCTCGGGCGTCACGTGAATAGCCGCCGGAACCTTGCCGGAGGCGCCCGACATGCGGCCGTCGGTGACCAGCGCCACCTTGCAGCCCCGGTCCTGCAGCACGCCGAGCAACGGTGTCAGCTTGTGCAGTTCCGGCATGCCGATCGCACGTGGGCCCTGGAAGCGCAGGACCGCCACGAGGTCGCCGTCCAGCGCACCGGAATTGAACGCCTCCTGAAACGCCTTTTGCGAATGGAAGATCCGGGCCGGCGCCTCGACGACCCGGTGTGCCGGCTTGACCGCCGAAATCTTGATCACCGACTTGCCGAGATTGCCCGTCATCATTTTCAGCCCGCCATTTTTCTGGAACGGCGCGTCGAAGGTCGACAGGACCCTCGCATTGGCGCTGGTCGCCGCCACCGGCTCGCGGGTCACCGTGCCATCGCTGCCGAGCTTCGGATCGGTGGCATAGGCGGCAAGCCCGTCGCCCCACACCGTGCGCACATCGTCGTGCAACATCCCATGGGCGAGCAATTGCGCGATCAGGAAGCCGAGCCCGCCGGCGGCGTGGAAATGGTTCACATCGGCCGGCCCGTTCGGATAGACCCGCGCCAGCAGCGGCACGATGTCGGAGAGATCGGAAATATCCTCCCAGGTCAGGCTGATGCCGGCCGCATGAGCCATGGCGATGAGATGCATCGTGTGGTTGGTCGAGCCGCCGGTGGCGTGCAGGCCGACAATGCCGTTGACCACGCTGCGCTCGTCGAACATCGCCCCGGCGGGCGTGAATTCATTGCCGAGGGCGGTGATCGCCAGCGCCCGCTTCGTCGCTTCGCGGGTCAGTGCGTCGCGCAGCGGCGTGCCCGGATTGATGAAGGACGCGCCGGGCGTGTGGAAGCCCATGATCTCCATCAGCATCTGGTTGGAATTGGCGGTGCCGTAAAAGGTGCAGGTGCCGGGGCTGTGATAGGATTTGGCTTCCGCTTCCAGCAATTCGGCACGGCCGACCTTGCCCTCGGCGAAAAGCTGGCGGATGCGCGTCTTTTCGTCATTGGGCAGTCCCGACGTCATCGGACCGGCCGGGATGAACACGGCCGGCAGATGGCCGAAGGTCAGCGCCGCGATCAGCAGGCCGGGCACGATCTTGTCGCAGACCCCGAGATAGGCTGCCGCATCGAACATATTGTGTGACAGTCCGACCGCCGTCGCCAGGGCAATGACGTCGCGGGAAAACAGCGACAGGTCCATGCCCGGCTGTCCCTGGGTGACCCCGTCGCACATGGCCGGCACGCCGCCGGCGACCTGCGCCACGCCGCCGGCTTCCTTGGCTGCCGTCTTGATCAGTTCGGGGTAGTGCTCGAATGGCTGATGGGCCGACAACATGTCGTTATAGGAGGTGATGATGCCGAGATTGGCGATCTGGTCACCCGACAGCGCCTCCTTGTCGGCGGGGCTGCAGGCAGCAAAACCATGGGCCAGATTGCCGCATGACAGGACGCCCCGGTGCGGGCCCTTCTCGGCAGCCCTGTTGAGCTGATCGAGATAGCGTTCGCGCGTCGGTTTGGAACGCTCGACAATGCGGTCGGTGATGGTGAGGATGGATGGGTGTGCGGTCATGGCGTCCTGCCGATCAAATGATACGGGTGTGCGATCCTGCGGATCGCATTGGTCTTCAGGCGTTTCCTCGATGCCGGAGCGTCGTTCGGTCCCGGACGGCCTGTTCAGGGCGCCCAGTAGACCTGCAGCGGGTTTCCGGTCTTTCTTAACAGCGCGCGCACCGGCAGTTGATCGACGGTTCCGGGCCGCAGGGCCTCTTCAAACACGCTTTTCTTATCGTTTCCTTCGATGTGAAGGACACACAGATCCGAACGGGCGATGACGGGAAGCGTCAGCGTCAGTCTCGGTTCCCCGGCGCCCGGCGCCTCGATCGCCAGAACGGTCTCGGCCGTTTCGGGATCGGTGACGGCGGCAAGCTGGTCGCTGGCCGGGAACCAGGAGGCTGTGTGCCCGTCAAGACCCATGCCGAGCACGGCGACATCAAGCGGCCGCTTCATGGCCGCAAGGTGTGCGGCCGCGCGGCGGGCAGCCTCGGGCGCATCGACGTGGTCGGCATAAAGCGGCACGAACTGCGCGAAGGCCGCCTCGTTCTGCAGCAACAGCGTCGCCACCAGCCGGTGGTTCGACCGTTCATGCGATGACGGGACGAACCGTTCATCGACCAGCGTCACGGTCACCTTGTCCCAGGCCAGCATCTGCTGGCTGAGCGCCAGGAAAAAGGCGCGCGGCGTCGACCCGCCCGACACGGCCAGCGCGGCCGCCCCGTCGCGTTCGATGGCGGCCTCGAGAGTGCCTGCGACGCGGCGGGCGAGCGCCTCTGCCAATAGATCGCCGGAGGCAAACGCATTCATGTGCGGTTCGCTCATCAGTCCGCCCTAGTGGCTCTCGTGCCAGGTCCGGCCATCGCGCTCGATGAGCGCAATCGCCTGGGTCGGGCCGAACGTTCCGGCGGTATAGCCGTAGCAGGGCTGCTTGCTCTCCTCCCAGGCCTTCAGGATCGGATCGATCCAGTGCCAGGCCGCCTCGACCTCGTCACGGCGCATGAACAGCGTCTGGTTGCAGCGGATGACATCCATCAGCAGCCGTTCATAGGCATCGGGGTTACGCACGCCGAAACTCTCCGCGAAGCTCATATCGAGTGGCACGTGGCGCAGCCGCATGCCGCCGGGCCCCGGATCCTTGATCATGATCCACTGCTTGACGCCCTCGCCGGGCTGCAGGCGGATGACCAGCTGATTGGCGATCACGTGTCCGGCGCTCCTGTCGAAGATCGAATGCGGGATCGGCTTGAAATTGATGACGATTTCCGACACCCGTTCGGCCATGCGCTTGCCGGTGCGCAGGTAGAACGGCACGCCCGCCCAGCGCCAGTTCTCGATTTCCGCCTTGATGGCAACGAAGGTCTCGGTGGTCGAGTTTTCGTCGCCGAGCTCTTCCAGATAGCCGTCGACGGCACCGCCCTCCGAGGCGCCGGCCTTGTACTGGCCGCGAACCGTCACCTGTCCGGCATTGTCCCGGTCGATCGGGCTCAGCGCCCGAAGGACCTTCAGCTTTTCATCACGCACCGCCTCGGCGTCGGCCGATGGCGGCGCTTCCATGGCGACCAGACAAAGCAGTTGCAGCATGTGGTTCTGGACCATGTCGCGCAGCGCGCCGGCGCGGTCGTAATAGGTGATACGGCCTTCAAGCCCGACCGCCTCGGACACGGTGATCTGGATATGATCGATATGGGCCGAATTCCAAAGCGGTTCGTAAAGGGCATTGGCAAAGCGCAGCGCCATCAGATTCTGCACCGTTTCCTTGCCGAGATAGTGGTCGATCCGGAAGATCTCGTCCTCGGGAAAGACCTGGCCGATCGTGTCATTGAGCGCCCGCGCCGAGGCAAGGTCTCGGCCGATGGGTTTTTCGACCACGATACGCGTGTCGTCGGTGATCAGGCCATGGCTGCGGATCTGCCCGCAAATATCGCCGAACAGCGACGGGCTGACCGCCAGATAGAAGGCGCGCACCTTTGCGCCGCCTTCGGAGAGCACGCGGGTCATATCGTCCCAGCCGCGGTCGGTCTTGGCGTCGACCGAGACATAATGGAGCCGGTTCAGGAACCGCTCGACCTGCCCGGCGTCATGCTCTTCTTCCGTCAGGTGGCGCAACAAGGCTTCGGCGGCGAAGTCCCGAAATCCATTGTCGTCATGCGCCGCGCGCGACGCGCCGATGATGCGTGTCGGCTCGCTCAATTGGCCGGCGATCTGCCGGTGGTAAAGGGCCGGGAGCAATTTGCGTTCCGAGAGATCGCCGGTGCCGCCGAAGACGACATAATCGAACGGCTCGACGGGAATCGTTTGGCTGCTCATGGCTTCGCTCATCATTGCAGTGCATTTTCCCCGGTCATAATCTAATCGATTTAAAAAAACCAGAGAGAATGTGATGCTGATCGAATATTGCGTTATTCGGCTTGACCGGCCGAAATCAACGCGGCCACGTTTCGGGAAACGTCAAGTCGCCTGGATTTATCCCTCAGCGCCGGCGAACACGACGATGGTGAGGTCACGTTTTGGCTGCCATGTCAGCCTTTGCCGCCAATGCCAAAGCCCGTCACCCGGACGGGCGGATCGTCCGCGTGGTGTGCGAGCGCAGCCGGGTTCCGGTCGCGCTCGCACGCATTCGTGCGGATCAGCGCAGGTCGAAGCGGTCCAGGTTCATCACCTTGTCCCAGGCCGCGACGAAATCGTGCACAAATGTCTCATGTGCATCTTCGCAACCATAGACCTCGGCGACAGCCCGCAACTGGGAGTTCGAACCGAAGACCAGGTCAACGCGGGTGCCGGTCCATTTTGGTTCGCCGCTGTCGCGGTCGGTTCCGTTGAACACATCCTTGGCGTCCGAGGCCGCTTTCCATTCCGTGCCCATGTCGAGCAGGTTGACGAAAAAGTCGTTGGTGAGCGTCTCCGGCCGCTTGGTGTAGACACCGTGCTGGGATCCGCTGGCATTGACGTTCAGCACGCGCAGCCCGCCGATGAGAACGGTCATTTCGGGCGCCGTCAGTGTCAGCAATTGCGCGCGGTCGACAAGCAGTTCCTCCGCCGAAACCGAGTATTCGGCTTTGAGATAGTTGCGGAAGCCGTCCGCCGCCGGCTCGAGCACAGCAAAGGAGTCGACATCGGTCTGCTCCTGCGACGCGTCAGTGCGCCCCGCTGCGAAGGGCACGGTCACATCGTGGCCGCCATCCTTCGCCGCCTTTTCGACCGCTGCGCAGCCGCCGAGGACGATGAGATCGGCGAGCGACACCTTCTTGCCGCCGGACTGCGCGTCATTGAAGGCCGTCTGGACCCCTTCGAGGGCTGTCAGCACCTTCGCCAGCTGAGACGGCTGATTGACTTCCCAGTCCTTCTGCGGCGACAGGCGGATCCGGGCTCCGTTCGCCCCGCCGCGCTTGTCTGATCCGCGGAACGTTGCCGCCGACGCCCAGGCGGTCGAGACCAGTTCCGAGACCGACAGTCCGGAAGCGAGGATCTTGCCCTTCAGGTCGGCAATGTCCTGATCATCGATCAGCGGGTGATCGACGGCCGGAACCGGATCCTGCCAGATCAGTTCCTCGTCGGGCACTTCGGAGCCGAGATAGCGTGAGACGGGCCCCATATCGCGATGCGTCAGCTTGTACCAGGCGCGGGCGAAGGCATCGGCGAATTCATCCGGGTTCTCATGGAAGCGCTTCGAAATCGGCGCATAGATCGGGTCCATCCGCAGCGCGAGGTCGGTGGTCAGCATCACCGGTGCATGCCGTTTCGACCCATCATGGGCATCCGGCACACTGTCGCCGGCTGCCGGATCAGTCGGAACCCACTGAAACGCGCCGGCCGGGCTTTTCACCAGATCCCAGTCATATTTGAACAGAGTGTCGAAAAAGCTGTTGTCCCAGGCCGCCGGGGTCGGCGTCCAGGCCCCTTCCAGGCCGCTGCCGATCGCATCGCCGCCCTTGCCGCTGCGGAAGCTGCTCGTCCAGCCAAGCCCTTGTTCTTCAAGGCCGGCCGCCTCGGGCTCGGGACCGACATGGGCCGCGTCGCCGGCGCCATGGGTCTTTCCGAATGTATGTCCACCGGCGATCAGCGCGACCGTTTCCTCGTCATTCATCGCCATGCGGCCGAAGGTCTCGCGGATATCGCGGCCCGCCGCAACGGCGCTCGGATTGCCGTTGGGGCCTTCCGGATTCACATAGATCAGGCCCATCTGCACCGCAGCGAGCGGATTTTCGAGATCCCGGTCGCCGCTGTAGCGCTTGTCATCGAGCCAGGTGTCCTCAGCGCCCCAGTAGATATCCTCCTCGGGCTCCCAGACGTCTTCGCGTCCGCCGGCGAAGCCGAAGGTCTTGAAGCCCATCGATTCCAGGGCACAGTTTCCGGCGAGGATCATCAGGTCGGCCCAGGAGATCTTGCGGCCGTATTTCTGCTTGATCGGCCACAGCAGCCGGCGCGCCTTGTCAAGATTGACATTGTCGGGCCAGCTGTTGAGCGGCGCGAATCGCTGCGTGCCGGAGGAACCGCCGCCACGGCCATCGCCGGTCCGGTAGGTGCCGGCGCTGTGCCATGCCATGCGGATGAACAGCGGACCGTAATGGCCATAGTCGGCCGGCCACCAATCCTGCGAATCGGTCATCAGCGCATAAAGATCCTGCTTCACCGCATCGAGATCCAGGCTCTCGAACGCCTTGGCGTAGTCGAAGGATTCGCCCATCGGATCCGACAGGGCGGAATTTTGATGGAGCATCTTCAGGTTGAGCTGATTCGGCCACCAATCCCGGTTCGACCGGACACCAAATGATGTGTGTGCGTGTAGTGCGGGGCATTTGCCTGCGTTTTCAGTGTCATTTCCGTGCATTACGATTTCCCTTGAAAGTTTGTGAATAATTGGCGTTCAGGCTGCAACATCATTCCTTTGGAACAAACGGACAACAGTCCGTCACCTTGGAAACCTCCAGTTCTCGCTGGGCCGGCGGTCCTTTCCCGTGGCTTTGCCTGGGCTCGGACCATGCTGTTCAACGACTCGCTCCGACCGATTTTTATAATTATTTCAATTCTAATACCAAGTTTTTCTGATTAGCTTAAGTTGGATTTGCTGATGGGAATGATAAGGTAAGATTATGAACAACCTGACCCTCAGACAGTTTCGCTATTTCGACGCTCTGGCACGGCATGGCCATTTCGGCCGCGCGGCCGATGCCTGCGCGATTTCGCAGCCGGCCCTGTCGATGCAGATCAAGGAATTGGAGGAGACGCTGGCAACCGAACTCTTCGAAAGGGGCGGGCGCCAGATTCGCCTGACCAGTTTCGGTGAGGAATTTGCCGTCCGTGTCCGCGACATTCTGCGTTCCGTCAACGAGTTGGGTGATCTGGCGCGCGCCTCGCGGGACCGGCTTGTCGGGCGGCTGCGCATCGGCGTGATTCCCACCGTTGCGCCCTATCTGCTGCCGACCATCATCGGCAATCTGACGCGCCTGCATGGCGGCCTCGACATCCATGTGCGCGAAACACTGACCGCAAAACTCATCCAGGAACTGGGCGATGGCCGGCTGGACACGGCCATCGTCGCACTGCCGGTCTCCGAACCGTCCCTGACCGAGGTCGCCCTGTTTGCCGAGAATTTCGTCCTGGTGCGCCCCAGCGAGGATGAGGGCAAGCCGGTACCCGACAGGGAAGCGTTGCGGGAGATGCGGCTGCTGCTGCTGGAGGAGGGGCACTGTTTTCGCGATCAGGCACTGTCATTCTGCAACCCCGGGGCGGCGCTGCCGCGCGAATTGCTGGATGGCAGCTCGCTGTCCACTCTGGTGCAGATGGTCAGCGCCGGTATCGGCGTGACGCTGATCCCGGAGATGGCCGTCGCGGTGGAGACGCGCTCGGCATCGGTCTGCGTCGCGCCCTTCAGACGCCCGCAGCCGTCACGGACAATCGGCATGATCTGGCGCAAGTCCAGCCCGCTGGCCGGACAGCTCACCCAGATTTCCGAAGTGGTCCGCCAGTCGGCCGGCGCCCTGCGCAAGCAGCACGATCGGATGCAGGAGCCCGCGTGAACCGACCGTCAGGCGACTTCGGTCTGCGCCCGCGTAGAAGCCGAATTCGATAGCTTCTGGTCACCGGTTGCCCGTTCATCGGCCGTCATGCGCGGATATTCGAGGTCCAGCCCAGCGGCGGATTGGCCATCAACCGCCGGAGCTGTTCTCTCGACGGTCGAAACGCCCTTCGCCCATTCGAGGATCTCAGGCCACCGATCTACAAGATCGGCGATGGCGCCGTCGCCGCCATGCGGCGGCATCCGCAGCGACAGGCAGGTCGGAAACCATGGAACATGGTCAGTGCCGAGAAAAATCTCTGAATTTTCCTCGGCGATTTGCACCACCGGGACACCCAGACCCGCCGCCAGGTCGGAGACCGACACCCCAACGGATATAACGAGGTCGCATGCGCCAAGGAGGTTGCAGGCGCCGACCAGATCGTCCTTCTGGTCCAGATCGGTGTAGTGATGAAGGTCAAGTCCGAGATTTCGGACCTGCTCAATCTCGTCCGGGTCGCTGTCATACTGCACGTTGAGCCACTGGGTGTCCGGTACCGCCTTCAATGGCACCAATTGTTCGGCGTGTAGGAGATACTGGTCCCGCGAGGTGAGGCGATATGACGAACGCCAGCAGACACCGACCAATGTCTTGTCCGGCCGGACCGCAAGTTGCGCGCGGATCCGGTCCTCCATGTCGCGATAGCGGTGAATCCACGGAGCCTGTTTCTGGTCGAACGCATCGACGGTGGGACGAAAGAGCGAGCCGAGAGAGCCGACGGGGATCTGATAATCAAAATCGGCATAGGCCTCTTCGCCCCGGCAATCGACATCGCCTTCGTGACGGATCGATGCCCAAGGAAACGACCGTTCCCACAGCGGTGTCAGTTTCGGTGAACATTCGAAGGTCACCGAGCCGCCGCGCTCTTCCAGATCCTGAAGCAGGGATGCGAAGCGCACTTCGTCGCCGATCCCCTGCTCGCGCCAGACAAGCAGCCTCTTGCCGTCGAGCGGCTCGCCTTGCCAGCGGGGCGCGTCGAACAGCCGGTTCTTGGTGGGGAATTCCGGCCAAGACCAGCGCGCCTCGTAGTTCCGGTGGCCCTCGGCCACATCACCGTTCTTGTATTGCAGAAAGGCCATATTGTATCGGCCTTCGATATGGTCCGGGTTTCTGCGAAGCAGGTCTTCGTGACATGCGATGCCGTCGCCGAGTCGCCCGGCCTGGGCATAACACCAGCCGAGATGGGTGAGGCACTGGTCCTGCTGTGATGTCGGTGTCTTCACACATTCTTCGAGAATGGCGATCGCCTCGTCGCCTCGCCCGTGCATGCGAAGGTGATAGGCCCAGATATTGTCGAGTTCGGCCCGCTCGTCGGCGTCAAGACGCGACCGGTCGATCGCGTCGTGATGGGCCGCGATGTAATCGAAATCCTCGAGGCGTGAAGCAATGAACAGGCGCCGGAGCAGAAGGCTGGGCGTGACCTTGCTGTCGTCGGCGAGCAGCTTGTCCATCGCTTCCTTGGCCTGATCATAGGCGCGAAGGTCGATCAGCATGTAGATGATGTTGAGCTGCGGCTCCAGCCGGCTGCCATCGAGATGGTGGGCGCAAGTCAATGCCAGCAGCGCGGCCTGATGGCGCCCCGCCGTTCTGAGCGCGATGCCGAGGTTTTTCCAGGGATCGTAGAGCTTCTCGTCCGCTCTGGTCGCCCGTTTGAAGATCTCGATCGCCACTTCGAGCTCTTTCATCTGGAAAAAGACGACGCCCAGCGAGTTCAGCATCAGGGCGTCATTCGGCCGTTGCTGGACCGCCGCATTGATCTTGACGAGCGCACCATCCAGGTCGTTGCAGGCGCGCAGCGCCAGGCCGTGGAAATGCAGAAGATCCGGGCTCTGGAACCCCTGCGCCGCGAGCCTGTCGCACAGCGGTTTGCTCTCCCGAAACCGCCCCCGCTTCTGCAGGGAATGGATCTTCTTCAGCAATTTGCGCGGCGGCGCTTTCGTGCCGATCGGCTGCAGGGCGAGTTTGGTCATCACAGCCCAATGGCTACCGAATGAAACTTGCGCGTGCCTGAACCGCGACGCTCCGGTTTTGATCGAGAATGTATCGAGCGCTTGGATCAGCCGCTCCCGTCGAGCGGCGGTCAGACGACCGGCTTGTGCATCGCGGCATTGTTCGTGTGGCTGATGGGCAGGGTGTCTTGCGATGCTCGCCGGTTTGGCGCTGTCCTTCATGCCCACGTGGTGATTGGCTTGAACAAGGGGCGTTGGTCAGATTTCCTGAACAGGGGGGTCGATTGACACAACCCGCCTGGAGAAACTAATTAACGCGTCATGACCTGTGGGGGCGGGAACAAAACGGATCATGAAAATGATCCCCTTGTCGATGAACTGTATGCAACGATTGTCACACCGGAAAGGTATGACGAGTTGTTGCGGGCATGGGAAAGCCATATCACGGATGCACTCAACCAGTTGGTGGATACCGAGACCTTTCGACCGCCGATAGCCGACCAGGTTGAAAGTCATTTCACCAACGCCCTGACGATTCTCGAGAGATTGGGCCGCGTCACAAAACAGGGAGAATCGATATCCGACTCCCTTGACAACGATCCGCGACCGGCAATGCTGGTTGATGCGAAAGGACTGATCTCCTACGTCAACGCCGCTGCGGGAGATGTCTTTCAAATCGGCAGCGGCGAAAACATAGCCTCCCTGCCCATGGATGCGGATGGGCTGGCGAAGTTTTCGGAACTGCTCAGCCGACTGGACGATCATCAACCCGGAAGGCTGCTTGCGATCACAAGGGTATTCCCCGACGAAGGCACAAGCGCATTTGTCATCGCCCTCATGCGTGTCGAAGGCGGTGAAAATGAATCGCCGCTGGGACTGATGAGTGTTGTCAACATCGTCTGGACGGATCGGTTGAAGACAGTGCTCAGCAAATCATTCGGTCTGTCATCGGCCGAGTGCGCTGTTCTCGAAATGCTGATCGGCGGAAGCACGACCACACAGATCGCGAACATTCGAAACACCTCGGTGGAAACCGTTCGAACGCAGGTTCGATCGGTATTGCGCAAAACGGAAGCCCATTCCCAGACGGAATTGATCAGGATGGCGGCAGCACTGGCCCAGTTTGACGTCCCTTCCGGCGAGAATCTCGCTCGCCAGACGAAAGAGGAGCCGCTGCCTGCAATCAGGCTGAATGGCCGCAGGCTTTCCTTTGCCAAAATCGGCGCAAAGGACGGAAGGCCGGTTTTGTTTCTGCACGGCATGATCGATGGTTTCTCCGGCCCACTTTTCAACCGAAGACACTTTGAGAAGAGGGATATCTGCGCGATTGTGCCCGCCCGGCCGGGGTATGGCACGTCTGAACCCTATCCGAAAAACCAACACCTGCCGTTGAGCCTGGCGGACGACCTCGATAATCTGATGGCGCATCTGGGTATCGACCGTTGCCCCGTTATCGGACATTTTGCCGGTGCGTTATATGCCAATGCCTTCGCGGCGCAATATCCCGAACGGGTGACCTCGGTCCTGTGCATATCGGGGACGGTGCCGATCATCCATGCCTCCGAGGTTTCGGCCTTTGCACCACGTCAGCGTGTCATTGCCTATACCAGCCGAGTCATGCCGCAGATATCCAAACTGATTTTGCGGGCCGGCATCGCCTTGCTCGATAAGGGCGGGCACAGTGCCTTTATGCGGGCTTTGTATGAGAAGTCGCCGGTCGATTACGAATTCGCACGGCAACCCCATGTCCTGTCCTGTTTGGCGGAGGGATATGATTTTTCTGCCGCGCAGGGGTATGAGGCCTTCCAGACCGATGCGATGCTGATGATCAATGACTGGAGCGATCTTGTCTGCCGGGATGTCCCCACCACATTCATTCATGGGGAGCATGATCCGGCAATGCCGATCTCGCTGATACGCAATTTCGCAAAGGCCTATGATCACGTCGAACTGATCGAACGGCCTGGTTTGGGCCAACTGCATTTCTTTGCCGCGCCTCAGCCCGTTTTTGACTGGATCGAAGCGGCAATATCAACCTGACTGTTTCAGAGGCTGCTGCAAACCGTACTCCAGCCGGGGTATGCGGGATTTCACGCACCTTCCTATAACCCGAATGAAAGGCGGGGCGGTCGACCCCGTGTTCATTCGGATCACGTCAGATGGGCCTCCCGGCGAACCAACACCACGTCAGCCGCACACTTTGTTTCTGCCTGCTTCGTTTTGCGTCGGCACTGGCACTGGGGGCGCTGGTTTTCGCAACATCGCCGATCGGCGCGGCTTTCGCCCAGGACACGAACTGGACCGGAAGTGGTGGCGACAACCACTGGACCAATCCGGCCAACTGGTCCAACGGTCTGCCATCCGGTAGCGGCACCAGCCGTGTTTATGGCAACCACACCGTCACTGTGGATGGTGTCGCAGCCGGCCTCAATGGTTGGACCTATATCGGCTCCAATGGTTCGTCTGCTCATGTCGACGTAACGAACGGCGGAACCTTGACCGGCGGGTGCTGCTTTTACCTTGGAAGCGGTGGAAACGGCTCAATGACGGTTTCCGGCGCGGGCTCTTTGGTTTCCGGCCAGAACGTGATTTTTGTCGTGGGGCAATCCAGCGGAACGGGCGAACTGCGGATCGAAAATGGCGCGAGTGCTGGTGCGGGGCCGCATATATCGGCAATCATCGGCCGCTACGGTGGGGGGATTGGCATCGTCACTGTTGATGGTGCCGGTTCGGTGTTCACCAGTGGGCGCAATCTTCTGCTTGGCGGTGAGGTTGCCGGTTCGACATCCAATGCAACTGGGACGCTCAATCTGGTCAATGGCGGCCAGGTGCAAGTCGATTCCGGACATCGTGACATCTTCATCGCACACTCGCACGGCTCGACGGGAACAGTGAATGTCGGCACCGGTCTTGCACCCGGCTTGATTTCGGCGGCGAATGTCCGTTTCGGCAATGGGTCCGGCACGCTCAATTTCAACCATAACGCCAATGAATATCTCTTTGCTCCCGTCATCGCAGGAACCGGGTCGATCAATCAGCTCGCCGGCCACACGATCATTGCTACCAATTCTTCCACCTTTGCCGGCACCACGACGGTTTCAGGCGGCACACTCTCGGTGAATGGCCAACTGGGCGGGACCTTGAATGTCGGCGCATCAGGCACCCTTGCCGGAACCGGTACGGTTGGCGGCACCGTTACTGTCGACGGGACCCTTGCGGCCGGCGCCAGTCCGGGGACACTTTCGATCGGTGGTGATCTGACGCTTGAAGGCACCTCCACAACGGTGTTCGAACTCAATGCACCGGGTCTGGCCGGCGGAGCAAACAATGATCTGGTGCGGGTCGATGGGAATCTCGATTTGAACGGGACGCTGCAGGCGACTGTTGCGAATGCCGGATATTATCGGCTGTTCGACTACCAGGGTAGTTTGACGGGAGCGTTTACGACCCGGACGGTGACCTCGGCCAATGCCGGCTTCTTACTGGATCGTCATGCGCTTTCAACCGACATCGCCGGACAGGTCAACCTGCTGGCCCTTGGCGCCGGCCAGCATATGCAATTCTGGGATGGGAGCGACACCGCCGGCAACGGGACCGTGGACGGCGGAGCTGGCGTCTGGGACGACGCTGCGAGCAACTGGACCGGGCCGCCCGGCGCCGCCAATATCAACGATATCTGGCGCGGTTCGGTCGGTGTGTTCGGCGGATCGGCCGGTGGGAATGTCACGATCGGTTCGGTGAGCGGATTCGACACTCTGCAGTTTTCAACCAACGGCTACATCTTGAGCGGAGGGGAACTGACGATGAGGCCGGAGGGCCAGGATTCGACCGTTGCAGTGGACGGGGGCATTACGGCAACAATCCAATCGGTGATTGTCGGTGACGCAGGTCGCGGACTGCGCAAGACCGGGACGGGAACGCTGATCCTGCTCGGCGCAAACCGTTATACCGGCGGCACCGTCATTGAGGCGGGGACGTTGAGTGGCAATACGGTCAGCCTGACCGGCGAGATCTCGAATCAGGGAACCGTGGTCTTCAACCAGGTCACTGACGGTGTTTTTGCCGGCAGGATTTCGGGTTCGGGCGGGTTGACGAAAAGCGGTGCCGGGACGCTGAACCTGGAAGGCACGAACGATTATACCGGCGGTACGATCATCGAGGCCGGCACGCTCCAGGGCGACGCCGACAGTCTGACCGGTGATATCGACAACCGGAGCCAACTTGTCTTCGATCAGGTGGAAGACAAGGCCTTTCTCGGTGTCATCTCAGGCAGCGGTTCGCTCGTCAAGCAAGGTGCCGGGGCACTTTCCCTTGAAGCCGATTCTTCCGGATACACCGGCACGACGACCGTGCACGAAGGCAAACTGCTCATTAACGGCCTTCTTGGCGGATCGCTTATGATGCAGGGCGGCACGCTCGGCGGCACGGGCCGGATCGCCACACTCGAGCTGGGTTCCGGCAGCATGTTGGCTCCGGGAAACTCGATCGGTACGATGAATGTCGGCGATTTGACCCTGGATGCAGGCTCCACCTACCAGGTTGAAATCAACGATGGCGGCAATACGCCCGGGGTCAACAATGATGTCACCGATGCCACTGGCACCGTAGCGATCGATTCCGGCGCCACGGTGCACCTGAAACCGGTCAATGGGACCGACGACGGTTCGACCTACACGAACGGGACTGTCTATACCATCCTGACGACGACCGGTGACCTGACCGGTACCTTTGATCCGACGGTAACCGATGATTTCGCATTGCTGGACGGTTCGCTCAGCTACAATGAAAACAGTGTGTTCCTGACAATCGCGAAGACACGTCGCCTGGACGATATCGGGCGAACTCCGAACCAGCGTGCGGTTGGCGCGGCCGTTGAAGCCCTGGGGAGCAGCGACCCCCTGTACAGCGCCCTGGTCGTCCTTCGCGACGAGGATGACATCGCAGCCGGCCTGAATGACCTGTCCGGTGAAATTCATGCTTCGGTGCAGAGCGTGATGACGGAAGGCGCGCATGATTTGCGCGACATGATCGAGCGCCGGATAAATGATGCCTTCCAGGGCGCCTCCGCCAAATCCGCATTTTCCATGGCGCCCCGGCCGACTGCCGCTTCAGGCGCGGTTGGTGAACCGGCTGGTCCGACAGTGTGGTTCACAGCAGCCGGCAATAGCGGAAACTGGACGGCAAACAGTGGAGCCGCCGGTCTGGGTCGAACCTCGGCCGGTATTGCTGCCGGTCTGGAGTCCGATATCCGCCGGGGCTGGAAGATCGGTCTGACCGGCGGCTTCATCCAGACGAATTATGATCTGGAGGGACAGGCGTCGACCGGTTCCATGCGGAGCGTCTTTGTCGGAGCCTATGGCCGCGGCAATCTGGGCGTGTTCATGGTCAGATATGGCGGTACCTATTCCTGGAACAGTGTGGAAACCGAAAGAACGGTCGCGTTTCCCGGATTTACCAACACGCTCTCCGCAGATTATGACGCGGGCACCGGTCAACTCTTCGCTGAAATCGGTTACCAGATGGGCGCCTCCCGAATGTCCCTTGAACCGTTCGCCGGCCTGGCATTTGTGCAGGCGACGGCGGACGGTTTCAGCGAGACCGGCGGCGGCGGAGCGTTGAATGTGGATGCATGGAAGCAGCGCGATGGCTACACGACCCTTGGCCTCCAGGGAAAAAGCAAGCCATTTTTCAGCGACGGCATGAAGACTCAGCTTACCGGCAGAATTGCCTGGCGCTATGCGCTCAACGATCCATCGACTGCCGTCCAGGCCGCTCTTTCAGGCTCAGGCAGTTTCCCCATCTATGGTCTGACAACGGCGCGCAATGTGCTTGAACTCGATATAGGTGTCGATATCGAAGTGGGCCACGCGGCCACACTCGAAATCGACTATCGGGGCGAGTTTGGTTCCGGCCAGCAGGACCATGGCGCTTCGGCATCCATCATTCGAAGATTTTAACCCGGTTCGAAAGTCTCACGGTCGATTGGTGAGATTTCAGAAGAGGCGACTTCGCGCCAAATGCATCGATGTGCCCTTCCGTCTTGGTCAGCCGGATTGCCACTGTGGTTCGCCCTACACATTGAGCAGCAGAAACTCCCGCTCCCACGGGCTGATCACCTGCATGAAGGTCTCGAATTCGCCGCGTTTGACACCGGCATAGATGGCGATGAATTCGCTGCCGAAGACGTCGGCGAAGGCCGGTTCGGATTCCAGCAGCGACACTGCATCGAGCAGTCCGCGCGGCAGGTCGACCGTGGTGCCCTGATTGGCCGTCGTTGCGGTCGGACCGTCCGGAAGGGTCTCGCGCATCATGCCGAGCCAGCCGCAGGCCAGTGTTGCGGCGATGGCCAGATACGGGTTGGCGTCGGAGGAGGGCAGCCGGTTTTCCACCCGCCGTGCGACGGGATCGGAATGCGGCACGCGAAACGCCACCGTCCGGTTGTCGTAGCCCCAGGCATTGTTGACCGGGCAGCCCATATCGGGCGTCAGGCGCCGGTAGGAATTGACGTAGGGCGCCATCATCACCAGCGCCTTCGGCACGAAATGTTGCATGCCGCCGACAAAGGAAAAGAACCGCGGCGACGGCGTTCCGTCCGGATTGCAGAAGATGTTCTTGCCGGATTTGATGTCGGTGACCGATTGGTGGATATGCAGCGCCGAACCGGCCTGGCCCTGCATCGGCTTGGCCATGAAGGTCGCGTAGATGCCGTGATTGAGCGCTGCCTCGCGCAAGGTGCGCTTGAACATGAACACCTGGTCGGCGAGCTCAAGCGGATCGCCATGGCGCAGATTGATCTCCAGTTGCGCCGGACCCTCCTCATGGATCAGCGTGTCGATTTCCAGCCCCTGCGCTTCGGAGAAATGATAGATGTCGTCGATCAGCTCGTCGAATTCGTTGACGCCGGCGATGGAATAGGACTGGCCGCCCACCATCCGCCGCCCGGAGCGGCCGACCGGCGGCTGCAGCGGATAGTCCGGATCGTCGTTCAGCGCGATGAGATAGAATTCGATTTCCGGCGCGACGGCTGGCCGCCAGCCCTGTTGTTCATACAGCGAAACGACGCGTTTGAGCACGTTGCGCGGCGCATATTCGACGCTTCGGCCATCCGGGCCCACCATGTCGCAAATGACCTGCGCGGTCGGGTCGCTTTCCCAGGGAACCGCCGACAGGGTCGCGAGATCCGGCATCAGCTTCAGATCGCCATCCTGCGGGTCGTAGCGGAAACTGCCGGTCTCGTCGGGATATTCGCCGGAGATCGTCTGGCGGTAGAGCGCCGATGGCAGCGACAGGGAGGTGTTGGACGTGAATTTCGAGGAGGGCATCATCTTGCCGCGGGGCACGCCGGCAAGATCGGGCGTCACGCATTCGATATCCTCGATACCGCGCCAGCCAAGCCATTCATTGACCTGTTTCCAGTTGGCGACGCCGCGGATATTGTCGACATAAGAGGACTTTTTGACGGGCTTCCCGCCGTCGCGGTTTTTGGGATGCGGGGTTTTTGTTGTTTCGGCCATCAAATGCTCGTCTGCAGATTCGAAGTGGGCTCCTCATACCCGATTGCAGAGCGCATGACAGCAAGATTAGTCATCCGTCGGCGCGGCCGGAAGGTAATTGAACCATCGACATCATGTCGAACAAAAACCGCCGCGCAGGATTCACGCGGCGGCTCTGTCTAGGGAAACCCTGCATGAGGCTGGCTATCGGCCCTGGGTGACGATGACCGGGATCAGCAGGTCGCCCCAATTGCCCTCGCCGCCATGGTGGCGGGCCGAGCGGACAAGCTCGACCGACACGCCCGCATCCACGGCCTTCATCACGGACTGGTTGAGCCGGTGCAGATCATTGGCGACCATGCGAATGGCGGCCTGCTGGTCTGTGGTCATCGCCGAGGATTGCTCCTCGGCCCGTTCCTTGACGCGTGTCTGCGGTGCCATGTCATGTCTCCTTGTCTGGCGTTTGCAGTCGGCGGTTCTCCGCCGGGGAGGGGAGCGATGAGGCTCCCCGGTTGATCATTCGGCGGCCGGCCGGAACTGTTCGGTTTCGGTTGAATCCGCCATGGCGGTGGTTGAGGACTGTCCGCCGGTAATCGCCATGGAAACGGCGTCGAAATAGCCGGTGCCCACTTCGCGCTGGTGCTTGGTGGCCGTATAGCCATTGGCCTCGCCGGCGAACTCGGCTTCCTGCAGTTCCGAATAGGCGGCCATCTGCCGGTCCTTGTAGCCGCGGGCCAGTTCGAACATGCCGTAATTGAGCTGATGGAAACCGGCCAGGGTGATGAACTGGAACTTGTAGCCCATGGCGCCGAGTTCGCGCTGGAATTTGGCGATGGTCGCATCGTCCAGATTCTGCTTCCAGTTGAACGACGGCGAACAATTATAGGCCAGCAACTGGTCGGGATGCTCGCGGCGGACCGCTTCGGCAAACCGCCGCGCCTGATCGAGATCCGGTTTCGAGGTCTCGCACCACACCAGATCGGAATAGGGCGCATAGGCGATTGCCCGGGCGATGCACGGCTCCAGGCCGTTACGGACCCGGTAGAAACCCTCCGCCGTGCGGCCGGCATCATAGTCGACGAAGGGCCGGTCCCGCTCGTCGATATCCGAGGTCAACAGCTTGGCGGCCTCGGCATCGGTCCGGCAAATGATCAGGGTCGGCGTGCCCATCACGTCGGCCGCCAGGCGCGCGGCGTTTAGATTGCGGATATGGGCGGCGGTCGGGATCAGCACCTTGCCGCCGAGATGGCCGCATTTCTTTTCCGATGCCAGCTGGTCCTCGAAATGCACCCCGGCTGCGCCGGCCTCGATATAGGCCTTCATCAGTTCGAAGGCGTTGAGCGGGCCGCCGAAGCCGGCCTCGGCGTCGGCGACGATTGGTGCGAACCAGGTTTCGACCGACAGGCCGTTGCCTTCCGATGTTTCGATCTGATCGGCGCGCTGCAGCGTTTTGTTGATCCGCTTGGCCAGTTCCGGTCCGGCATTGGCGGGGTAGAGCGACTGGTCGGGATACATGGCGGAGGCCGTATTGGCATCGGCCGCAACCTGCCAGCCGGAAAGATAGATCGCTTTGAGGCCGGCGCGCACCATCTGCATGGCCTGGTTGCCGGAAAGCGCGCCCAGCGAATTGACAAAATCCTCTTCATGGATCAGCTGCCACAGTCGGTTGGCGCCCATCTCGGCCAGCGAATGTCGGATCTGGACCGACCCGCGCAGCCGCTTGGCGTCATCGGCGCCGTAGGGACGTTCCACGCCGTCAAACCGGCCTTCCGGCGCGCTGGGAACCAGGTTGTAAAAATCAGTCATGCCGATCTCCAAATCCATCTCTGTGGCGATATCTGTACAGATTGATCGCATTGCTTGTTCGAAGTTTGTGTGACTATTGTTACAATGCAGCGCACAATCGGCATAGAGAAATCCGGGAAACCGGGCGATAAAAGAGGTCATGCTGTTTTGGATTTGACAAAACGGAATTGTAAATCTGTAAAAATTGTAATAATCCTATCGTCAGCCGATCTTGTAAATTTGTGTAAAAATTCGCATGAGTGATCCAAAAATCTTTGCCGGTCCGCGTCTGAGACGCATTCGCAAGCAGCGCGGTCTCACCCAGACGGCGATGGCCGAGGAACTCGGGATTTCGCCGTCCTACCTCAATTTGATCGAACGCAATCAGCGCCCGCTGACGGTGCAATTGCTGATCAAGCTGTCATCGGTGTACAAGCTGGATCTGGATGAGCTGCAAGGCGAGAACACCGGCACGGCCTCGGCCCTGAAGGAGGTGTTTTCCGATCCGCTGCTGATTGGCGAACTGCCCGGCGATCAGGAGTTGCTGGAGGTCGCCGATGCCGCGCCCAACGCCGCCTCCGGTGTCATCAAGCTTTTCCGCGCCTATCGGGAGGCACAGTCGCGCCTGTCGGACCTCTCCGAATTGCTGGCCCAGGAGGGCCGCACCACCGAAATGTCCGGTACCAGGCTGCCGGTGGATGAGGTGCGCGAGGCCTTTGAGAGCCGGCCCAACCACTATGCCGCGATCGAGAGCGTGGCTGAAGCGTTCCATGACAGGGTCGGCCCCGGCGAAGACCTGGCCGCAACGCTCAAGACCTGGCTTGCCAGGGACCACGGCATTGTCGTGCGGGCTCTGCCGGTCCACACCATGCCCAACTGGCGCCGGCGGTTCGATCGCCATTCCATGCGGCTGTTCCTGTCCGAGCGCCTGTCACCCTTCGACCAGCTGCGGGAAATTGCCGTCGAGGTCTGCCAGCTTGCCTTCCGGGAGACGATTGCCGACGAGCTTGCACAGTTGACGCTGTCCTCCGACGAGGCAAGGCGGCTGGCCCGGTTCGAGATCGCCCGCTACGCCGCCCACGCTCTGATGATGCCCTATGGCGCATTCCAGGCCGCAGCGGCCCGGGTGAAATATGACGTCGACGTGTTGCGCGCGCGCTTTCATGTCTCCTTTGAACAGGCGGCCAACCGGCTGACCATGCTGCAGCGGCCGGGCGCGGCCGGGGTTCCGTTTTTCATGCTGGAGGTCGACAATGCCGGCAACCGGTTCCGCCGCGCCGGAGCAAAGGGCTTTCCGCAATCGCGTTTCGGCGGCGCCTGCCCGAAACTGAACATCCATGCGGCCTTCACCCAGCCGGGACAGGTGTTTGTCGAGGCGGTCGAAATGCCGGACGGCGCCGAGTTTCTGACAATTTCCCGGACCCTGGAAGGTCCGCAGGGCGCCTTCAACGAACGGGTGCGGCGGACGGCTTTGCTGCTCGGTTGCGATATCGGTTTTCGTGACGAGATCGTCTATGGGACGGCCGCCCAAAGCGGGCCGCCGACGCCGGTCGGTGCGGCCTGCCGCCTGTGCGAACGCCAGGGCTGCCTGGCCCGCGCCGAACCGCCGCTGACCCGCCCCTCCGGCCTCGATGAAATGGTCACCGGCCTGAGTGCCTTCGATTTCCAGTAGAGGGCCACGTCTCAAATGGCGGGCCGGTCATGACGTCTCGATATCCAGGGTGTGGATCATCTCGTCACGGCGCTCCAGCGCGCTCTTGGCCGCATCGCCCAGAACGGTGGCCGTCGCATTGATCAGGCCTTCGACGCAGAAGGCGAATGTCGTGATGCTGTTCGACAGGAAACTCGTCTTGTGGGGCACGAAAATCGCGTGCCCGGCGAAAGCCACCAGGGGAGAACTCGCCCGGTCGGTGACGACGATCGTCTCGATGCCGTTGGCATGGGCCGCTTTGCTCACTTCGATGACCTGTTTGGTATAGGGGCTGCAACTGAACACGACCAGAGCGTCCCCTTGCGACATCGCGGCCAGGCCTTCGGCGGTCCCGAGGCCGGGCGCATCCAGCAGACCGACATCCGAGCGGATCATGCCGAGCCCGTAGCTCAGGAACATCGCCATGGACAGGAATTGGCGAACCGCAAAGATGCGGATCCGAGGCGCCCGGGCCAGCAGCTCGACCGCGCCGGTGAATGCGGCTCGATCGAAACTGCTGGTGAAATACTCGATGTTCTTGATGTTTTCCGATGCCAGCAGGCCGATCCGGTCGTCGAGACCGGAACCGCCGCCCTGCAAAGCCTGCCGGGCCTGCCGTGTGTAGAAGGATGTTGCCGGCGAGAGGTTTTCACTGAGCAGGACATTTCTGAATTCCGTAAAGCCGGAATAGCCGAGATTGCGCGCCAGGCGGCTGAGTGTCGATGGATTGATATCGAGCCGCTCCGCCAGGGTGGTAATGGTCAGCAATGATTGGTCGGCGCCAAGCTCCAGGATCTGACCCAGCGCGTCAGCGGCCTTTGAGCCCAGATTGATCGAGCTCCGGCCCTGCTTGATCGCCACCAGCAGCCCCCGCAACGCATCGGCGGTGCGCGGTGCCTGGGGCGGCGGGCTTGTTTCACGGTTGTTAATTGTCATAGACCGCTACATTCGAGTCCCCGCGATGAAATGTCCAGTGCAACCCGGATGCCGACAAACGAAAGATCGCCGAGGCAATGGTGTTCTCGTTGTCGGGGTCATCGGGACACCGTCGCCAGATCGGCAGCGCGTTTCCTGTGGTATCCCGCAAGATCTCCATGACATCGGGATTGGGGAGCCCCACGAGAGCGCTGCCGCGCGCCTGCCGATCACGCGAGGAATCGGTGATGATCTGGTTTTGGTGAACCCGGTGCCCGAGCACCGCATGGTTGGCGTGCACGGACGGCCGGCGGACCTCCTTTTCAATATAGCCGCCGCCGCCGAACTCGAGGCTGATCAGCGCATTGAGCCCCGTCTGGGCCAGCGAATAGTGGAAACCGCCACTGGCCGGCGCCCCGCCCAGCAAATCGCGGACGTCGCCTATGTTTCGGCAATTCAGCATCGCCCGACCCAGAACCATGCGCGGAATGTGCGGTGTCACACCAGTCAGCCGGAGATTGTTTGCCGTCATGACGAGGCCGCTGGCCGTTGTCGCAAATGTGTGCCCGGGTATGGAACCGGGGTAGCAAAATGACGTGAAGCCACCGGGTCCAACAATTTCGGCAATGAAGCAATGTCCGTCAAAAAACGGCAGCCCATCCTCATTGTGGGCGATGACGATGTTTTCGCCCGGCATCTGAACGGTTGTGCATCCATCCGACGTGTTGGCGAACAGGTCACCCCGGCAATTCCAGGCAAACACGTCATCAAACGGCTGTCCCAGCCCATCCGCCAGGCCGGTGATCTCGCTGAAGATTTCCGGGAAGAGTTCCCTTGTTCCGGCGGCCATGCGCGCTATCGCCGGTCGATGGACGTCCGAAACGGCTCTTGTCCACAAATCGCATGTCACAAGATGTTGGCGCACCGCGTGGGAGCCCCGCTGTCCGAGTGCAAAGCCGATATCGTATGGGGTGCCTGTGACGCGAATCCAGCCTAGATTCGACGCATCAATGGACATGGGCCAGGAAGTCTTTCAACCGGTCGTTCGGCGGGTTGGCGATGATTTCGCGCGGGTCGCCATCGACGGAGATCTTTCCGTGCTCCATAAAGATCAACCGGGTTCCCACCTGCTGGGCGAAGGACATTTCGTGCGTTACGACGACCATGGTCATTCCCTCAACGGCAAGCTGCTGCATGACGTTGAGCACCTCCTGCTTCAGTTCCGGATCGAGGGCCGATGTCGGTTCGTCGAACAGCATGACCTCGGGTTTGACGGCCAGGGCACGGGCGATCGCCACCCGTTGCTGCTGGCCGCCGGAAAGCTCGGCGGGACTGTGATCGGCCTTGTCGGCCAGCCCGACCTTTTCAAGCAGCGCCAGGGCTTCGATACGGGATTGGGCCTTGGAGGTTCCCCGCGATCGTCTCGGACCGAACGCGACGTTTTCAACGGCGGTCATCTGCGGAAACAGGTTGAATTGCTGGAAGACCATGCCGGCTTCCCGGCGTATTTCCTGCAGCGTCGCCTTGCCGGCGGTGACACTCCGGCCGTCGACCAGCAGGGTCCCGCCGGAGATCATCTCCAGGCCGTTGATACACCGCAGCAGGGTTGATTTCCCCGAACCGGAGGGGCCGATCAGAACCACCACCTCGCCCCGTTCAATATTGAGGTCGACCTCGTCGAGAACCGTCAGGCTTTCGAATCGCTTGGTAACGCCCCTGAATTCAATGATGCTCATAGGATTTTCATCCGTCTTTCAATGAAGCGCAGCGTCAGCGTCATCGCGCCGGTCATGATGAGGTAGAAGACCGCCACCGCCGTCCAGATCTCGACGGCCCGGAAATTGGCGGCCATGATCTCCTGACCGGTCCGGGTCAGTTCGCCGACCCCGATCACGATGAACAGAGACGTGTCCTTGAGACTGACGATGTACTGGTTGCCCAAGGGCGGAATCAGCCGTCGAAACGCCACCGGTCCGACGATATAGGCCAGCACCTTCCAGGTCGGCAGGCCGAGCGCGTACCCTGCCTCGCTCAGTCCCTTGTTGACCGACAGAAAGGCGCCGCGGACAATTTCCGCAATGTAGGCACCGGCATTCAGAACAATGGCGAGGACGGCAGCCAGGAAGGGGTCGATGCGAATATCGGCGAGGACCGGCAGCGCGAAATACAGAAACATCACCTGAACGACAATCGGCGTGCCGCGGATAATTTCGATATAGACAAAGGCAACGGTATTGAGAATGACGCCGCCATAGGCGCGCATGAGCCCGGCAATAGTGCCTAGAACTGTCCCCCCGGAGAGCCCAAGCAGGGTGATGATGATGGTGACCTCGGCACCCGTCACCAACTGCGGAATGAAATCAAGAATGATCGACCAGTCGATTTGCATATCGTCACCACCGGCAAGAAGGAGAAATGACAGGCCGCAACAGGCGGCCTGTCAGAATGGTCAATTGGTTGGCTTCTCGCCGAACCATTTGGCGAAGATCGCATCATAACGGCCATCGGCGCGCATATTGGCCAGGGCCTTGTTGACCGGCGCGACCAGTTCGCTTCCCTTGGGAAAGCCGATGCCATACTGATGCGCCATCATTTGCTCCCCGACCGCCTTGACCTGGCCGTCACCGGCGGTGGCGATGTAGTAGAGCACGTTCGGCGTATCGTGCATGGCCGCATCGACACGACCGGTGCGCAGTTCCAGATAGGCGTTGTCGATATTGGGGAACAGGCGCAGTTCGGCATCGCCCAGATGTTCCTTGGCATAGTCGACCGCCGACGTGCCGGTTTTCATGGCGATCGTCTTGCCGGCGAGGTCCGCTGGGCCGGTGATGTCGCTGTCGGCGGGCACCATCAGCAGGAAGCCGCTGTCGTAATAGCCGTCCGAAAAATCGATGACTTCCTTGCGGCTGTCCTTGATGGTGATGCCGGCCAGCGCAACATCAACCTGGTTGGTCTGCAGCGCCGGAATGATTCCGTTGAAGTCCATCGGCCGCAGCTCGAATTCCCAGCCGAGTTCCTCGGCAATGGCGTTCCACATATCGATGTCGAAGCCGACATAGGTATCGCCGTCCTTGAACTCGAAGGGGACGAATGCGGTATCCGTGGCAACGATCAGCTTCTCGGCGGCGGAGGCTGCGCCGGCCAGCAGCAGAAGAGCCGATGCGGCGATGGCAAGAATCTTTCTCATGGTGATGTTCCCTGTTGTTCGAAATAAGCAAAAATATTTGCACATTGTTTGCAGATAAGCAAATTATTTGCATAAGCTCTGTATGAGCCGCCGATGCGTTCACAGCGGTTTGGTCCGTGGAACGCGCCCGCAATCTGAGTGCAGGATGGCCTAGGGTCTGTTGGGATTCAGGATTCCCTTTTTGATCGAAAGATGATTCAAGCTCCGAAAGGAGTTTGTGATGGATCGATTCGTATTGTCGGACGGACA
>JANQMU010000078.1 GCA_028279875.1 Rhizobiaceae bacterium
TGTCCGTCCGACAATACGAATCGATCCATCACAAACTCCTTTCGGAGCTTGAATCATCTTTCGATCAAAAAGGGAATCCTGAATCCCAACAGACCCTAATCGATCGGCCGGGAATCCTGATCGATGATTTCGGCGCCGATCTTGGTCAGCTGGATCACGGCCTGTGTCCTGCTATCGACGCCGAGCTTCTGCAGGACTGCCGAGACATGGGCCTTGACGGTCGCCTCCGACACGCCCAGTTCATAGGCGATCTGCTTGTTCAGCAGTCCTTCGCCGAGCATGCCCAGAACCCGGCTCTGCTGCGGCGTCAGGGTCTGCAGACGGCTGATCAGTTCGGCCATTTCGGGGTCCTGTTCGGCGCCGAGGTCGAATCCGCGCGGCGTCCAGACATCGCCGTCGAGGACGGCGCGAACCGCATCGCGGATCTCATCGATGCTCGCCGATTTCGAGATGAAGCCGGAGGCGCCGAGATCAAGCGCCCGCCGGATCGTCGACAGATCGTCGGAGGCGGAGACGATCACCACGGGAAGCTCGACATATTCGGCGCGCAGAGAGATCAGGCCGGACAATCCGCTGACGCCGGGCATCGTCAGGTCGAGCAGCATCATGTCGGCTTCCGGATGATCGGCAGCGGCCTTGCGGGCATCGGAGAAATCGCCGGCCTCGACAACCTGCAGCCCATTTTCCATTCCGGCCAGCGCCTGCCGTAGCGCGCCGCGAAACAATGGATGGTCATCGGCAATAATGATCGTCTTCGTCAATTCGAATGTCCCCTCCCAGCGCCGGACGGCGACAGCACCGGGACCAAATGCCCGATGGGCTGCAATGCTGCCGGTCAAGAGCCCGTTCAGGAACAGTATTAGCGATTTGACGCGTCTTTGGCCATAAGAGCCTGCCGCGGAATTGCGGGACCGGTTCGCTTGCGATCAGGTCTTTTCCGGCAGAGCCTCGCCGGGCTTGTCCTCGCGCAACTCGTTTTCGAATTCCTCGATAACGCCCAGGAACCGTCGCATCATGTTCTCCATGATGCCCATGGTCCGATCGATTTCATCTTCGCTCGGCAGCCCGTCACCACGGTCTGCAATCTCCGCTTCCAGCCTGGCGATGCGGTCCTCAAGCAGGCCGATTTCGGCTTCCAGCGCACGCCGGTCGTCTGCGGACATGCGGCAGACGAACTGTTCATCCTGTTGACGGCACAGTGACATCTCGCCGGTCTGGGTGTCGAGGCGCACGAATCCGTCATCGGCACGCTGCATCACGTAACGGCCATCCTGGGCCAGGGCTACCGCACTGCCGATCGAGAAAGCCGCAACGCCAGAGACGAGCAGCCCGAAAAAACGGTTCATTGTCGCTCTTCCCCCATGATTTCTTCGCTTCGGGCGTGTAGATATCGCAAAATCATGCCGAAATTGCGATAGGGAACTCCCATTCACCCGCCGCTTGCGGCATCTGTTGAGCACGTCCGACCGTAAAGATCCGTTTCATGGGCATCATCTACAAAATTGTACCGCGATCCCTCTGGGTGGAGGCGGAAAAAACGGCCGTTTTCGACGGCGCGCCGATCGATCATCAGGACGGATATATCCACTTTTCGACCGCCGAGCAGGTGGCGGAGACCGCGGCCCTGCATTTTGCCGGACAGGGCGATCTGCTGCTGGTCGCTGTGGACGGCGCCCGATTTGGTGAGGCGCTGAAATATGAGGCGTCGCGCGGCGGCGATCTTTTTCCGCATCTTTATGCCGCACTGCCCCTCGACGCCGTGTTGTGGGTCAGGCCGATGCCGCTCGGTCCGGACGGCCATCATGTGCTGCCGGATCTGAAGGCATGAGGAAACTGCTTCGGCAGGCCCTGTTCGCCCTGGAGCCGGAGACCGCCCACCGGCTTGCCATCACGGCGCTGCGCTCGGGTCTCCTGCCATCTTGTCCGGCCGCCGGCGACACGAGGCTGGCGGTACAGGTCGCCGGGCTGGAGTTCGCCAATCCCGTCGGCATCGCCGCCGGCTTCGACAAGAATGCCGAGGTGCCGGACGCGATATTGCGGCTTGGTTTCGGCTTTACGGAAATCGGCTCGGTGACGCCTCTGCCGCAGCCCGGCAACCCCAGACAGCGCATCTTCCGCCTTGCCGAGGACCGCGCCGTCATCAACCGTCTCGGTTTCAACAATGAGGGTCATCAGGCCGTCCTCGCGCGGCTGCGCCGGCGCGTGCGGCAACCGGGACAGCCGGTGGGGGTCAATGTCGGTGCCAACAAGGATGCCGAGGACCGAATCGCGGACTATGCGCGCGGCATCGACGTCTTCTATGACGTCGCCGATTATTTCACGGTCAATGTCTCGTCCCCCAATACGCCCGGCCTGCGCGATCTGCATGCGCGGGACAATCTGGCGATGCTCATGGAGGCCGTGTTCGGAGCGCGGGACAAGCAGGCCGCGGCGGGCAAGACCAGCCGGCCGATCTTCCTGAAAATCTCGCCCGATCTCGGCGAAGACGAGATGGACGAACTCTGCGAGGAGGTGCAACGGCACCCGCTGGACGGTCTCGCCGTCTCCAACACGACCCTGTCACGGGCCGGGCTGAAAAGCCGGCATGCGCCGCAGGCCGGCGGCCTCTCCGGCCGGCCGCTGTTCGAGCGCTCGACGGCCGTGCTGGCGAAAATCCGGCGCCGGGTGGGCCCGGCAACAGCACTGATCGGCATCGGTGGCATCGACAGCGGCGAGACGGCGCTTGAAAAAATCCGCGCCGGGGCGGATCTGGTGCAGCTTTATACCGGCTTCGTCTACGAGGGTCCGGGTCTGCCGCGCAAAGTGCTGTCGGAGCTTTCGACACTGGTCGAACGGGAGGGCGTCTCGTCCATCGCAGATCTGCGCGATACACGGGTCGATTTCTGGGCGGCTAAGGCGCATCCCGAAGGAACGTGAACACCGCTTCGGCGCGCCGTCCCAAAATGGCGTAGAGGGTGACGCCGCGTGCTCCCAGGAAGGCGAGCAGCGCCAGCCACAGGCCGTGATTTCCGAGGACCGGCACCAGCGCCCAGGCGAGCAGGGCGAACAAGGCGAGCGAGGCCAGCATCATGTTGCGCATGTCGCCCGACCAGGTCGCGCCGATGAAAACGCCGTCCATCTGAAAGGCCAGCACGCCGAAAAGCGCGGTCAGCGCCGCCCAGACGATATAGTCGCGCGCCGTGGTCCGCACCTCCGGTGAGGTGGTCAGGAAATCGACCACCGCCGGACCGAACAGCAGGAAGAATGCTGTCGTGAAACCGGCAAGGCAAAACCCCCACAACAAAGTGAGGCGCACCGAACGATCGAAGGCCGGGCGGTATCGGGCACCGAGAGCACGGCCGGCCAGTTGTTCGGCAGCAGAGGCAAAGCCGTCCAGATAGTAGCCGGCAACCAGAAAGAAATTCATCAGAACGGCATTGGCCGCCAGGGTGACGGCACCGAATTGCCCGCCCTGGCGCACGAACAAGGCGAAGGCGACCAACAGCGCGATCGATCGGATCATGATGTCGCGGTTGAGCGACATCAGCGCCAGCATGGCCGGCCTGTTGAAAATGCCCGACCATGTCGGCGCCCTCGCCCGATCGGTCGTCATCCGGACGAAGATGAAACCGGCGATCAGGCCGAGGCATTCGCCGGTCACGGTCGCCCAGGCAACGCCGGCAATGCCCCAGCCGAAATGGAGCCCGAACAGGATCGAGAGAACAATATTGGTGCCGTTGATCAGAACCTGCAGCAACAGGCCCGCCATGCCCTGCCCGCGCCCGAGGACAAAGCCGAGAATGGCGAAATTGGCGAGGCCGGCCGGGGCCGAAACCATGCGGATGGAGGCGTAGATCACCGTCGCTTCGCTCACCGCCGCGCCGGTGTCCATGGCCCAGACACCGAGTTGGATAATGAGCGGTGACAGGATCAACACGGCACTGCCGCTGGCAAGGCCGATGATCAGCGAACGCCAGAAGACGGCCTGTTGCTCGGTGACGTCGTTGCGTCCGAAAGCCTGGGCCACGAGGCCGGTGGTGGCGGACCGCAGAAAATTGAACGTCGCAAACACCAGATCGAAGATGATGGCGCCGACCGCCAGCCCGCCGATCAGCGCCGGATCGCCCAGCCGGCCGACAACGGCCATGTCGACAATGCCCAGCAACGGCGTCGTGATATAGGCCAGCGTCATCGGAACGGCGATCGACAGAACCAGCCGGTGGGTCACCGTGAATGGCCGCTGCTCCACATCGCCGACGGAAGTCGTGTCAGCAAAATCCGTTTTTGACATGAAGCGGGCCTGTTTCCGGGATGCAACGCAATATCGACCGGCGAATTTCAGCGTGCCGGAACGCTGTCCGGATTTCTACCGCCGATAGCTCAGTATCCGCAAGACCAGGAAGACGGGCACGACGATCACGGCACCGAGGACCAGGTAGTCGCCGAAGCGGCCGAGTGCTGCAAATCCGAGATTCCAGACATTCACCAGAAAGTCCCGCACCGCATAGACAATATCCATCGGATACCAGTGAAACGCACTCATGACGGCGCCGACGATGAAGGAAATCACCACCAGCTTGACCAGCGTGCGCCCCGGCGTGTCGCCCAGAAATCGCGTCAATTTACCGGACATGCAGCCATTCTCCGTGAATCGGTTCGTCCATAGGTAATATGTCATCCCACAAGGTTCAACGCGTGCCGCTCGCAAGGCCGGCCGCCTGGCGAATGATGAACAGAAAAGCCGGTCGCGCGACTGTTCGGCCACAGGATTGGCATTTGTCGCGCCAGCGACATGGTTTACCCTTTGCCGGTGAGCGATGATTCTGAAAAAGAACGCCAACCGGATCTGCCCGAACCGTTCAGCGGCTGGTTCCGGCAGCGCCAGTGGACGCCGCGGCGGCATCAGCTGCAATTGCTCGACATGGCGCAGGCCGGTCAGTCGTCTTTGCTGATCGCGCCGACCGGGGCCGGCAAGACGCTTGCCGGGTTCCTGCCGTCGCTGGTCGATCTGAGCGCGCCGCGGCCACGGCGAAAGCCCGGCGCGGCGCGGGCTTCGGCGCGGCGCGGCATCCATACGCTCTATGTCTCGCCACTGAAGGCGCTGGCGGTGGATATCGAGCGCAACCTCGCCAGACCCGTCGAGGAAATGGCGTTGCCGCTGCGCATCGAGACGCGCACCGGTGACACGCCGCAGCACAAGCGCCAGCGGCAAAAGCGCGACCCGCCGGATATCCTTCTGACCACGCCCGAACAGATCGCACTGCTGATCGCCAGCCGCGAGGCGCCGCTGCTGTTCGACGGGCTGCGCTATGTCATCTTCGACGAACTGCACTCGCTGGTCACGTCGAAGCGCGGACACCTGCTGTCGCTCGGCCTGGCGCGGCTTCGCCGGCACCGGCCGCAACTGCAGACGATAGGCCTTTCGGCCACCGTCGCCGAACCAGCGGCGCTGCAGACCTGGCTGGTGCCGCAGGACGGAGCGAAAGAGGCCAAACTTTCGCGGTGCATCCAGGTCGATGGCGGCGCCAAACCGCAGATCCACATCCTCGAAACCGATGAACGGGTGCCCTGGTCGGGCCATTCGGCGCGCTATGCCATCCCCGATGTCTATGAAGCCATCAAGCAACACCGGACGACCTTGCTCTTCGTCAATACGCGAAGCCAGGCCGAATTGCTGTTTCAGGAGCTGTGGCGGATCAATGAGGACGATCTGCCGATCGCCCTGCATCACGGCTCGCTCGATGCCAGCCAGCGGCGCAGGGTGGAGGCGGCGATGGCCGCCAACCGCCTGCGCGCCGTCGTCGCCACGTCGACGCTCGATCTCGGGATCGACTGGGGCGATGTCGATCTGGTCGTCCATGTCGGTGCGCCCAAGGGTGCCAGCCGGCTGGCGCAGCGCATCGGCCGCTCGAACCACCGCATGGACGAACCGAGCCAGGCGATCCTTGTTCCCGCCAATCGTTTCGAAGTGCTGGAATGCCGGGCGGCGCTGGACGCCAATTATCTCGGCGCACAGGACACGCCGCCCGTCGGCGAGGGAACCTATGATGTGCTCGCCCAGCATATTCTCGGCATGGCCTGCGCCGAACCCTTTGTTGCCGACGATCTTTACGGCGAGATCACGACGGCGTCGCCCTATGCGAGCCTGGAACGGGCGCAGTTCGACCGGGTCCTGGATTTCGTCGCCACCGGCGGCTATGCACTCAAGACCTATGACCGCTACGCGCGGATTCGGCTGACGAAGGACGGCACATGGCGGGTCAGCAATCCGCGCATCGCCCAGCAATACCGGCTCAATATTGGCACGATCATCGAAGCGCCGGAGCTGAAAATCAGGCTCACGAGGCACCGCGGGCGGGGCGCCAATGTGCGCGGCGGTCCGGTCCTCGGCAAGATCGAGGAAAGCTTTGTCGAAATGCTGTCGCCGGGCGACACGTTTCTCTTCGCCGGCAAGGTCCTGCGTTTCGAGGGCATCCGGGAAAATGACTGCATCGTCTCGAAAGGCGGGACGGGCAGTCCGAAAATCCCGGCCTATGCGGGCGGAAAGTTCCCCCTGTCGACCTATCTGGCCGATCAGGTGCGATCGATGCTGGCCGAGCCGGAGCGCTGGGGTGCCCTGCCCGACCAGGTGCGCGAATGGCTGGAAATCCAGAAACTGAAATCGGTCCTGCCGTCGCGCACCGACCTGCTGGTCGAGACCTTTCCCAATGCCGGTCGCTATTACATGGTGACCTATCCGTTCGAGGGCCGGCTGGCCCATCAGACCCTCGGCATGCTGCTGACGCGCCGGCTGGAGCGCGCCCGGGCGCGGCCGCTCGGCTTCGTCGCCACCGATTATGCCATGGCCATCTGGGGCCTGCGCGATATGGGGCTGATGTTCGAGCGCGGCGACCTGTCGCTCGCCACTTTGTTCGATGAGGACATGCTGGGCGACGATCTCGAGGCCTGGCTCGCCGAATCGTGGATGCTGAAAAGGACCTTCCGCAATTGTGCGCTGATCTCCGGGCTGATCGAGCGGCGCCATCCGGGCCAGGAAAAGACCGGCCGGCAGGTCACGGTGTCGGCCGATCTGATCTATGACGTGCTGCGCAGCCATGAGCCCGATCACATTCTCTTGCAGGCGACGCGCAATGATGCCGCCAGCGGGTTGCTGGATATTCGCCGGCTGGCCGATATGCTGTTGCGGATCAAGGGGCGAATCAGGTTGAATCGGCTCGATCAGATTTCACCGCTTGCCGTTCCCATCATGCTGGAGATCGGCAAGGAACCGGTGGTCGGCGAAGCGCAGGACGATATCCTGGCCGAGGCCGCCGACACCATTATCGCCGAGGCGATGGGGACCATGGAGGGGAACGCCCGGGAATGAACAGGATGAATGCGGCCCTGGCGATGACCGAGGAGATGACGATCCTGACCGCCACCATCGAGATCGCCGGCGTCGAGGCGGTTTGTGACCCGCTCGGCGCGCTTTATCTGCCCGGCAGCCGGACCCTCGTCGTCTCAGACCTGCATCTGGAAAAAGGCGCCGCTTTCGCGCGGCGCGGATCGATGCTGCCGCCTTACGACACGGCACTGACGCTGCAATTGCTGGACATGGTGATCGACCGCACCCGCCCGGCGCGGGTGATCAGCCTGGGAGACAGTTTTCACGACCGGCATGGTGCTGCCGGCCTGCCGGATGCGTGCGACCGTCAGCTGAGAGCCCTGATGTCCGGACGGGAGTGGTTCTGGATCGCCGGCAATCACGACCCGGACCAGCCCGGCGACCTCGACGGGCACTGTGTGCAGGAGCTGCAGTTCGACGGGCTGCGTTTTCGCCACGAGCCGTCGGCCGACCGCGAGGCGGCCCATGGCGAGATCGCCGGTCACCTGCATCCGGCGGCACGCGTTGTGCGACGCAGCAAGGGCGTGCGGCGGCCCTGTTTCGCGACCGACGGGACACGGGCCATCCTGCCCTCCTTCGGCGTGATGACCGGCGGCCTGAACCTGCGCCATGGCGCATTTGACGGCCTGTTCGACCGTAAAAGCCTGACCGCCCATCTCCTGGGCCGCGAACGCATCTACTCGGTGCCGTTCGGCCGGCTGATCGGATAGAGTATTCCGGGCGGCGCGGGCAGGTTCAATCCCTGCGGAACATGACGCTTGCGGCCCAGCCCGTGAACATCGCCAGCGCAACGGCCAGAAGGCCGTAGAGGAAAGACTGTTCGTGGGCGAGTTCGAAGACGAACTGCTCGGCGCCGGTCTTGACCACCCGCAGCGTCAATTGCCGTTCCATGACGAATTCATTGTTCTTGAACAGGAACGCCCGCAATTTGTGCTGCCCGACCGGCACATTGGCCGGCAGCCGGATGGTGGCCCGAAACAGGCTCGAACTGACGAATTCAACGCCCACCGGCTCGCTCTGATAAAGCCCCTCATCGACCTTCAGGCGCAACAGCGCCTCGCGAAATTCCGGCACCCGGCTGCCGTCGCCCACCCGTCCCGAGGGCAACAGGTGGATATGTTCAATGCCTATGGTCCGGCCGCTCAGCTCGATTTCCTTGGCGATGCGGTCGATCGGCAGGGTGCTGGACAGGGAATAGGACACCGGCACCGGCTCGAAGCGCATGGAAAAACGGTTGATCCAGATGCCGAAGACGCGCTCCTTCTTGCGCACGATGGTCTCGCGCGCCGGTCCCTCGAGGGCGACGATGATATCGTACTGGCCGAGTTCCAGGAGAAACCGGTCGGCATTGTCGAGGGCGCCGAATACCGTCAGATCGGCGCCGGTGAAATTCGCGGTGATGGCGATCTCATTGGTCGAGATGCCGATATCGAGGCTCTCATTCAAAGCGCGCGCCGACGATGCCGTGGCCAGAAAGACCATAAGGGCGGCGGCGATATGTCTGACAATCCGCAGCATGGTCAAAAGCCGATCCCGGTGACGACGACCGAGTAGAACTCGTCGGGGGTGAGCACCAGATCCAGGGCGAGGCGGACACCGACGGCCAGCACCAGCAGCGCCAGCAGCGCCCGCAACTGTTCGCCGCGGAGCTTCTGTCCGATACGCACGCCATATTGCGCGCCGATCACGCCGGCAATCATCAAAAGGCCCGCCAGGAAGATGTCCACCGACTGGTTGGTCGTCGCCTGGACCACGGTGGTGAAGGCGGTGACGAAAATGATCTGGAAGAGCGATGTCCCGATGACGACATTGGTCGGCACATGCAGGAGATAGATCATGGCGGGCACCATGATGAACCCGCCGCCCACGCCCATGATCGATGTCAGAACGCCGATGCCGAAGCCGAGCACCACGACCGGTATCACGCTCAGATAGATCTTCGAACGCTTGAAGCGCATCTTGAAGGGCAGCCGGTGGACCCAGATATGCTGACCGGGCTTGCGCAGCGAAACCGGCTTGTCGGCCGCGGCGCGCAGCAGCGAGTTGACGCTTTCCACCAGCATCAGCGCGCCGACGATGCTCAGGAAGATCACATATAACAGTGAAATGATCAGATCGAGCTGCCCGAGACTTCGCAGCAATGTGAATAGATAGATTCCCACCGACGCACCGACCAAGCCGCCGGCAAGCAAGGTCGTGCCGAGCTTGATATCGAGCGTGCCGCGCCGGAAATTCGAAAGGGCGCCGGAAAAGGAGGAGGCGACCACCTGGTTGGCACCCGTGGCGACCGCGACGGCGGGGGGGATATTGTAGAAAATCAACAGCGGCGTGATGAGAAATCCGCCGCCCACGCCAAACATGCCCGACAGAAACCCGACCGCTGCGCCCATGCCCAAGATGAGAAAGACATTTACCGATATTTCTGCAATGGGCAGATAAATAGTCATCCCTGTTCCGACAAGGTGTTGGCGATGCGAAATAGACCGGGCGCGGGCGCCCCCCTTCGGTCTGTCATGCGCCTTCTGTCTGGCCGTGTCAATTGCCGGTGCTGGGGCCAACAGCACAAGTTTTCAAGATCAGGCATCGTTCCGGGAGTTTCTTCGCAAACAAGGCGTTAAAGCGGTCCGCGCCGGACATGTGGCCGGCTCGAATTCTCGCCCTTTCGCCGGCAGCGCACCCCTGATACGATCCGGCGGACGCACATCCCCCCGGACCTCGCACAGCACCATGGCCACTGCGGATTATGAACGATCGAAATGGTGGATCCTCGGTGCCATGGGCGGCACGCTGGGGATCTTTCTTCTGGACGAAACGGTCGTCGGCGTCGCTCTGCCGACCATTCAAGCCGAACTCGGTCTGAGCACCACCGGCAGCCATTGGGTGGTCAATATCTATCTGCTGGTCCTGGCGTGCCTGGCTGCGACCAGCGGCAGGCTGTGCGACATCTTCGGCTTCAAGAGGCTGTTCCTCGGCGGCATCGGCCTTTTCGGCGTCGCCTCGATTGCCTGCGGTTCCGCCACCGACCTTTCCGGCCTTCTGATTGCAAGGACGCTGCAGGGCGTTGGCGCGGCCGTTATTTTTCCCGCTTCGATGGCGATGATCGCCGTCGTTTTCCCGGAAGAGGAGCGGGGCCGGGCGCTGGGGGTCTACGGCGCGGTCGGCACGGCCTTCCTGGCCTCCGGCCCGTTTGTCGGAGGCTTGCTCACCGATACGCTGTCGTGGCGCTGGATCTTCTGGATCAACCCGGTGGTGGTGGTTGCGACCGGTGCCGTCGTCTGGATGTACTGGTCGGACCCGCCAAACATGCCAAACAGAGAAGGGTTTGACTTCGCCGGCCTTGCGACGCTGATTGGCGGCATCGGCCTGGTGATCTTCGCCACCATGCAGGGGCCGGATTGGGGCTGGTCGCAGCCGGCGATCTGGATTTTGCTGCTGGCCGGACTGCTGCTCATCGCGCTGTTCATTCGTCAGGAGCTTTCCACCGGCAATCCGCTGATCGAAATCGACCTGTTGCGAAGAGGGGCTTTCGCCGTTTGCAGTCTCATGGTGTTCACCGGGCAATTCACCAAAATCGCCGTGCTCGTGATCCTCTCCATCTATCTTCAGAAGGTGTTGGGGATGAGTCCGCTGATGGCCGGCATCGCTTTGCTTGCGGGAGTTGTCCCGGCACCGCTTTCAGCGATCATCGGCGGTACAATGACCGACCGGATGGGAAGCCGCCGGCCAGCGCTTCTGGGGCTGGCAGGCACATTCGTCGCGTTTGCGTGGCTGGCCCTGGCCATCGGTTCGCAAAATTACTGGACCTTGTTTCCTGCCCTCGTTTTGTGGGGGTTCATGACATCGCTGATCTTTGTGCCCGGTCTTCGCGGCGGAGCAAACAGCGTCCCGGTCGAAAAGCAGGGCCAGGTCGGCGGGATCATGCTGACCGTCCAGCTCTTCGGCGGCACAATCGGCATGACACTTTGCGGTACGCTGCTTGCCGCCACCGGCAGCTATCAACTGCCGCTGCTCGCAACAGCCGCCCTGGCCGGCGTGGTGCTGGCCCTGACTTGGTGGATGGTCGGTGAGGATGTTTAAGAGCCCGCGATGACTGAACCCCCTCGCTACACCATCGCCCCGGCCAACTGGGATTCCTTTCAGGCCGTGATGGGAGAAAAAGGCGGCTGCGGCGGCTGCTGGTGCATGTTGTGGCGTCTGGAAAAGCGGCAGATGGACGCTCAGATGGGCGAACCGAACCGCCGCGCCATGAAAGCGATTTTCGATGCCGGCCACATTCCCGGACTCATATGCCGACACGGCGAGACTCCCGTCGGCTGGATACAGGTCGATGAAAGAACGACCTTTCCAAGGCTGGAGCATTCGCGGGTGCTCAAACCGGTCGACGACAAACCCGTTTGGAGTGTTTCCTGCTTCTTCATCGACAGGAAATACCGCCGACAGGGACTTTCAGCGCAATTGCTGGAAGCCGCCTGCACCTTTGTCAAAGAGCGCGGCGGCGCAATCGTCGAGGGCTACCCGATCGATACGCCGAAGACGAGTTATCCGGCGGTCTATGCCTGGACCGGTATGGTCGGCGCTTTCAGAAAAGCCGGATTTCATGAAGTCGCCCGACGGTCCGCGACGCGGCCAATCATGCGCAAGATTTTGGCGTGATGGTCGAGGGTCATTCGTCATCTTCTGCTACCACCTTGACCACAACGATCCCGGTTTTTTGCTCCGTCTCGACATAGCGATAGGCCTCGGCGATGTCCTCAAGCCGATAGGTCCGGTCGATGACGGCGCGCAATTCGCCGGCCTCGATGCGGGCTTTTATGAATTCGACGACCGATTTGCCGCTCTTCGGGGTCGGGAAAACCACCCGTTTGCTCCCGGTCATAGCATACCAGGCCGCCAGCAGGACATTCTGGCCCCAGGGTCCGAGATCGGTCGCGGCGAACATGGCGCCGGGCTTCATCAGCCTTCGGCAGCGGAAGTAGGTGGTCTTGCCGACCGCGTCCAGGACGAAATCGAACGTTTCACCAATCCGCGTGAAGTCCTCGGCGGTGTAGTCGATCACCCGGTCGGCGCCAAGCGCCCTGACGCGGTCCAGATGCTGCGTTGAGGTGACCGCGGTCACCCGGGCACCGCGGGATTTTGCAAGCTGCACCGCTGCCATGCCGATCGCGCCGGAAGCGCCGTAGATCAGAATATTCTGGCCGGGTTCAACCGAGAATCTTTTGAGGTTGGTGTCGGCGTACCAGGCGCCTTCGCACAGCACCGCATCTTCAAATCGGAGATCCGCGGGCATCGTTGCGATGGGTGCAGTTTCCGGCAGACAAAGATAGTGAGCATGGGCGCCGAAACGCTGCGGCGAAAAGCCGAAAACGCGCTCGCCGGGGCTGAATTGCGCCGCGCCCGGACCGACCGCCTCGATCTCTCCGGCGAAATCCATACCGAGGACGGTACGCCTCGGCCTGAAAAGGCCGATGAACAACCTGGCAAGGAAGGGATGCGGCCGAAGCATCCCGACATCGGTCCGGCTGACCGTCGTCGCATATACGCGGATCAGAACCTCGCCGGCCTTCGGTTCGGGTTTGGGGACTTCGCGGACCTCAAGAACATCCGGCGATCCGTAGCGGGCACTGACTGCCGCCTTCATTGGCCCATCCCCTTACAACCAATGCCCCCGTCCCGGACGTTCTTCTCAAGCGGTTCGACCCGGGTTGACCTAATTGTTGCGGGCCAAAAGCTCCTTGACGAGGGCATCGTTGACCTCGCCGGTGGGCTCGAGCCCGACCGAGGTCTGGAACGCCTTGATTGCCGCAATGGTCTTGTTGCCCATAACGCCGTCAACGCCGCCGGTATCAAAACCGTTCTTTGTCAAAATGGCCTGGATGTTGCGAACCGCCTTTTCCATGTCGACCGATGCGGTACGGGTGTCCGTGCCGCGCCATTCGGGCGGGATGCGCACCGAATTGGCCGCTTCGCTGAGGGCCGCCGGTTTCCACAATTCGACCTTCGCCCGGGCGCTTTCCAATTGCTCGGGGCGCAGCGCATTGGCCACCTCGTCGCGCTTTCTGGCGGCATCCTTGTCGCCGGATTTGGCGGCAATGGCGAACCATTTGTAGGTCTCCTCCAGATCCTGCGGCACGCCGCTGCCGCGGGCGTGGAGGATGGCCAGATTGAACTGGCTGTCCTTGACGCCAAGGTCGGCGGCCCTGGTGAACCAGTCGCCGGCGGAATCATAGTCGCTGACGCCGTCCTGTCCCATGGCATAGAGGACGGCAAGATTGTGCATGGCGCTGGCATTGCCCTGTTCGGCGGCCATCTGATACCAGTTCATGGCCTTGGACAGGTCGCGATCGAGGCCCGTACCCTTCTCGTAGAAATTGGCAAGCCTGTATTGGGCGGGCGCGAAACCGAGATCGGCCGCATATTTGTACCATTTCGCCGCCTCGCGCAGATCCGGAGAGACGCCGCGGCCTTCCGTGTAGCGGGAACCGATTTCAAAAAGGGCAAGCGCATCGCCATTGGCGGCAGCTTCACGCAGCGCCAGCGGACCGGCCGCCTCGGGCGGCATTTCGATGGTCGTGGTTGCCAGGGTCGATTCGGCTGCGGTCGATGGCGCGGGGTTTGACGCCGCCGGCGGCGCTGTGGACGCCAGCGTCGTTCCCGACGGCGCCGGATCGGCTTCAGCCGGTGCGGATTGGCCGGCCGTCTGACCGGACGGGACGAAACTGCTGGTGGCCTGCACCTTGTTGCCGGTCGAAAGCATCTGCGGCGGGTCGGCGTTGACCGTCGCCTCCGTGCTCCGGGTCACCAGGATGCCGCCATCGACATCGCTCTCGGTTTCGGCCTCGGCCACTTCAACCCGCGGCAGGTCCTGATCGGCGCCGGGCACCGGTTCGGTGACGGCGGGCGACATCTCGGCCTGCTGCTCGAGCGCCGCGGTCTGGGTCTGCGTCTCGTCGCCGCCAACGAATCCGGAGATCAGCGGATAGGACAGCACGGCAAGCAGGATGGCACCGGCGGCCAGAAGCAGTGGTCTTCGCCGGCGGCTGATCGCCTGCTTCAGCGAGCCGGGCTTGGCGTCCTCACCGGCCGATTGCTCAAGATCGGCGGCTTCCGAGGCGGCTGCCCGTGCCGCGCGGCGCGCCGCGGCGATGAAATCGGCCTTGTCGGCCCGGGCCTGATCAGTGGCATCCGTATAGGGATGGTCCTCGTCCGACAGGGACTGCGCCTCGCGCACCTTGGCCATGATGCGCTTGATGTCGGGAGCTCCGGAGCCGGGCTCGAGCGGCATATTGGCGGTTTCGGGATCGATGTCGGCCACCGGGTCAATGGATGGCGCGGCTTCGACATCCCGACGCTCCGGATCCGCCGGTTTGCGCGCCTTGCCCTTGACCCGCGAAACCAGGCCGGAGAGGAAGGGCTTGTCGGCCGGGCCGCTTTCGGCGGCCATGGGTTGGTTGTGCTCCTCGCGCAACAGGTCGGCCGCGCTGGCTTCCGGCGCGTGGGCATCGACATGGGTCTCGGGGGCATGGGTCTCGGGGGCATGGGTCGCGGGCGCCGCGGCGAGCGTGTCGGCATGGTCGGAATGGGGCGCGTCGTGCGGCCCTTCAAGCCGCTCCAGCCGGTTGGCGATCTTCAGCAGCGTGTCGTGAACCGCATCGATGGTGCGGGCGTTGCGTTCCTCGCTCTTGCGGCTGAGATCCTCCAGCGAACGCAGGTCGCCAACCAGCGCCTCGATGGTCGAGACATCAGCGGCCGGCGCGCCCTTCTGCTGGTAATTCGCCACCGCCGCTTCCGCCGCCTGGCGGGCGGTTTCGATCACAAGGTCCTGATTGCCGCCCTGCAGGTGATCCTCGACCGCGGCAAGACGCGGCTCCAGCGCGGCATTGGCTCCGCCGGCGATATCCGGGCTTGCCAGAAGCTGCGACAGATTGGCGAGCTGGGCCTCCAGATTGCGAATGGCCTCATCGCTGGCAGTGTTCTGCGAGGGGCTGTCGTCGAGCCGGGCGGCGAGGTCGGCCAGCCTCGCCTCCAGCGGCGTGAAGTCCACCGTTCCCTGCTGGGCGACGCTTTCCTCCACCCGGTCCGCCAGTGTTTCGAGGCGGCCGTAAAGCATGTCCTGATTGCTGTTGGTCGCGGCCAGATCGCCATTGATATGGTCGATCCGCATCGACAGGGCCTGCAGCTGATCGGCAAGATGTTCATTGACTGCCCCGAGATCAAGCGAATCGACCTTGCGCGATATGTCCTCAAGCTGGCCGATCAGTTGCGGGTCGGTCGCAGATGGCTGGTCACCGATCGATTCCGACAGGGCGTCAAGGCGGTCCATCAGGCTCGTATAGGCCTGATCGCTGACCATTTCCTCGACACGGGTGCTCAGATGCTCGATCCGGTCGGCCAGCTCATTGTCCCTTTCAGACTGACCGAGTCGGCCGATATGTTCGACCACCGCGTCGAGACGGGTCTCCAGGCGCTGGATATCGGCGGTCTCGATGCCCGATGTCTGCGAGACGCTGCTGGCGACGATGGCGCGGCTGATTTCATCGAGCCGCTCGTCCAGCATGGCGAACTGGCGGGCGACCTCCGGATCGGCGGCGCCGGGCTGGCGGGACATGGCGTCGATCGCCGCCACCAGCATTTTGATCTTGTCCTCGAGCGCGTGCAGCGGCAGGGCCGACGGCAACTGGCCGATCGATGATTTTATGTCATCGAGGCGGTAGGACAGCGTGATCAGATCCTCGCGGATCGATGCCGGATCCATGCCGGAGATCCGCTCCTCGAACCCGTCCCAGCGGTTTTCCAGCCGGCGCATGGAGTCCTCGCGCGCCAGGTCATTGACCATGGTCCGCAAGTCGTCGAGTTCGGCGCGCAATGCGGCGCCCTGACTGTCCGCACGGCGGCTCTCATTGTCTGCCCGGCGGTTTTCGAGTTCCTCGAGCTGGTGGGCCAGATGGGCCAGGTCCTGGCTGATATCCGGCCGGGTGGCGGCGGTCCCGCTCAGGGCCTTGATTTCATCGACATCACGGCGGAGCGCGCCGAATTCCCGGCTCATGCTGTCGGAAATATCGCGGTGCAGATCGTCACGCAGCGAAACAAGCGCTTCGGCGATGTCGCGCATGGCGTCGCTGGTTTCGCGCATGGCGCTTTGCGTCGCGGCGGGCTGATGCCGCGGCGCTTCATGGCGCGGCGGCTGGGGCGGCGACTGCGGCCGCTGCCGGCCGCGCTGCTCGCGCTCCAGCATCCGCTGGCGCATGACCATTTCCGAGGCGGTGCCCAGATTGTCGGCACGGGCGCTGGTTCGCCGGCTGCGCGCATTGAGCCCTTCGATGCGCGCCTCCAGATCGGCGATCGAACGGTTCAGCGCCTCGACAGGGGACGCCTCGCGGTTCTGCGGCCAGCTCCTCGGTGTTCTCGATCTATTCATCATATCATCCGTATCGACAGAAGTGACGTGGACTGGACCCCCTTGGCCGTACCGGACAATGCGCCCCTTTGTCCGATACAAATGGCAAACCGCCGCCGACTCGATACATATGACCGGGATTAACCGCCGTTGGGACGCACATTCCGCGAAACGTGGTAAACAAGCCGTTAACCAATCTTACTTTTCTGGAAATAATTTTAAGGAATCGCACTGGCCGGTCGCGACAGATTCGAAAGCAGCAGTGGCGATATGCCGCTGTGCGCAGCAGAAAAACGCTGACTTTGTGAACGGCCATTTGGCCCAAAAACTTTGACGTTTACGCAAACGTCAATTATCTGTATAGCACCTCGCATTCATCCCACCCGAACGGATCGACACAGAGAGCTCCCATGCCCCGTTATCAGGCCCCGGTACAAGACACGCTGTTCATTCTCAATGATGTGCTCGGCTATGAGCGATACAACAACCTGCCCGGCTTTTCCGATGCAACGCCGGACGTCGTCGAAGCGATCCTGCAGGAAGGATCGAAACTCGCCGAGGAGGTGCTGCTGCCGCTCAACCAGATCGGCGACCAGCAGGGCTGCGTGCGCCATGACGACGGCTCGGTGACCACGCCGGAGGGCTTCAAGGCAGCCTATGACCACTATCGCGAAGGCGGCTGGATGGGACTTGCCGCCGACCCGGACTATGGCGGCCAGGGTCTGCCGCTTTTGCTGCATACGGCGATCGGCGAATATCTCTCATCGGCCAATATGGCGCTGATGATGTATCCGGGCCTGACCCAGGGGGCGATCGCCGCCATCACCGAACATGGCAGTGACGAACAGAAAGCCAAATGGCTGCCGAAGATGATCGAAGGCGCCTGGACCGGGACGATGAACCTGACGGAGCCGCATTGCGGCACCGATCTCGGCCTGCTGCGCACCAGGGCCGTGCCGCAGGATGACGGTTCCTACAGGATCTCCGGCCAGAAGATCTTCATCTCCGCCGGCGAGCACGACATGTCCGACAACATCATCCATCTGGTGCTGGCGCGCATCGAGGGCGCGCCGGAGGGGGTCAAGGGCATCTCGCTGTTCATCGTGCCGAAGCTCAGCGTCAGCGATGACGGAACCGTCGGCGATGCCAATGGCGTGTCCTGCGGGTCGATCGAGGAAAAGATGGGCATCCACGGCAATGCGACCTGCGTGATGAATTATGACGAGGCGACCGGCTATCTGATCGGCGAGGAGCACAAGGGCCTCAAGGCGATGTTCGTGATGATGAACGAGGCGCGGCTCGGCGTCGGCCTGCAGGGCCTGTGCCAATCGGAGATCGCCACCCAGAACGCCGCCGACTATGCCCGCGAACGCCTTCAGGGCCGTGCGCTCACCGGCGCGAAAGACCCCGACAAGAAGGCCGATCCGATCATCGTCCATCCGGATGTGCGGCGCGCATTGATGACCAACCGCGCCTTCAATGAGGCGAGCCGGGCCCTGTTTTTATGGACGGCGCTTCGGGCCGATCTCAAACACCGGGCGGAATCGGAAGAGGAACGGCAGGCCGCCGACGACTTTCTGGGGCTGATAACCCCGGTGCTTAAGGGTGCGCTCACCGATCGCGGCTTCGACAATGCGGTGGCCGCCCAGCAGATGTTCGGCGGACACGGCTATATCGAGGAATGGGGCATGAGCCAATATGTGCGCGATGCCCGGATCGCCATGATCTATGAGGGCGCCAACGGCATCCAGGCGCTGGACCTTGTGGGCCGCAAGCTCGGCGCCAATGGCGGCCGCGCGGTGACGGCTTTCTTCAAGGAAGTCGGTGATTTCTGCGAGGAAAACCGTGAAAATGAAACACTTTCATATTTCACCAAGCACCTGAAGAAGGGCCTCAACGACCTGCAGGCCTCGACCATGTGGTTCATGCAGAACGCGATGTCCGAGCCCGACAATGCCGGCGCCGGATCGACCGATTACATGCATCTCTTCGGCTTGGTGGCGCTCGGCTATATGTGGGCGCAGATGGCCAAGGTGGCGGTCGAGAAACTCGACGCCGGCGCGGGAGACGACAAGGATTATCTGGAAAACAAGCTGATCACCGCCCGCTTCTACATGGAACGTGTCATGCCCGAGACGGCCCTGCGGCGGCAGCGTGTGGAAGCCGGCGCCGGCACCATGATGGCGCTCGACGCGGCGTCCTTCTAGATGGCGACCCTACCCTCCCAGGTTCTCGGCGTCGCGCAGCCCGAATGGATGAGCGACGATCTCGTGCTGCTGCAGGACATGGCCAACCGCTTCCTGGAAGCGGAGATCGTGCCGCATTACGAACACTATGAGAATCAGCAGCGTGTCGACCGGGAGGCCTGGGACAAGGCCGGCGCGGCCGGTCTGCTGTGCGCCTCGGTGCCGGAAGAGTATGGCGGCGCTGGCGGCACCTATGCCCATGAGGCGGTGATCGCCGAGGCGCTCGGCCACAGCGGCGTCGACGGTTTCGGAATCGCGCTGCACAACGCCATCGTCGCGCCCTATATCCTGCATTTCGGCTCCGAGGACCAGAAGCGGCAATGGCTTCCGCGGCTGGCGAGCGGCGAACTGATCGGCGCCATCGCGATGACCGAACCGGGCGCCGGGTCCGACCTGCAGGCGATCAAGACGACGGCGCGCAAGGACGGCAACCATTATGTCGTCAATGGCTCCAAGACCTTCATCACCAACGGCCAGAACGCCAATCTGATCATCGTCGCCACCAAGACCGACCCGTCCGGCGGGGCGAAGGGAACCTCGCTCATGGTGATCGAGACCGACGAGGTGGACGGGTTCGAACGGGGCCGCAATCTCGACAAGATCGGCCTCAAGGCCAATGACACGTCGGAACTTTTCTTCAACGATGTCCGCATACCGACCGCCAATTTGCTCGGCGCCGAGGAAGGTCAGGGATTCGTCCAGCTGATGACCGAACTGCCGCAGGAACGGCTGCTGATCGCCAACCAGGCGATCTCGATGATCGAGCGGGCGCTGGCGCTGACCATCGACTATGTGCGCGAGCGCAAGGCCTTCGGCAAGCCGGTGATGGAGTTCCAGAACACCCAGTTCAAACTGGCCGAGCTCAAATCGGAGGCTACCATGGCGCGGGTCTTCGTCGATCACTGCGTCGGTCAGCATCTGAAAAGTGAGTTGACGACCGCCACCGCCTCCATGGCAAAATACCTGTTGACCGAACTGCAGTGCAAGGTGATGGACGAGTGCCTTCAACTGCATGGCGGCTATGGCTATATGAACGAATATCCGATCGCCCGCATGTTCCGCGATGCCCGCGTCCAGCGGATCTATGGCGGAACCAACGAGATCATGAAACTGCTGATTGCCCGGAGTCTTTGAACCCGCGAGCCCAAGGAGAACCGACCATGGCTAATGCCCTCATCTTCGATCATGTCCGCACGCCGCGAGGGCGCGGCAAAAAGGATGGCAGCCTGCATGAAGTGCCCTCCGTGCGCCTCGGGACCCGGGTGCTGGAATCGCTGCGTGCGCGTAATGAGCTCGACACCTCGACTGTCGATGACGTCGTCTTCGGCTGTGTCGATCCGGTCATGGAAGCGGGCGGCGATATCGCCCGCGCCGCGATCTTCGAAGCCGGTTACGCCACCGAGGCGCCTGGCATGCAGATCAACCGATTCTGCGCGTCGGGTCTCGACGCGGTCAATATGGGCGCTGCGAAAATCGCGCAAGGAGCCGATGACATCGTGATTACCGGCGGCGTTGAATCAATGTCGCGTGTTGGGCTCGGCATGTCCGGCGGCGCCTGGTTCATGGACCCGTCGGTCAACATGCCTTCCTATTTCATGCCGCAGGGCGTCTCGGCCGATCTGATCGCCACCAAATACGGGTTTTCGCGTACCGATGTGGACGCCTATGCGGTGGAAAGCCAGAAGCGCGCCGCCCATGCCTGGGACAGCGGCTATTTCGCCAATTCGGTGATCCCGATCAAGGATCAGAACGGCCTGACGATCCTCGACCATGACGAGCACATGCGCCCCGACACCGACATGCAGGGCCTGGCGTCGCTCAACGCATCCTTCGGCATGATCGGCGAGATGGGCGGCTTCGACGCCGTCGCCGTGCAGGCCCATCCGGAAGTCGAAGCGGTAGATCATGTCCATCACGCCGGCAATTCCTCCGGCATTGTCGACGGCGCTGCCGGCGTGCTTTTGGGCTCGGCCGAGGGTGGCAGGAAGATGGGCCGCACGCCGCGCGCAAAGATCCGCGCCTTTTCCAATATCGGCTCCGATCCCGCGCTGATGCTGACCGGCCCGGTGGACGTGACCCGCAAACTGCTCGACCGGGCGGGCATGACCACGGCCGATATCGACCTGTTCGAATTGAACGAGGCCTTTGCCTCGGTTGTACTGCGCTACATGCAGGCGCTGGAGGTCCCGCACGATCGCATCAACGTCAATGGCGGCGCCATCGCCATGGGTCATCCGCTCGGTGCGACCGGCGCGATGATCCTCGGCACCGTGCTCGATGAGCTGGAGCGGCGCGATCTCAACACCGCGCTGGTCACCCTGTGCATCGGTGCCGGTATGGGCACCGCAACGATCATCGAACGCGTCTGAGACGAGGGAGACAGACATGAGCTACACGAATTTCACCGTCGAGACCGACGCCGACGGCATCGCCCTTGTCACCTGGGACATGCCGGACAAGAGCATGAATGTCTTCACCGAGGAGGTGATGACGGAACTGGACGCCATTATCGATGCGGTCGCCGCCGACGAGACGATCAAGGGCGCGGTCATCACCTCCGGGAAATCAAGTTTCTCGGGCGGCGCCGATCTGACCATGATCGGCGCGATGTTCGAACGGATCCATGCGGAAAAAACAAGCAATCCGGAGGGCGCGGCGCAGGTGCTGTTCGATGCGGCCGGCCGCATGGGCGGCCTGTTCCGCAAGCTGGAGACCTGCGGCAAGCCGTGGGTCTCGGCAATCAACGGCGTGTGCATGGGCGGCGCGTTCGAAATGTCGCTGGCCTGTCACGGCCGGGTCGCCGCCGACGGCGATGCGGTGAAAATGGCGCTACCGGAGGTCAAGGTGGGCATCTTCCCGGGCGCCGGCGGAACCCAGCGCGTGCCGCGGCTGACCAATCAGCAAGACGCGCTGATGATGATGACCACCGGCCAGAACCTCAATCCGAAGAAGGCCAAATCGCTCGGTCTCGTCCATGAGATCGTCGCGGCGGACGGGCTCATCGATGCGGCCAAAAAGATGATCCTCGACGGGCTGAAGCCGGTGCAGCCCTGGGACGAGAAGGGCTTCAAGCTGCCCGGCGCAAAGGTCTGGAGCCCGCAGGGCGCACAGCTCTGGCCGGCCGTCTCGGCGACGCTGCGCAAGCAGAGCTACGGCAATTACCCGGCCGCCATTGCGATCATCAAATGCGTGTTCGAGGGCCTGCAGGTGCCGTTCGATACCGGTCTGCGTATCGAACAACGTTACTTCACCGAAATCCTGCAGACGCCGGAAGCCCATGCGATGGTCCGGTCGCTTTTCGTGTCGCTGCAGGAACTGGGCAAGGGTGCGCGCCGTCCGGCTGGTGTCGAAAAGACAAGCTTCACCAAGGTCGGCGTCATCGGCGCCGGTTTCATGGGCGCAGGCATCGCCTATGCCACCGCCAAGGCCGGCATCCACGTGGTGCTGATCGACCGCGACCAGGAGGCCGCCGATAAGGGCAAGGTGCATTCCGAAGAGCTGGTGGCGGCCGCCGTCAAGAAGCGCCGCATGACGCAGGAACAGGCCGATACGCTGCTGTCGTTGATCACCCCGACCACCGATTACGGTGCCCTTGACGGCGCCGAACTGGTGATCGAGGCGGTGTTTGAGGATCGCGGCATCAAGAAGACCGTCACCGAAGCCGCCGAGGCTGCTCTCAAGCCCGGCGCGACCTTCGCGTCGAACACGTCGACCCTGCCGATCACCGGCCTTGCGGAAAATTCAAGCCGGCCGGGCGACTTTATCGGCATTCATTTCTTTTCACCTGTCGACCGGATGATGCTGGTGGAAGTCATCCTCGGCGAAAAGACCGGCGACAAGGCGCTGGCCAAGGCGCTGGATTATGTCCAGGCGATCAAGAAGACGCCGATCGTCGTCAACGATACACGCGGCTTCTACGTCAATCGCTGCGTCATGCGCTATATGAGCGAAGCCTACAGCATGCTGGTCGAGGGCATCCCGCCGGCGATGATCGAAAATGTCGCGAAGATGACCGGCATGCCGGTCGGTCCGCTGGCGCTCAATGACGAGGTCGCCATCGATCTTTCGCAGAAGATCAACCGGGCGACCATCGCCGATCTCGGCACCGACGCCATCGATCCGCGCCATGTGCAACTGATCGACACAATGGTCGACAGCCAAGGCCGGCTCGGCCGCAAGAACGGCAAGGGCTTTTACGACTATCCCGAAAAGCCGGCCAAGAAACATCTGTGGCCGGGGCTGAAAGACCTCTATCCGCAACAGGATGCCGATGCGATCGATGTCGATGAAATCAAGAAGCGGTACCTCGCGACCATCGCCTTGGAAGCCGCCCGCACCATGGAGGAAGGCATCGTGACCGACCCGCGCGAAGCCGATGTTGGCTCGATCCTCGGCTTCGGTTTCGCACCCTATACGGGCGGCGCGGTGTCCTATATTGACGGGCTCGGCGTCCAGGCCTTTGTCGACATGTGCGCCGATCTGGCGACGCGCCACGGCGACCATTTCAAGCCGACGCCGCTGCTTATCGAGATGGCGAAGAACGGCGAGACGTTTTACGGACGGTTCGGGTCCGGCGAGAGGATCGGCGAGGCGGCCTGAGGCGAAGACGCGTCCTGGCCGGTTTCGAACGGGCCCGTCTTGCGCTCAAGACGGGCTCCCGTCTTTCGGAGGCTGTCTTTGGAGCAGCATTTTCCGTATCGATGACGTCGTCCCGGTCAGACTTCAGCCATTCTCACGGGCAAAGCCGCCGGCACGGCGCATGAAGACCGGACCGACTCCGGCCAGCTCCGCTTTGAGCGTTTCGCTGGGATTGCCGAATACGACCATGCCTGTCGGATCCACCAGCGCCATTAGGCGTTCTGCGAAATTTTGATTGAAAGACGCCAAATGCGTCAAGGCCGCCGACGAGTCCCGGTAGCGCTCGTGAACCTGCCCGCTGGTGCCGTCATCACTGATCATCCACAGATATTGAAGTGTGTCCGGTTCGTTGGCCTCGGCCTGATCGGACATCTCGCCGACCAGTTGCCTGAGGGCCTCCTCCTTGCCTTCCTTGATCGAAACCGCAAATACCCAGGAAATTTCCGCTGCATTCATCCAGTCGCCTCCTTGCAAACACCTTCCATCCTCGACGCGCGGTCACGGGCCGCAGGCCCGCTTTCGGGAAAACCGCTATCGTGATCGAAAATCGTCCAACCTGAACCATTCTGGGCGCTGGCGCGCCCCGGCGCAAGACCTGCGGGGCGACGCAAGTCTCCCGGCGGCATGCAACGTCGTCACCGATGCAAGGCGGGTGCCTTCGCGGCCGGTGTTTCGGTGATGGCCCACGCGTCGGGTAGCGCAACGGCAGGCAACCCGCCTCACCGGAGACCGAAATCATCAGGTCGGATGATTCAATGGGCTGCCATTTTGCAAAGTGGCTAAACCGTTTGCCTTGATGATCGCGTCGGCGCAGCGGTCGCCGAGCATCATGGCCGGGGCGTTGGTGTTGCCGGCATTGATGTCGGGCACGGCCGACATGTCGCAGACCCAAAGGCCGTCAATGCCGCGGACCCGCATGCGTGAATCAAGCACGGCCATCCGATCGCCGTCGGCGCCCATCTTCGCCGTTCCGGCCGGATGATAATTGGTCTTGACGAAACGCCGGCAATGGGCAGCGAGGGCCTCGTCCGACAGGTCGCCGGGCGACGGGATCACGACCTGCCTGATCCGGTCGGCCAGCGGCTTTTGTGAAAAGGCGCGGACAAAGAACCGCTGCCCCTCAACCATCTCGGCCATGTCGGCCGGATCCTTCAGCAGGTTGGGGGAGACGACGGGCATCGCCTTCGGATCGGCGGAGGCCAGCCGCACCTCGCCGCGCGATCGCGGCTTGACCACCACGGTGGTGACCGTGAGGCCGTAATCATCGTCAACGAGGTCGAGCGCATCGCGGTCCAGATAGACGATCGGGACGCAGAACGCCTGAATGGTCGGGTCGCCGTCCGGGTCTTTCGGATTGACGAATGCCCCGGCCTCCACCCCGGCGGAGGTGACCGGGCCGGAGCCGAACAGCTTGAACTGGATTCCGTTGCGCAGCATGCGCCAGCCGACGCCCTGCCGGTAATAGCCATAGGGGCCGTTGGCGGTGGCGGTGATCGGGACTTCGGGATGGTCGATCAGATTTTGACCAACGCCGGGCAGGTCGGCGAGGCAGTCGATGCCGTGGCCTGCCAGCTGCTTCGCCGGGCCGATGCCGGACAACATCAGGATCTTCGGCGTTACCAGCGCGCCGGCCGCGACGATTACCTCGCCCTGTGCGCGGGCGGTTTTGACGCCGCCGCGATCCTCGAATTCGACGCCGACGGCGCGGCCGTTTTCGATGACGATCCGCCGCACTTCGCTGCGCAGACGGATGGTGAGGTTCGGATTGTTCCGCTGGGGCGTCAGATAGGCGTAGGCCGCGGAGCTGCGCCGGCCGTTCCGGTTCATGAACTGGTAGAAGCCGACCCCGCGCTGGCTTTCGCCGTTGAAATCGGGATTGAACGGTTCGCCGAGGCCCTGCACGGCCTGCACGAACCAGCGGGAGAATTCGTTGATGTGGCCGGGATCCGAGACCAGCAGGGGGCCGTCGGTGCCGTGGCGGTCATTGTTGAGCCGATTGTTGCCTTCCATGCGGCGGAAATGTTCGAGCACATCTGCCCAGCCCCAGCCCATATGGTCGTTATTGCCGCGCAGGATCTCGTTCCAGGCGTCATAGTCAGACGGGCGGCCGCGCATATAGACCTGGGCGTTGACGGACGAGCCGCCACCGAGCACGTGGCCCTGCGGGATGTCATGGGCGCGGCCGTCAAGATGCGCCTGCGGCGTCGTGCGGTGATAGCGCATATACTTCGAACCGTTGATCATCTTGAAGATGCCGGGCGGCATGTCGAGAAGCGGATGACGGTTCGAATGACCGGCCTCCAGCAACAGGACCCGGGCGCCGCCGTCGGCCGCCAGCCGGGCCGCCGCGACACATCCGGCGGACCCGCCGCCGATGACGATGTGATCAAAGGTGCCGGTCATAACTCGTCGAGATCGAAGGTCACGCGCACATATTCCCAGGCGGCCTTGAGATGATTGGCCAAGGCTTCCTCGGCGGCGTCGGGATCGCGTTCGATGATGGCGTTGAATATCGCCTCATGGGCGAGATAATTCACCTTGTTTCTCTCCGGCGAGCGCAGCATCCTGTCCCAATGCGGCGCCAGCCAGGAGGTGTATCCCTGGTGGATCGCCGGGAAAATGGGATTCTTGGGAACCTTGTAGAGCACACCGTGAAAAGCCGTATCGGTCGCGTAGAACGCACCGGAATCATCAATGGCCGCCTTGTTGGCGGCGAGCGCTTCCCTGAGATCCACGATATCCTGTTTCCCGGCAGCGTTCGCCGCTTCGCGCACCAGGGCGCGCTCGAGAAAGACGCGGCTTTCATAGAGGTTTTTGACCCCGCCGCTCTGTTCCAGAAGCAGGCGGACGATCCCCTCGATCGCGCCAAGCGCCGATTCCGGACCGGGCTTGCGGACCACCGGGCGGTATCTTGGTCGGCTTTCGATCAGGCCGCGATTGGACAGCGCCGTGATCGCCTCGCGGACCACCGTTCTGCTGGCGCCGAAACGCTCCATCAGGTCGCGCTCGGCCGGCAGCGGGAATTTATCTTCCAGTTCCCCGGACGCGATCTGTCGTTCAAGTTGCGCGACGATCACATCCGCCGCGCGACCGGCGGGCCGAGCGGATTTCGGCCCCTCCTGGTCCCTGTCTTCTAAGTCCGTCAATCGGCTATCCCTTCCATTTTCCGACTGCCTCAACGGCCTGTTTTCAGCCGCCGGGCAATATCAGCCGACCCAGCTTCGCGTGTCTAGAGTCATTTTGGTCATACTAAACATGTTTCGCTGCGTTTTTCAAATTCTGAAATTTTTCTCTTTAAATCAGCTATTTATCTTATTTTCATATGATACGGTTGACAGAAGGTTGTATTTATTCCTTAATTCAGTGCAATTTGGTCATACCAAAATATCCGTTTGGAATATCACGCATGTTCAATCCGCTGATTGCCGAGGGTCACGTCGTCGACGCACCGATGTTTATCGGCGGCGAATGGCGCTTTGACCATCCGGACACGCGCATCGACGTCGAAAACCCGGCCAATGAGAAGATCATCGCAACGATCGCCAGCGGCACGGCAGACGATGCGGCGGAGGCCCTCATGGCCGCCGGCAAGGCCCAGCCCGCCTGGGCGGCGCTGCCGGCGATCGATCGCGGGCGTCTGGTATCGAAACTGGCGGATCTGGTGGCGGCGCAGGCGGACAGCCTGGCGCGGATCGTCACCGCCGAACAGGGCAAGCCCCTCGGCCAGGCGGTCGGAGAGATCGGCGCGGCGGAAATGTTCCTGCGTTATGCCGCCGAAAACGCCCGCCGGATCGAGGGCGACATCCTGCCCTCCGACAATCCGGACGAGGAGATCTGGATCCGGCGTCATCCCTACGGCGTCGTTGTCGGGCTGACCGCCTGGAACTATCCGGCCGCTCTGGCGGCACGCAAGATGGGGCCGGCGCTGGTGGCCGGCAACACATTCGTCCTGCTGGCGCACGAACTCACCCCGCTTTCGGGACTGGCGCTCGCCGGGCTCGCCGAAAAGGCTGGGTTCCCGAAGGGCGTCATCAATGTGGTAACCGGACGGGGCCCGATCATCGGGCAGGCGCTCGTGGAAAGCCCGCTGTCGGACCTGGTAACGATGACCGGCAGTACCCGGGCCGGCCGGGAGATCTACAGCACCGGCGCCGCGCAGTTGAAGGTCATTCGCCTGGAACTCGGCGGCAAGGCGCCTTTCATCGTGATGGACGACGCCGATATCGACGCGGCTGTGACTGCCGCTGTTGCGGCGCGTTACACCAATTGCGGCCAGATATGCACCTGCAATGAGCGCATGTATCTGCATCGGGCGATCGCCGACGAGTTCCTTGCAAAATTCGTCGATCGTTCGCGGCGCCAGACCATCGGCGATCCGCTGGGGGACCCCGATATCGGGCCGAAGATCAGCGGCCCGGAAGTGGCCAAGGTCAAGCGGATCGCCGATGACGGCATCGCGGCGGGCGCCGAGGTGCTGCTGGAGGGCGGGCCGCTTTCCGGCGGCGCTTACGAAAAGGGCCACTGGTATGCACCGACGGTGCTCAAGGTCCGCGAAAACAGCTCCCCGGTGATGCGGAACGAGGTTTTCGGGCCGGTCGTGCCGGCCCTGTGCGTTGACAGTTTCGAACACGCCATCGATCTGGCGAACGACACCGAATTCGGCCTTTCGGCCTATCTCTTCACCCGGGATATCTCGCGCCTGATGCGGCTGCCGCGGGCGCTGAAATTCGGCGAAATCTACTTCAATCGCGCCAATGGCGAACAGGTTCAGGGATTCCATACCGGCTGGGGACAGTCCGGTCTGGGAGGAGAAGACGGCAAGTACGGCTTCGACGGCTATCTGCGCAAGCAGACCATGTATGTGAATTGGGTTTGAGAGGACCCATTGACCCGCGGTCGCAACAGAGATCAGGACCGCATTTTGTGGAGGAAATCATGAACACAAGAATTCTAATCGGAACCGTGGCGGCCATCGGGCTCGGCATCGCGTCGCTGGCATCGGCGGCAATGGCAAGCGATCTGCCGCCGCTTGAAAAGAAGGACCGCTACAAGGTCGGCTTCGCCCAGATGGAAAGCAACAATCCATGGCGGATCGCGGAAACCAAATCGTTCCACGACACGGCCGAGGGCTGCAACTGGGACCTGGTGGCCACCGATGCGGCCGGTTCGGCGGCCAAGCAGGTCGCCGATGTCGACTCGATGATCGCTCAGGGGATAGACGTGCTGTTCCTGCCGCCGCGTGAGGAAAAGCCACTGATTCCGGCCGTCATGAAGGCCAAGGCCGCCGGCATTCCGACCTTCCTGGTCGACCGGTCCGTCGATCCGAACGTCGCCAAGCCGGGCGAGCACTTTGTCGCCTTCCTCGGCTCCGACTTCATCGACCAGGGACGGCGCGTCGCGGAGTGGACGCTGGCCAATTTCAAGGGCGACAAGGGCATCATCGTCGAACTGGAAGGCACTACCGGATCGTCGCCGGCCAATGACCGCAAAAAGGGATTCGACGACGTCATGGCCAAGCATGACCATATGACGATCGTCGCCTCGCAGACCGGCGATTTCGCCCGCGACCTTGGCCGCCAGGTCATGGAGACGCTCCTGCAGGCGCACCCGGACGTCAATATCGTCTATGCCCATAATGATGAAATGGCCATCGGCGCCATCCAGGCGCTCGAGCTCGCCGGCCGCAAGCCGGGCGACGACGTGCTGATCGTGTCGATCGACGGAACACGGGACGCGCTGCAGGCCATCATCGACGGCAAGATGGGCGTCACGGTGGAATCCTCGCCCTTCTTCGGTCCCCTCGCCTGCGAGGTCATGAACCGCTATGCAGATGGCGAGACCATCGAGCACTGGGTTCAGGTCAAGGACCGCATCTTCACGGTCGACAACGCGGCCAAGCATATCGACGAGGCTTATTGAAGCCGTCTTGCCGGGGGCGCGGTTGCGCCCCCGGCTTTTTTTGCGGATGGTCACGACATGACAGTCCTCGTCTCCATGAAGGATGTGCACAAGGCCTTTTCCGGTGTTCCGGCGCTCAATGCGGCGGAGCTGGAAATCACGGCGGGCGAGGTGCATGCCCTGATCGGCCAGAACGGCGCCGGGAAGTCGACGCTGATCAAGATCCTGACCGGCGTTTACCGCAAGGACCGTGGCGAAATCCTGTTCGACGGGCGCGCATCGGTGATTTCCAGCCCCCGCGAAGCCCAGGATGCCGGCATTGCGACGATCTACCAGGAACTCAATCTGGTGCCGCTGCGCAGTGTTACCGAAAATGTGATGATGGGTTATGAACCCAAGCGCCTTGGCGCGTTTGTGAACTGGCCCCTGGCGCATCGGCAGGCCCGGGAAACGCTGGCGCGGTTCGGCATCGATATCGACGTCAAGGCGCCGCTGGGCAGCTATTCGACGGCGATCCAGCAATTGGTGGCGATCGCCCGCGCCGTGTCCCTCAATGCCAAGCTGGTCATCATGGACGAGCCGACCTCATCGCTCGACGACCGCGAGGTCGAAGTCCTGTTCGGCGTTGTCAGGGGGCTGAAGGAAGCCGGTGTTTCGGTTCTCTATGTGTCGCATTTCCTCGACGAGCTGTTTCGCATCTGCGATCGCGTCACCACCATGCGCGACGGGCGGACCGTCAGCGTCAAGACCATTGCCGAGACCAGCAAGCTGGATCTCATCGCCGACATGCTCGGCCGCAATATCGACGACATCGAGAAGGCCGGGATGACCGATTTCGGCGACGGCAGCGCCGAAAAGGGCGAAATCCTGCTTGAAGCCAAGGGAATCGCGACCACCAGGCGCCTGCGCCATTTCGACATCACCGTCCACCGCGGCGAAATCGTCGGCCTTGGCGGCCTGCTCGGCTCGGGCCGCACGGAGGCCGCACGGGCGTTGTTCGGGGTCGACCCGCTGACCGCCGGTGAAATCCGGCTGAAGGGCGTTGCCTCGGTGCCGGCCGGTCCGGCCGAGGCGATTGCGGACGGGCTCGGCTTTCTGACCGAAGACCGCAAGGCCGAGGGGATCGTGCCGGACATGTCGGTGCGGGAAAACCTGACACTGGCCCTCTTGCCCAAACTGTCCAGGAACGGCCAGGTCCAGCGCGGCCGCGAACGGGCGCTGGTCGAGAAATTCGTCGAGGCTCTCGGCATCAAGACCGCGAATATCGACCAGCCGATCCGCGAGCTGTCCGGCGGCAACCAGCAGAAGGTGTTGCTGGCGCGCTGGCTGGCGACGGAGCCGGAGCTGCTGATCCTCGACGAACCGACACGGGGTGTTGATGTCGGCGCCAAACTCGAAATCCAGGCGATCATCCGCAATTATGTGGACAAGGGTTTCGGCGTGGTTCTGATCAGCTCGGAATTCGAGGAACTGGTCGAAGGCGCCGACAAGATCATCGTCCTTCAGGACGGCTATTCCGTCACCACGCTGAACAATCCCGGCGTGACCGAAGACGCGCTGATCGGCGCGATCGCTCATCACCATGGCGACGGGGCGGCATCATGAACGAGAAGTCACTGCGCAAGACCGGCTGGGAGATCAGCGGGCTGAGCGGCCCGAACTGGGCCCGGCTGCGCGACCATGGCGGGCTTGTCGCGCTGGCGGTGATCCTGATCTTCAACGTGCTCGTGACGCCGAACTTCCTGCAGATGCAGACCCTGTTCGTCAATATCAGCCAGGTTGCGACCATCGCCATCGTCGCCATCGGCATGACGCTCGTCATCGCCACCGGCGGGATCGACCTGTCGGTCGGCGCCGTCATGGCGCTGGCGGGCGCCCTGGCACCGCTGATCTTCCTGTCGCCTTTCGCCGCCGAATATCCGCTGCTGGGTCTGGCTGCGGCCTTCGCCCTGCCGCTGGTCGCGGCAATGGTGTGCGGCCTGTTCAACGGTGTCCTGGTCAGCTTCCTCAACGTCCAGCCGATCATCGCCACGCTCATCCTGTTCATCTCCGGCCGCGGCATTGCGCAGGTGCTCACCAACGGCAATCTCCAGACCTTTTCCAATCCGCAGTTCAGCTATCTGGGCACAGGAAAGATCCTCGGCCTGCCCTTCCAGGGCTGGCTGGCGCTGATTCTTGCCGCCGTGATCTTCTGGATCGTCTCGCGGACCACATTCGGGCGCACCCTGCTTGCCGTCGGCGGCAATGAACAGGCGGCCAGGCTCTCGGGAATGCCGGTGCGGTCCGTCAAGATCGGCGCCTATGTGATTTGCGCCTTTCTGTCGGGCATTGCCGGGCTGATCGTCGTCGCCATCAATTCGGCATCGGATGCGGCACGCAACGGCAATCTGATGGAACTGGACGCCATTGCCGCGGCGGTGGTCGGCGGCGCGCTGCTGCAGGGCGGACGGGCGCCTATTTTCGGGGCAATCCTCGGCGCGGTCATCATCCAGCTCGTCAAATACACGCTGCTGGCAAACGGCATCGAGGACGAGGTGGCGCTCATCGCCAAGGCGGCGATCATCGTGCTGGCCGTCTATGTCCAGCAGGGACGGAAAGAATGACCGTGCTCGATTCCAACGCCTTCGACCTGCGCCGCTATCTGCGCAGCAATAGCCGGACGACCGGGGTCTGGATCGCACTTTTCGCTCTCATCCTCTTCGGCCTGCTGCGCTACGAGAATTTCGGCGGCGCCTACAACATCGTCTCGTTCCTCAACTACAATTCGATGTTCATCGTGATCTCGATCGGCATGTGTTTCGTCATCATGACCGGCGGCATCGACCTGTCGGTCGGGTCGGTCGCGGCTTTCACCTCCGTCGTCGCAGCCTATCTCAGCCCCTACGGCATCGAGGTCGCCCTGCCCGGCGGGGTTCTGGCCGGCATGGGCTTCGGCGCGATCAATGCGTTCTGCATCACCGCCATGCGGATCCCGCCCTTCATTGCGACCCTGGCAACGATGTTGGCGGCCAAGGGCGGTGCGCTTGTTATCAGCGGCGCGCAGACGATCTCGATCGACTGGGGATCGAACTTCACCAAACTCGGGCTGGAAAAGGCCTTCGGCGTGCTGCCATGGACCATCGTGATCGTCGCCGCCGTCGCCGTGGTATTCTGGATCGTCCTCGAACAGACGTCGCTCGGCCGGACGATCCTCGCCATCGGCGGCGGCGAGGACGCGTCCCGGCTGATGGGTCTCAACGTCAATTGGGCCAAGTCCTTCGTCTATCTGGTGAGCGGCGGATGCGCCGGACTGGCGGGCGTTTTCCTCGCCTCCGGCTTCGGCGCCGGCCAGCCGCTCGAAGGCATCGGCTGGGAACTGTCGGCCATTGCGGCGGTGGTGGTCGGCGGCACGCTGCTCACCGGAGGGCTCGGTTCGATCCCGGCGACGGTCGCCGGCGCCCTGCTTCTCGGACTGGTCTTCAATATCATGAATTTCGAGAACGGCCGCGGCACCATCAGCCTCAGCGCCTATTGGCAGATGGTCATCCGCGGCGCCTTCCTCTTCGTGGTGATCCTGCTGCAGACCCGCGTCACCGGCGGCGGCCAGAAAACAGGGAACGTGTCGTGACGGGGATTGCCGACGTCCAGTCGCGCCGTTTCGCCATCCCGCTTCGCGAGACGCTCGTCGACGCCAAACACGGGGACCACACCCATTTCGAACTGATCACGGTCACCGTGCGGCTTGCCGATGGATCCGAGGGCACCGGATACACCTATACCGGCGGCCGCGGCGGACAGGCGATCAAGGCCTTGATCGACAGCGATCTAAGGCCATTCCTGATCGGCAAGGACGCACAGGATGTCGAAGGCCTTTATGACGGCATGCTCTGGCATGTGCATTATGTCGGCCGTGGCGGTGTCGCCTCCTTCGCCATCTCGGCCGTCGACATTGCCCTTTGGGACCTGCGCGGCAAGCGGCTCGGCAAGCCGCTGTGGGCGATGGCCGGCGGGTCGGCCGCCCGCTGCAGGGCCTATTGCGGCGGGATCGATCTCGATTTTCCGCTGCCCAAACTTCTGACCAGCGTCCGCGGCTATCTGGACAGGGGCTTCAACGGCGTGAAGATCAAGATCGGACGGCCTTCGCTGGAGGAGGACATTGCCCGCATCCGGGCGGTGCGGGAGCTGATCGGACCCGATATCGCGCTGATGGTCGATGCCAATTACTCGATGAGCGTCGAGAAGGCGATCGCGGCGGCGCGGGCGTTCGAGGGTTTCGACCTGCTGTGGTTCGAGGAACCGATCATTCCCGACGACTATCGCGGCTATGGCGCCATCGCCGATGCGACGACCGTTCCGCTTGCCATGGGCGAGAATCTGCACACGATCCACGAGTTCGAATTCGCCTTCGAACAGGCAAAACTGTCCTATATCCAGCCCGATGCCTCGAATTGCGGCGGGATAACCGGATGGTTGCGGGTTGCCGAATTGTCGCGAAAATACGATATTCCCGTCTGCAGCCACGGCATGCAGGAGTTGCATGTCAGCCTGGTTTCGGCACAGTCGAACGCCGGTTGGATCGAGGTCCACTCCTTTCCGATCGACGAATATACAACGCGGCCCCTGCGGGTGGAAAACCATCAGGCGGTCGCTCCCGACACGCCGGGCATCGGGGTCACCTTCGACTGGTTCAAGATGGAAGCCGCCAACGACGTGGCGGCGTAGAACGCTTTGTGCTTAGATCGGTCAAACGATTTAACTCTATCGCACAGGGTTCTAAGACGGGAGACACAATGGACATTACGGCCGCCTATTATACGGGCAATAAGACATTTGCCATCGAGACGATTACTGCCCGACCACCGGGTCGCGGCGAAGTGCAGATCGACGTCGCCTATTGCGGCATCTGCGGAACCGACCTGCATGTCTATCTGGGCCATATGGACCAGAGGATCGGCAATCACCGGGTCATCGGGCACGAAATGTCCGGCGTGATTTCGGCGCTCGGCGAGGATGTGACGGGCCTAGCGGTGGGCCAGCCGGTGGTCGTCCGGCCACTGGATCATTGCGGCCACTGCCCGGCCTGCGTCGCGGGACACGAGCACATCTGCCACAATCTCAAATTCCTCGGTCTCGACACCGACGGCGCCTTTCAGGAGAAATGGACGGTTCCGGCCCACACGGTCCATGTCCTTCCGGAGGACCTTCCGCTGGCGCATGCGGCACTGATCGAACCCCTGGCCGTTGCCTGCCATGACGTTCGCCGCGGGCGTGTTGCGCCGGGCGAGGATGTGCTGGTCATCGGCGGCGGTCCGATCGGAATCCTCGTGGCGATGGCGGCCCGGCATGCCGGCGGCAATGTGCTGATTTCCGAGATCAACGACAACCGGCTCACATTCGCCCGCGGGCTCGGCTTCGACATTGCCAATCCAAAAGACGAGGACGTTGCGTCGGTCATCAACCAGCGGACGGCCGGCAAGGGTGCCGATGTCGTTTTCGAGGTCTCCGGCACCCAGCCCGGGGTCGATCTGATGACCGCGGCAGCGGCGACGCGTGGGCGGGTGGTGATGGTGGCGATCCATGCGACCAGGCCGCAAATCGACCTCTTCCAGTTCTTCTGGCGCGAGATCGAAATGCTCGGCGCGCGGGTCTATGAACCGGAGGACTATCAACAGGCGATCGCGTTGCTGGTCGGCGGCGAGATCGACGTCGGCGCGATGATCACGGACGTGCATCCAATCACCGGCATCGCAGCGGCCTTCAGCGCCCTGACGAGCAACCCCAATGCGATGAAATCGCTGATCAAGGTCAATACGGAGATTGCGGCATGAGTGTCCTTGACTCTTTCAAACTGGACGGCAAGACCGCGCTCGTCACCGGCGCCAAACGCGGATTGGGGCGGGCCATGGCGGAGGGACTGGCCGAGGCGGGTGCCGATATTATCGGCGTCAGCGCCAGCCTCGAGGCAGACGGCAGCGATGTGGGCCGGGCAGTGACCGGCCTCGGGCGCCGCTTCACCGGCTATGCCTGCGATTTCTCCGATCGGGCGGCGGTGACGCGATTTGCGGCGGAGGTTCTCGCCAACCATCCGGAGATCGACATCCTGATCAACAATGCCGGCACGATCAAGCGCATGCCCGCCGCCGAACACCCGGACGAATTGTGGGACGAGGTCATCGAGGTGAATCTGTCAGCGCAATTCGTTCTGACTCGCGAGGTCGGCCGCCGCATGGTCGAGCGCGGACGCGGCAAGGTTATCTTCACGGCTTCGCTGCTGAGCTTTCAGGGCGGCATCACCGTGCCGGGCTACGCCGCATCTAAGGGCGGGATCGCGCAGCTCACCATGGCCTTCGCCAATGAGTGGGCCGGGCGGGGCGTCAATGTCAACGCTATCGCACCCGGATATATCGCAACGGACAACACCCAGGCGCTCAGGGACGATCCGGTGCGTTCAAAGGCGATTTTGGACCGCATTCCGGCAGGACGCTGGGGACGACCGGAGGATTTCGCCGGCGCAACCGTGTTCCTCGCATCGGGTGCATCCGACTATGTGCATGGCACGATCCTGACGGTCGATGGCGGATGGATGGGCCGCTGAGGTCTGTTCCGATGTTCAGGCTCCGATATCCCAGGCGGCACGGCCAGCAGGGACTTCCCTATCCTGCAAGGCCCTAATGAAAGTAGATGCCGCCGCAGACATTGAGTGACTGGCCGGTCACGAATTGCGACTGGTCCGATGCGAAGAACACGGTGGGCCCGATAATGTCTTTCGGGTCGCCGAGACGCTTGAGGGCAGCCACGTCGGACCAGTGGTCGATGGCTTCCTGCGAGCCGAGATTGTTCTTGCCCATTTCCGTCAGGATGATGCCGGGGCAGATGGCGTTGACGGTGATCCCGTCCATGCCGACCTCCTGGGCATAGACGCGCGTCAGCGTGATCGCGGTCGCCTTGGTGGCGGCATAGTGGCCCTGGGTGGGCACGCCCTGCCGGCCGGCAATGGAGGCGATATTGACGATCCGGCCGGCCTTGCGGGCGCGCATCTGCGGCAGGACCGCATTGGTGACCAGAAGGACGCCCTTGGCATTGACGTCGAAATGAGCGTCCCAGCTTTTCTCGTCGATCTCGGAGAGCAGCCCGGGGACCAGGATGCCGGCATTGTTCACCAGAATATCGATGCCGCCGCTTGCCTCAGTCGCCTTGGCGACGACCGCATCGATGTCCGTCTTGCTGGTGACATCAAGCGCATAATTGTAGCATTTGCGGCCGGTCTTCTCGATTGCCGCCTGCACTCCGGCGCTGTCTTCGGCCTGGCGTTCAAGGTCGGTGATCACAATATCGGCGCCGTTTTCCGCAAGGCCCAGTGCTATGGCAGCGCCGATGCCGCGCGACGCCCCGGTAACGAGGGCGGTTTTTCCTGAAAGGGTCATAGTCGTGTCCTCCTAGAGCGAGTTGTGCTTAGATTGGCTCATTTGACCGAGGTGCTTTTGGTCGCTGGCGAGGCGGGCTGCCGGCCGTGGTGCTGTCCCACCACAAGGGCAGGCCAACGACGTCCAGGGGCCAAAGGCGCCCGGCCCGAACGGTGACGGCAAATCGGCCCATCGGCTGCGTTGCGCCGCTTGCCCGATGCACCACATCGCGCTGCGCGACGCGCCT
>JANQMU010000087.1 GCA_028279875.1 Rhizobiaceae bacterium
TGTCCGTCCGACAATACGAATCGATCCATCACAAACTCCTTTCGGAGCTTGAATCATCTTTCGATCAAAAAGGGAATCCTGAATCCCAACAGACCCTAAAGCACCAGCGCCGAATGCTCCGGAGTTCCTTGCAGGACGGTTTTCACTGTCTGAAGGCCGGACTGCAGCCGCCTCTCGTCCGGCTCGTGACTGAGACAAAGCCGCACGGCATTCGGGGCGTCGCCCGGCGTGACGGCGAATGCGGCCGCTTCGACGAGTTTGACGCCACGATTCTGCGCTTCGATCCGAAAGATGTCCGCCGGCCATGCCGCAGGCAACACAAGCCAAAGGTGAAGGCCATGGCGATCGGCGCGGATGTCGCAATCCGAGAGGATCGTCCGGGCCATATTCTGCCGTTTGGTTGCCTGTGAACGTTGCGCCGCGGTCAACCGGTCCGCGGTGCCATCCTCCATCCACCGGGCTGCGATTTCGACCATCAGCGGCGGCGCCATCCAGCAACTCAGGTTGACGGCACTGCGAATGGCGGCCGCCTGGGCGGCGGGCGCACGTACGAAGCCGACGCGCAATCCGGGCGCCAAGCATTTGGAAGTGCTGGTCACATAGAGCGTGCATTCGGAAGCAAAGGTCGCGACCGGAGGCGGACCGTCGGGCTTGAGCGTGCCGAATACGTCGTCCTCGATCAAAAAGACGCCGCGGCGTTGAGCGATCGCGGTGATGCGCTCGCGTCGGTCATCAGCCATGGTGATCGTGGTCGGCGTATGCAGCGTTGGCGTGAAATAGAGGGCCTTGACCGCATGGGTCCCGCAAATCTGGTCGAACGTGTCCGGACACAGGCCGCCATCATCGAGAGCCACCGCTTTTATCTTGAGGCCCAGCCGTTCTGCCATCGCCTTGACGGGCGCATAGGTGAGTTCCTCCGTGAGCAGCAGGTCGCCGGGCCGGGTGACGGCCATCAGCGCCGCCAGGATGCCATGCTGCGCGCCGATCGTGATCGCGACCTCGTCGGCATCGGCTTCGACACCGGTGCGGGCAAGCCATGCGATCGCCGCCTCGCTGTGGCGCGCCGGACCTGCCTCGGACTGATCGTCCATCAGCGCCCGCAGATCCGTCGAAGCCCCGAGCGCCGACAGTGTGTCGGCAAGATAACGCTCGGCGAGGCCGGGGGAGGGCAGGTTCCTGGAAAAGTCGATCGGCCCCGAATGCCGGCGGGTGAGCGGTAACCTGTCTTCTTCCGACGGCCATTGGCCGGGCCAGCGAACATAGGTTCCCCGACCGACTTCCCCCTGGATCAGCGCTCGTGCCACACCTTCCGCATAGGCACGGCTGGTCGTGTTCGGTGAAACGCCGAGATCATAGGCGAGGTCGCGGTGCGGCGGCAGCCGCATGCCCGGTTTGAGCACCCCCGAAACAATGTCATTGGCCAGCGCGTCGACGATTTGCAGATATTTCGGACCCGAATGTTCGTCGAGCGCCGGTCTCCACATTGCCATCAGTGCAATATTCTCCTTGATATCGGATCAATATAGATGCAATTGCGAAGCAATCAATGCAATATCGTGAAATGAGGGCCGATCCAATGGAGGCGCCACGCGCGGCAACGGGAATAGCGCTTGCATGCCTTTGCCTGGTTATCCTCGGCATCATGCCGATCATCGCCAACAGCCGCCCACCTGGCTTCGATGCTCTGGCATTCGCCTTCCTTCTGTCGGTCTGGCAGCTGATTTTCGCGCTCCCGCTGTTTTTGTGGGAAGTGCGGTCGAGCAAAGGCGCCATTTCCACGCCGGGTTTCGATCCTCGCAAGAAGAGTCGGATTCTTGTCGTCGGACTGGTGACCGGCATGATGTTCGGCCTGTCGACCTATCTCTACGTGCTCGGCGTGCAAAAGGCGGGGGCGGTCAGCGCGGCAATCGCGATCCAGGCCTATCCGCTGTTCGCGATCCTCTGGGAGACGATATTCCTCAAACGCCGCAAGACCATCATCGAGATGGCCTTCACCGCTGTGTTGATCGGCGCACTCTGCTATCTCGCAACGGACGGGACATGGCGCGTTCGGAACGCATCGCCGTGGTTCTTTCTGGCGCTCGGCGTGCCATTCTTATGGAGCGTCGCGCATGTCATCATCAGGGAGGAATTGAGAAGAACACCCATCACGCCGGCCCAGATTACGTTCTTTCGTGTGCTTGTATCGGCCGTCTTTCTTGGTCTCGTCCTGGCCGTCACCCGCCCGGGCGATTTTGCGGTCATGATGCACCGACCCGACTATCAGGTCTTCGGCATGATCATGGGGCTCGTCTACTATCTGGAACTGATTGTCTGGTTCCACGCCCTGCGGCACATCGACGTCTCACTGGCAAGCTCGATCACCACGCCCTGGCCAGCGGTCACGATGGTGCTTGCCGTGCTGTTTCTCGGCAATCGTGTAGAAACCCATCAGATTGTCGCCTTCATGGTGATCGCGGCAAGCCTCTACGGTCTGCTGGTGGCGGGTGCGCGCAAAGCAAGAGGAGCCAGCACAGGAAAAGCCGGCATGTTCGGATCCTTCGAATGACCGGTTCGGCGGGTATGCCGGCGCGTGTCGTGTCGAAGCGTTATTCGACAACGCGGCATGAACGAATTATCGTCCTATGCCTGTCGAAGACCATGTCTCGACATGGTCTTGCCGACAGCCCCTCTTCACTGACACAGAAAGGTCCCACCCATGACGGCAGAAAGAGTGAACCCGACCGGACTATACGATTCCCTGACCTACGGATTTTCCCACGCCGCGGTCAGCGAACCGGGACGCATGCTGCATATGGCGGGGCAGGTGGCCTGGGACAAGGATCACAATCTGGTTGGCGGCGATGATCTGGCACTGCAAACCCGCCAGGCCTTGGCAAACCTCAAGGCGGTGCTGGAAAGCCAGGGGCTGTCGCCCGCCGATCTGGTGCGCATTCGCACCTATGTCGTCGACCACTCGCCCGACAAACTCGAGCCGGTTGCCGGCGAATTGATGACATTCTACGGCGACGCAACACCGGCGCCCAACACCTGGATCGGCGTCCAGGCCCTGGCACTGCCGGAGTTTCTGATCGAGGTCGAAGGCACGGCGGTGGTGCGTTGAGCCGAGCTGTGCGGCGATGGCAACCGCACCTGCTCCAATCAGCATTCGGCGAAGGCTGCTTCCGGACAGGCTAGCAACAGTGCGGCGGCGAGGAAGAGCATCGGCACGCCCGGCGCAGCGATCTCCGGCTCACGCGGCGCGGCCGATAAATATGTCACGTGGTTATCCTCGGCTGAATAGTTTGATGGTGAGCCGGTAAGGCTGGACTCCTGGTCCTGTTCAGGTGACGCATGGCGAGCGTCCTGGCCCGTTCAAAGTTGGGTTCTGAAAATGGCGGTGTTCATCTGCTTGAAAGTGCTCATCCCTGACCTTGCAAGCAACGCGGGCATTGATTTTTTACGCATTACGTAATATGTAAAAACGGCTTTTGGAGAGCACATGATTCAGTCCTTTGCCTGTCGTGACACCGAACGGCTGTTTTACCGGGAACGATCGCGACGTTTTGGTGCCATCGAGCGGCAGGCGAGACGCAAGCTACTCATACTCGACGCTGCCTATGTCTTAGATGACCTGCGGCGCCCGCCGGGCAATCGCCTGGAAGCGCTACGCGGTGACAGGACTGGCTCGCACTCCATCCGGATCAACGACCAATGGCGGATTTGCTTCGTCTGGACGCAGGCAGGGCCGCAGGACGTGGAGATTGTAGATTATCATTAGGCCCAGACGGGTCGTGTACGAAGGGCAAGCCCGCAAAGGCTGGAAGAGGCCCGGGTAGCTGGGCAAGGAGGCCCGAACGCGACATGACAACCAAATATGATCCCATCCACCCTGGAGAAATCCTTGAAAAGGAATTTCTTGACCTGCTTGACGTCAGCGCGACCGAGTTTGCTCGCGCGATCCATGTGCCGCCCAACCGCGTTACGCGTCTCATTAATGGTCAGGCCGCCGTCACCCCGGACACAGCTCTGCGTCTGGCCCGGGCACTGTCCACCACCCCGGAATTCTGGCTCAACCTGCAACTGCGCTTCGACCTCGACACGGCCACAGACTCCGGAGGATCTTTCAATGACATTACCCCCATCATTGCGGCATGAGGCTTATCCCATGGGATATCGCGGTGCGTTGAGCACGGATGCCGCCCGCCGAGCGATGGCGCAAAGATCGATGACGAATGATTGGCGTTATTGTAGGAGTTGCATAGACAACAACATATAATACTCAATAAAAACAGAAGTTTATAATGTGTCGCCTGGCGGAGGAGGTGTCCGCGATACCTTAGTTGCAGCGCGGTGCAGCACGTAGCCGGCGTGTAGCAAAAACCCCTTAACTTTGCGGGCTTGTCCACTGCTAAAGGTTGCAGGGCGTATGCTGTGTGTGGCACGGTATGGCGGAACTATTGAAAGAACTATTGAAAGAACCGGCGCGATGGCAAGCGGTCGAAACCGGCTCACAGCAACGGCAGTCGAAAAGCGAAAAAAAGCGGGCAGGCTTTTTGACGGAGCTGGGCTGATTCTCAATATCAAGCCGTCCGGGGCGAAGTCATGGCTGTTCCGCTACACCTATCCCCCCGGCAAAATCCGTGAAATGGGACTCGGTCCATATCCCGCTGTGACGTTGGCCAAGGCAAGAGAGCGAGCCGACGAATGCCGAAGCATGGTTGCCGATGGACTGGACCCGAAAGCGGAAAGGGCGAAAGAAAGCGGCAAGACGTTCGGCGAAGCGGCAGATGGCTTTGTCGAAGCCATGAAATCACGCTGGACCAATGCCAAGTCACTGCACCAGTGGAAACGCACATTCACCGCAACATGCGCGCCGATCCGCAACATGCCGGCCGCAGAAATCGGCACCGACGATGTTCTTTCAATCCTGCAGCCGATTTGGCTTAAAACACCGGAAACGGCTTCACGGGTGCGGGGTCGCATTGAAAGCGTGCTCGATTATGCTAAGGCAAAGAACTGGCGAACTGGGGAGAACCCGGCACGCTGGCGCGGTCATCTTGAAAACATCCTGCCCAAGCGCGACAAGGCAAAGACCGTCGTCCACCACGCGGCGATGCCCTATGCCGATGTCCCATCTCTAATTTCAGATCTTCAAACACGCCCCGCCATTGCCGCAAGGGCGCTGGAGTTTCTGATACTGACAGCAACGCGCACCAATGAGACACTTGGCGCTCAGTGGCAAGAAATAGACTTCGACAGGGCACTGTGGACCATACCGGCCGCGCGCATGAAACAACGTAAGCCGCACGAAGTGCCGCTATCGGCGCGAGCGCTAGAAATAGTCCGCCAACTTAACGAAGTGCGTTACACCGATTTTGTCTTTCCAGGCCAGAAACACAATCGGCCATGCAGCAATATGGTTTTCGCTATGTTGCTTCGGCGCATGAAAGTAACCAATGCAACGCCGCATGGTTTTCGATCATCGTTTCGCGACTGGGCCGGCGACCGTACTTCCTTCACAAGGGAAGTAGCAGAAGCGGCGCTTGCCCATACTGTCGGCGGTGTCGAAGCCGCATATCGGCGCGGCACGGCTTTAGAGAAGCGCCGTCAGCTTATGGATGCATGGGCCAATTTCTGCCACGGCCAAGGCAAGGCGAAAGTGGTTAAGCTGCACGGGTGAGGCGTTACCTTCCCAGTATGGGCTTTCCATGCAGGTCGCTGGCAAATCGGAAATCATTTTCGTTTTTCCTCGAAACCTGCAAGTTTGCAGAATATCTCCACAGTGCAAATTTGCACGGTGCTTTGGAGTTGGCCTTAGCCAGCATTCGCCAATTGGCGGACCCAGCCAAAGACGGTCCGACCAAGCGGCAAATTTGCCGCTTGAAACCACGAACGCGGATGCAGCCGAGTTGCTGAACGTTTCGGAGCGTCCAGAAAAGACCGCAAATTTGCGGCCTTCCCAATCGGGCAAATTTGCCTACCTGCCACTTGGGCAATTGCTTGGCGAAACTGGTGTCCAATTTGGACACCATGAAGAACGCATTGGTAGAGATGGGGTGCTGCAGACCGGAGACAAAAACCTACGCATGCGGAGGATACCGCAGTTGCGTCATCCTTGGTTATTCCAAGCTCTCTTGCTGCCTTCCGGTCGCCCACGGGTTGATCTTAATTTCTGGGCAATTTGCCCAGAAATTCGCACTTCCGCCAATTCGACCCATTGAGCAATCTGTTCATCTCGCTCAAGAACCGTCAATTCCGAGCGATGCATTATGCATCTAAAAAGAGCGTTCGTGTCTCCTACGTTTTGCCGAACCCGACGTAAGCAAAAAATCCAAATAATTTGTATTCCAGCGAGCGGCCATCAAATCCCCTTCCCATCGTCTAAAAGTCCACAAATAATAGACTTTTTCAGACAGAATCCCCACAAAACTTGGATTTTTGGCCAGAAAAATATTGCCTATTTGTAGATTTTTCCGTTGACGCATGACCGGTTCGGGACTACAGAGAAGGTAGGTGTTACTACCGCAGGGGATGCACTATGCATCGCAGTGCGGCGTTCTGTGTGCCACCGCTTTTCGCGTAGCGCACTCCCCGTTCACCATCCGTCAAAGCAAGAGGGTGAGGCATGACCAACATGGAAACAAAATCGGGACTGGAGCCGCTTGGCGTGCCACCGCTCGCATGTGGCATCGCTGACGCCGCTGCCGCGTTTAATGTCGAGAAATCGACGTTCCGCCGAAATTTTGTGGACACCGGCATCATCAAGCCGCGCAAGATCGGGGCGCGGTCCGTTTACCTGATTGATGATCTGAAAAGGGCGGCGGGCGAGCTTCCGGCGGTAGACCTAACCAAGGCTCGATAAAAGCTGGCGTTTGCTAGTGAAGATACAGATTGAACCAACAAGCGGGACTGCCAATGAGCGGTCCTGACGAATCCGAACAAGGTAGCTGCCCAATCTGCGGCGGTATTGATGGCTTATTGTCGGCTGGACCGGCGATATGGGCGATTTGCCATGCGCACAAATTGCGGTGGTATATTGGCCATGATGATCGCGGCTTGTGGCGGAATCAAACACGCCAGCAACTGTTTTCGAGCCTGAAAAAAATCAACACTTATCGGGGCGTAGAGCCGGGCTGCCCCTCCCCAACAACCAATCTTCGCATTTTGCCACCGGACGATGGGTTGTCATCCCCCATATCGCCTGAACTGGCCAAGCGGCACGGCGTGTGCCCGCAGTGCGGGTCAACGGATGGCATCTTGCGCGTCGGTCGCGACAGTTGGGGCGTATGTGTCGCACATCAAGCCAAATGGTTCATCGGCGCCGACATGTTTTCCGGGTCGGTTGACACACGCCAGAGTCACGAAAACCGATTGGAATTGGACCGCTATGTAAAAGTCCAGCCCGACTTTCCCAACGCAACAACCGAAGGATCCACCGTGGTTCCGCTCAAAGTGCGGGGCGCGTCATGAAGGGTCAAATGCGAACCCCGGATCAATTGCCTCTCACGGCAGCGCGCGCCCGTCAGATGCTTGCCTACAACACAAAGACCGGCGTGCTGAAATGGCGCATAGGTGGTCGCGGTCATCGCAAGGGCAAGCGCGCTGGGGCGGTGTGCGGCGATTATCGCAAAATCATGTTGGATACGGTGAACTATTGCGAACACCGTGTGATTTGGTTGATGCAGAAGGGTAAATGGCCCGCATGTCTTGTCGACCACCGGAACGGCAACGGCCTTGATAACCGTTGGACCAACTTGCGGGAAGCGTCACATGCGGAGAACGGGCAGAACAAGCGGGCAAGCAGGGCCAGCAAATCCGGAATTCGCGGCGTGTCTTGGACCAACAACAAATGGCAAGCCGATATCGGCCTGAACGGCAAGATTATCCACCTTGGCAGGTTTGACTGTGTGGAAGCGGCCACAGCCGCACGGTGCGAAGCCGAGAAGCATTATTTCGGCGACTTTGCCCGACAAGCAGAGAGGTATCCAGCCAATGCCGCTGAATGACGCACAGACAGCCGACAAGGCCAGCAGCAACGGCAAGATCGATATCGCCGCGCGCTGGTATGCCGATCAGGGCCACACGCGACGGCGCGCCGTTATTCCGACGCTACGCACGAAATTCGGCTTGACCAATCTGCAAGCCGTAGAGGCGCTGAAAATCGCCCGGTCAATGCCGCAAGAGGGCGAGGATAACACCACATATGGAAAGGACATTTCACGACATGATAAGGCGAAAAACTAGAGACCCGGCACCGCAGGGCATCGCGGGCCGGGTCAATGTACAAGAAGCGTTAGCAAGGTGCTTCGAAAGCAGGGTCAATAATATAGAAACAAGGTTTCCGTGTCAAAGAAATCGAAGCATTTTGCGAGCCGATGGGGGCGAAAATGTTGGCGACCGTTGAGCGGGCGAACACTATCCCCATGACTTTACGCCAGCGCGGGCTGCGCGAAGCACACACGCATCCTTTGGTGTCGCCGGGAAAGCGCAATGGCAGGTTCGGCGCGTCGTTCCGGGTGCCGGCCGATCAGGCGTGGAAGTATCCATCTATTGAATTGCGGTCAGCGAATTCGTGGACGGCCATGGTACTCGATTGTGATACGCGGGAAAGCGTGACCGATCTGCACGACGCAATTACATCCAGCGAAATTCCTTGGCCAAGCTGGATTGTGTTGCGGCCGGCTAATGGCCATTGCCATGTTGTGTACCTGCTCAATCGTCCGGTGTTACGCGGCGAGCACGCGCGAGAGGAGCCGCAGGCATTCGCTGCAAACGTCAATGAGTATTATCGGCACCGGCTTAAGTCGGATCCTCGCTACACCGGCGTTCTCACTCACAACCCATTGCCGGTTCATGGCGGCGAACTTGTCACTAAATGGGGCAATGACGAACCCTATGAACTGAAAACGCTCGCCAAGGTCATTCCGCTTGGCTGGAAAAAACCAATCGTCGCAACAACCGGGATCGGCCGGAATTGTGACCTGTTCAATGCCTGCATGAAGTGGGCCGGGTCACCAGCGAATGTTGGTCTCGATATTTTGCCAGCGGCACTTTCTGCGAATCAGAGCATGACCGGCCCTCAAGGCCCGCTGCCGCTCAACGAAGTCGCTAGTATCGTCAAGTCGGTTGAACGGTATCGCCGTCAATGGGCAGCGCGGGGGCAATTTGACCGTCGCGGTGATCGGGTGCGGTCTGAATGGGGCAAGGCGCTCAATGCGAGAAGCGTTGAAGCGCGAAGGGCAAAAAATTTTGAGCGGGATGCGCAGATTGTCCAAGCGTATTTGGATGGGCATTCGCAACGGGAAATCGCCAACCAATTTGAGATTTCGAAGACGGCGGTTTCGAATGTGATCAGGCGGGATGTCGATGCGCCAGACCTTTGAGGGTTCACCCCCTAACAGGGGTATCACCTGTTTAGTAAATAGACCACTTGGAAGGGAGCGTCCCATGCAATCGGCGAACTTCATAGACGATGTCGGCTTCGGCGATCCGCTGGACTTTCATGTGCCGTGGCTGGGGCATCTTGTTTGTTGTCCGGAGGTTTCCGCAGAAGCATTCAGGGTTGGTGCCTTTATAGCGCTAAGCATGGACGACACAGAGCGCCGGGTGTGGGCAGGGCGACCGGCCGATATCGCATATGAAACAGACCTGACGGCGGATGTTGTTGAACACAGTGTGTTTCAACTGGCGAATAAGGGCTGTCTGTTTACCTGCCAATCGGGCGACATGATCGAATGCGCCCTGAATTTCGATTTCAACGAATGGGCGCGATGATGATAGGCGTCATCAAAATACCATCCGCGCCCTATGGCATTGAAAAACTTCGTTGCCGCCCGTGCCGTGGCTATGCCGGACACTGTCACAAAATCAGATCTCTTGGATTCTTCGTTGTGACGGAACCAATGGGGTGCAAAGCGCATCGAAACGGCCGCGAACGGCGGTCGAAAAAAGAGCCGCATTCAATGAAAACAGTGACTTGAGAAAACGGCCGTCGAATTTCAACCGAAGCAATTGCTTCGCAAATGATGCGGGGAACCACATGACTGGACAAAACTGGACATCGAAGGACGTAGAATACCTCATTATTGAAGCGGCACAGACATTGTCGCGGTGTGAGAGTGTCCTTGCGCCAATAGGGGCCAAACCTTCTTTGTGGCGGGAATATGCGGACGGTTATGGTAAAGAGCGCACCAAAATAAGGCTAACGGCAAGCAGCAGCGCATTGAGCCGGATGGAGGCGGCATGGTCGCTTATCAACGCACTTGACAGCGAAAAGATTCGAAAGGCGCTCTATGGCTGGGCACAGGCCAAGGCGTCATCACGGTCAATTACCAAGGTGGCGGATAGAGAGGGCGTTCCAAGGTCGACGATATACCGGCGTGTGGCTGTGGGCTGTTCACAAATAGCGGACAATCTGAACAAAAAACACGTCCTAGCGTTGACAGCGCTACAAAATCGGTCTATCAGCGGCATTAATTCATTACATTCGAAGAACTATGCAAAGCGCCGAACCCGGCGTAACCCGCGCCATTGGATGGCTCCGGGCGCAAAGCCTGTTGTGACTGCCGAGATACGTCAGCAGCGCGCATTGGCCGCAAAGACGGCTAACCCCAGTCGAGAAGCGGAGAGAGCCGATCAGGGATGACGGAATGACCGCTCGCGGTGGAATTGCCCCGGTAGCCAATCCGGCCCGCTTCTCGCCCCCAATGTCGTTAGATATGGCTCGAATGAGAATGGCGCGTATGCTGAATCTCGATATCCGCGATAGGGACACGTGGCCAACGCTTATGTCGGATCGCCTGATAGCCAAAGAGCAAAACGAGGGTCGGGACGCCATGGAAAACGCGCTTGGCGTCAATGCCGTGGGCGTTGCGGTAGGATAAGCGACGGGATGCTGGCATGTGGAGCGACCCTGATAATGTTCATTGCCGTGTAGGGGCGTTTGTGACCAAAGGGTCCGCTAAGCAGGGAAAGATACACCCGGAAAGGTGCAGGCTGAACACTGGTAGCGGATGGGTGACGTACCAGCTGACAGAATTGGTATTTTCTGGCGCGGAAATGGTGGGGTGTCGCTATGAGCGATGCAGCGATTGATGGCAGCCAAACTCACCGCAAAACAACAAAGGTTCGTTGAAGAATACCTAGTTGATCTCAACGCCACTCAGGCGGCAATAAGGGCCGGGTATAGCCCGAAGACGGCTCGAAAAATCGGCTCGCAGAACTTATCAAAACTTATCATTGCCGAAGCCATAGCCGAAGCACAAGAAGCACGATCCGCGCGCACACACATCACACAGGACCGTGTTCTGCAAGAATTGGCGCGTATCGGGTTCAGCGACATTCGAAGGATCATGACCGCGAAGGGCGCATTGCTGGACCCTGCGGAATGGGATGACGAAGCGGCGGCGGCTATTAGCTCGATTGAAGTCGTCACGAACAGCGGCGACCACGGCAAGGACGAAGAAGGCCGCAAGATTGTAGAGCGCACGCACAAGATCAAAGTGTGGGACAAGAACAGCGCGCTAGAAAGGCTTGGCCGGCATTTAGGGATGTTCCCCAACAAGCACGAACACAGCGGCCCTGACGGCAGCCCGCTTGAGATTGTCGTGAAAAACTACGTTTTCGATGACAGCGCAGAAGATAGAGATACCACATAACGGCTGGGAACCGCGATGGTATCAACGAAATGCATGGATGAACTGGCAGAATGGGGGCAAGCGCCAGCTTCTATTCTGGCATCGGCGCGCCGGCAAGGATGAAGTCAATCTGCAAATGCATGCGGTTAGTTCGGCCAAGAGGGTCGGCACGTATTGGCATATGCTGCCCTTGGCCAGTCAGGCGCGTAAGGCGATCTGGACGTCAGTCAATCCCCATACAGGTCGACGACGCCTGTTTGAAGCATTTCCGCCGGAGTACATAGAGAACCTGAACGATACCGAAATGTTCATCCGCTTCAAGAGCGCGTCAACATTTCAGGTGGTCGGATCAGACAATTATGACAGCCTTGTGGGGTCGCCCCCAGTCGGCATTACGTTTTCGGAATGGGCGCTCGCCAATCCAAGCGCATGGGCATATCTGAGCCCAATTTTGGCCGAAAATGGTGGCTGGGCAAGCTTCATCACAAGCCCGCGCGGCAACAACCACGCCAAGGCGATGTTGGATGCCGTCAAGGACGATCCAAAGTGGTTCACGGAGATTCTAAGGGCGGACCAAACAAACGCCATAAGCGAAGAAATCATTCAAGACCAACAGCGGGTGTATGAAGGGCTGTTTGGCGAAGCAGTAGCCGAAGGGCTTATTCAGCAAGAGTTTTACTGTTCATTCGCAGGTGCCATGGTCGGCGCTTATTTCGGCGCGGAGATGAGCAATGCGGAGCGTGACGGGCGTATCTGCGATGTTCCGGTCATCGAAGGATTGCCGGTCCACACCGCGTGGGATTTGGGCAAGGCAGCCAACAACCCGATCTGGTGTTTTCAGGCCGTGCCGGTCTACGCGAATGGAAAGTTCATACGCAATGTCCCGTTCATCGTCGATTTCTACCGGCCCCAAAGCGATGACCTTGAAGATTGGTGCGATTGGCTGGACGAGCGTGGTTACAACGGCATTGATTTCGTCCCGCACGATATCATGGTGGCGGAATGGGGCACGGGTCGCACGCGGTTCGAAACGCTCAAAAGTATGGGTCGCAAGCCGCGCCGGATAGCGCGGGTTTCGGTAGAGGAAGGCCGCACGGCCGCACGGCAAACGATCAAGGTTGCGTACTTTGACCAGACCCGATGCGAACAGGGAATCGAAGGCCTAAAGAGTTACCGGCGCGAATGGGATGATGACCTGAAACGTTTCCGGGAAACCCCGGTGAAGGACTGGGCCGAGCACATCGGGTCATCGTTCAGGTATCTGGGGCTGGCATGGAAGAACCTTCCGCCGCCGGAAGACAAGCCAAAGAAACCGAAAGGGCTGGAATACGTGGTCAAGCCGGACGGCACGATACAGGGCAACATGTCTGTGCGTGATGCAGTTGACGCGCGTGTGAAACGTCGCAAGAGGGAAGCCGCTTGATGCCCAAGAATAAGCCGACCTATCGAAAGGGCACCAAGTTTCTCGATTACGAAGGGCAGGTGTACTGCGAGCTTGTGGTGGATGTTCATAGCAACACCGTTGTAAGCCGAGACAAGCTTAAGTTTCATCCGCCTTACAACACCCCGAAGATCGAAGCGTGCATGCCGCCGTTTTTTTTAGACGCCCTGTATCGCGGGGCGTCACGGTTGATCGTTCGGCCGGGCCAGGAAGGCGAGCATGCCTAAGAAGCAGTATTCACGCAACGATGGCATGCGTTCGCGTCAAGAACTTGGCGAGAAGTGGCAACAGCGCATCCATGAGAGTGAAAAGCGCGAGAAGTATTGGCGAGAAGATGCGCAGGCGGCGGAAGAAATGTACGCCAACAAAGACCGGGCGCTTGCCAGTTCCAATCAGCCGGAGACACGCACACGGTTCAACATCCTGCATTCCAATGTTGAGACCATTGTCCCGGCGATTTACAATTCATCGCCGGAGCCGGACATCCGCTCACGATGGGTCAGCCCCAATCAAGAGGATGACGTTGCAAAAGACGTAGGCCGGCTTCTAGAGCGCGTCATCAAGGTCCAGACAGACGACAACGAACTTGATGAAGCCATGGAAATGGCGGCACAGGATGGGTTTCTTGCGGGCCGTGGCGTGGTTCGAATCCGCTACAGCGCCGATGTGGAGCAAGACATTGCGGGTGTAGATGGCGAAGAAGTCGTTATCGGTCAGCGCCCGGTCAATGAGCGCTTGGAATTCGAAAATGTGTCATGGCGCGATTTCCGCATGGGGCCGGGTACACGATGGTCCGATGTCCAATGGGTAGCATTCCGCCTGATCCTGCCCAATGAGACAGTGAAAGACATCACGGATGACGATGTCTTGGCTCACGAAACCCGATACGGCCCATCGGCAGCGGCAAAGGACAATCCGGAGAGCGAGAAGCACAAAGACAGCCTGATTATTTGGGAAATCTGGCACAAAGTAGATCGCAAGGTGCTGTACCTCCGTGAAGGTGACGGCATGATCATCAAGCAGGAAGATGACCCTCTTGGTCTGTCTGGCTTCTTTCCGATGCCGCGCCCGCTAACACCGATCCGCTTGACAGGCGAGACGATACCGGTCTGTCCCTATTCGATCTACCGGCAATTGGCCGAAGAACTGGACATCATTTCGAAGCGCATCAAGCTGATAACGACCGGCTTGAAAGTGCGCGGGGTGATGGTCGGCGATGCATCGGTTGTTCAAGAACTTGCGGAAGCCGAAGATAACGAGCTGATCGTTGGCACTGACTTGGAGGGATTGGCACAGACTGGCGGGCTGGACCAAGCTATAGCGTGGTGGCCCATTGAGCAAGCTATCGCGGTCCTGCAGCAACTCTACCAGAACCGTGCACTGACCACGCAGGCGATTTACGAAATCACGGGCATATCGGACATCATCCGGGGCCAGAGCGACCCGCGAGAAGCTTTGGGTTCGCAGGAAATCAAGACGCAATGGGGTTCGGTCCGCATTCAGAAAATGCAGCGGTTGATTCAGCGTATGGTGCGGGATATCTTCGTGATTTGTGCCGAGTTAATTCCGACGCACTTTTCATATCGCACCATGGAAATGATGACGGGGCTGCCGATTACAGAGCCTATGGCGCTGTTGATGCAGCGGCCGATTCTTTCAACGTATCGTGTTGATGTCGAAAGCGACAGCACCATACGCGCTGATCTGACCAGAGCACGCGGGGAAATGGCCCAATTTCTGCGCGGTACGGGTGAGTTTTTTGCTTCCATGACACCCGTGGTCGCGTCTGCACCTGAAACCGGGGCTGTGGTTGCCGAAATCTATTCGGCGTTTACGCGGCACTTCAAGCTTGGCAAGCAGGCCGAAGATGCACTTGAACAGCTTGTAGAACAGGCACGACAGGCGGCACAGCAAGCCGGTCAGCAACAGAACCAGCCAACGCCGGAAGAACAGGCGAAAGCGGCAGAAATACAACTCAAAATGGAAGAATTGAGAGCCAATTTCGCACTTGAACAGCAGAAACTGCAATTGGATGTTCAGAAGGCCGCGACCGAGGCGATGATAGCTGAATATAAGGCACAAGAGGCCGCAGCGAAGATCGGCATCGAACACAAGAAAATCGACGTCAAGGCAGTCGAGGTTGAAGCCGGCATCATCAAGGATCAGGAAGAAATAGAGCTTGAGCGCGATCAGAGACGACCAGTGGGAATAGGATAATGGCGCTAACAACTGAACGACAGAAGGCGTATCGGCACCAAACCATCACGCCAAGCGATAGCACGGTGCTGGACAGGACCATTGAAGCGATATTGGTCATCGGGGCCGGTGACGTGTCCATCGAAGATCGATTTGGAACGGTGATCGTCTATCCCTCCGTACCGGCCTTCACAACCTTGGAGGGGTTTGCTCCGAAGCACATAAGAGCCACCGGCACGACGTCCACCAACATTGTCGCATGGTCCACACAACCGGAGTAATCTGAATGGTCGGTATCTTTATACGGGCCAACGCGCTGGCCTGGAACCGCATGCGCAGGATCGGTCTGCTTGATCTCGATTCAACGGACGCGGCATCGCCGATTACCCCGCCGCCAGTGCGTCCGGGTCGGCAAGGATCATTCTCGGCATCGTTTTCCCGGTCATTCAGTGGGATATCTTCATGACACAACTGGATATTACAGCGCTCAAGCGGGAATTTGACCGACTTTTTGTCATCAACACGACAGGCGACATCGAAGCGGATGAAGTAGAGGCCGTGTTGGTCGACTTTGCGGACAGCGTGACGTTCCTGCCCACACCAGGCCCTGCCAGTTTCAAGAATTTCTTCATTGCCGGTCAGGATCAGATTGTTGATGATGGGTTTGCGCTCACAGGCACCAAAACCTTCCACTATGCGATCTCGGATACGGCCAATGTCACCGGCACGGTCACGATCACACAGAACGCGGTCAATCTGACGACCACGGCACCATTGGCAGGCCCGACAGTGGATCTTGTCGTCAATGACGTGACGTTTACGGCCGGGCAGGTGGTGACATTCGAGGCGTCGGCCAATGAAAGCGGCGTAGGGACATTCAGCAGGCAATTCACGATCACGGCCCGCACGGCGGATGACTATCTCTACTATGGCTCGCAGGTGTCGAGTGATGGAACGACCTTCGATTTTGCCAATGAAACGCGCACCCCGTTCGTGTCCGGTTCACAGACGTTCACTTTGCCCGTGTGGGCTGGTCAGGAACATGTGGTCATAGCGCAGAAGGGTACAGAGCCGTCCATTACGTCGGTCGATATCGATGGCACGAACCAGTTTCGGGGCTTTACGCTGACCAAGGATGCCTTTTTGGTGAACAGTCAGCAGTTTGATGCGCTGGTTTCCGATCAGTCGCTTGATGGTTCGGTCATGAGCGGTGCGCGTGTCACCATCGGGAGGGGTTAGATGCCTATCCGTTTTGTTGACGACCTGGAATCCGGCACTGGCAGCCCGATAGTCCCGCAAAGCATCGTCAAGGCACCGACAGGGGCGACAGAGGATAACGCGGACGATTATCTGAAAAACCTTGCCGGCTCCCTTCTGGCATGGAATTTCGACGCGACGACAACGGACGCGACCGACCCCGGCACGTCGAACGTAGCCATCAACAACGCGGCCAAGGCCAGCGCCACCATTCTGACTTTCAATACGTCGTCGGCGGTAGATGCTGCACGGTTCGATGAATTCCTCGGCACGCTCGGCAGCGATGACAGGGTATTCTTGCAGCAGCGCACGGCGACAGGAAACGGCATCCTCTATAGGCTGACAGGCGCGGCATCCACATCGGGAACGCGGGTTAACCTGCCTGTGACCAGTGAGCGCACGCTCGGCAGTGAATTTACCGACAATGCGACCTTGAACGTGTCGTTCTTCAGCCGGGGCATAAGCGCTATCCAGGCGCTGTTTCTGGCCGAAATCACGCAGACCGGCGGTGTGTTCGGTTTCACGGCAAATGTCAAGATCGACCGGGACAATGTAGAGGCCAATTACAGAGCCGTTATTGAAGCCGGCGGTACGCCAGTAGATATCAGCGCGTTGACGAGCAAGGTTAACGCGCTTTTCCCGCTCACGCCGGATGTGAGCATTCTGACGGACTGGGCAACGATCTATGATCCTGCACACGGTTCAGAGAATGTCGCTATTGTCGACGGGTACACCAGCCTTGTCGATTTTCGGGCGACCGACAACAGGTATGAAGCGGCGGGCATCACCTATACGGCGGGTTTCGGTGTATCGGACTATGCTGGCCTATCCGACAGTGTACACAGGTCATTCGGCCTGAGCGGCGGGGCTGCGGCAAATCAAACGCTGGTGTCCATCACAGACGGGATGACGCAAATCCCGTTCATCGATATGACGGCGGCGGGCAATTTCAGGGTCAACGACTTCACGCCGGCACGCGCGCAAGATGAAGTCGTGACAAACCATCTGGAATTTGCCTCTCTGGATGCAGGTTCGGTGGGTAACGGCACGATATCGCAGGGCGGGGCGGCATCTACATATCTGGTACCCGACTATCCAGCTAACACGACATCGCAAACGCGCGGTTTGGTGGTTGAATTTGAAGTCCTTGTTAATGGGGCGGATCAAAACGCGGCCGGGTTTGTCACCGTTGACGGTTTCCCCGACACGGATATCGCTTCCACCAATGATGTGGACCATACGTTTTTTACCGGATGGCCGCTTAATCGTTCCATAACAGCGACATTTCGGTTTGCTACCCGTATACCGGCAAGTGATCTTCTGTTGGACATCACCCTGCAATCAGCGCCAAGCGACGTTACGTTCAGAATCAACAGCGTAGAAATAGCGCAGAACTACACGGCTTCTGTCGTTATCGCGCGGGTCGACAATTACATCACATTGCAGGATGCAGGTGGCGATTTCACTTTTTCGAATCCAAGCGAATTGTTGATAGAGTTCGAGACGATTCCGGGCGGCACCGCCATAGAGGCCGTGCCTGTTGTCAGGGACAATACGACTGGCACGGTAGCTCAACTGAACAACATCACGCTAAAGCCTCCGTCACCGGGCTTTGATGAATTGCAGGTGCCGGACACCATCGAATTCAGAACGTTCCTTGCGGACCATTATTTGAGTCACAGCGAGCTGGCCCATTTGGTGGGTCGGCGCGGCACGAAATGGGTATATGGTCTGGCGCGGCTGAACACGGTGACGGGCCGTGCGGTAACGCAACCGATGGATTTGGCCACCGGCACAACGTTGAATAGTGCGGCCATATCGACAAATCTGGCACCGGTTGAAGTCTATCAGGCGACCGGCACGGGTAGCGGCCCCGGCGAACTGGTCAATCTGGTCAGCCTGCCAGCGAATTACACAAACTATGATTTCGTCCACATCACCGAACGCAACCCCGGCCCGCCGATTGAATGGCGGCACACGGTCATTACCACGCACCTGCTGAATTCCGGCGATGTCGGTGCGTCCGATTTGCTTCGCCTGCAGGGTAACACGGACCTGACATGGACAGCGGGCAGCAGGACAATAACTGTCTCAGACAGTGCCCAGGAGATTTACCGCGTTGTTCTGGTGGATACCTGATCATGGTAGGCATTCGGCCCGGCCCCGGCACATCGGAGGCGGAAACGCTAACGCACGGACCGCAACGTTATCTCACCGCGAGCGGGGACACCGACCAGACGACATCATTCATCGATTTCGACGCGCAATCGGCTTCTCAGGTTGTCAATCTTCGCGATGAAGATCATGCAGCGGACATGCACTACCATATCCGGGTGACGTCAAACAGCACGAATTCAATTGCCGTTCAACGCAAGGCAGGGTCGACAAAAACAATCAGCGGCGAGTTCGTTGGGCAAACACTGACAGGGGCCACGTCCTTCACGCTATTCAAAGAGGATGGAACTGTCCGACTCCGGCCGAACGGGGACAACTGGGCACCGTACTAGAGAGACTGAATGACGATTTATGTGCGCCGAAACGGTGTCCTTGTCGACAAAAAGACAGGACAGCCGATGGAAAAGCCTGTCCGTGATTCATGGCCGGACTTCCAGATCATCAAGCCGATGCCGGAATACCGCTCGCCAATCGACGGGCGGATGATCACCACGAAACACGAGCGGCGCGAAGATCTGAAACGCAACGGTTGTTACGAGTATGAGCCGACCGCTTCACCGACCGGCGGGAAGATCAAAAACAAGGATTTCGCCCGTAGACGCGGCCTACAGGTCTCAGAGGAATACAGATGAAGGACGATCAGATGAATGTTGAGCAGGAAGTGCAGGCGGCAACGCCGGAGACCAATCAGGACGCGCCGCCAGTCGACCCCGGGCCGTCCGAAACCGACCTGATGGCCGAAGTCTTTGATAAGCATATCGACAAAGACGGTATCATCAAGGAGGAAAAGCCGGCCAAGAAAGAAGCGAAAGCAGAGCCGGAGCCGAAAGAGCCTGAAAAGGACGAAAAAGCCGAATCCGCCCCGCCAAAGGGCAAAGAGGCTTCGCTTGAGGGCGAAGAAGGCGCGGATGAGGATGAAGGGGACGGCTCAACCCCCGCTGATCGGTCCGAATCCGCGCCCGCACCGGCTCACCTGCCCAAAGCGGTAAAGGATGTCTGGGCAAAGTTGGATTCGGACGTCCAGAAGGTCATTGAAGATCGCGAACGGGAATTTGGCGCGAAATTTGGCGAAATGGGCCGTCAAATTGAGCAGGTCAAGCCGCTTTCCGACAAGTTGAACGGGATGATTGAGGCGTATCCGGACTTGAAAGACCGGACGCCGGAACAACTGGCACAGGGTGCAGCAGAGCTTGCTGCCGTGCAGATGGAGTTGGACAAAAACCCTGTCGAAATGGTCTTGAAAATCGCTCAAACCTACGGCGTTATCCCGCAATTGCAACAGGCGTTTTCGGGACAGCAGCCAACCAACGAACAGGCGACAATCGCCCGTTTGAACCAGCAAGTGGCGCAGCTACAGCGCCAAATACAGAACGCACCGAACGACCAGCCCGATATCGCGGGCATGGTTGACATACAGTTACAGGAACGCGATGCGAAGCTGGCAGTAGCCGACTTCGCCGCAAAGAACGCGCAGACATACGGGGCTGTGGAGAACGTACTTCCACAGTTCATTGATATGGCTCGCGACGAAAACCCCGCTGCATCGTTCACGGAACTTTTGCAGAGGGGCCATGAACTGGCAGTGAACGCTTTTAACGTCAATGGGGCAACTGCACAGGAACCCGGCAAACAGGACACTGCGGAAGCGGCTCCTGACAAGCCGGAACCTGCCAAGGAACACTCCAAAAGAACCGTGAAGGCCATCAAAGCCGCCTCTTTACCAAAATCAAGCGGCAAGTCCGAACCGCCCCCAAAGACCGATGACGAGTTGATGGGGGACGCTTGGGACCGGCTTAACCCTTGATCCAATCTTTTGGAGCTGAAAAATGGCAACGCCATCACAAATCTTCACCGAAATGGTGACGACGACTCAGCGGCATTGGGGCGAGGAGTTGGCGGACAACGTTTCCGAACACAACGCCTTCCTCAATCGGCTGAAAAACAAGAACATGATCATGAATGTCAGCGGCGGTTATGAAATCGCCCTGCCTTTGGATTATGCCGAGAATTCGACATATCAGCGCTACAGCGGGTATGACGAATTGAACACCAATGCTTCCGACGTCCTGACATCGGCCAAATACGAGTTTCAACAGGCTGCACTGCATGTGACCGCAAACGGCCGTGAAATTCGTATGAACATGGGCACCAAAGAGCGCATGATCGACCTGGTCAAGGCGCGGAAGAAAAATGCGATGCGAACGTCCGCCAACAACATGTCAATCGACATCTATTCCGATGGCGCTCTGGACAATCAGATTGGCGGTCTGGCGCATATCATTCAAAACAACGGCCTTGGGACGGTCGGCGGCATCAACTCCAGCACGTTTTCGTTCTGGCGCAACCAATTCCGGGAAATTCCCGGCACGGATGCGTTCGCGGGAACGGTTCTAAAGGATAACATGAACATCCTTTGGCTGGCCTTGAATCGCGGCAAAGACAAGCCGGACCTCATTCTGGCAACGCACGACTTCTATTCCAGTTACGAAAGTAACGAACAGCAGTTGCAGCGTTACATGGATGGGAAAATGGCCGATGCCGGCTTCATCACCATCAAGTACAAAACGGCGGATGTGGTCTTTGACGATAACTCCAATTTCACCACGACCGGTGAAAAAATGTATTTCGTCAATACGGACTACCTCTACCTGAAACAGCATCGCGAGGCGCAATGGACGCCGGACGATCCAAAAATGCCGACCAACCAAGACGCCGTTGTGGTTCCGATCTACTGGATGGGCAATCTGTGTTGCTCAAACCGTGATCTCCAAGGCGTTCTTATCGACGCGGCTTAAGGAGAAAAAAAATGGGCACGATTGGTGCAATCCTTACACTGTGGGAAAGCCAGACAGGCGCTCTTTCGGGTGCCGGTCCTCGCCCCCACCGCTCATATGGGCTTGGCGACTGCTACAAGCACGATGACGGCACGTTCTGGGTCTATTGTCAGGCCAATGGCGCACTTTCGGGCGATGGGTACGTTGTATCCGTCGACGAAAGCTATAACGCCACGGAACTGACAACCGCAGCGTCCGCTTTCGGCGACCGGATCGGCATTTGCCATTCGCAGGCCGCCGATGGGTCATCGCTTGCGGTCACCACGGGTCAACGTGGCTGGGTGCAGGTCTATGGCGCATCGTCGGTACGTGTGGCCGCCAGCGCGGCGGCCAATGCGCAGCTTACGTCAACCACAACGACGGGTGAGCTTGACGACGCCGCAGGCACCGGTACGCGGAATATTCGCGGGCTGGTGATTAACACGACACAGGGCGGCTCAGCCGGGCTGAACACCACCGGCCTCCTGAACTGGCCGGAATTGCAGGGCACAAACGCCTAAGGATTGGGGGCTTCGGCCCCCTTTCTTCTGCCCTCAAGCATTGGAGAGTTAAAATGGCAATCGCATTATTCAAGGTTTTGGAATTCGCTACCAAATTCCACAGGAACCACGAGACCGGCAAAAAGGACAAACCGGTTGATTGGGTCCTTCTTTCCAACCCGAACGGCGGCAATCAGACATGGCACCGTGTCAAAGACCTTGTGTATGACCCGGAGAAGTTCGGCGGCGATGATGATGAAAGTGGCCGCCGGGTGGATATGGAGCAGGCGTTCCGGGGCCGATGGGCGGTGATTGAGCCAAAATACCGCAATTGGAAACAGGGCGAGAAGTTGCCCGAAGAAGGCACGGCGCTTGCATCGTGGCCATTCCTGAACGTCGATGAAGTGCGTGCATTCCAAGCGGCAGGTATTCGAACGGTTGAGGAAGTCGCTGGCATGAATGACGCGGCAATGGGCCGTGTTGCGGTGCCGGCTATCCGGGAAAAACGCAAAGCCGCACGGCAACTTTTGGAGAATGCCGACAAGGTAGAGATGCAGACTCAGATTGAGGCATTGCAGAAGCAAATCGCCGAATTGAAGGACATTTCTCAAAACTCCGAGGGAGAGGAATACGTGTCGGTGCCGGTAACTCCGGGTAATAAATCTACCGAAGATGCTCCGGAGGAAAAGGCAGCGCCGACGCCGGAAGAAATCATCGCGCAATCCACACCTTCACCGGATGCCCCGAAGCGCCGGGGACGACCGCGCAAGGACGCGGCTTGAGGCTGATCAATGGCAACCACCGTCAAGACTGTCATGGACAAGGTGGCGCGTAGATGTTCCACCGTCGCCCCGACCACATGGATAGGCGCGACCACTGACAGCCATTTGGAGCTTCTGGACTTCCTGGACGATACCCTTGAAGAAGTCCGCAAGCGCCGTGACTGGGAAGAACCCATCGGCGCGGATGCTGTCATCACAGGGCCAGGGACGGTTGTTGACGATCATTCGCAGCATGATTTGCCCGCCAACTGGTATCGTATCAACCGGGATGCATTGGCCGTATATGAGCGGACGACAACCCGTCGCCGTGGGTTACCCATCACGACAAGCGGCAAATGGACGGCCCTGAAATCTGTCGGGACAGCCGGTGCATACCGATATTTCCGCACCATCGGCAGCCCCGGAGCCAGAAAGATCATATTCTTCCGCCCGCTTGGGGCCAATGACAGCATAACCATTGCCTATATGACGGACTATTGGAACGCCACGTCAGGGGGCACGCTGCAGAGCACATGGCAGAACGATTCGGACATCATGTTGTTCGATCCGCGCATGATCGAACTGGGAATTCGATGGCGCTGGCTGCAGCAAAAGGGGCTGCCATATGACGATATCTTGGCCGAATTCAACGCATATGTCGTCCGTGAAGGCAATGATGACCGAGTAATTCGCAAAGTGGTCATTGGGGAGTCCGGAGACGAATTCCGCGCCCCTTGGGATGTTCCCGTGCCAGACTTTATCCCACCGAGTAGCTAATGGTTCTCTTTGATCGCAGAAGCGGCCGATCATCGCTTCGGCAGCAACAGTCGCAGACGCACACATTTCCAGCCCCGCGCCGTGGCCTGATCCGGAATGACTCGTTCGCTGTGCCACAGGGTGAGGGTGCGGAAGTCATGGACAACTATTTTCCGACAACTCAAGGGGCGAGATTGCGCAGGGGATTGAGGCGGCATGCCACATTGGCGGGGGATGTCGAGTATCTGGCGACATACGATTCCGGCACCAACGACCAGATTTATGCAGCCGATGGCACGGCGATCTACAATATCACCAGCCCGGCGGACCCGGATGTTGTGCCGACCGCCGATGTAACGGGCCAGACATCCGGCGACTATTCGTCGGTTCAGTTCACGACAAGCGGCGGTACGTTCCTTGTCATGGTGAACGGGGCCGATGACGAACAGCTTTATGACGGCACGGTGTGGGATGCCATCAATGCCGGTTCCGCGCCCATATCGATAACGGGTGTCAGTACCAGCGACTTATCCTTTGTCTGGAAATTCAAAAGCCGCCTGTTTTACGTGCAGAAATCATCGCTATCCGCGTGGTATCTGCCCGTTGATTCTGTCGGGGGCGCGGCAGCCGAATTCCCGCTTGGGGGCGTGTTTCAACGTGGCGGCACGCTGTTGTTCGGGGTGACTTGGTCGCTCGATGCCGGAGACGGGCTTGACGATGTGTGTGTGTTCGTCACGACAGAAGGCGAAATGGCCGTCTATGAAGGCACAGACCCGGCAAGCGCCAGCACATGGTCTCTTGTCGGTGTCTACCAGATTGGCCGGCCGCTTGGCAAAAACGCATGGTTCAGGGCCGGCGGTGATGTTGCGATTGCGACCGACGATGCCATTGTCCCAATATCTGCTTCTGTTCGGCAGGACCGGGGCGCGGTACAGGCGGACGCGATCACCTATCCGATAGAGGAATTATGGCGGGAAACGGTAGACGAGCGCAAGGGGCTTGGCGCGTTCAACATGCAGCTTTGGTACACCGAAACGCTTTTGCTGGTCGGTATCCCCAGTTCGACGGGATTGGAGACATTTTGCCTCGTTTCCAATTCCAGAACCGGCGCTTGGGCGAAATATACCGGCTGGGATGTCAACGCCGTGACGGTGTTCCTGGACCGGCTTTATATCGGCAGCACCAACAACCGGGTCTATGAGGCGAACGTTACCGGCATAGACGACGATGTGACCTATTCAGCGGTTCTCGTCCCGCGTTTCGACACCCTCAACATGTCCGAAGAAAAGCAGGCGCTATCCGTCCGGCTCAATGCGTTGCGCCGCGCGCCAGTGAGTTTTCAATTGTTCTGCAATGCGGATTGGCAGGTCAGTGTCCCGACCGCGATTCCCGCCGATGCCGACGCGGGGGCTGGGCAATGGGACGTCGGCTTGTGGGATTCGGCGATGTGGGATTCGGCTGAACAACGTGTTCGCCTTTCCGATTGGCGCACGGTGCTTGCGAACGGTTATTCACTGGCCCCCGGAATACAGATCACGTCAGGGCGCACAACGCAGCCGGACATTGAAGTCATCTCGTTAGAGGTTCTTTACACATTGGGCGAAGTGACCGGATGATTATCGATTGGCAAGAGCCTGACCATCTGCCGTTTATGCTGGGCCGAATTCCAGGCGCATGGCGCGGTTTCGGCGAATGCGCGACCATGGGCGTAAGAAATGAAAACGGCCTGTGTGCCGTTGTGGTGTTTCACAATTGGTGTCCGGAAAGCGCTGTGCTGGAAATGAGCGCGGCGGCAACGGACAAGCGCTGGCTGACGCGCCCGGTGCTCTATTCTATGTTCAGCTATTGTTTCAACACGGCAGGATGCCAGATGGCGGTCCTGCGGGTCGGGACAGACAATGAGCCCATGCTTCGCATAGCGAAAAGATATGGGTTCGATCTTTACAAAATTCCTAGACTTCGCGGCCGGAGAGCAGACGAAATGATCTGCACTCTCACTGAGGAAGCTTGGCGAACGAATCGGTTCACGAGGTCCACCAGTGGGAAAATCACGAGCGCCCGCGCCGCCTGACCCCCGGGAAACAGCGGCGGCACAGACCGGCACCAACATATCGACGGCCATAGCCAATGCCGCGCTGGGCAATGTCGACCAGATCACGCCATTCGGCACGCTGACCTATGATCAGACCGGCACGCAGGCGGTATACGATCCAACGACCGGGACAACACACGAAGTTCCTACCTATCAGGCGACGACGGCGCTATCCCCCGAACAACAAGAAATCTTGGCCCGGACACAAGGTGCGCAGACGAACCTTGCCGGCCTTGCTCAAACGCTCTCCGGTCAGGCGCAAACCGCGTTGGCGGACCCGTTCACGCTTGGAAATGAGGCTGTAGAAGATCGGCTGTTCCAATTGGGCAGCGCGCGGCTTGACCCGATGTTCGAACGGCAGAGAGCACAGCTTGAGCAGGATCTTGCCAATCGCGGTATCCGTATCGGTTCAGCGGCGTATCAGACGGCGCAGGAGCAACAGCGGCAGGCGGAAGCAGACGCCTATAACCAACTCGCCTTGACTGGACGCGGACAGGCTGTTCAGGAGCAATTGGCGGAACGCGCGCAGCCGATCAATGAAATCACGGCGCTGCTTGGCGGTTCGCAAATCACGCAACCGACATTCCAGCCGACACAGCAACCGCAGATTCCGACCGTCGATTATGCCGGATTGGTCAATCAGAATTATCAAGCGCGGCTTGCCAATTTCCAGAACCAGCAGGCGTTCGGGCAAAATATCCTTGGCGGATTGTTCGGGCTGGGGGCCGGAATCATCGCGTCGGATATCCGTGTGAAGGAGAACATCCGTCGCGTTGGAACGCTCGATAACGGCCTACCGGTCTATGCATACAACTATATCACGGGCGGACCGACGCATATTGGCGTCATGGCCCAAGATGTCGAGACGGAGAACCCGGACGCTGTCATTGAAATAGCCGGCATCAAACACGTCGATTACAACAAGGCGGTGCTGTGATGGCGAACGGATTTATCTTCGGCGGCGATACCGGGCTTAGCTATCAGGATTTGGTGCGTCGACGTGCGATTGTAGAGGCGCTTGGCGCACAGCAGGCACGACGGGGCGCACCGCGCAACATCGGCGAGGGATTGTCCGCTCTGGGCTCGGCAATCGGCTATCGGCGCGCCCTGTCCAATCTGAACCGGATGGAAGCGGCAGGCCAGCGCAGCGCTCAGGAAGCATTCTCGCCAATCGTCGCTGCATTGACCAATCAATTCCCGGACACGGCGGCAGCCGGAGGCACGGCAGCCGGCGCAAACATCTTCGGGGAGGCGGGCAGTCTAGCGGAACGCGAAGCATATATCCGGGAATCAGCTGCACAGCGCGGTGTGGACCCGGATACGGCGGTGCGCGTGGCCCGTTCAGAAGGATTGGCACCCGGCGTCTATCAAAGCAACGTCGTCAATGAGCAGGGCATAAGAGAGCCTTCGTTTGGTGATTTTCAGTTTTTGGTCGGCGGTCCCGGAACCGGATATCCGGAAGGTTTAGGGAATGAGTTTATCGCTCAGACGGGCCTTGATCCGCGTGATCGTTCAACATGGCGGCAGCAAATAGACTTCGCCCTTGATCAGGCGGTACATGGCGGATGGTCACCGTGGTATGGGGCAGCCAAAGCCGGTATCAGCCGATGGCAGGGTTTGCCGCGTCGACAAAGCGCTATCGAGGAACAGCGCGCGCCCGGTAACATACTGGCCGGTGGTGGCGATTTGGCTATGGCCGATGCATTGAGGGCAGCCGACCGGCTACAGACCGAAGCGCCTATTCAAGTAGCATCTGGCGAAAGCCAGTTGATACCGATTATTCGGAACGCGACGAAGCGGCAGCTTGACGCGATGGACCCGGCCTTGATGTCAGTTGAGGAACGCGCGGCGGCGACAAAACGGTATCGCGAATTGGGCGATGAACTAGAAGCGCAGTTAGATCGGCCGCCGGCCGCCGCTCCAAGCCCGCCTGCGGTGGCAACGCCGGCCCCTGTACCAGCGCCCGTGCGTCCCGATGTAACGCGACCTGTCACGCCAACCCCGCCTGCAGCCTTAGAGCCGGCCCCACGTGGCCCAGTCGGGCGTGGCGGCGCATTGCCGCCGGTTATCTCGCCCGAACTTGACGAACGAATTCGGGGCGCTCCTCAAGCGCGTCCGGCACCAAGGACGGTGGAAGAAATACCCGCGCAGGGCGTAGCGCCTGTGCAGGGTGCAGCGCCGGCACCGCGTGGCAGGCGAGAGCCCACACGGGCCGAACGTCTTGCGATGTTCAACGAATTCGTGAGGCGTAGCGGCTCACGGCAACTTGCCGAAGCCGATCCGACAAGGGGCATATTGGGCGCGCTTACGGGATTGGGACGTCCGACCCGCCGGCCGGGCTTCCCGCCACGGCCCATCACGATAGAGGGGACGGCTGTTGCCAATGTCGATCCGGGGACCGTGCCCGGACAGCGCGCACCCGGCAATATGCTGGCCGGAGGCGATGACGCGGCGGTGCGTGATGCTTTGCTCGCTGCCGACGCGATGGCCGGGACCAATGTAGCGCCACGGACATTGGATCGGCCCGGGACACAGCCCGCCAATGTGAACATCTTCGGTGAACCGCAGGCTGCGCCGGTAGCGTCGACGGGAACAGGACTTAGGTCGCCGGCGCTTATCCAAGCGCTGTTGAACGCCGCTCAAAACCCGTTCTTGTCAGAAGGTCAACAGCGGATCGTTGGTGCATTGCTGAATCAGGCACTGACACCGCAGGAACGGCCCGACCCGATAACGCTCGGAACGGGTGATGTGCTTGTGGACCCGCGCACCGGCCGGCAAATCGCGGCGGGCGCACCGGCAACGCCAAGAGCGCCGACCGTGGTCGAAGTCTTTACCGAAGGCGGCGGCCGTCAGATGATGCTGTACAACCCGGAGACACAACAATTCGAGCCTCTAGGCGGAGAAGCACCACCGCGTGGTGGAACCACGTTCAGTGTGGACCCTGAAACCGGAGCCATTCAGTTCAGTCAAGGCGGTGTTGCGCAGGATGGTATCCAGATGGGCAAACCGCCGACAGAGGCGGAAAGCAAGACCATCGTATATGTCACCCGAGCGGCCGGCGCATTGCCGGTCTTGGATCAATATGACGTCGAATTGAAGGACTTTTGGCAGCAAATACTGGGGCAAGACCCGACCGGAGCAATACGCCAATTTCAGACGCCGGAATATCAGCAGGCGCGGCAGGCGGGGCTTGAATTCCTGCAAGCCATTCTGCGGAAAGACACGGGAGCAGCGATCACTCCGGCTGAGACGGAAGAATACGGTAAGACCTATCTTCCCCAGCCGGGGGATGGGGACGAAGTGATTCAGCAAAAGCGGCAATCCCGCCGCCGTGCGCTTGAAGCCATGGAACGGGGCTTGTTTGGCAAGGAATTGCTGCTGTGGGAGCGTAACGAGCGCCTGAAGGAGGAAAGGGCGGTAGAAGACAACGGAGACCTGCCGCGTCCGCAAACACAGGCCGAATACGACGCATTGCCGCCCGGCGCGGTATACATCGATCCGGAAGACGGTAAGCGCTACCGGAAACCCGCCGGAGGCAATCCCTAATGCCTCGATTTGACGGGATACCGGTGGAGGATGAACGCAAGCCGCGATTTGGTGGTCAGCGGGTGCCGGAAGAAACAGCCTATGTTCAACCGCCCGCGCCACCCGGTTTTGTTCTGGACCCGAACACGGGGCAAATGGTGGATGTTGGCCGTATTGCTCAAGAGCAATCGCAAGGCGTATTGGGACAGATCGGGTCATTCGGCGGGACGGCAATTCGCGGCATCCCATTCGTCGGTGAATACTTTGACGAATTGATTGGCCAACAAGCCGGACCTGTCGCGCAAGGTGTTGCACGTGAGCGCGTTCGACAGTTCGAAGAACAGAATCCGAACGTAGCGCTTGCTGGCCAGATCGGGGCCGGTGTGTCCGCCGCTCTGCCAGCTGCGGTCTATGGAGGGCCGTTAGTTGGCGCTATGGCCCCAACGTCATTGGCGGGCCAGTCCGCATTGGGGCTTGGCGTAGGAGCGCTGGCGGGCGGAACAGAGGGCGTTGTGAGCGGCTATGGTGCGGGAACCACGCCCGAAGAACGTGCGCGACTGGCACAAGAGAGAGGGCTTACCGGAACCGCTCTTGGAGCCGGCATAGGTGCAGCGGCCCCAGCGATAACGGCAGGGGCCGGCCGTCTGATCAGCGGCGCGCAAAACCTTGTTCAACGATTGAGGCCGGCATCCGAAGGTGTCAGGGCCGTACAGCGCACGTCCATCGCTACCACGCCACGGGAACAAGTCATCCGCGCCTTGGTAGCGGACGATGCGACGGGCGGGGCGCGAGCTGCAATGCGGCGCGCGGGACCGGAAGCCATGCTAGCAGATGCCGGACCAAGTAGCCGCAAGTTGCTTGACGCGGTTGTTGCCGAAAGCGGCCCGGCCGCGCAGATCGGCCGCGAAGCCGTTGAACAGCGGGCCGCGCGGGCCGGACAGCAAGTCACGCGGGCGCTTGATGAAACGCTTGGCGGACCGCAGGGCATTCGTTCAACGGCCCGTGAAATCGCCGAACGGACAGCGCCCGCCCGTCAGCGCGCCTATACCGCCGCTTATGCACGGCCAATCGATTATGCTGCTGCCAGCGGACGGAATATCGAGAACGTCTTGGAGCGCATTCCGGACCGAATCAAACGCGGTGCCATTCAGCGCGCGAATGAGGCGATGATTGCGGAAGGTCGACGGAACCAACAAATCCTCGCATCCATAGCCGATGATGGCACGGTGACATTCACACGGCCGCCGAATGTCGAGCAACTGGATTATATCAAGAGGGCGCTTGGCGAGATTGGCGCGGAAGATATCGACCAGTTCGGGCGCAGGACGGCCACGGGGAACCGTGCCGCCAGACTAGCACGGGAATTGCGCGATGCAGTTGGGGACGCAGTGCCGCAATACAACCGCGCGGTGCAGCTTGGCGGTGACAAGATCGCCGAAGATAATGCGCTCGCGCTTGGCCAGCGCCTTTTGCGGCGGGGCACAACCCGTGAGCAAGTGGCAGAAGCCGTGCAGGGCTACACACGGGCCGAAAGGCGGGCAGCAGCGCAAGGATTGCGAGCAACAATCGATGAAGAACTTTCGCAGGTGCAACGAACCATCACCGATGGAAATATCGACGCCCGCGAAGCAACCAAAGCGATCAAACAATTTTCCAGTCGGGCCAATCGGGAAAAAATTTCACTGATCCTTGGAAAGGAAAATGCCGACCGTCTGCTTTCCCGAATAGATGAGGCGGCTACGTCGCTCGATCTTCGCGCGGCCATCACCGAAAACTCAAAAACGTTCGTGCGCCAGGAAACAAAAAGGGCCATTCGTGAAGCAACGGAAGCGGGCCCTGTACAGCAATTGGCGGCGGGTCGACCGCTTAATGCCGTCCAGCGCGTCATACAGGCGCTGACTGGCACACGTCCGCAGGACATCACAGCCCGTCAAGATGAATTCTATGCGCAAATCGTCCGCGCGCTGACACAACCCCGCGGCCCGGAAGCCCGGCTGTTGTTCGAAGGGCTTACGGAAATGGGCCGCACGGCAACACAGAATCGCGCGGCAAGAGAGCGGATTGCACGAGAATTGACCGGGACAGCAGCCCTTTCGGGGCAGCAAGCCGGAACCCGTGCCCTAACGAGAAATGGTGCTGGGCCGCGATGACGGCTTAAATAAGGGACCAATAAAATGCCTAGAGACGGAAGCGGCAACTATACGTTGCCTGCCAGCTATGTGGCGACTGCCGGGACGGTCATTCAAAGCGTCCAGCAACACAACACGCCGCTTGAAGACATCGAAGCAGATCTGAATGAAGACAGGCCGATTGTGGCGGGCGGCACGGGTGCGTCAACGGAAGTCGCGGCATCGGATAACCTGTCAACCAAGGGCGCGGATATCGCATCCGCGTCAACCACCGACCTGTCTGCCGCGACTGGTGTATATGTCACCGTCACAGGAACAACGACGATTACTGCATTTGGTACGGCAGCCGCCGGGATTTTGCGCTATGTCCGGTTTTCCGATGTTCTCACGATCACGCACAATGCGTCATCACTGATCCTGCCGAACGGTGCGAGCGTCACAACGGTAGCAGGGGACACTGGTATCTTTGCATCGGAAGGTGGCGGAAACTGGCGGTGCATTGGCGGCACGATAGCCACCGCTGTTTCGCGCGATCCATCACCGCAGCTTGGGGGCGATCTTGACGCCAATGGAAACCAGATTCAGTGGTCGAAAGGGGCAGATGTCGCGTCCGCCGCAGCGCTGCCAATACTCACCGATGGCAATTACTTCGATGTCACCGGCACCACTACAATCACGTCCATAAACACGGCCGGTGGCAACGGGACAATCGCGCCGGTAATCAAGTTGCATTTCGATGGCGCGTTGACGCTGACACACCACGCAACAGACCTGATACTGCCGAGTGGCGCGAATATCACCACAGCAGCGGGTGACGAAGCCGAGTTTGTCGAATATGCGTCCGGCGATTGGCGCTGCACCAACTACACAAAAGCAAATGGCGAAGCGGTTGTCGGCAGTGGGACAATCGTTCAGGTGGTCAACACACAAACCGGCGCGGTGGCAACGGGCACTACAACAATACCGGATGATGACACGATCCCGCAAAATACCGAGGGCGATCAGTACATGTCGCTCGCAATCACGCCAACCAACGCCAGCAACCGGCTGCTGATTCAGGTTGTCGGAAACTTTGCGGTCAGTAGCCAAGACGTGCATACGACCGCCCTGTTTCAGGATAGCACAGCGAATGCTCTAGCTGCGGGGCAGACGACTGGCTCTGGCATCTCAAACAACGTGTTCCAATGTATCGTTAATCACGAAATGGCTGCGGGAACGACCGCCGCCACGACGTTTAACGTGAGAGCTGGAAACTCTAGTCCTGGGACGACAACATTCAATGGAACCGGTGGCGCGCGTGAACTTGGCGGGGTGATGGCTTCATCGATCACAATTACGGAAATAGCAGTATGACCAATATAGCGGTAGTCATTGGCTGGAAATTTGAGCACCAACCGGGGATGCGATGCGATGAAATTGTCATCGAACGTACCAATGAAGAAACGGGGAAAATTGAAAAGGAATTCACTGGTCGATTGGCCATTACAGAGTTTCCAGGCGGAATCCCATCACAGGCAGATCAAGACAAATGGACAGCCGAGTATGAAGAATACCAAGCGCAGTTAGACCGGCCGTCGCCCGTCACGGCCCCATCAACCTTTGGTATTGCGCACTAGGTCCATGCGCGGTAATAGCGGCCCCATTCGCAACGGGACCGCTAAAAATATCTTGAAAATAGCAACAGAGTTTAATGCTTGTGAAATATGCGGAGCCAATGACTGGCACGTAATTTATGATGGGCCAATTCGTGATGGGTCATATGGCAGTTTGCGGACTGGCGCAACGGTTGCACGGTGCGGAACATGTGGCGTTGATCGATTGGTTGAAAAGCATTGTCCAGATGAGGAGTTCTATGAAGGCGATGCCTATCGTCGCCGATTGCGTCAACGATTGACGACTAGCGCGTATTTCCCCACAGCGGACAAGTCGCAAGAGTTTGTGTTCCAAGTGTTAGGCTATGGGACTCTACGCAACAAGGTTGTCGCTGATGTCGGGTGTGCCGGTGGTAGCTTTCTGGATCATGTGGCCGGAGTGGCGGGGCAAATGTTAGCCATAGAGCCGTCCAGCATTTACCACGAATCTCTGAGACAGCGCGGGTACTCAGTCTATTCATACACGAGCGAGGCCGGGGCAGAATTCGCGGGCGCGGTGGATTTAGCGATTGCGCAGCAAGTAATTGAGCATGTCCGTAATCCGTTGCAGTTTCTCCAAGAAATAAGGGGGCTTTTGTCGCCGGGCGGCAAGTTGCTGATAACTACGCCTAATCGCCGCGATATTCTTATGGATCTGTTGCCGGACGATTTTCCACCGTTCTTTTATCGCACGGTCCATCGGTGGTATTTTGACACAGCCTCATTGTCCGAGTGTGCGGAACGCGCCGGTTTCCAGGTTGACGGAGCGCGCACGGTTCATCGATATGGCATGTCAAATGCGCTGCTTTGGATGCGGGAACGCCGACCATGCGGCGATGTGCGGTTAGAGGATATCGAGCCGCAAGCTGATCGCATGTGGCGCGGCTATTTGGAAGGCATTGACCGCGCTGACTGCATATTCATGACATTGAGTGTCAGGAAATAGCATCTAACAATCCGTCCAGGCATTGGATTTCGTCGGCGCGGATATGCTCGCTGTTCTGGCCCTGACCGTTTTTTGGGCCAGATCATAGACTGCATCGCAATATTCAAGAGTAGCAACGCGGTGTGTGACGATGATCAATGTCACATCGTCCGCCGCGATGGCATCAATAACAGCTTTTTCGGTGATGGCATCAAGCGCACTGGTCGCTTCGTCTAGTACCAGAACCGGCGCTTTGCGGTACAGTGCGCGCGCTATTCCGATGCGCTGGCGCTGTCCGCCAGACAGTTGTTTGCCACGCTCGCCAACAATGGTCTGTATGCCGTCTGCAGCGTTTTCGATCATGCTGCCGAGTTGCGCCCGTTCTGCAGAAGTCATAACCAGATCCATGTCTATGGCGTTGGCGTCTACACCAAAGGCGATGTTTTCCGCAATCGACCCGTCGACCAAAAACACATCTTGGGGGACGTGAGAAACGGTTCGTTGCCAACCAAGGCGCGCTTCCCCGACCATGGGTTGCCCGTCGATTTCGATTGTGCCGCTTGTTGGGGTCAACAACCCTAAGAACAAATCGAGCAACGTGCTTTTCCCGGTACCGGTCTTGCCAACAAACCCGACACAACTGCCCTTTGGTATAGTCAATGAAACATCGTGAAGGACATCCTGTTTAGAGATCGCGTAGTGAAATCCGACCTTGTTAAAGCGCAAGGTCTTGATTAGCGGAATTGGCGCGACATCGCGATAGAACGAGTCGGCATCTATTGGCCGCTCGATTATGGCCAGCACATCCAAGACCATTGGCCGCATTGTGGTTATTTTGGACCACCCGCCGTAAACGAGTTGGGCGGTCGGCAATATGCGTTGTGCCGCGAAGCCAATTGCGGCGAGGGCCGGGATTGTAGCGGCGAAGTCACCCTGTAAAGCGAGGTAACTGGATATCACCGCAATAAGGACGATGCCGACCGGTTCAATAAAAAGACGCGGCATTTGTAGAATTAGCTTGCTGGTACCGGTTACCCGCTGAACCCGATAAGTGCGATCCTTGAAATATTGGAAATATTGTTCTTGGCGACCGTCAAGCAGAATGTCGCGGATGCCGCCCAAACTGTCTTGAATCCATTTCAATAGGATATTCTGGTGCCGTGAGACAAATTCGCCAGCTTTCAGAAGGCGGTTGCGGGATAGCAGTACCGCGAGAACATAGACGATGCCTACAGTCAAAAATGTCCCAGTCCCGACGAATGGAGAGATCAGAACGATTGCAGAAACCGCAAACACAATGACGGACATCCCGACGAGAATGTTTAGTGCTGCGGTAAGCATGGAAACAACAGCAGGGGCTTTTGCAAGCCCCGCAACAATAGTTGTGAGGCCTTGCTGTGTGTGGACTTCGTATGATTGATATAGCGTTCGCCGATAAAGTTCTGACTGTAGGTCGCCACCGATGGCGTGCGACAAACGGGTGTTAACCCACAGCAAAAGCCCGCGCATAACCGACGCGAACACCACCGCACCAATAAACACGGCGGTTAAAAAGACAATCGTCGGTGACCGCCCATCGATAGCCAGCACTTCTACAGCGCGACGGACAACATTATATTCCAAAGCCTTTTCAGGTGCCAGCAACACGCCAAGAAACGGAATAATTGCGCCGATGCTGGCTAGTTCGAATGCGCCACCGAACACCGTCAGAAGCGTAAGCAACTGAATTTGACGGCGGCGTTTCGCGGGTAGATGCCGCCACAGGCGCACCAGGATTTGAATGTTCTGCGGCATCATCTTGCCCATGCATGGTAGCGGTGCGCGTGTCCTACACGGACATTCGATACAGCGCCAGACCTAAATCACGAACAGGAATCACCATGGCTACAAAAGTAGGCCGTGAGGGTTAGACCTAAGCAACAAACAATCAGGTGAACAATGGACCGCAATTTCGCGCGGGCGCTACCGCTCGTTCTGCAGCATGAAGGTGGATACGTTAATCACCCGAATGATCCGGGTGGTGCGACAAACAAGGGCATCACGCTTGCCACCTTCCGACGATACGTCAAACCAAACGGGACGATTGCCGATCTGAAACGGCTGACAGTCCAGCAAGCCGGGACGGTCTATCGCCGACAATATTGGGACAAGGTACACGGCGCGGAGCTTCCGGACGGTGTTGATTATGCGGTGTTCGATTTCGCGGTCAATTCCGGACCGGCGCGGGCGGCAAAGTACCTGCAAGCGATTGTCGGTGTCCCGCAAGATGGAAAGATTGGTCCAGTCACGCTAGCGGCAACTCAAGACATGTCTGCCGTGCATATCATTGAGACGCTTTGCGATAATCGCCTTGCCTTCATGAAACGCGCTCGGAACCGGAAAACCGGGAAACGTCTTTGGCCTACATTCGGCAAAGGATGGTCCCGGCGGATGAAGGGCGTGCGCGAACATGCGTTGGCGATGGCTATTCAGCCCGATGCACCGCGCACTCAACGCGAAATCACGGACAAAATCACTCAGGGCCTCGACAGCGAGCTTAACGGCAAACCGGCCCCCACACCACCAAAACGACGCTCAACGCCACCACGGGCCAAATCTGGCGGCGCATTGGCCCGTCTTTTCTCTTGGCTCCTATCGGTCCTGTCGGGCCGTCCAATGTGAAAGGAACAATAATGGGAAAGTACAACAAATTCTGGATAGCCGTTCTGATGGTCGGCGCAAACTACGTGCGCGAGCGCTACGGCATTGACCTTGGCGTTGACCCGATGACGGCGGCAACGCTTGTCAATGGTGCGGGCGCAGCGCTGGTCTGGATGGTGCCCAATGCTTGATTGGTATGAACCGACGCAACGGGACTGGACAGAGGACTTCCCCCACGAGAACGGCAACTACAACTGCAAGTGTCTGATGTGCGGGGAAATGTTCATCGGACATAAGCGCAGGTTCACCTGCCGAGTGTGCGCAGAGCCGGAGGGTGACCCGGAGGGTGACAATGTTTGAACTGATGACGGGCGGGAGCGGCCCGCTCTATGCCATCGGCGCAGCCATCGCGACGCTGATTGGCGTGTTCTTGGCAGGAAGGCGGGCCGGGCGCAATGCCGAGCGTGTCAAAGACCAGAAGCGCGAACTCACGGAATGGAGCGAATATGACGACCTCATGGCAAAGGGGGAGCGGGCGCGCCGTGCTGTTGAGCATGGTTCTGATGCTGATCTCATGCACGACGACGGGCATAAGCGGTCCTGACCCGAACGCGGTGGCATGCCGGTTGTTCCATTCTATCACCTGGTCTGAAGATGACACACGTGAAACCATCCGCCAGATAAAGGCGCACAACGCGGCCTGGAAGGCGGTTTGTAATTAGCAGCGGGCCACGCATCAGCGGACACTGAATGCGCGACCCTACCACCACCCTTGCGCTAACAAGGAGGCGGCTACCACCAAAGGTAACCGATTAATGGTAAATGAGACATTTATGTTTTGCAGCGGCAGCGCTGCTATATGCCATGCCAAGTTCTGCACATATGCTGCCGTGTTGGCCGGCGGACAAAGCCCTGTCGGATTTGAGCACGGATCGTGACGAAGTGGTTGCGTTCCGGGGACGGGACAACGTAAACCGGCAATGGATAATCACCAAAAACCGCGCGGGAAACTGGACCCTGATTATGCTTGTGCGAAATTCGGACGGCGTTTTGATGGCGTGCCGGGCCACGATAGGCACCGAAGGGGTTCTGTTCCCCGGTGAGGCGACCTAATGGGCGGGCGATATTTTGATCCGAAAATTTCGGTCGGCAATGTCCTTACAATAATCTTTGTTGTTGGTGCTATCATAACCGCCTGGTTCGCGTTGGGGGAGCGCGTCGCGCTTGTCGAAAAAGCGGTAGCACAACAAGAAACCAGTTTTGAAAGGCGGGTGACAAAGGTCGAAAAACTACAAGAAGAAACGGACGACACGGTCAATGACATAAGAATAGAGCTTCGTGGCATTAAGACGACGCAACAGCATCAAACCGAGACACTGCAGCGCATTTTGAAAGCAGTGGAACAATAAACTGTTAAAGCGATACAGCGATATAACCGCAAACCAATAGCAAGATCACCAATAACGTAGCTATCCAGCGGGCAAGCCCCAATAGTTTGTGAATGTGGTGATTGGCTTCGTTCACCACATAGGCGATCCGGGCAACGTCCTGTCGGGAATGTGCTAGAAGGCGGTCGCGCGTTTCCTGATCAAATTCGTATTCTGCGCCTGTCCAGGGACCGAACATCCCGATTTCTTCATGCAGAATGTTCTTGGAAAAATTCTCACCGAATCGCCAATCCGCCTCGGCCCCTTGGGGCTTTTCAATCTCCGTGACGACGCGCATTCCCGTTTCCAAAACGGCTTTTGCAATCTCGTCGGAATCCTGCGCTTTTTCTTCATCCGGCATCCGAACGACTATAGGCGGTTCATATCCCCACGACAATCACCGGGTCTTCGCCGGTCATATTGCGTATCGTTTCGATAGGATTTTCGCGCCTTCCGTGAGTACCACGCTTCACAGTGACAAAATCGCCATATTCCGCTTCTGCTGACATGCGCGCTCTTTCCCAATCGGCTTTCGCTATTGTCTTCGTCGGCATCTTCGGGAATTGGCGATACCCTTCTTGGCGAGCGGCATCCATCGTCGGATCATGGCCTAATTCCCCAGTCGACAAGGAAGCGCCAAACAGCATTGACGCAACTTCCTTCATATCAGCATAGCACATTGGCCCCATGGCAACCCCGGTCAAACATGACGCCACCATGTAGGTGTCCCACTGCCGTTGCTCTGGTAATTCGCTCATATTCATTCTGGCTTCCCGCCAATTCAGTTTACCTAGCGGCGTCGCATAGCGTTCAATTCGTGCAGCAGCGTCTGGCGGTCCAGCTCGGATATAGGGGTGCCCTTCCAAAGCATTATGTGTGGAATACGTTGCTCCATCGATCAAATCCCTCTCAAGCAGCATACACAAATTTGCCTACCTGCTGTAAGTCCCTTGAAAACCGTCTGTGCTCATTCAATCGCTCAGTTCAAGCCGTCGCTCAATCCTGTCTAGGCGCGATTGAATGAGCGCGATCGTGCTTTCGTGCGCTGATACATTGGTCATGAAGCCCGCCATATGCTGCTGAATGCCGATCAGCGATGTTTTCACGTCCGACATCCCGCTTTCCAGATTGGTCAAGCGTGCCTGTATCGATTTCAATTGCTCCAAAAGCAATTCGTTTGTCACCTTGTCAGCCATTGGCTTTGCCCTTCATCGTATTTTGATTTCGTGCGCACGATAGACGGCTTCCATGTCCGCTTCGCGCACCGGGATTTCATACGGCGGTTCATCCGGTGGACGGCCGCGCATGGCATCAACGCATATCTCCAAAGCGTCGGCGCGGCTGTAGCGGCCGGCCTGCTTGATATCGGGCACGTAGCCATGACGGCCCGGGCCCCACCATGCACCGTGTTCGTGAGACCAGACCAGATAGGTTTCGTCCTTGCCTGACATCGCAACTACCCCGCCAAATCCCAATCGTCTGCCCGCATGTCGATAGCGACCCCAAGGCAGTAGATTTCTATGCGCAGATGCCCGGGCAATGGACATCCCAAGGCGGCGGTTTTCTCATATACGACGGTGAAAAAATCATCGATTTCCTCTATCGCGGCGTCCTTGGCGATGCCCTGCTGGAGTAGCTGCTGCGCTTCGCCATTAATGATGGCTGACAAGAACTCCATGGCCTTTGAAGGTATCTCTGCCCGCTCGACATAACCGAATGCGGCATCATAGACCACTGTTTCACGGTACCTTAGCGGAAAGGGAATTGGGGGCAACACTTGACTCCTACTGGTTACGGTGAACGACGCTTGAGGCGAACGCCGGGACCGCCGCCGTTCTCCGGGATGAATTCAACCCCGGCATTTTCCAAGACTGTCTGAACAGCGGCGACATTAGCCGCATAGCTTCCACCGGGGCCTTTGGCACCCTCCATGCGCTTGATTGTCAGTGTTGATAGCCCTGCATCGCTGGCCAGCGTTGCTTGTGACATGCGCACGAGTGCACGGGCGGCTTTAATTTGGTCGGACGTGATCAAAAAAACATCCCTTTAGGTATTGTAAATGTTACCAAAGGTATCATATAAAAGATACCAAAGGGTACCGGCGAAAGTCGTTACGTATCACATATATAGGATAAAGGACCGATGTTCAACCGTAGCGCGATTATGAAGCGGGCTTGGGGAATCCTTCGGGACCATTTCACTATAGCGGGCCGCTTCCATCGTCCGGCTGATTGGAAACTTGCAATGTCTATCGCTTTAAAAAAAGCATGGGCCGAAGCCAAAGAAGCGGCACGGATAGCATGCATTCCCGTCAAGGACAGGCAGGCACGGATAGCCGCCCTTCAAGGCCGGATTGCCATGTTGTCGTATCGACCAATTGGCCACTGCATTCAAACGGAAAGGAGGGACTTGGAACGCCAGATCGCGGCACTCGCCGCTTAGCGAGCGGACCGGGGAAACGATGCACCGTTTCCCCGGTCCATGTCACAACCCCACGAATAGGAGTCTTAGACATGAAAAAAGCTATCACAGAGTCCGCGCCGGTCAAAGCCACGCCCGCGACATCGATTGTACCGCTGAATCAAGAAGCCGTTGTCGAAGAAACGGCAACGCTGGACGGGCTCATTGCGGCGCATGCAGACGCATGGCGTGAAATCCGCAGCAATCTAAGGCAGCAAGAGAAGTGCGGCGGTGGTTTTGACCATCCCGAAATCCGTGAACTGGAAAAGCGCTTTTCAGCGGCAAATGACAAGAGGGGGCGCATAGAGAAACAAATTGCGAAAACGCCAAGTGCTACGTTGGCAGAAGAACGCCGGAAGGCGGCATTCTTTCTTGGCCTTTCGAAGCGCGGGGAGGATATCGAGCGGCATCAAAAGTCGATGTTGAAGTCTCTCATACCGCAGCAAGCCGGCCATAAGACTACGGACGACACGGCCACCGTTGCCGGCGTCACGCTCGATACATTGATAGAGCGAGAAAAAGTGTTGCGCGGGGAAATGGCACACATAGAAGCCAAGAGCAATGAATGCGCATCTGGTTCGCCGGAATTGGCGGCATATGATGACGCCCATTCAGCGCTCGCTTCAAAGTACGGGTTTTTTGTTGGGCAGATCGCCGGATACCCTTGCAAAACCATGGCGGAAATTCACCAGAAGGCCGCACTGCTGATCAGTTTGGCGCAACTCGGCGATGATCTTGATTGTTACGTGTTGCCGCTGTTGGCTTCCATGCTGGCACGCGATACAACCGGCCAAGACGACGAAGAAGCCCGCCGTGCCGCGACCATCGATTTTGCGAAAACAACTGGTGAGCGATTGGATGCCGTGGCGCAAGCTACCGCTGCGTTGGATGACGCTGCGTTCACGGCATACACCGAAGCCTACCATGCCGTGAACGGATGGAAATACTGCGAATAGCCATGCTGGCAATTTTCCAGCGTGGATGACAGACGGGGCTGTTTTGGCCCCGTTTTTTTGTTGCGCCACCACGCCGCGTCATTGAAAGAACCATTGAAAGAACGCCGCTTTAACAGCGGATTTTTTGTTCAGTAATTCATATCGCTATCCGAGAAACCGGCCGGAGGAGGTGGGATTCGAACCCACGAGACGGTCTCCCGCCTGCCGGTTTTCAAGACCGGTGCCTTCAACCACTCGGCCACTCCTCCGGACGCGTCCTTTTGCGGTATGTTCCGAGGATTTGCAAGTCATCTCCGGTCAAAAAAACACCGCGTCCGGCACCGGGCCAGATCCGGTTCACGGCGTGTTAACTACAACCCAATCAATTTGACTAAATTCCCGAAAAATAGGTTCTGCCTGCCGCGTTGTTGACGTCTTTCAAACCCTTCCTGTCCATTGTGTTTTTGATGATCACAGCATATTGGGAAATCCCGATAGTTGTTGTATGTAGGGCGGGGCACGGTTTCAGCGCCGGGTGAGTGGACGACGACGACGAATGAAAAACGGCTTGGCACTGAACGATCTCGGGGGCGCCACGCGCCGGTGGCAGTCCGCGTTGCGGCGCAACGTGGCACGGACAGCACTGTTCGTGCTTGTGGGAGTGGCCTTGAGCGCCTGCGGCAGCCCGGGCTCCAAACAGGCTCATGTCAACCACAAGACGAAATTCTCCTCCAAGGAATATGGCGTATCCGCCAGCAAGCGCGTGACGACGTCCAAGCGCGTCAAGAAGGGCGGCGGCAGCTACAAGGTCGGCAAACCCTACAAGGTTCGCGGCAAGTGGTATCACCCGAAAGAGGAAAAGGACTACGACAAGAAGGGCATGGCCTCCTGGTATGGCCCCAATTTCCACGGGCGCAAAACGGCCAATGGCGAAATCTACGATCAGTATCATCTGTCGGGCGCCCATCCGACATTCCCGCTGCCGAGCTACGCCCGCGTCACCAATCTGAAAAACGGGCATTCCGTCATCATCCGCGTTAACGATCGCGGCCCCTATGCCCATGGCCGGATCATCGATGTGTCCAGCAAGACCGCAGATCTGCTCGACATGAAACGCGAGGGAACGGCTCCGGTGCGCGTGCAATATATCGGCCGGGCCCGCATGGACGGGCGCGATATGCCCTATCTCTCAGCCTCCTATCGACGCAACGGCAAGCGCGCTCCGGTGCAGCAGCCGTCGGGCGGTGTCGCGTCCGGCGTGATGCTGGCGCTCAATGCCCCGAAACGGGCCGTCACGTCCGTTTTTGGCGGTGGCACGAAGACCGCGGCGCTGGAACCGGCAGGCAACCGGCCGATCGCAAGGGTGTCGGCAACGCGGCGTGACCTTCCCGCCATGAAGGGAGGGCGGATCACGCTTGCCTCGGCGGAGCCGCTTTTGCCCGAAGTCGGCCCGGTACCGCCTGTGCGCCCGTCCTTCATCCACACTCTGGCGTCCGGTCAGCCAAAACCGCCATCGGAACTCGCCTCCTACGCCCAGATGCGGGTTGAGCGGCAGGCACCTTTCGCCGCCGTCCTGACACAGCCGGATGCGCTGACGGAGCATATGATTACCGCATCCTGGAAGAAACGCGGCGGCTGAGCCCGTTTGGAAAAGGCCGATGCTTACCATAATCGGCGGTGGCAATTGCGGGAATACGCCGTGATTGCTACTCTGGCAGCAGGGACCTTTGTTGCCGAAACGGGAATTCCGGATCGATGTTGTACCGAACGCGTATTGTTCCGGCGATGCTTCTTGCGCTCGCCCTTGCCGCCATGCCGGCCACTGCCTTGGCGCAGTTGTTCGAAACCAAAGCCAAGCAGGCCTATCTGATCGAAGCCGAGACCGGCACGGTTCTCTTCGCCAAGGACGAAGACGAGTTGATCCCGCCGGCCTCGCTGGCCAAGCTGATGACCATGGAACTGGTTTTCGAGGCGCTTCGGGCCGGGCGCCTGCAGCTTGACGATGAATTTCAGGTCTCGGAAAACGCCTGGCGCACGGGCGGCGCGGTCTCGGGCACATCGACGATGTTCGCCGAATTGAACTCCTCCGTGCCGCTGGCTGATCTGATGCGGGGTGTCATCGTCCAGTCCGGCAATGACGCGTGCATCGTCATTGCAGAGAGCATGGCCGGCTCGGAAGAAACCTTCGCCCAGATGATGACCGAAAGGGCGCGCGATCTCGGCCTCGAAAGATCGACCTTCGCCAATTCAACCGGCCTGCCGCATCCCGATGCCGGCGTGACGATGCGCGAACTGGCCTTGCTGGCCCGTCACATCCAGCAGACCTATCCCGAATATTACAGGCTGTATTCAGAACCCGATTTCACCTGGAACAAGATCAACCAGCGCAACCGCAATCCGCTGTTGCGGCTGAATATCGGTGTCGACGGCTTGAAAACCGGCTTCACCGAGGAATCCGGCTATGCCATCGTCAGTTCCATCCAACGCAAGGGCCGCAGGCTGTTCCTGGCGATGAGCGGCATGGGCAGCGAGCGCGAGCGCGCCGAAGAGGCTCGAAAAATTCTCGAATGGGGACTGCGGACCTTCGAGCGGCGCCAGCTTTTCGGCAAGGGCGAGATTGTCGGCGAAGCCAGCGTCTATGGCGGTCAGCAATCCGGTGTGCCGCTGACCACAAAGGATGCGATCGATATTTTCGTGCCGATCACAAACGCCGAGCGTCTCAAGGCGCGCATTGTCTTTGACTGGCCGTTGAGTGCGCCGGTGGAGGAGGGGGACCGGGTTGCCACATTGAAGGTCTGGGTGGGCGACACGCTCAGCCAGCAGACGCCCCTCTATGCCGCTGACACGGTGGTCAAGGGTCCTTTGCACAAGCGTGCCCTCGATGCGCTGCAGGAACTGATGCTGTTTTGGCTCTGACGGCGCGTAAGTGAAACGGTCACCACAGCCTGGGGCCGTCCCGGTAAATTTCAAGCGAGCGTTCTGGACCACCGGTCAAATGCCGCCTACAACATGTCTTCCGGCTTCATGAGGCGTTGATGGATTGAAAGGCCTTTTTATCACATTCGAGGGTGGCGAGGGTGCCGGCAAATCGACGCAGATCCAGTATCTGGCCGAGGCGCTGCGTGCCCAGGGCTATGAAACCGTGCTGACACGCGAACCCGGCGGTTCGCCGGGCGCCGAGGCCGTGCGCCATGTGCTGCTCTCCGGCGCTGCCGAAGAATATGGCGTCCGCATGGAGGCCATCCTGTTTGCGGCGGCCCGCAGCGATCACGTCGAAGAACTGATCCGGCCGGCGGTCGATGCCGGCAAGATCGTGCTGTGCGACCGGTTCATGGATTCCTCGAGGGTGTATCAGGGGGTCACCGGCAATCTCGAGCCGGATTTCGTCCGCTCGCTTGAACGTGTCGCCGTCAATGACATGATCCCTGACCTGACGATCATTCTCGACCTGCCGGCCGATGTCGGCCTTGCCCGCGCGCGGAAGCGAAGCGGCGCCGGCGGCGAGCAGCCCGATCGGTATGAAAAGGAATCGCTGTCGGTACACGAAAAGCGACGCGAGGCCTATCTGGATCTTGCCCGTCAGGAGCCGGAGCGGTGCAAGGTGGTCGACGGCGTCCAGCCGGCCGACGCCATCGCCCGGGAGGTCGAGAAACTGGCATTCGGGCTGCTGAAGGAAAATGCCGAGGACGAACCGGTGGAAACCGGAGCGCGATTGATATGAATGGCGGCGGCGATATTCTGGATGGCGCGGTTCCGCCGGTTGAGAACCGAAGGTTGTTTGGTCACGCAGCGGCCGTGGCGTTCCTGACGGCGACCTACCGGACCGGCCGGATGCACCATGCGCTGCTGCTCGAGGGGCCGCGCGGCATCGGCAAGGCAACACTGGCCTTTCGCTTCGCGCGCCACGTGCTGGCTCATCCAGACCCGCGGACGGCGCCCGACACAATCAGCGACCCACCGGCCGACGATACGGTGACGCACCAACTGGCAGGCGGTGCTTCCCACAATCTGCTGTATCTGACGCGGCCGGTCGACGTGAAAACGGGCCGGACGAAAACCGCCATCACGGTCGACGAGGTCCGCCGGGCAGGGCACTTCTTCTCGCAGACATCAGGAACCGGAAACTGGCGTATCGTGGTGATCGATCCGGCCGATGACATGAACCGAGCGGCGGCCAACGCCATCCTGAAAATCCTTGAGGAACCGCCCAGGCGGTCGCTGTTTCTGATGGTCTCCCATGCGCCCGGCAAATTGCTGCCGACCATTCGCTCCCGCTGCATGCCGCTGCGCCTGACGCCGCTCGGTGCTGATGAGCTTCGGCTGGGACTGTCGCATCTTGGCCTCGATGCCGGGCAGGATGAACAGACCCTTGAAACCGTGATTGAACATGCCGATGGCAGCCTTGCCCGGGCCATTCTGCTTTTACGCTATGGCGGTCTCGACATCGCTGAAGCCGTGGAGCAGATCGTGCAGGACGGGCCGCAAACATCGAAAAAGGCTGTCCATGCGCTGGCGGACACGCTGGCGGCGAGGGACCGGGAAACGGCTTTCGGGTTTTTCACCGATTACCTGCTCGACCGGGTGATGTCATCGGCACGGCAGGACGCGCTTCAGGGCAATCTTGCCGCATCGGAAAAATGGGCACAACTGTCCGGCCAGTTGCGGGAAAACCTGACGACGGCGCAGATTTACAACCTGGATCGCAAGCAGACGATCATCTCTTTGTTTTCTTCATTTTTTCGAATGCGGGCGGCATAGCCAATCCATTCGAATTGCCGTATGACGGCGCCAACACACCCAGATCAGAGACAGTCCAGAATGAGCGACCAGGATCGTTTTTACATAACGACGGCGATATCCTACCCCAATGGGACACCGCATATCGGCCATGCCTATGAATTGATTGCCACCGACGCGCTGGCGCGGTTTCAGCGGCTCGACGGGCGGGACGTCTATTTCCTGACCGGAACCGACGAACACGGGCAGAAGATGCTGCAGACGGCGCGCAAGGAGGGCACGGATGTTCGTGAACTGGCCGACAGGAACACGGCCGAGTTCATTCGCATGGCGTCTGTGCTGAATGCGTCCAACAACGACTTCATCCGGACCAGCGAGGAACGCCATCACGCGGCCAGCCGCGCCATCTGGCAGGGCATGGTCGAGGCCGGCGATATCTACAAGGACACCTATGCCGGCTGGTATTCGGTTCGCGACGAAGCCTATTATCAGGAAAGCGAAACCGAGCTGCGCGACGATGGCGAGCGCTACGGCCCGCAGGGCAGTCCGGTGGAATGGGTCGAGGAAGAGAGTTACTTCTTCAGGCTTTCGGCCTATCAGGACCGGTTGTTGGACCATTTTTCGAAACACCCGGACTTCATCGGGCCCGATTCGCGGCGCAACGAGGTCGTTTCCTTCGTCAAATCGGGCCTCAAGGATCTCTCCATGTCACGCACGACGTTTGACTGGGGTGTCAAGGTGCCCGGCGACGACCGGCACGTCATGTATGTGTGGGTGGATGCGCTCACCAACTACATCACGGCGGTCGGCTATCCGGATGCGGACAATCCGCTTTGGAATTATTGGCCTGCCGATGTGCATATCATCGGCAAGGACATCATCCGCTTCCATTCGGTCTACTGGCCGGCCTTCCTGATGTCGGCCGGCGTCGCGTTGCCGAAACGGGTCTACGCCCACGGTTTTCTGTTCAACCGCGGTGAGAAAATGTCCAAATCGGTCGGCAATGTGGTCGATCCGTTTTCGATGGTGGACCATTACGGGCTGGATCAGGTGCGTTACTTCCTGCTGCGCGAAGTGCCTTTCGGGCAGGACGGTAATTACAGCCATGAGGTCATTGTCGGCCGTATCAACTCCGATCTTGCCAATGATCTGGGAAACCTGGTGCAGCGGTCGCTGTCGATGATTGCAAAGAATTGCGACGGCGCCATTCCCGAACCCGGACAGTTCACCGAAGCCGACCTTGCGATCCTCGGCGAAACCGACGGCTTGCTTGAAAAGGCGCGAGCGGCGATGGACCACCAGGCCATTCACAATGCCCTGGCATCGATCTTCGCCGTCGTGTCGCAAGCCAATCGCTATTTCGCCGGCCAGGAGCCCTGGGCGCTGAAAAAGACCGATCCGGAACGCATGGGCACGGTTCTCTATGTGACCGCGGAAGTCATTCGTCAGGTCGCGATCCTGTGCCAGCCTTTCATGCCCGGCTCCGCGGAAACCTTGCTGGATGGTCTCTGCGTGGCCGAGGATGCGCGGAGTTTCAAAAGCCTTGGCGAGCACGGTCGACTCGTAGGCGGGACGTCCATCGGGAAACCGAAACCGGTATTCCCGCGTTATGTCGAGCAGGAAGAAGCCGGGCAGGGCACCTGACAATGCATGCGGACGGCGCCCTGCTGGTGGACAGTCATTGCCATCTCGATTTTCCGGATTTCGATTCCGAACGGGAGGATATCGTCGCGCGCGCGGCCGCGGCCGGCGTTGGATATATGGTGACGATTTCAACGCGGATCGAGACGTTCGACCGCGTCAGGCGGATCGCCGAGCACTTTGCCAATGTCTATTGCTCGGTCGGGACCCATCCGCACAATGCTGGAGAAGAACGGCACATCCGCGCCGAGGACCTGGTAGGATTGTCCGCTCATCCAAAGGTGGTGGCGATCGGCGAGGCGGGTCTCGATTACTACTATGACAATGCGCCGCGCGACGCCCAGGCGGCCGGATTGCGGCAACACATCGCCGCCGCACGGACGACCCGGCTGCCGCTGATTATCCACGCCCGGGATGCTGATGACGACATGCAGGCCATTTTGCGCGAAGAGACGCAGGACGGCTCATTCCCCTTCGTGCTGCATTGTTTTTCCTCTGGCCATGAACTGGCGCTGACCGGCATCGAACTTGGCGGCTATGTGTCGTTTTCCGGCATTCTCACCTTCAAGCGCTCGGATGAATTGCGCGCGATCGCCCGCGCCCTGCCGCCGGAGCGGCTGCTGGTCGAGACCGACGCCCCCTATCTGGCGCCGGTGCCGCACCGGGGCCGGCGCAACGAACCGTCCTATGTCGTGCACACGGCCGACACCCTGGCGCAGACCCTTGGCATGGATCGGGACGCCTTGTGGCGGCAGACGACGGATAATTTTTTCCGTCTGTTCGCAAAGATACCGGAACCCGCAACACAAGCGGGCAGGGACCTTTCCCCATGAAGGCCCGGCAGCGCATCACGCTGCTGGGATGCGGATCCTCGCCGGGCGTGCCGCGCATCACAGGTGATTGGGGCGCCTGCGACCCGGACAACCCCAAGAACCGGCGCCTGCGCGCGTCGCTGCTGGTCGAACAGTTGACGGATGACGGCCGGACCACGGTTGTCATCGATACCGGTCCGGATTTTCGCGAGCAGATGATCCGTGCCGGCGTGCAGCGCCTCGACGCCGCCATCTACAGCCATGAGCATGCCGATCACCTGCACGGCATTGATGATCTGCGCGGCTATGTGCTGGTTCAGCGGCATCGCATTCCCGTCTATGCCACCGCCCCGACCATGGCGCGGCTCCGCGAAGGTTTCGACTATTGTTTCGAAACGCCCGAGGGCAGCGGCTATCCGCCGATCGTCAAGCCGCGCATCATCGAGGGACCGGACCATCCGCTGGTGATCGACGGGGCAGGTGGCCCTCTGACGCTGATGCCGCTGGAGCAGATCCACGGCGACATCATTTCCCTTGGCTTCCGGATCGGCAATATCGCCTACTGCAGCGATGTCAGCGGTTTCCCCGAAACCACGGTCGCCAGGCTGCAGGACCTGGATGTCCTGATCATCGACGCCCTCCAATACCGCACCCATCCCAGTCACTTTTCGCTCGGCGAAGCGCTCGAATGGGCCGAGCGCCTGAAGCCGGCCAAAACCATCTTGACCCACATGCATATCCCGCTCGACTATGAAACCGTGCGCGAGGAAACGCCAGACCATGTCGAACCGGGTTACGACATGATGGTCCTGGAACAGACGGTGGAGATCTGACGATGAGCGACGGCGGCAGAACGTCCAGCATCGATCGGGTCCGCAGCAGCGCCCGTGAACTCGGTCTGGACATCGATATCAAACGTATGGACCAGTCAACACGGACGGCGGGCGAGGCGGCCGCCGCATGCGGCTGCGACGTGGCACAGATCGTCAAATCCCTGGTCTTTGAAAACCGGGCCGATCAATCCCTGGTCCTGTGTCTCGTTTCCGGGAAAAATCAAATCGATATCCCATATATTTCAAAGTATTATGGCATTGATTTAATCCGATGTGACACGCGACGCGTGCGCCGCGAAACCGGCTTTGCCATCGGTGGCGTCGCGCCGATCGGCCATCTCAATCCGATCGCCATCTATATGGATGAAACGCTGCTGCGTTTCGACGATGTCTGGGCGGCGGCCGGCAGGCCCGACAGCGTGTTCCGGGTCAAGGCCGAAGCGCTGGCCAAGGCCGTCAAGGCGACGGTGATCAGCGTCGGCGAGACTGGCTGAAGGCCGGGGCCCGGTATGTCCTGGAAGTTTCTGCTGCCGATCCTGCTGGTGCCGCTGATCTACCTGGCGATCGCGTTTTCGCTGACACTGTTCGCACCGCGCATTGACGATTCGCAAAGTCTGAATTTCGATCGCCTGCGCACCGACGACAATCTGCGAAAGGCATCTGCCTTGCAGGTTTTCACCGCTCGCGACGGTCAGTCGCTGTCCTATGCACATTATCCGTCAGAGAGCACGCTCAAGCTGATCCTGCTGCACGGCTCCGGCTATCACGGCGCATATCTGGCGCCCATGGCGCGATACCTGTCCGAAAGCGGCGCTGCAGACGTGTTTGTCATGAACATACGCGGCCATCACCAATCCGGCCGGCATCCCGGCGACATCGCGTATCTCGGGCAGCTGGAGGACGATATCGCCGATTTCATAATGCAGCGGCGTGAAGCGGACCCGGAGGCGCGCTTTGTCATCGGCGGACACTCATCCGGCGGCGCGCTCGCCATACGCTTCGCAGCCGGACGGCATGGCGCCATGGCGACCAACTATCTGGCGCTGGCGCCAATCCTCGGTCATCGCGCGCCGACCGCGCTCGAAGCCAGCGGCGGCTGGGCGCATATTTCGCTGCCGCGCATCATTGGACTGTCGATGCTCAATGCGGTCAGCATCCATGCGCTGGATCATCTGGAAACGGTCCGTTTCAACCTGCCGGCGGACTACCGGGACGGAACCGAAACGCTGGGCTATTCCTGGCGGCTGATGACCAACTTCAATCTGCATGACGATTTCAAGGCGGATCTGGCGGCGCTGCCGCAAACCGCTCTGACACTTGTCGGCGGCGATGATGAAGCCATGAATGCCGACGCATTTCCAATTGTATTCAAGGAGATGGACAAGTCCGTTGAAATCGTGGATGCGGCCGATCATTTCAGCCTGGTCCTGGATCCGGCCGTGTTCGAACGCATCGATGCCTGGTTGCGCCGGCAATAGCGTCCCATGGCATTGACCGCACACAAAGTCCCATACGGTGGCGATTCCCATCCATCCAAAAGTTCCATAATCTATCTTATGCGATCCTTGTGTAGGCGTCGACGGTCAGTCTGTTCAAAAAGATCACGTCCCCCTTTGCCCATTTGCGATGGACGATTATGCTGAAAAGCGAAGGAATGCGTGGAAGAGGTTTGAGGCTGCAGAATGGCGGCGGCTCCATCCGTGTTGCTGATCTTTGGAACCTCCCACGTTGGCAAGTCGACGCTTGCAGACCGCCTTGGTGAGATACTTGAATGGCGTGTTGAATCCACCGACACATTAGGACGACATCCAGGACGCCCTTGGCCTGAAGTCAAAGAACCCGTTGCGGAGTATTACTCAAGCCTGACCGATGAGACGATTTACTGGTTTCTCCGGGTCCACCACGAGAACATGTGGCCACTTCTTCGGCAGAAGATCAGCGGTGCCTGCAAAGCCAATGCAGGCCTCATCCTGGAAGGGACCGCGCTGCGGCCAGAATACATCGCCGAACTGGATGGCCAACAGGTTTCGGCAATTGGTCTTCACGCGGATCCAAACGTCATCAGAAAACGCATTGAAAGAGAGAGTTCCTATTCGAAGCGGGCTGACGGACACAAATTGCTCATCGACAAGTTCATTGCGCGATCGCTAAGCGACAATGACGATATCAAGGAAGCCGCCGAGCAACATGGACTGCGTCTCGTGAATGTTGCTGACCTGCAGAGTTTAGATCGAATTGCAGACGAATTGGCGGGTGTATTCGCTTCATGATCAATGAATGTGGGTAGACCCCCTGCCCCAAGCCGCCGCAACGATTCACACAGACCGGTTGCCAGAGGCATTTTCCAAAATGTCCCGAATGAAATCCTGAAGGCTGGTTGAGCCTTTTTCAAATTCGGCAGGGCTCTCGATTTTGCCGTCCACGATCGCACCCGTCATGCAAGCGTAAGACAGCGCTGCCTCGTCCGAGAAACCGAACTGAAGAAACGTTTCAACCCATGCGTCCCGAGGGATTTCGGTAACATTGACCTCTCTTTCGAGAACTTTGGCAAAGGCATCGGCAACGTCCTTTGGCGTGTATCGATCCGGTCCTTCGACATGGAATATGCCTGTTGCCTTCACTGGCTCCATAAGCCTGCGTGCCGCCGCTTCGCCGAGGTCATGAGAGCCGATCATCGGGACAGCAAGGTGGGTGGGCAGGAAGCTCGGGAGCATCCCTCCTCCACGGACGGCTTCTGCAAATCCGCTCCAATTCGTCATGTAGTAGGCACCACGATTGATTGCGGTTGGAATGCTCTGGGCCTGTAGTCGTTGCTCGAACTCATAAAGCACCGTGAGATCGCCGCAGCGTTCGCCTTCATGCGCGCCGTAGGTGGATTGCAAAACGACCTTGGACAGTCCTGACCCGACCAGGGCCTCCAGAATCGCGCTGGCGTTCTCGCGTTCTTCGGCGTCCGTGTCACTGAACGGAGCGGCAGGCGGATTCAACAGAAAGGCCCGGTCACCAGAGCGAAACACGTCACGCAAGGCGGAAACATTGCGAATGTCGGCAACCGCTACCTGTGCGCCTGCCCCCGCAAGACCGGTAGCGTGATCGGCATCACGCGTGACGACTGTCACTCTCTCGCCGCGCCGCAGCAACACACGAGCCGTTGCTGAACCGACATTGCCCGTTCCTCCGAGAACGATGTGCATCGGAAATTCCTCCTTTCTCGTCCACCCTAGCTGAACGCCGTGTCAGAACCTGTCAGGAGTGACTGTGGTATGCATAGCGGCTCTGGGTAGAGCGGCCGGCATGAGCCTCTCGCCCTTTGGTCGCTCATCTGGCCTTCGGTAAGCAGCGTGACGAGCGGCTTGCCATCGCCACATACGACGGGGAATATCCCCGCGAGGAGACTGGCATATGCTCAAAGGATCGTGTCACTGCGGTGAAGTCGGCTGGATACTCGAAACACCGCCGAAGTCGATCACCGCCTGCAATTGCACACTATGCTGCCGCTATGGCGCCCTGTGGGCCTACGGGTATATCGGTTATGACATCCGGACGACCGGGCAAACACGTACCTATCGACGTCGCGATAGCGGTGACATTGATTTCCATTTCTGCGCCGCTTGCGGATGTGTGACGCATTATGTTGCGGGTTCCAAGGACGAAAATGGGCGCATGCGGGCCGCCGTAAACGTTCGGATGTCCGACCCTTCGCTGATCAGCGCGCTTCCAATCCGTCACTTCGAAGGGCACGACAGCTTTCAGGAACTTCCGCGTGACGGCCGGACGGTGAAGGACATGTGGTTTTGAACCGTTCGTGACCTGTATCCCATGCGCCGGCAGAGAATGATCCAGTGGAAAGGTGATTGACAAAACATATGTCAGGGTTTACCTGACAGTCAGGCTTACCCTGACAAGGAGAGTTGCGATGAAGAGGATCCACTGTTCGTTTTGTGGTAAATCGGATTCCGAAGTTGAAAAGCTTGCCGCCGGGCCCGGCGGCCTTCACATCTGTGACGGATGCGTGGAAACCTGCAGAGTGATCATGGATGGCTCCGAGGTTCCGCCCAAGGAGTTTGATCCGGGAAACTGGCCAACGGATCGCCTGCTCGGATCTTTGGAGGCGCTGGACAGGACGGCTGAATCCTATCGCGAACATCTCGCACGGGCGGTTGATGCCCTACGGGCCAGAGAGGTAAGCTGGGCCAGAATTGCCGAACCATTGGGCATATCGCGGCAGTCCGCATGGGAGCGGTTCAGTTAGCCGTCGGATCGGGTCGGGTTTCCGGCCCTGCCCTGCAGATGCCAGGACGAAGCCGAGAGAGGCAAGAAGCGGGCATGACCAGCGTCTGGCGGACCGGCGGAAATCGAAGTGATCTTGAGACCGGGACAAATGACACCATCCGAAAAAAGCGCCCTTGTTCGACGATATTTCGAGCTGATGACGGAATCGGACATCGAGGGCATCATCGCGCTGTTCGAGGACGGCGCCCATGTGGATTCGCCCTTTTTGGGCAGCATGCCGGCACCGCAGTTTTTCAGGAAACTGGGCAAGGCATCGAGGGCCAGCAAGCTTACGGTTTTCGATGTGCTCCTCGGAGAGAACGCAGACAGCGCGGCCGCCCATTTCGAATATGACTGGACGCTGGCCAGTGGCGACCGGATCGTCTTTCAGGGAATCGACTATTTCAGGTTCGGCGCAACCGCGAAATTCGCTTCAATGGCGATCTTCTATGACACGCATCCCCTCCGGGAAGATGTCGGCGACAAATATGCAACCGCATAGAAAGCCCGCAGCAGCGCGCTCAGGTTGCAGGGTTCCGCGACCTGCAAGAATCGGTTAACCGACTCACGTTATTTTGCAGCATATATCCGCTGATTGACGCGCAGCATGACGCCGCCGTTCCAGTTTCGGTGCCGCACTTTCATGAAGGCTGGACGGCGACCGTCAGGAACAATCATGATTTCGGTCAATTCCATCGCTCTGCAGCTCCTGCGTTACGATTGGCGTTCGCCTGAGGCGACTGGCGAAAAACAACCGGCCGGGGCAGACATGATCGCCACCGCCAATGGCGTCAATAAACCGTCAAAACCCGAACAGGCAGGAACGACGCGCGACATTTACAGCGTGCACCACATCGATGCCAATCAGTTGAAGATGCACCTTTTCGAGCGGCTGGGAAAGGAATTCGGCATCGACATGAGTGAATATGACTCCCTGTCAGCCTATGGTGAAGCCATCCGTGACGCGGTTGAGTTGCTGAGAAGAGCGCCCGGTGGATATCTGTTGCTTCCCGAGATCGAGAAGAAACTGGGGCTCGACAAACTCGGCATCACCATTGATACGCTGATCAACGCCATCCTCGATCCCGACAGCCGACATGACGACGAAGTGGATGAGGCGCTGAGGCGCGAAACAGGAGAGGATGTCGAGGATGGCAGGAAAGCGGATCCGCTGACCATTCTGGAATCGATCCAGCTTGATGAAACCGGCATCTATGGCTACTGATTGACAGGCCGACCGGCGCCATTTTCGGGCGTCTTTGCCCTTCCATCCCTGACCGCCATCCCCTGCCCTCGATCCAAAAGCCCGACGGGCCGTCCGATGGCGATCCTATTTCGGATCCAGCAGCCTTGGCCCCGGGCCTTCCGACGCCAGCTCATCATCCGGGTTGCGCAGCGGACACCGGTCGACACTGAGGCATCCGCATCCGATGCACAGGGACAGGGTGTCACGCAGCCGGGTGAGCCGTTCGATCCGATCGTCGAGATCATCTTTCCAATTGGAGGCGATTTTCTCCCAATCCCGCGTGGTGGGCACTCGCCCATGCGGCAGCGCGGACAACACCCGCGCGATCTCCTTGAGGGGAATGCCGGCGCGCTGGGCCACCTTGATGATGGCGACGCGACGCAGAACATCCCGCCCGAAGCGGCGGTGATTGCCGCGGTTACGCTCGGAATGGATCAGCCCCTTCGCCTCGTAGAAATGGATCGTTGAAACCGGCAGCCCGCTGCGGGCTGCAAGCGCTCCGACCGAGAGCTCTTTCAATGACTTCGCCATGGTTCACCTGAACTCATAATCCGCTTGACCTCAATGTTAGTTCAGGTTTTACAGTCTGTCATCCTCGCTGCAAACCCGTTCCCCGGGCGGAAGGAATTTCATTGATTGAAAAGGCAACACGGGACGAGAGCCCCGACCCGGCAGCCGGGTCTTCCCTCGCCCGATGTCTTCTGGTGCTGCTTCTGGGATTTTGCGCGGGGCTGCAACTCGGCAAGATCGCGCCGATCGCACTGTTCTTCCAGAGCCGTCACGACTACAGCCTGACGACGATCGGCTGGCTGACGGCTCTGATCGGGATCTTTGTCGCGGCGGCGGCAATACCTGCCGCAAAACTCATTGATCGGACCGGTGCACCGTCCAGCATCAAGATCGGTGCCGTCATACTCACTGCCGGCGCGGTGCTTCTGGCCATCTCCACCAGCCTGCTGCCCCATCTTGCGGCAAGATCGGTGGAAGCCGTCGGCTATGTGCTCCTGGTGATTGCCGCTCCGGCCTACCTTGCCACACACGCATCGCCGCGCCTGCGGCCGGTCATGCTGGCCCTGTGGGGCAGTTTTGTTCCGGTCGGCTATGCTCTTGCCAACATACAGGCGTCGATTGTGGTGGAGATATTCGGACCGGTTGCGTCTCTCACCAGCGCCGCGCTGCTTCTCGGTCTGTTCACCGTCGCCGTTCTGGCATTCATCCCCGGCGCCGGGTTGCCGGGCGGAGGCCGGCGGAGCGCCGGGCAGATCGGCGATGTTTCCCGCGACGCGATCCTGCTGGCGACGGGCTTTGGAATCTACGTGCTGATCTCCCTGTCTTTTTTCACGTTTCTCCCGACATTTCTGGAGCGGAACGCCGGAGCACACATTATCTCGCCAGCGGCCATCGCCCTGTTCGTTCCCGCCGGCAATTTGGTTGCCGCCCTCTTGCTGGCCTTTGTCCCGGCACGTCACACACCTGGCCTCGCCATGGCGGGTTTCGGCGTTTCGGCGCTGTGTGCCGTCTTCGTGTTCCAGGAAACCGGCATCGTCACTGGCGTTGTCGCCTACCCTGCCTTTGCGTTCCTGGGCGGGATGATCGCATCGATGATCTTCGGAAGCGTTCCCCGGGCTGCGACGGAGAAATTCTCAGCGGCCATGGTTGTCGGCGTCATCGCCCAGGCCGGCGGTATCGGCACCATCGCCGGTCCGCCGCTGGCCGGTTTTCTTGTCGACATGTTCGGATGGGGCGCCCTCACCTGGTTTCTGACCGCCTTGTCCCTTGCCGGAACCTTGATGATGGCGCCGATGGTGCGGGTTCGCGAACACCGGATTCGGCAAGCCTGATACGCGATGGCCTGCCATGGTCGAACGTCGTCCGGCGCCGGGATTCACTTGTGGAAATCCACCATGTCCCGGCATCGGGCCGTCTTGGGCTCAGGCGCATCGGCTACAATGCGGCGATGGAGCCTTCGAAAGACATTTCACGCCTGATCGAGATCATGGCCGCCCTGCGCGACCCGCAAGCCGGCTGTCCCTGGGACGTCAAGCAGGATTTTGAATCCATCAAACCCTACACGATCGAGGAAGCCTATGAGGTCGCCGACGCAATCGAGCGGGGTGATCTGGACGATCTTGAAGATGAGCTCGGTGATCTCCTGCTCCAGGTCGTATTTCATGCTCGCATGGCGGAAGAAGCCGATGTTTTTTCCTTCGGAGACGTCGTATTTGCCATCACCCGCAAACTGATCCGCAGACATCCCCATGTGTTTGCCACGTCGACGACCGATACGGCCGAATCGGTAAGGACCCAGTGGGAAGACATCAAGGCGGCCGAGAAGGCCGAACGGGAGGCGCGGCGAAAAGCCAGAGGGGCCGACAAGGAAGGACTTCTGGATAGCGTGCCGCGCGCCCTGCCCGCCTTGACGGAGGCCATCAAGCTTCAGCAGAAGGCAGCGCGAGTCGGCTTCGACTGGAGCGAGGCCGGGCCGGTCTTGAGCAAGATCGAGGAAGAGATCGCCGAACTGAAGGAAGCGCTGCAAGGCGGTGACCGGACGAAGATCGACGATGAATTCGGCGATCTGCTGTTCGTGCTCGTCAATCTCGGCCGCCATATCGGCGCGGACCCGGAAATGGCCCTTCGCGGCACCAACGCCAAATTCCGCAAGCGATTTGCCCATATCGAGACCGCGCTCGAAGAGGCCGGCGAATCCTTGGATGGCGCGTCCCTGGAGCGGATGGAAGCGCTGTGGAGCGAGGCGAAAACCCGCGACTGACGCCCTTACCGAAGGCGCGGATTCAGAGCGTCACGCAGCCAGTCGCCGAGCAGATTCACCGCCAGGGCGAGCGCCAGGAGCGTGAGCGAGGGAAACAGCAGGATCCACCATTCGCCTGAAAACAGGAAGCCCTGTCCGATGCGGATCAGCGTGCCGAGCGACGGTTGAGTCGGCGGCGCGCCGACACCGAGATAGGACAATGTCGCCTCGGCGATGATCGCCAGCGCAAGGCTGATCGTCGCGATCACCAGTACCGGTCCGAGCACATTGGGCAGGATGTGGCGCACCATGATGACGATCCGGTTGCGCCCGATCAGTCTAGCCGCCTGAACATATTCCTTGTTTTTCTCCACCATCGTCGCCCCGCGCACCACCCGGGCAAATTGCACCCAGTCCGACAGGCCGATCGCCAGGATCAGCACCCAGATGGCCACCTGGTCGCGCATGTCGACGGGCGTGATGCCCTTGGCGATGCCGAAGATCAGCATCGCCACCAGCAGTGACGGAAACGTCAGTTGCACATCGGCGATCCGCATGATGGTCGCCCCGACCCAGCCGCCGAAATAGCCCGCGATCAGCCCGAGTGAAACACCCAGAACAAGGGCAAACAGCACCGCCATCGATCCGACGAACAGCGAAATCCGCAACCCGTAGAGGATCGTGGAAAAGATGTCGCGCCCCTGCCCGTCCGTTCCGAGCCAGAAGGTGTCGCCGGTAAACGCATTCGGCTCCATGGGGGCGGTGAAGCCGTTCATCAGATTGAGGGTCGACAGGTCATAGGGGTTGTGCGGCGTGATCAGCGGGCTGAAAACGGCGCCCGCCACCAGGAGCACAACCACCGCGGACGAGATCATCGCCAGCCGGGATTGGCGGAACGACCAGAAGAAATCCGATGACCAGGCGCGCGCAAGCCGTTCCATATCACCCTTGCTCCGACGTGGCGTCGGCGCCGCCCAGGCGCGGATCGACAGCAAAATAAAGCAGGTCGACAATCAGATTGATGGCCACGAACACCACCGAAATGAGCATCAGATAGGCCGCCATCACCGGAATGTCGACGAACTGGATGGCGTTGACGAACAGCAATCCTATGCCCGGCCATTGAAAGACCGTCTCGGTGACGATGGCAAAGGCGATGATGGATCCCAGTTGCAGCCCGGTGACCGTGATGACCGGCACAAGCGTGTTTTTCAGCGCATGGTGAAAATAGATCGCCCGCTGGCTGAGGCCGCGCGCTCGCGCGAATTTGATGTAATCCTGCCGCAACACCTCAAGCATCTCGGAGCGCACCAGCCGCATGATCAGGGTCATCTGGTAAAGGCCGAGCGTGATGGCGGGCAGGATCAGGGCCTTGAGGCCCGATGCCGTCAGGAAGCCGGTGCTCCAGCCGCCGAGCTGGACGACATCGCCGCGCCCGAAGCTCGGCAGAATATCGAGCTCGACCGAAAACAGGTAGATCAGCAGGATGCCGATCAGAAAGGTCGGCAGGGAGACGCCGATCAGTGAGACAACCATGATCGTATTGGCGGCGAAGCCGTGTCGCCTGATCGCCGTGAAAACGCCGAGCCCGACCCCGATGGTGATCGCCAGGAAACCGGACACGCCGGCCAGTTCCAGCGTCGCCGGCGCCCGTTCCAGGATGATTTCGAAGACCGGCCGGCCCTGGCGGTAGCTGATGCCGAAATTGCCCTGGATCGCCCCTTCCAGAAACCGGTAATACTGCACCAGGAACGGCTGATCGAGCCCGAGTTCGCCGCGCAGCCGCTCGATATCGGCGGCCGTTGCCTCCTGGCCCAGCATATTGTCGATCGGATCGCCGATGAAGCGGAACATCGAAAAGGCCACCAGCCCGACAATAAGCAGGACGATGATGGACTGGAAAACGCGGCGTAACCCGAAGGCAAGCATCGGGTTACGCGGTTTTGGAGGTCTGCGTCGGCTTCATGCCGTTCAGTTGACGTTGATCCAGCGCAGGATCACGAAATTGTCCGGCCGCTGCGTCAGCTCGACATTGTCGCGCGTGCCCCAGACCAGCGGCTGCACATAGAGCGGCACATAGGCGGTTTCGTCCTGCAGGATCCTGGCGCTCTCGTCGAGCATGGCCTGGCGCTTGCCGTCATCGATCTCCGACTGGATCATCGGCAGCAATTCGTCGACCCGGGCATTGGAATAGTCGCCGAAGTTCCAGCTTCCCAGCTTCTTTTCCGTGTTCGGCGTGGAAGCCAGGAACCGCAGCGGGTGCTCGGCGTCAAAGGTTCCGGGCGACCAGCCCAGCAGGTACATGTCGAAATTGTCGGCCCGCAGCTCCGGCCAGTAGTTGCGTACCGGCATGGCGTCGAGCTGGGCGTCGATCCCCACCTGCGCCAGCATGGCGACAACGCCCTGGCAGACCGCCTCGTCATTGAGATAGCGGTCATTGGGACATTTCAGTCCGAAGGAGAAACCATCCTCATAACCGGCCTCGGCCAGCAGTTCCTTGGCCTTTTCCGGATCGTAGGCCGGCCTCGCCGCCTGCGGTTTCGAATAGCCGCGCATCGCCGGGCTGACGAGTTGTGAGGCCGGCTGTGCCGCACCACGCATGATGGTCTGCAGGATCGCATCCACATTGACCGCATGCCCCACGGCGGCCCGCACTTTCGGGTCCTTGAAGGGATTCGGCTTGCCGGCATCGTCGCCATATTTCAATTCGTCCGCCTGGTGCGGAAAGCCCAGCATGATGACGCGCGCCTCGATGCCGTCGATTACCTTGACGCCATCGCGTTCCTTCAGCCGCGCCGCATCCTGGATCGGCACCGGATTGATCATGTCGACATCGCCTGACAACAGCGCGGCGACGGCGGTCGCCGGATTCTGGATCGGCGTGAATTCGGCGCGGGTGATATTGTGCTGTTTGTTGCCCCACCAGCCGTCAAATGGCTCAAGCACGGTTTTGAGGCCCGGCTGACGCTCGGCCAGTTTGAAGGCGCCGGTGCCGTTGGCATTCAGCGTCGCGTGGTTTTCTTCTTCCTTGGACGGAAGCGCCGCATTGTTGGATTCGGCCCATCCCTTGTCGAGGATCATGAAATTGGCGATGGAATCGGGAAAGATCGGATTCGGCGCCTTGGTCATGAAGTCGATCGTGTGGTCGTCGACGACGATCACCTCGGAGATCGGCGCGAACCATGACGAGGTGTCGGCCGCCTCGCTGGAAGCGCGCTGATAGGAAAACAGCACATCTTCGGCATTGAAGTCCGATCCGTCATGGAATTTCACGCCCTTGCGCAGGTTGAAGCGCCATCCCTTGTCGTCGATGGGCTCCCAGCTTTCCGCCAGCGCCCCTTCGATGGCCATATTCTTGTCGCGGCGCACGAGGCCTTCATAAATATTGTTGAGGAAACCGAGCACGGGCGCCGAATTGACGGCATGCGGATCCATGGTCTGAGGATCGGTGGTCGAGGCCCAGCGGAATGTCTCCGCCTGCGCAGCAGCAGCTGCAAGCGCCGCTGTCAACACGGCGATACTGACGGTTCTGAACATGAAGATGTCTCCCAAGGTGAGTTTTGGCCGGATCGTCCCACCGCCGCAAGCCAAGGTCAAGGGCTTGGTTTCATTGTTTTCTCGACGACCGCACCGTTAACGCAAACGTGATGGCTTCTACACCGGCCAGATGACCCTGAACCCTGTATGCGTTGTGGTGCTGTCCGGCGAGGTGCCCGACCGGGCCGCTATTCTGTAACGATAGCAATAGCTCCTGTGGCACAGGAATGACCCGCCCTTGGAAAGATAGTAGCCTTTCATGCCTGCGAGTCGGGCACGGACCTGCTTTTTCAGGGATTTGATGCTGAAGCGGTCCGAAGTCCATTCCCAAACATTGCCAACCATGTTGTAGAGCCCGTAACCGTTGGGCGCGAAGGACCGGGCCGGTGCCGTGGTGGAATAGCCGTCTGCATGTGTATTGGTCTTGGGAAAGTCTCCCTGCCAGATGTTGCAAGGCAGATAGTCGGTGTCATCCGGTTCCTGCATACCCCAGGGAAATCGCACGTCGCCCAGCCCGCCGCGCGCGGCATGTTCCCATTCTGCCTCCGTCGGCAACCGTCCACCGGCCCAGGCAGCATAGGCCCGCGCATCGTTCCAGGAGACCTGCACAACCGGATGATCGGGATGCCAGGCTTTTGCCTGCGTGCCCGGACCGTTGATATCGCGCCAGTTGGCGCCGTCAACCCATCGCCACCATTTTGCTTCAGGCACGCCTCGGGTGGGCCCAACCGCCTCCGGAACCTGTGCCCAGAAAACAAAAGACCAGCCAAGACGCTCTGCTTCGGTCACATGGCCGGTTGCGGCGACAAATTGCTCGAACTCAGCATTGGTAACCGTCGTAGCCCCCATTTCAAACGCAGAGATCCTGGACTTTCGAAGCGGGCCCTCTCCGTCATTGAGAATACCGGGGCGGCTGGTCCCAACGAGACTTGATCCGCCGGGGATGAGCACGGCATTGACCGGACGCCTGAAACCCTGTTCCGGCACTGCCAACGGAGTTGTTGTCGTAACGGGATGACTGGTCGGCGGGGTGCAGCAGCCGGCAACCACCCTGCTCTGCTTCTTGGTGTTCGTCATCTTCCCGCCACTCATTGTGTTATCGTGCCAAACAATCGTCGGGCACTTCCGATCGTACCGGCAATTGACACTGGAATTTGGCAGCCATTTGTTTGCTATCGAACAATTCCAAATCCACTGCAGCTTAAATTGCGTCAGCATAACTCCACTCAGAGAAAACAGGGGTCCCCGTGAAGCTTGATGCGAAAGAAGAGGCGATGCTCGCCGGCGACCTCGGCAGGCCGAAGCAATGGGCCATGCATCACATGGTGAAAGTAGGCAGAATGTTTGATGCGGACGATTTCGTCCAAATCAGCCAGGCGCATATGATGGCCGATCCCGAGTCGATTGGTTCGGCTGGATTGGAATTCGTCGAGGACATAGCCGACAATCCAGAGCCCGAGAGACGCGTCGCGGTGCCGATGATAACCGATCCACGCGGAGTTGATCTGAACTATTACCGTCCCCTGGGCCAGACCGAAGACATGGCCGATATCGAACGTCGGTTTATCGCCGCCTGCGGCAAACTGGGCATTCTCATGACCAACACGTGTATCAATTACCAAACGATCATGCCCCCGGTGCTCGGCGAACATGTGGCTTTTGGCGATACCGGTGTCGTCATCTATTGCAACAGCGCGCTGGGCGCTCGGTCGAATTTCGAAGGTGGCCCGAGCGCGTTGGCCGCCGGGTTGACGGGACGCACGCCACGCTATGGCCTGCACCTCGATCGATTCCGGCAGGGCACACATCGGTTTGTTGTCCGCCAACAGCCTGAGGGATTGACCGGATGGGGCACACTCGGTGCGGTCATCGGTGCGAAAGCGGGGTCTTATTGGGCGGTTCCAGTGATCGAGGGGATCGAACGTGTACCGAATTCCGATGAAATGAAGCATTTCGGTGCCGCCATGGCCAGCTACGGTTCCACACCGCTCTTCCATATCATCGGCATCACACCCGAAGCTCCCACCCTTGCAGCCGTTGGCGCAACAAACTTGGCGGTCGCGGATATCACCAGCGACGATCTCGCCCAATTCCAGTCTCGTTTTGGCGCCAGGGGCGATGCCGTCGACCTGGTTGTCTTCGCGGCCCCGCAGCTGTCGCTGGCGGAAATGCAAACGGTCGCGGACCTCTGCGACGGGCGAGAACTGCACGACACGACCGCGATGATTGTGTGCACATCGCCCTCGGTCTATGCCGACAGCGCGCGGCTCGGCCTGGTTACTCGTATCGAGGCGACAGGCGCCAAGGTGCTTGAGGGTACCTGCTTTTACAACCAATATGCCCGCGAAATCGGCGAAGCCAATGGCTGGAAAAGGCTGCTGTCGAACTCTGCCAAAATCGTCAATATCCTGGGTGGCTATGGCTACAACACCGCCCTGGCGCCGATGGAGAAATGTGTTGCATCGGCCTGTGCAGGGAGGATTGTCTGATGCTGGAATTGAAATGCCACCGCGGGATCGGTCCCGTCGTCGAGGGTGAAGCGCTGGTGGCCGATGACGATTTTTCGGCTCGCTACGATCTCGACCGGATCAATGGCGTGTTCTCCCGTCCTCAACACAAGCTGGCCGGGCAGTCCTACCGCAATAGAATTCTGGTGTTGAACACGGCCAAGGGTGGGGTCGCGTCGGCATGGATGCTGAATGAGATGAAATCGCGGGGCGTCACGCCGCTTGCAATCCTGTTCAACACCACGAACACAATCCTTGCCCAGGGAGCGGCGCTGGCAGACCTGACGCTGTGTGACAGGTTCGAAGACGGCGACGTCACCCAACTCATCCGCACCGGCGACCGGTTGCGCGTGGATCCGGAAGCCGCTGTTGTCACGATACTGAATCGCTGAATTATTGTCGCTCGACAGAGAATTGAGCGCTGCAAGGCACCGGTTTCCCGCTCAGTTCGCGTCCTCAAGGATCATGGCAGCGGCCTTTTCTCCGACGACGATTGCCGCCGCATTGGTGTTTGCCGAACACATCGTCGGAAACACCGAGGCATCCGCCACCCGCAATCCATCGACTCCGCGTACCCGCAGTCGGGCGTCAACGACGGAATCGGGATCTCCGCCCATCCGGCATGATCCAACAGGATGGTAGGAGGTTTGGGCGGTGGACCGGACATAGTCCAGCAGATCCGAGTCCGAGGTCACCTCCGGCCCCGGCCGGATTTCTTCCAGTTCATAGGGCTTCAAGGCCGGCGCCTCCGCCACACGACGCGCCATGCGAATCGACTCCAGGGTGGTCTTCCGGTCGTCTTCATGGTCCAGGTAGTTGGCAAACATGGACGGGCTTTCCATCGGATCACGCGACCGGATGTGGACCGAGCCGCGAGACTTCGGCGACAGCGCGAAGGTTCCGATCGACACGCCCGGAAACCTGTCCAGAACCAGTTGATTCGGATCACGTGCGTCAGGGCTGCTCATCCAGTGCAATTGCAGCTTTATGTCAGGTTGCGGGGCATCCCTGTTGCTCTTGGCAAGAGCATGGATGATTTGCCCCGAACAGGTCATGAGTCCCTCGCCCTTCAGTGCGAAGCGGGCCGCCATCATGGCCTTGCGGATGGGGCTACGGATGATCTGGTTCATGGTAACAGCATTGCTGCATCGATAGTTGATCCGCGTATGAAGGTGATCGTGCAGGTTCTCTCCGACGTTCGGCAAATTGTGAACGACATCGATTCCCAGCCCCTTCAGCCGTGTCGCCTCGCCGATCCCCGACAGTTCCAGCAGTTGCGGCGACTGAATCGCGCCGGCCGACAGGATCACCTCACGATTGGCCGTAGTCTGAGTTTTCGTGCCGTTCAATTCATATTCAACACCAACCGCGCGCGATCCTGAAAACAGGATCCGGTGCACCATCGCTTCAGGCTGGATATCGAGGTTCGAATTGGCGCGGGCTTCATCAAGGTAGGCTTCGCGGGTGCTCTGCCGCCAGCCCCGGCGCGTGTTGAACTGCAGATAGCCGACGCCCTCATACTGGTCGCCATTATAGTCTTCATTTCGAGGAATGCCGGTGCTGACACAGGCGTCAAGGAAGTCGTCCATCAGCGGTTCGCGGACCGAGAGTTCGGTCACCGTCACGGGTCCGACCTGGCCCCGCGCCTGACTGGGGCGACCGGTGAATGTCTCGATCTTCTTGAACATCGGCTTCAGATCCGACGCACCCCAACCTGGAAGGCCATGCGCATCGCGCCAATTGTCGAACTCCACCGGGTCGCCGTGAACCCAGATCATCCCGTTGACCGTTGACGAGCCACCGAGGTTTCGCCCCCGCGGCCAGAATATCTTGCGGTCTTTCATGTTCTTTTCGGCTTCGGTGAAGAACCGCCACATGCTGCGCTCTGCCCGGATCAGGTAATAAACACCTGCCGGGATCCTGGTCCATATCCATCGGTCGTCCTTGCCCGCCTCCAGAAGCAGGACAGATTGTCGACCGCCCTGCGCCAGGCGGGTCGCCAGGGCGGCCCCGGCCGACCCGGCACCGACGACGATGTAATCATAGTTTGATTTTGGCATCTTTCAGCATCCTGCGGTTCAATCAGCAGCGAACTCTTCGGCAGGTGGTGCGCAAAAGCGGGCATTCGCCAAACCTGTCTCAGGAACTTTAAAAGAAGTGGAGCGAAAGATTGTTCGCGCCCAGACAATCGTGGTTGCATTCTGCCCATTGCCCCGATCTGGAGACGCGACCGGTCGTGAAAACGTCTTTACGTGGAGATATTGACGCCCCGACGGGGACAAAAAAGACCCCGGTGTCGAAAGACCCGGGGCGGGTCGAAGGTCAGTTTGGCAACGGCCCCCTATGGCTTGAGCTCTTCATCTTCCGGGACGAAGTCGATTGGTGGCGATTCAAAGAAAGGAAACCGCTGCGCGGCTTTGCTGTGGAAGCTCGCCTGACGTCCGCGGACATAGCGATGCGCATCATCCTTGGCCGCAATCGGTGACCAATTGGAATATTGCGGTGTCTTCTCCGTGATGTCACGCAGGAACAGCCGACGCTTCTGGCTGTCTTCACACGATCGCTTGACCGCATCCGGGTCCCAGTCGAGCATTAATCGAGCATGCAGCGCCGACTCGATCTCCGCCGTCTCCGGCCGACCGGAAAGGTTGTTCAACTCGTCCGGATCGGCAACAACATCAAAGAGCATTGGGTCCAGCCCATGGGTCTTCCAATATTTGTAGCGTCCGCGCCGGACCATGCGCGAAGGGCCCGGAAAACCACTGCCGGCATATTCCGCAATGGCCTCGTCTTTCCAGTCCGGGTCTTCCCCGGTCAACAGTGCCTTCAAGCTGTCGCCGTCCTGTCCGGTGGACAACGGCAATTGTGCGCCGGCGAAATCCAGGAGCGTCGGCATCAGATCGACAAGAGAAGCAACGGCACTGATCCTGCCGGGTTTGATGCCGGGGCCGCTGATCAGCAACGGCACCCGCGCCGACCATTCAAAAAAGCAGTCCTTCATCCACATGCCGCGTTCGCCCAGCATCTCGCCGTGGTCCGAGGTGAAGACAATGACCGTGTTTTCATCGAGCCCCGTCGCCTCGAGGGTCGCCATGATGTCTCCGATCTTGTCGTCGATATAGGACATCATCGCATAATAGGCGCGCCGCGAGGCACGAACGCGCTGGTCGTTCAGATCATAAAGATGCTGGCCCTGCGCAATGTGTTTCGCCTGGTTGAATGGGTCGAGTTCCTCATAGGGGATCGGCGGGACGCGGGGCATGTCGATCTCGTCATCCGTGTACCGATCCCAGTATTCCTGTGGCGCAACGAATGGCGGATGCGGCTGGGTGAATGAAATCGTCAAAAGGAATGGCCGGTCATCCGGGTCACGTGCCAGGTCATAGAGTTTTTGCAGACCACAAAATGCGACTTCATCATCGAAATCCTGCTGCAGATTGCGAACCGATGGGCCGGCGTCGGTCACGTTCCGCATTCGGATGCCACCACCCTTGCGGATCTTCTCATTCCAATTCGAGGTCCACGAGAAATCCGAGGGGTAGATATCCGTGGTCAGCCTTTCCTCGTAGCCGTGGTATTGGTCCGGGCCGATAAAATGCATCTTGCCGCACAGCGTCGTCGAATAGCCCTGGTTGCGCAGGTGATGGGCGAAGGTCGGAATATCGGCGTAGAACTCGGCGCCATTGTCCCACTGACCGATGGAAAATGGCAACCGCCCGGCATGCATCGAGGCCCGCGATGGTGAACACAGCGGGTAGTTGCAATAAGCGGCATCAAACACTTTTGACTTTTCCGCCAGAGCATCCAGATGTGGCGTCCTGGCAACCTTGTTGCCGTAAAGCCGCATCGCCTGAGGCGCCAACTCATCGACCTGAATAAAGAGGATATTCGGTTGTTTTCCCATGGTTTTTCCTTCTTTGATTATTCAGTCTGCAGATCAGACATCCAGAGTACGCGACAGTTCGAACATGTAGAATGCCCGCTCCAGCGTGGTGTCCAGCGTGATATGCAGCGGTTGCTCCTCGAGAGAATCAAACTGGCCGACACGCAGCCAGCGACCGTCCTCCGACTGAATATTGTAATGCCAGGCCCAGACATCCTGTGCCAGTTTGGCGAACTGCGGATCCTTCGTGGCGGCATACATGGCACCAAGTCCCCATGCGACTTTACCGTTCGAAATGATCTCGTAGATATCGTCGGCGCAGTTCTTGAAATACTCCAGGACCTTGTACCCGGCGTCGATCCACTTTTTGTCCTCGGTGGCGAGATAGAGATTGGCAAAGGAATTCATTGCAATGCCAAGATACCAGTAAATCTGTCCGGGCGTTCCGATGTCGATACTGTAGGTCAACGCCAGCCCTTCGCGGGTATCCGAAGTGATCAAAGTGCCATCCGCCCGCCGACGCAAATAAAGTTTGCCGGTTGTAACCGGCTGTTCCTCGATCATTCCGACCAGGAACGCGCCGCCGCGTGCCGCCGCGTCCCAGCGCCCCGCCGCCATCAGCCCCAGAATGCCCGATCCCGTGGAGCCCCAACAATATTCACGCTGCTGTTCCGGCAGGCCGGGTATGGCCGCAAGACCTCCAAAGCCCGCGTGCAGATTGCGCTCAACTGTATCCGCGAGGGCGCCGGACATGTCGTAGCGCCCCAGAACATGGGTGCCCCGCGCGGCCCAGGCGTTACGATAATTGGAAAAACCTCTGGTAGTCGGGTCGTCCGCCCGCCCGTTCAGGTCACCGTCCTTCAGAAAGGTCCGGTCCACAAATTCCGCGATGATCCGTGCTTCGCGCATTCGCCCCCCAGTGGTGAAGGCGACGAGCGATTTGTAATATCCGTTGATAATGTTTCCCGCACCGCGAAAGCCCTCCTCCGCGTCGACCAGTCCCGCCGCCCAGTCCAGTGACTTCTGCCCTCTGGCCAGCATTTTGTCTGCCGTCAGCATTTTTTTCTCCTCCAATTCCCTGGGGTGATTGAAACCATGGGAACTGGTCTAAGGGGACGGACGCGAATGCACTGTAAGCTGTGCAACATTCGCCGGCATCTAGGCGCCTAGTCGGCAAAAACCTCTTCTGGCAGGTAAAATCGCTTGGCCATCGATCCGCGTTCGATCAGGCCGCGATGCGGGCGCAGCGGGCGGATGGCCAGAAAAGGCCGGGCATATTTTGCCATCAATGCTTCGATGCGATCATCGGCCTCGCCGGTTCCGACCAGATTTCGGTTTTCGAACGGATCCGCCTCCAGATCAAAAAACTGCATCGGCTCAATCGTGTCCTCATAGACGACCAGTTTCTCTGTCGCCGTTCGGAACATGCCAACGCCATACGCCTCGCTGATTACGACGTCTCGATCGACAGGCTGCCCGTCAATCGCCGGTAACAGCGATTGAGCCTGGGAACTTGGCATTGACGCCCCGGCAATATCCCGGAAAGTGGCGGAGATATCCATCAATTGCACAAGGTCGTTCACACGCCGTCCGGATGTCCCGGCTGGAGGACGGATGATCATCGGTACCCGGACGGACGGCTCGTAAAACACCATCTTTTTGACCATCCGGTGCTCGCCCATCATTTCGCCATGATCCGAGACATAGACCAGCCATGTGTTGTCGAGCATGCCGCGGTCTTCCAGCGCGCGGATGATCTGACCGATGCTGTCGTCGATCATCATCATGTTGGCATAATAGGCACGGCGAGCAATTGCGATCGCCTCAGGCGTCATTGTCGCGGTGTCGGAATACTCTGTCAGAACAGACAAGAAGGTGCGCAGCGGGCCGGATTCGGGTATCTCCGGCGGATCGAGGGAATCCGGCATAGGAATTTCCGGGTTCCCGAACTTTTCCAGGGCCTCTTCCGGCGCATCCCAAGGATCATGCGGTCCGGCGAGCCCCACCTGCAGAAAAAACGGCTCTTCCCGTTCATAGCTCCGGATCCAATTGGCTGTATAGTCGCCCATCCAGACATCCAGATGCGCATGCAGCGGCAGCGGCAGCGGATCGGCATTCCAGGCGGTCGCCGGTTCGAGGTTCGGATTTTCTTCAAGCGTATGCTTGTTCCGGCTCGACAGATAGCTTCTATACGTCTCCAACAGGCCATGTTCCTTGAGGTAATCCGTATAGATCGAATCGACCCTCAGCGTCGCTTCCTTGCCTGCGGTTTCATGGGTTTCGACAAAGCCATAGCCCTCCAGAATATGGCGGCGCTTGTCCATATGGTCGCCGTTCCAGGGCAAATGGGTATAAAGATGCGTCTTGCCGATCTGCGCAGTGTGATAGCCCGTATCGCGTATGGCCTGCACGAATGTCGGAACGCCATGGTTTACGACCGACAGGTTCTGGTAAACGCCGTGATCGCGCACGTAGCGTTCGCACAGCATCGAGGCGCGCGACGGCATGCAAAGCGGCGCCTGGCAGTAGCAACTTTCGAACTGAATCCCTTCAGATGCAAGCCGGTCGGTGTTCGGCGTCTTGGCAACGGGGTCGCCATACGACCCCATCATATCGGCTCGCTGCTGATCCGGCATGATAAAAATGATGTTGGGCTTTCTGGACATTCTCTTCCCTCGATTTCAAGTTTTTTTCGACTAGAAATAGCCACTCATGATCATCCAACGCCTCAGCAGAGTTGTCGGAAAAACGATGTGCATCAGCTGGCTTAGAACCACATATGTGAATATCCAGATCGCCACTCCCATGACCGAGGCCAGCATCCACTGGCGAAGCGTAAGTCCGATAAAAAGGAAAAGGAAAATCGGCAGTGTAATGTGGAAGCCAACCAGCCATATTCCCAAGCCGACAGCCAGCGCCATCAAGAAGTAAGCCATGCGGCGGCGAGAATATGCTTTGCGATCTTCGACAGCGTGCCAGTCTTCATCATTCACCACCACGCCGAAAAGGAGGCCGTGAATGGTGTGCACGCCGGACAGCAACATGATTGTCAGCGATGCGAAATTCGGCATGATCCCGGCCCGTCCGTAGCCACGCCCGATGTAAAGCGTGACCGCGGCGCAAACGAACAGAACGACACCAACCCACCAGGTGGCCGACCGTGCCGCTTTGGCTCTAACGATTGCCATGACTTTTCTTCAATCCTCAAAACTTTCGACGGGCTGCGGTGCCGTTCGGTGCTTGCGAATTCGGCTCAGAACGATGCTGGCAATGATCGCCACGATCATGATCTCCAATACAACGACGATCGGGCGCTCAATCAGGAATCCCGCATCGTAGCGCCGGGTGGTGATCCACAGGTTGTTTTCGAGCAGACCGCCGAGGACGAACCCGATGATCAGCGGCACGCGCGGCCAGTCGCTGTGTTTGAAAGTGTACCCAACGACCCCGAAAATCCCGAACAGGACGATATCGCCGAACGAATTGGTCGCGAGCATCGCGCCGACGATCATGAAACAGAAAATCGTGGGCGCGATAATCTCCGCCCGAACAAAACAGATCTTGACCAGGTGGCGGCCCAGCCACAGGCACAGAAAGGCCACGATCAGGTTCGATACGACAACCGTCCAGGTCATCTGAAATGTCGTATGCAGGTTTTCGAAAAGCATGTCCGGACCCGGACGAATCCCGATTATCAGGAGCGCCCCCATCATCACCGCCATCGCGGCATTGCCGGGGATGCCCAGCGCAAGCGTGGGAACAAGCGCACCTGGTTTTTGTGCGGCGGTGCCGGATTCAGGCGCGATGACGCCCCGCACATCGCCGCGGCCGAACATGGATTTGTCTTTGGCGGACTGGACAGCATGACCATAGCTCAGCCATTCGGCGACGGTCCCGCCCAGGCCCGGGATCATGCCTGCAACACAGCCGATGACGCCCGCCCGTATCACCAGCCACCGGTAAATGAGAGTGTCCCGGAACCCCGCCATTGCACCGGAACCTTTGCCAATGTTCGCACTCCGGCCGGATATCGAGCTGCGTTTCAACAGCATGTCCATGGCTTCGGGCAGCGCGAACAGTCCCAGCGCAATCGGGACGATAGGAATGCCCGCCTCCAGATATGGAATATCCGACGCAAACCGGCTCTGGCGTGCATACTCGGCAAAGCCCACTGTCGACAGCAACAGCCCCACGGCCGCGACTGTTAGTCCCCGCGCCACGGACGTCCCGACCAGTGACGAGGCAAGCATCAGCCCGAACAGTGAGGTCATGAAGAATTCCGGTGAAGCAAAATTGTCGATGACACTGCGCAGAACCGGCAGAAACAGGACAATCACAACGGTTGAGACCAACGTCCCCCAAACGCTGGCGAAATAGGATGCGCTCAGCGCCCGGCCGGCTTCGCCGCGCTTGGCCATGGGGTATCCGTCCAGATAGGTCGCTTGCGCCGCCGATGTTCCAGGCACGCCGATCAGGACGGCGGGGATCGCATCGGTCTGGGTTGTCACCGAATACATCCCGAGCAGGAAGGCAATTGCCGATTCCGGAGGCAGACCGATCGCGATGGGTAACAACAGGCTCATGCCCGTCAGCCCACTGAGGCCAGGGATCAGTCCAAATATCATGCCCAACGAAATCCCGAGCATCATGAAGATGAAGGTCTTCCAGAAAAAGACAATCAAAAGCCCGTCCAAGCTACTGTTCAGCACTTCAAGCATTTGAGTCGCACCTTCACTTCAAAATCTATCGGGCGGTCAGCTTACGGGTTCCCTGCCGCCAATCAGGCTGCTTTGCGCATCTTTGCATGAGTTCCCTGGCTGAAGTTCCATCTCACTCAACGTCAGCGTGACAATCCTTTGCCAGAGAACTCGGTGACCGATCTGTGCGCCTTGTCTCTGCGGCTGCAATCGGGATTTAAGCCGACATGCCAATGCAAAGATATTTTTCCTCAAGGTATTCCTGAATCCCGCTTTGGCCACCTTCTCGCCCGAGACCGCTTTCCTTGATGCCACCGAATGGTGCAACCGGCGAGGATATTACCCCGTCATTGATGCCCATTAACCCGGCCTGCAGTGCTGCCGAGACCCGCCAGACCCGCGCCGAATCCTGAGTGTAGAAATATGCCGCCAACCCGGCGTCGGTGTCATTGGCGTATGCCAGGCCCTCTTCTTCGCTGTCAAAGCGTATCACCGGCACCACCGGCGCAAATATCTCTTCCCGGAAGATCTGCATCTGAGCATTGACTCCGGTCAAAACCGTCGGCTGAAGGAAAGTCCCGCCGGCTTCGTGTGCCCCGCCACCGGACACCACTTTCGCCCCATCCCTTACAGCACTCTGCACGAGATCAAGGGCTTTATTGAAAGAGCGTTGAGTAATAAGCGGGCCGATCTCATTGCCGGGCACCAAGCCAGGACCGACTTTCAAGGCGTCGACGCGGTCGCGCAGGCATTCGACGAAACGATCATGCACCGCGTCCTGAACAAGCAGGCGATTGGGGCTGATGCAGACCTGCCCGGCGTTGCGAAATTTCGACACCATGAAGCCATCCACGGCTGCATCGATATCGGCATCGCCAAAGACCAGAAACGGCGCATTGCCACCAAGTTCCATGGATGCTTTCTTGACACTTTGAGCGCACAGCCCGAGCAGGATTTTTCCAACCGCAGTTGAGCCGGTGAACGAAACCTTGCGCACGCGCTTGTCCAGCAGCAGCGTCTTGACCGTCTCGATGGCGTTGGCGCGAGAGCAGGTGATAACGTTTAGCACACCGGCCGGCAGGCCAGCTTTTTCAGCCAGTTCCACCAGAGCCAGAGACGTAAGGGGAGCTTCTTCGGATGGCTTCAGGATCGTTGCACACCCCGCTGCCAGCGCCGGTGCAATCTTGCGCGCCACCATGGACAGCGGAAAGTTCCAGGGGGTCACCGCAACTGACACGCCGATCGGTTCCCGTGTGACGATCAGTTGCTTGCGGGGAGCAAATGGTGGAATGACCTGACCATACGCCCGGCGGCCTTCCTCGGCAAACCAGTCGATGAAATCGGCGGTGACGTCGGCTTCAACCAGCGCCTCGTGAAGCGGCTTGCCCTGCTCGGTCGTAAGCAGCTCAGCCAGATCTTCGCGCTGGCCACGGATCAGGGTAGCCCAATCCCGCAGGAGACCGGAGCGTTCACCGGCCAGCCGCGCAGCCCAGCCCGGCTGCGCCGCGTGAGCCGCAGAGACAACTCGACGGGCGTCCTCGGGGGTTGCGTCGGGCACCGTTCCCACCAACGCTCCGTCCGCCGGGTTTCGGACCTGGAGAACACCGCCTTGTTCTGCTGCGCACCAGGCATTGCCAATAAGCATGCGCCCATCGATCACCGAATCGCCTGTGCTCGCCAAAACCGACATTTGCTCTTCCCATCCACATGCGACCTCCTGAACCTACGCGCGGAGCACAGCGAACAATGTCAAGAAGATGACAATTGGTGCGCCGGCCACGGCCTATCTAAGACGAAACTTCATTGGCCCCGGAGGTTGGCCCGATGCAAAAAGTGCGGACTGATGAAAATGGTGTATTGGGTGGCGGCGGAGAAAACAGCAGCGGTGTGTTTCGGACGACAATCGACCCGGCCCTTCTGGGACATGCCACCATTACACCAGATGGCGATGTTATTGCCGGCAGCTGGAACACCTTCACTCTCACATATACGGCCGGGGCCTACGGGATCGATGACAGCGGCAGTTTACGAATATGCTTCCGTTTTGCTTCGGACCAGACCCCTCCGCAATTCGACGAGCCCGATGGCGTAAACTACACCACGATTACGGCGTCCAATGGCGCCGTGCTGCACTGTCGCTTCGACCCCAAAGGCAACGTTCGGCCGTGGGACAAAACGCTCTACATAAAAGTGGTAGAGGGCTTTCTGCTGCCAGGTGACACAATTACCGTGCGCCTTGGCGTGACCGAGCACGGCGGGCCCGGAATGCGCATGCAGACGTTTTGCGAGGACAGCTATGAATTCCGGATTCTGGTCGACCCGATTGCAACTTTCAACTATCAGCCGTTGCTTGACCATCCGATTGTGCGAATCGTGCCTGGTTCGGCTGAACGCCTGGTCGCCACGCTACCGACGCGACGCGTTGCGGGCCAGCCGTTTTCGCTTCACGTGAAGGGCGAAGACCGATGGGGGAATCCAACAGACAAATGCGATATGACGGTGTTACCGGTCGCGTCGATGCCTGTCGCCGGGCTGCCCGGACAAATATGTCTGCGCCCTGGCGAGAAGGCAATCCTGGTCGAAGGTCTGCGCATCCATGCGACAGGTGTTCTTGATCTCACACTGACAGACAAGGAGGGCGCGGTCATCGTCCGCGCCAACCCGCTGGAAATCGTTGAAACCGCACCATTGCTGCCGTTCTGGGCAGATCTGCACGGTCAATCCGAAGAGACGATCGGCACCGGTAGCGCGCATGATTACTTCGCCTTTGCCCGCGATCTGGCGCCGGTCGATGCGACATCGCATCAGGGCAATGATTTCCAGATCACCAATGAATTCTGGGCACATCTCGACCATTTGACCGATGTTTTTGAAGAGCCGGGTCGATTCCTCGCAGTTCCAGGATACGAGTGGTCGGGCAATACGGGCCTTGGTGGTGATCGCAATGTGTTCTTTCCCGAAACCGGGCGGAAAATCAGGCGGTCTTCCCATGCGCTTATCGGCGACAAGTCGGATATCGAATCAGATGAGCTGACCGCGGCGGGATTGTTCAAGGCTTTTGCTGAAAACGAGGAATGGGATGTGATCTGTTATGCCCATTGTGGCGGTCGCTATGCCGACATAGCTGTCGCCCATGATGGCAGGTTCGAAAAATCCGTCGAGATACACTCGTCTTGGGGCAGTTTCGAATGGCTGCTTCAAGACGCGTTCAAATTGGGCCACCGCGTCGGGATCGTCGCCAATTCCGATGGGCACAAGGGCCGGCCAGGCGCGAGCTATCCCGGCGCATCAATGTTTGGTGCGATTGGCGGCCTGACATGCCTGTTGATGCCCGAGCTGACCCGCGAAGCCCTGTTCGACTGCCTGCGCAAACGGCGCCACTACGCGACCACCGGTGGCGTGAACGGCAGGCCTCTATTAGACGTCGCCGCGTCCTTTTCCGAGCCCGCGCAAGTATATACAGACGACCCGGCGCTTGGCCCCGCCACTCCAACGACACAAATGTCGGCGCTGATGGGCGATATTGTTCATCTGCGGCAAGGTCGAGCGACCCTGTCGGTTGCTGCACGCTCCGCAGTACCGATCGAACGGATCGACATTTTCAACGGAGAGGTTCTTGTCGAGTCAATTCGGCCCCACGCAAAAACCCCTCTGGGTCGCCGAATCCGCATGATCTGGCAAGGCGCAGAATATCGAGGCCGATTTCGCCAGGTTATCTGGGACGGAGGTGCCACTGTTGCCGAGAACGAGATCATTTCGGCAAGCGGGATCAATTTCTTCAATCCGGACAGGCCGCCGGTGCATGAGACTGCAAATTCAGTGGCTTGGTCCGCCTTGACGACGGGAAATTTTGGCGGCGTGGATCTGTGGCTAAAGGAGCCGGACGCCGGACAGGTGTCCATTGTGACCCCGCTCGTTGCCGAAACTCTGGAAATCGCGGATATCGGCAGCGAAGAGATCGTTTTCGACCGTGCGGCTGCCCTGCCCCGGGATTTGCGGATCTTTCGCCTGCCGGACCAACTGGATACCTGTGATATCTCGTTGGAGCGAGAAATAAGGTTGAATGAAAGAGGCGACAACCCGATTTTCATCCGCGTTACGCTCGAGGACGGCACGCGATCATGGAGTAGCCCAATTTATGTTTTTCGATAGTCCGGCGCACACTTGCAAACTCTCGTCCCCAAGCTCAATATGGACAGCGTTTCAAGCCAAACATAATTTTTGAGGCAGTGTATCTTCAACAGGTACTCGAGATGAACCATTTTACATCAGTTTCGGCGCGATCAGAATTCTATTGCAAATGCCTGTGTACGAGCAAGATGTTCCGGCAGTTGTCGAAACCATCGCTCGAATACCTCTCTGGTGTAACGAAAATTCGCGTTTTGAAGCCGGGCGAACGCCTCGTCGCGCGCGGGGATGAGATGGTTTCATTGGGGGTGGTTCTCAAGGGCGGTGTCCGTAGCACGTTAACGAGCCAGGACGGGGGCGAGCTTTCCATATCCGTCTTGCAGCACGGCGCTTTTTGGGGCGTGCTGGGCGTGGCGGAACCAACGCCTAGTCCCTGGGATTGTTTTGCCTTTGGTGAAACCGAAATGGCGATGATCCTAACCAAGGACTTTCGCGCTGCGATGGCACGTTTTCCTGATCTGGGCATAGTCGTGGCAAAAATGTTGAACTATCGACTAAAAAAAGCATACGCCTTTGCGACAAATGTGGCGCTCGAAAGCGTCGAGAACCGCATCCGCTGGAGTTTGTTGATGCTTGCCGGCGACCACATCTATTCGGACAGCACAGAACCGCTTGAAATTTCGATCACACAGGAATCTCTCAGTCGTTTTGTGCAATGCACTCGCCCCACGGTCAACAAGGCTTTGAAAAACCTGGAGCTACTCGGTTTGGTCGAGATTGGCTATGGGGTCGTACGCATTACCAACCTCAAGGCGCTTCAAGCCGGTTTCGAAGAGGAATCGCTTCTCGTTTTCTGACGTGACGGCGCCGCGCCGATGTCCCTTCGCGCCGCAGCGCCTGAGAGCCCGTTCAGGAGCTCACTGCTTGCTTGCCGGGGCTTTGCCCGTGATATACCTTGGTCTGCGCTGCCTGGTATGAGAATGCTGATCAGATGCTCCCCAATGGATGCCGACCTGGGAAACGAATTCCTGCTTATTGCCGGAGGACAGTAATGAAAAGTCTGGTCGCGAATGTGATACTGGTCAGCGCCCTGTCGTTTTGGGGCGGCGCGGACGTTGCCAGGGCAGCGCAAGAACTGAGCTGTGGTACAAGGAGTTGCTCGTACACCGAAGAGATCGGACCGGTTGGGAGCAAGACGTATCACGGACATTGTTACGGGATAGGCAACACCCCGTTCCTCCAAAGCAACTCAAGTATGGTTTGTCATGCCGTGAAGGGCGTGACATGCTCGCCGGCATCTTGGGACAACGGCGTGCAATCGGACCCGTATTGGAACTGCGAGTGCACCAATTGGAACGCCACGCATGAGGCGCACCCGACCTTCGACATTACCTGTCCCGCCCCAAGCTGAGTGATTGGCCAAAGGGCTCGGATTGTCCAATATCCGACTGGCCACATGCGAGAGGCACGTTGATCGGTCGTTTGCTGAGCCCCAAGGCGCGCTTCCACGGTGCCGGGCATAATGAAGTCTGGGGTTGAGATCGATTCAGGCCGTTTTGCCATGAAGGGCCATCCTGCAAGTACCAGCGCATGACTAAACGGAGGAGTGCAATGAAAGATCTGGTCATGGTTTTGGGAGTGGGCGGCTGCTTATTGTTGTGGGCAGGCGCGGCGGTCGCCAAGCCAACAGTTCAGCTACACTGCAGTAAAACGAGTTGCCAATACACTGAAGAGATCGGGCCGCTAGGGACCAAGACGTATGAAGGATATTGCGACGGAACGGGCAACACAAAGGTCACCGAATTTAACTCACATATGTATTGTCATGCCGTGAAGGGCCTGACATGCGCGGGTCCAGCCTGGCAGTTCATGGGCACGCACCCGTTTTGGAGTTGCACCTGCACCAATTGGAACACCACGCATGAGGCGCACATAGACATCGATATTTCATGTCCCGCCCCGAGCTGAGAAGCCATCTCTGAGTTAACGGTTGAGCGAAAGGAGCTGCGTGATTCACTGAAGTTTGGCAAACAAACGGAGGAAACACGATGGCTCGCAAGTGCCGGTCGATAGACTTGCGGACTGAGAATCGACACCAAAATCGGCCGCTAAATGACAAAGTCCGACTGAAGACGTGCAAAAAGCTGCTGTGCAACGCCTTGCTCCACCTCCGCGAGGTTGTGTTGCTCATGGGGGTCGGCGTGCCTGTCAAATAACATCGGATGGCTCATCTCGCCGCTCCATCGCCCGGCACGTATCTCCGGGCGGGACAGTCCGTCATGGTATCCGACGACAAGCTTGTAATCGCGGCTTTGAATGCACCGCCACGGGCCCATGCCGGACACGCGGACCGCAGCTTCATCACGCACCGTTTCTCCGTGAAGATATGACCTCAGTGACTCACTTTGTGCATGCTGCAATGGGCGCGCCTGTGCCAGCTCCAGGATCGTTGAGGTCAAATCAATGAGCGAGACAGGGGCGGTCACTTCGGAAGGTCGAATATTGGGGCCTGAGATGACCAGGGGAACACCGATCGAGGGCGCATAGGGCACAAGCTTGGCCCATTTGCCCTTTTCGCCGAGCATTTCACCATGATCGCTGCAGTAGATTATCACTGTATTATCGATCGCGCATTTGTCTTCAAGCAGCGCGAGAAAATGCCCGATCTGGCGGTCAATATTCTCGATCATTGCAACATAATTACCCGCAATTTCCTGGTATGTGTCCTCCGGCACGTCCAAGGTTCCTCGCGGTAGCGGAAATAGCCTTTGCCTGGTCGTGTCCTTCATGGTTTCCGTCACGTCCATAGGCTCGTGCGGTCCCATGAAATTGACTTGCATGAACCAGGGCCGCCCCTCTTCGTTCATTTGCTGCATGGTGGCCATGGCATTCGCGGCGACGTAATTATCCCCGTATGCAAAGTCTGGAATAGGTGTCGGTGTCGTGTTCAGATAGTCGGGAAATGGCCGCCGTGAAAAGTCGGAAAGATACACATCATCGAGACCATGCGAGCGGAGAAACAAAAGGTATGGCTCAACAATGCCTTCCTCCGCCGCCCAGATACCATCATGTTTCCCAGCTGAGTCAAAGCCATGCGTGAAGCCCAGATCATGCCAGGCCGGCCGGGAATCGACGACGTGCAGACCGTCGGCTCCCCAGGTCTTCAGCTCTTTCCGCAGATCCGATTTGCCGCAAGCCCCCACCGAGTATCCGGCATCGCGAAGCCGGGAATAAAGGTTTTGCCCGTCTGTCGGCAATACCCCATCATTATCCAGAGCAACGCCGTTCTGACAATCGGATTTGGCGAATCCGTAATTTTGGCCGCGCGCCAGACAGATTCGTGACGGAACGCACAGAGGTGCCGGGCAAATCGCGTCCTTGAAAACCACCCCCGATTCCTGGAGGCGAGAGATGTTTGGGGTGTTCACGAAACTTGCGCCAGCCCATTCGATCCAGTCGCCGCGATGCTGGTCCGAGACAACCAAAAGAATATTGGGTTGCAATTGAGTATCCTCATCCATCGAATTCGGCGAAGGTACCGACCCGGCACATCCGCCCGTTGCCTGGCGAGACGCGGGCAACAGCCAAGATACACCTCCGTCAGAAATCAAATGTCGGTTCGAATACATTTTTATGCTCATCACCTGTGCGATGGTTTGTGCACATCGCATGAAAGACTTGCGAGTCAGGCGCTTCCAGGAGCGAAAATGGAGGAGATGATGATGTCTAGAGGAATGAGAATTTGGACCCGCACAGCAATTGCACTCACGGCGTTCATTGCGGGACCTTCGGTATCCATGGCTGCCGACGAGGTCAATTTCGAGGGAAAAACTGTTGAGATTTTGGTGAACTATGCTGCAGGCGGTGGCACCGACACGGCCGCACGTCTCGTTGCACCGTACATTGCGAAACATTTGCCGGGTGAACCCACCATCATCGTCAAGAACCGTGCCGGGGCTGGAGGCAATGCAGGTATCCAGTATCTCATTGATTCGGTTGCGCCGGACGGACTCGTTATCGGTTACTTTTCTGGAACCAAGCTTTACATCGCTCGCGACGACGACAGGCTCCCGGAAGGTGCTGCGGACCTTCACTACGTTGCGGCGAGAAGCGTGAACCATGTGCTCGTGACCGGCGTGGAAACGGGCCTGAACTCCGAGACACTCGCTGGGTTCACAGACCGCTTCTTCCTCACTGCAAACGCGCCTGACAATGCGCAAGCACTGCGGATGCGTTTCCTTTCGGACGCAATCGGCGCTGACGGTTTCAGACTCGTAAGCGGTTACAAAACCCAGGGCCGAATGGTAAGCGCCGTCCGCGCCAAGGAAGCAGATATCGCAATTACAAACGACTCGTTTTTCGGCTCCAATCGCGATGCCATAACCGGAGACGATGTCATCATGCCGCTTGGTCAAATGGGTGAGTTTGTTGGTGGCAAGATCGTCCCCCAGAAGGGTCTCGAAGATATACCGGTGTTTGACCAAATCTGGAGGAAGGCATCTCCCGAAACTGTTGGTTCTCCCGCCTATAAAAGCTGGGAGGCCATACATATGGCCATGGCGATGCAACACGTCTTCACCCTGCCAGTCGGTACCCCGGAGCCGTATCAGAACGCTTGGGAGAGCGCTGTTCTCAGCGCGTATTCGGATCCCGACTATATTCTTCAACTTGTCGAGATCGGTGTTCCAGTGCCGTCGGCCGTATCGTCCGACGAGATTGCGGCGCTGACCGCAAAAACGACCGCCGTCTTTCGTGACCAGGAAGTTCGTAAGGCAGTAGAGAATGCGGTAACAAAGAACATGGAATAACCGACAGACAATATTTCAAACTCATCTCGATTAAAATGGCGCCCTGCAATCTCAGATTGCAGGGCGGTTTGCTGTAATTGTCGGCAATTTTACAAATGACCGAGCTTTCGAAGGGTAGTTCTAATCCCGGGAGTTTTGAAGCAATCGTGCGCAATCGCCTGAAAACCTTGCGGCGGGCTTTCGCCGGAGCAAGGTATTCTTCAAAAACGAACCGGGAGGAGAACATGAGATATTTTCCGAAGATAAAGCGCGGGATCGGTATTGCCTGCATGATCGCTGGAGCCGTGACCGGCCTGGCTCAATCAGCCGTGGCGCAAGACGTCGACTTTTCGGGCAAGACCATTGAAATCATGGTCAACTTTGCCGCGGGCGGTGGCACCGATACCGCGGCGCGCCTGGTGGCACCTTTCGTCGCCAAACACCTTCCAGGAAAACCCAGCGTCATCGTCACCAACAAGGCCGGCGCCGGCGGGACCGCCGCCATTGCATATCTGATGGATTCGGTTGCGCCGGACGGTCTTCACATCGGCTATTTCGCCGGCACGCCACTGCGCTGGGCACTGGGCATGGATCAGGTTCCTGCAGGAACCGGCGATCTTCCGTTTGTCGGGGCGCGAAGCGTCAACCAGATTTTCATGGTGAGAACGGACGCAAACCTGGATTTCGACGCCTTTCCCGGCAACAAAAATCCAATCTTTTTCGCCGTAAACAGTCCGGATAATCATGTTGCCATCCGTGCCAAGCTGCTGGCCAACGCCATCGGTGCCGACAACTTCAAGGTCATCACCGGATATAAGACGCAAGGGAAAATGGTTGCCGCGGCCCGGGCCAAGGAAACGGAAATGGCGCAGACCAACGATTCCTTCTTCGGTGCCAACCGTGAAGCGCTTGTCGGCGACGGAATACTGCAACCCTTGGGCCAGATGGGCGAATACAATAACGGCAAGATCGGCGCGCAAAACGGCCTTGAAGATATTCCGGTATTTGATGATCTCTGGCGTTCCGCGTCGCCCGAAACGCTGGACTCCCCTGCCTACAATGCCTGGCAAGGCCTCCATATCGCCATGTCCATCCAGAACAGCTTTGTCTTGCCGCCGGATACACCCGAAAAATTCTACAAGGTCTGGGGTGATGCAATCGCGGCGGCCTATCAGGATCCCGACTACATCAAACAGCTCAATGATTCAGGCGTGCCAGTACCCACGGCTGTCGGATATGAGGAGACAAAGGCAAGAATGAAATCCCTCAGAGACGTTTTTTCCGATCCGGAAACCCGCACCGCCATAAAGAGCGCAATCGACCAAAACCTGGAATAGCCGATTGGGGGCGCAAGACTGAGGTCCGTCGCAAATTCTGCGTCGGACCTCTTTTATAACCACCAAGAGTTGGCTCAACCGGGAGCCGCACTGACAATAGCAGCCGTGATACGTCTTCTGCGTTGCAATGCGACGGGTCATGAGATTTCTCACCTGTTCCTGGTGCGGCACACCAGGCCTCCGTGAATATCAACCAAAAAACCGACTGCCGCGAGCCAAGGTCAAGGGCTTGGTTTCACTGTTTTCTCGACGATTATGCCGTTAACGCAAACGTGATCGCGAAACAGGGAAAAGGGTTAGCCGCCATCGAACCGCCCTGCGGGCCATAAACACTTCGATAAGCACGCGGATCGAATCTGGTTGTGTCGATATAATAAACAACCTATGGCTGGGGCAGCGTTATGACAACGTGATTGGATCGGTATTCGAATGACTCAGATACCGCGTTTTTCGGACGTCCGATGTCTGGGCGGACCGGAAAAGCAAAAACTTGAAGACAAGCTTCTGGCGCTTCAACAGGCGTTGGACGCGTTTCCCGATGCAGCAAACGGCAAACTCCTCGAGCCCGAAAACCTCTTCAAGGCCGAAGAGTGGGCGAAGCCCGCAACGATCGCCATTTTCAACCTGTTCAACGTGCTTGTCGCCATTCCCCACCCGCCCCGCCGGATGGATCTGGCAATCGAATATACGCGGCAATCCTTCCATGCGGTCTTTGAGCTTGCGTTCTGCTCGGTCAGAGACCCGAACGCCGAAGACTTCCAGCGCGCCAGAATGGCCCTCGAAAGCGCGTTGAATGCCTGCAAAAGGCTGCTTGCAGAGTCTTCTGCCGTGCCGGACTCCGGCCAACTGCACTGAGTGCGCCAAAGAGCCAAGATTTGGTGTGGGTGATGAGCAAAACGAGAAAATTAGCTGATCCCGAGATCGCAAAAGCCAAAGCCTTGCGGCAGGAAGCCATGCACCTGCAGAGGATCGAGAGCAATCCACTCGACGCGGATGACATCGCTATGTTTGAGATGTTTGAACGGAAGGGCTGGAACCATGAACAATGCCTGTCCTACATCCGGAAAAGGGCCAAGTCAGCGGCGTCTGCCCCGCCAGGGAACGGGTGACACTGAATATTGCTATCCCCTGACTTCACCGTTCTTCGAAATAGATTTGATGTCAGAGGCCTATTGGTCCACAAACTGTGAGGATATCGCTCACAGTAATAGCTGCCAACGTCCAAGTTATGGCCAGCCTTTCCTTTGTAGCTATGTAATTCGGAGCAGCTTGATTCTTACACTGTCACCAAGTGCGCGGTACCCCACTACAATTCGAGGGCGCCCCGGGACACTGGCTCCGCCGATCGCCAGCAAACGTGCACCTTTCCCGAGGCGTGGTTCTGGTTGGCCGTCCCGATGTGCGGTGAAGCGAAGGCGCTCGACTATATCTTCCCAATATCGCGCAAATTCTGGATTCCGTTGAACTTCAGCATTAATCAAAGCCGAAACCGTCGTTGTCCAAGTTACATGGAACCCCTCCGGCGGGCGGGCAATTTGCATTATTCATTCATTAGTGATGCGTTTTTCAGAGCCCAAGCAATATCATCGGGCTCCAAATTTGCTGGCGACACACTCGCTGCTTTTATGGGGATTTGTGCCCCATTTTCTATCTCATCCCAAAGCGTATCATGTGTGTCATTGCTCGCCTTCACTGCAGAGACTACACAAATATCGCGTATCGCTTCTTGAATGACCTCAATCTGTGCGGGTGTGAACTCCTCTGCCCTTGCCTTTTCAAGCCAAACAAACTCGCGGCGCGCACCAACAGGGGTTTCTCCGCGACGTTCAGTGATCTTCCCCTCAGATTTGAGTTCATCGATAGATTCGCGAGCGTAATTAGGAACGGGGCCCTGCGGCATGCGGATATAGCTAGATTGACCGGTTATTGTGGTGCCGTATCGCTTATAGTGATCTACGTCAGCACGCCACATAACCTTGTTTAGTTTCGTGGCCCCAAGCTGCTCAGGCGTCGTGTGGCTGATGATATAATGTATGACCGACTTTGTTCGCGGATCGGAGGGAAATAGGCTCATAGCCACCTCCCATTTGTTGCCGCGCGGGCGATATCGTTTTGTGCTCCGCTGACGAACTCCTTTGCACGCACAACGACTCCGGCATACCCAAAACGGACATACCCAAAGTTCTGATCATCGCTGGTTTCGCCGATTGCGATCTTGGCGATCGTAACCGACATGCCTAACAGGTCATCGGAGCGTCTTTCGCCCCTTGATCCTTTTGCCATCGGTCTCTCCTGCGGACGTGCAAAAGCGCCTACCAAGGCCAATTGATTCGCATAAAGCCTTGTATAGTTATTCTTAACATAGGATTTGTATGGCAGGAAATCGAGAGCAGCTATCCCCTTTCTCTTCTGCTTTCAAACTGAGACACCACCTCGTTGGGATGGCACAGTGCATAAGAGTCGGTTGTATCCGTAACTACACCATGCAAACTCTCATAATGCTGATCAATCGTCAGAATTTCGGACAATTATAACCGTACGCACAACGAAGGCTGTACCACAATCTGCACCGCAAAGTGTGTCACAAATTCACTGGAAGGTTGGGTGCGGTATATTTTATTATTTATTTTCAAATATTTAAAATGGTAATGGTGCGGTCGAGAAGACTCGAACTTCCACGGGTTGCCCCACAGCGACCTCAACGCTGCGCGTCTACCAATTCCGCCACGACCGCACGTGGTAGAAGCCG
>JANQMU010000101.1 GCA_028279875.1 Rhizobiaceae bacterium
TGCAGCAGCGCTATAACATCATATTATAAACTGCAAATAAAAAATTCACTTGAATTATAGTATCCTTTTGTGTTCCTCTCTTTGCCAGGAGGACAAAGAGCGTTTCGAGCCGGTTGGTGTCGTCCTCCCTGAACCAATTTCTATAGGGAGAATGTCATGAAAAGATTCCTGATGAGTTCATTGATGGCGGGGGCGATGTCTTCGGTTGCGCTGCCGGCTTTCGCGGCCACTGAAATTCAGTTCTGGCACGCCTTTACGGGCCGCCTCGGCGAATTGGTTGCCGAGCAGGTCAAGACATTCAATGAGAGCCAGAGCGATTACAAGGTCGTCGCCTCGCACAAGGGCAACTATTCGGAAACGCTGAACGCCGGCATTGCCGCTTTCCGGGCGCAGGAACAGCCCCATATCCTGATGGTGTTCGAGGTCGGGACCGCCACGATGATGTCGGCCGAGGGCGCCATCAAGCCGGTCTTTGAGGTGATGGCCGAGGCCGGCGCGAACTTCGATCCCGAAGCCTATATCGGTTCGGTCAAAGGCTATTACACGACACCGGACGGCAAGATGCTGTCATTGCCCTTCAACTCCTCCACGCCCGTTCTGTGGGTCAACAAGGATGCGCTGAAGGAAGCCGGAATCGACCCGGATGTCGATCTCTCCACCTGGCAGAAGGTCGGCGATGTCCTCGACAAGCTGAAGGCCGCCGGCAGCGCCTGCCCGCTGACAACGGCCTGGCAGAGCTGGGTTCATCTGGAAAACCTCTCCGCCTATCACAACACACCCTTTGCGACCAAGGACAACGGCTTCGGCGGGCTCGATACCGAACTGGCGTTCAACGGGCCGGTCCAAGTCACGCACATCCAGACCATGGGCGACTGGGCGAAGGACGGGAAATTCATCTATAACGGCCGCCGCAATGAAGGCGGCGCCAATTTCCGCGCAGGCGAATGCGCCCTGTACACTGAGAGTTCGGCCGGCTATGCGGGCATCAGCAGCGAGGCCGAATTCGACTTCGCTGTCCGTCCGTTGCCCTATTGGGAAGGTATCGAGGGCGCCCCGCAAAACACTATAATCGGCGGTGCCTCGCTTTGGGTTATGGAAGGCCACGAGGCCGATGAGTACAAGGCGGTCGCGGATTTTCTCAACTTCCTGTCTTCGGCGGATATTCAGGCCAAATGGCACCAGAACACCGGCTATCTGCCGATTACCGCCGCGGCCGGCGATAAGACCAGGATGATGGGCTTTTACGATGAGAATCCCGGCACCGACATCGCCGTCATCCAGATGACCGCCAAACAGCCGACCCCGAACTCAAAGGGGCTGAGGCTGGGCTCGTTTGACCAGATCCGCGGCATCATCGACGAGGAACTGGAGGCCGTCTGGTCCGGAGACAAGACGGCGCAGGCCGCGCTCGACTCCGCAACCCAGCGCGGCAACCAGCTCCTGCGCCGCTTCGAACAGGCCAACCGGTAACCTCCGCCGGATTTGGCATGGCTGGCGGCGATGGCTGCAATTCGCCGCCGGTCAACCCATCCAACTGAACTGGCGCCACCGCGATGGAAAAACGGGTCACCTTCAAGGGCTGGATGCTGCCGCTTTGCCTGGTTTTTCCGCAGGTTCTGATATCGGGCGTTTTCTTTTTCTATCCGGCCGGCCAGGCCATCTGGCAATCGCTTTTCATTCCCGATCCCTTCGGCCTGTCGGCCCAGTTCGTCGGGCTGGGCAATTTCGAATTCCTGCTGGGTGACCCCTACTACCGGGCATCGTTCGTCACCACGGCGATATTCTCCACGCTGGTAACCCTTGTTTCCATGGTTCCGGCACTGTTCCTGGCGGTTCTCGCGGATCGTCTGATCAAGGGCGCCGGAACCTACCGGACCCTGATCATCTGGCCCTATGCGGTCGCGCCGGCCGTTGCCGGGGTTCTCTGGCTGTTCATGTTCAATACGCGGGTCGGCGTGATCTCCTGGTATCTCGGCCAGCTCGGCTATGACTGGAACCACGTGCTCGATCCGCACGAGGCCATGGGTCTCGTCGTCGTGGCGTCGGCATGGGGCCGCATCAGCTATAACTTCTTGTTCTTCTTTGCCGCGCTGCAGGCCGTTCCGAGATCGGTCATCGAAGCGGCGGCCATCGACGGCGCCCGTTTCTGGCGCCGGTTTTTCACCATCGTTCTGCCCCTGCTGTCGCCGACCACCTTCTTCCTGCTGGTCGTCAATGTCGTCTATTCGTTCTTCGAGACCTTCGGCGTTATCCACACCATCACGTCGGGTGGCCCGCAGCAGGCGACGACGATCCTGGTCTACAAGGTCTTTTCCGACGGCTTTGTCGGACAGGATCTCGGCTCGTCCGCCGCGCAGTCGGTCATCCTGCTCATCGTGGTGGGTGCCCTGACGGTCCTGCAGTTCAAATTCGTCGAAAAGCGGGTACATTACTGATGGCGGCGACCGTGAAAGAGCCGGCCCCCGGCATGGTCGAAAAGCGCGGCCACACCCTCTGGCTGACGCATGTATTCATGATCCTGGGCGTGTTGATCGTCTTCTTTCCGATCTGGCTGGCCTTTGTCGCCTCGACGGTGACGCAGCCTGAAATCGTTTCGCCGCCGATGCCGCTCCTGCCGGGCCCGCATTTCTTCGACAATTACCGCGAGGCCCTGGTCTCCGGTGTCAACGTGCCGGTGGCGACCATGCTGGTCAATTCGCTGATCATGGCGGTCGGCATTGCCGTCGGAAAAATCGCCATCTCGCTGCTTTCGGCCTTTGCCATCGTCTATTTCCGCTTTCCGGGCCGGACGACCTTTTTCTGGATGATCTTCATCACCCTCATGCTGCCGGTTGAGGTCAGAATCGTCCCCACCTATGAGGTGGTTGCCGGGTTTGGCATGCTCAACAGCTATTCCGGATTGATCTTTCCGCTGATCGCCTCGGCGACGGCGACCTTTCTGTTCCGCCAGTTCTTCCTGACCATTCCGGATGAGCTCGCCGAAGCGGCGCGGGTCGACGGTGCCCGGCCCATGCGGTTTTTCCTCGATATCATCTTGCCGATGAGCCGCACCAATATCGCGGCGCTGTTCGTGATCCTCTTCATCTATGGCTGGAATCAGTATCTGTGGCCGCTGCTGATCACCACCGACCCTGAGATGAATACCATCGTCATGGGCATCAAGCAGATGTTCCCGTCCGGTGACGATACGGCCGACTGGCCGGTGATCATGGCGACCTCGATCCTGGCCATGGTGCCGCCGGTCATTGTCGTGATCTCGATGCAGAAACTCTTTATCCGCGGCCTTGTGGACAGTGAGAAATAGACGATGGCAACGGTTGAGCTCGAAGACGTCAAGAAGCGATTTGGTCTCACAAAGGTGATCCACGGCGTGAGTGTCGACATCAGGGACGGCGAATTCATCGTCATTGTGGGGCCATCCGGCTGCGGCAAATCCACCCTTCTGCGCATGGTTGCCGGCCTCGAATCCGTCAGTGAAGGCGAGGTCCGGATCGACGGTGTCCGGGTCAATGAAAAGGAACCGATGGACCGCGATATCGCCATGGTATTCCAGAACTATGCACTCTATCCGCATATGTCGGTGCGCCAGAACATGGCCTACAGCCTGAGGATCGCCGGCGTCTCCAAGGCGGAGATGGAGAGCAAGGTTCACAAGGCCGCGACGCTCCTGCAACTGGAGCCCTATCTCGACCGAAAGCCGAAACAACTGTCCGGCGGTCAGCGCCAGCGGGTCGCCATGGGACGGGCCATCGTTCGCGAACCGGCCGTCTTCCTGTTCGATGAACCGCTGTCGAACCTCGATGCCAAGCTGCGCGTCCAGATGCGTCTGGAAATCCGCGAATTGCAGTCGAATCTCGGCATCACATCGCTCTATGTGACCCATGACCAGGTCGAGGCGATGACCATGGCGGACCGGATGATCGTCATGAATGCCGGCGTGGCGGAACAGATCGGCACACCGCTTGATGTCTATGAACGTCCGCAGACCCTGTTTGCCGCCCAGTTCATCGGCAGCCCGTCCATGAACATTGTCGACGGTACGGCCGCCGAAGGGCAGGTGACATTGGAAAATGGCGCTGGGCTCGCCTGCCGCTGCCATCATCGGGGCGATGCCATGATCGGGATACGCCCGGAGCACACCGTGCTGGACGACGACGGCCCGCTGCATTTACAGGTCAGTTTTGCCGAGCCGCTCGGTGCGAATACGCTGCTTCACGGACGCCTTGAAGGCTCGGACAAGGCGTTTACCGCAAGCCTGCCGGGCGTCCACACGGTCCCGGCCGCCCATGAGATCGTCAGATTGTCCGTCGACCCGGACAATATCCATGTGTTTGACAGGGAAACCGAACGGCGGGTCGATTGATGCGGGCGCCGACATTTGACCAATTGCGCCGCGGTTCCGGTCACATCCACATCCATGGACATCGCGGCGCGCGCGGGATCATGCCTGAGAACACCATGGAAGGGTTTCGGTTCACCCTCGATATCGGCATCCGCATCATCGAACTGGATGTTCTGCTGACATCGGACGGCACGCCGGTCCTGACCCATAATCCGCATCTGATGCCCTATTCCACCCGGACGGAAGACGGCGCTTGGCTTGCGGGCGAGGGGCCCCTGGTTCTTGAAACGCCCTTTGCCGATCTCAGTCGGTTCGACGTCGGCGGGTTGCGGCCGGGATCGGACTATGGTGCGCGCTACCCGGACCAGGCTTTCATGCATGGCCTCAAAATCCCGCCTTTTGACGCGCTTTGCGCCCTGATCAATGAAGCGGGCAACGAGGATGTCTGGCTCAATATCGAGATCAAGTCCGATCCGCGCTTTCCGCAGAAGACGCCGCCTGTCCCATTATTCGTCGAGCGCGTTCTCCAGGTGATCTTCGACCACGGGCTCGACAACCGCATTATTCTCCAGTCCTTTGACTGGCGCATCCTGCATGAATGCGCGCGCCAGGCCGCCGACATTCCACGGTCCTATCTGACCTATCTGCCGAAACCGGACGCACCCATGGCCGTCAATATCCATGAAGGCTCGCCGTGGATGGACGGGATCAGCCTCGCCGCGCACGGCAACAGCCTGCCGGCGCTGATTGCGGCCGATGGTGGACGGGTGTGGAGCCCCTATTTTCAGGACCTGAACGCCACCGATCTGTCTGCTGCGCAGGAGAACGATCTTGTCGTCAATGTCTGGACCGTCAACGAGACGGCCGACATTGACCACATGATCGATCTCGGTGTCGACGGAATCATCACCGATTACCCCGGGCGGGCCCAACGCCGTCTGCTGGAACGCGGCCTGACATGGCAATTGACGGAAACCGGATGACAATGTGACGCCGGCGGGATGATCGCGCCGGATCCGAAATGCTGGTTGTCGACTGTCCGAGACCAATGCATGACAGGCATTGGTTGAATACGGTTTTTGGTATACAAAAAAGCGAACCAGCGGAGATTTTTGAGAATGGACACGAAGCCTGCCACCGTCTTGCCTGCCAGATCGGATCATCTTTACGAGCAGATTCACGAAATCCTGTGGGACAAGATCCTTCGCCAGGAAATCGTGCCGAAGCAGCGGTTGAAGGACAGCGAATGGGCAAAGCATCTGGGCGTCAGCCGGACGCCGGTCCGCGAGGCAATGCGCAAAATGCAGCAGGAAGGGATACTTCTGCCGCTGACGCAGGGTGGATATGAAGTTCGAAATCCGTCTGAAAAGGACCTCAGGGGGCTGTACAGTTGCCGCGCGGCACTGGAGGCGCTCGCGGCAAAGGAAGCGACACCCAACACCGGGAAAAAAGACCTTCGAACACTTGAACTGATTCTGCAGCGCACGGATTCAGCCCTGGATTCGGGGGATCTGGACGCGATATTCGAGCTGAACACACAGTTTCACAAGACGATTATCGATCTGAGCGACAACCAGCACCTGAAGTCCTTGTGCGATACGCTTCGGCGTCTGATCCTCTTTTATCGTGCCGCATTGCTGAACAAGGTGAAGGACGGCACTAGGGATCGCGGCGCCTACATCCAGCGGCTGACAAAAAAGAACCGCGAACACGGCGATATCGTCAAAGCCATCGCGGCTGGCGATGCGACCGGGGCGTCGGTCCTGATGGAGCAACACACGCTGTCGGTCGCCAACCAGATGGAGAACGAAGTTCAGGAGGAATGAGCCGGCCCGGTTCCATAGCCCTGCAGGCAAGAAGAATGCGCCCTTGAGGCCATAAAATGACCCGGCCCTGCAAAAAGTAGTATACAGTATACCATTTTGACGATACCCTTGTCCGCGGTCGTTGAGCCGGGCATTGCTGCGAGCAGTAACCGATGTCCGGGAAATTGACGGCGCCAGACAAGGGAGTTGAGAAATGAACGACATCGGTAAAGCGATCATGGTGGCCGCATTTGTGACGGTGGCCGCATTGTCGAGGCCGTCCGCGGCGACAGCGGAAACCACGCTGAACTTTGTCCCATCCGCGGATCTGCAGGTTCTGGACCCGGTCGTGTCCTCGGCAGCGATCACCAAGAACCACGGATACATGATCTACGACACGCTGTTTGGCGTGGATTCAGAGGGCGCCGTTCAGCCGCAAATGCTGGACCATTATGATATCTCAGAGGATGGACTCACCTACACCTTCACATTGCGTGAGGGCCTGAAATGGCATGACGGAGGTCCGGTGACGGCGGCTGATGTGGTCGCGTCCCTTAATCGCTGGGCCGCAAGGGATGGTACGGCGAAGATTCTCTTCAGCCGCATTGTGGATATCGGCACAGTCGACGACCGAACGTTTAAATTCGTCTTGAAGGAGCCTTTCGGTGCAGCGATCGATGTGCTGGCGAAAGGGTCGGGCAGGATTCCGTTCATCATGCCGGAGAGAGTGGCGAAGACCGATCCGAAGGAGCAGATCACCGAGTTCGTCGGATCGGGTCCGTTTGTCTTCGTCGAATCCGAATGGATACCCGGCAACAGGGTTGTCTATCGGAAAAACGAGAACTATGCCGCAAGAACCGAGCCGGCAAGCGGCACCGCCGGTGGAAAAAATGTCAATCTGGACCGGGTCATATGGAAAGTCCTTCCCGACCAGCAATCCGCGGTCTCAGCGATCCAGGCCGGCGAAATCGATCTGTGGGCAAGCCCGCCGCTGGACCTGCTGCCGATTCTCGAGGCCGATCCGAACATCAATCTGGTGAACCACGATACCACCGGCTACTACGGTTATCTGGTCCCCAATCACAGCAACCCGCCCTTCGACAATCCCAAGGCGCGTGAGGCGCTGGCCTGGCTCACGGATCAGGCCAATATCATGCTGGCCATGGTTGGCAGCGCGGATCGCGGCACGTCGTGTGCGTCGATCTTCACCTGTGGTACGTTGATGAGCACCGATGTCTCAAACGAAGCGATCACCGGCGTCGATGTCGAAAAGGCGCGCGCCCTTTTCGAGGAAGCCGGCTGGGACCCGGCGACACCGATTGTCCTGCTCGATCCGGCCGACCTGCCTGCAGCGCATGCCGCAACGCTGGTGACGGCGCAGGCACTCAGGAACATCGGTCTGACGGCCGATGTGCAGGTGATGGACTGGGCGACCTTGACCAATCGCCGCAAGAGCACGAAGCCGTCGAGCGAGGGCGGATGGGACATCTTCGTCACCTATGGAAGCGGCCTGTCGAAGAGCAATCCGCTCTTCCATTCGAGCTACTCCGCCAGCTGCGACAAGCCCTGGTGGTCCTATGCATGTGACGATGAACTGGAAGATCTTCGCGCTCAGTGGGCGCTCGCAGAAACGCTTGAGGAAAAACAGCAGGTGGCGGAAGACTACCAGCGGCGGGCCTTTTCCATCTACAGCCCCTGGCTGCCGCTGGGCCAATGGACGCAGCCCATGGCGGCGCGCGGCAATGTGTCCGGGATCCTTGAAAGCGGAACCTACCAGGCATTCTGGAACATCGAGAAGCAGTAGCGGCCGGGGCAAGCGCCTTCTGGAACAGCAAATTCGGGACGGTGACCGGACAGGTTTCGGACACCGTTCTTCTGTAATCCAATAGCAACTCGCTCTGGTAGGCCTGGCAAAAAGTGAACAGTCCAAAATGTTGAAATTCATTATCAAGCGGCTTTTCTCGACAATTCCGGTGATGGGGTTTGTTGCCCTGTTCGTCTTTTCGCTCCTGCATCTGGCGCCGGGAGATCCTTCCGGGATCCTGGCGGGCGAAGATGCGACACCGGAGGATCTGGCTCTCATGCATGAAGCGCTGCGCCTAGACCGGCCGCTCTACGAACAGTTCGCCTTATGGGTTGGCGACCTTCTTCGCGGTGATTTCGGCACATCGATCTTCACCAACCGGCCTGTGCTGGAGTTGATTGGTCAGCGTGTGGAGCCGACGATTTCACTGGCCCTCGTCACCCTGGTGTTCTCCGTTGTTTTGGCCATACCGCTCGGGACATTCGCGGCATGGCGTGCGGGAAGCCTGACCGATCGGTCCGTGATGGTGTTTTCGGTTCTGGGATTTTCAATCCCGACCTTCGTTTTCGGATATGTCCTCATTTACGTCTTTTCGCTCAAACTGGGAACGTTCCCGGTGCAGGGCTTTGTCAGCATCCGGGACGGGATCGGGCCGTTTTTCTCGCATCTCGTTTTGCCCACCATCATGCTCGGCACCAGCTTCATGGTCCTCGTCACCCGCATCACCAGGGCCAGTGTGATGGAGGTGCTCAGTGAGGATTACATCCGGACGGCAAAAGCCAAGGGTGTCAAAGACCGAACTGTCCTGACAAAACATGCGCTGCGCAACGCGGCCGTCCCCATCGTTACGGTCGTCGGGCTCGGGTTTGCGTTCCTTGTGTCGGGGGTCGTGATCACGGAAAGCGTTTTCAACATTCCCGGGATCGGTCGGCTGACTGTGGAAGCCATCGCAAAGCGCGACTATCCGGTGATTCAGGGAATTATCCTCATTGTTTCAGCGGTTTATGTCGTCATCAACACGATGACCGATATCATCTACGCCTATTTCGATCCCCGGATAAGGTACTAGCGTCTATGATGCCTGGTAAAAAAATGCACGGGGTCATCGGCAATCCTTCGGTCCTTTTCGGTGCCGTACTGATGATTGTCGTGACCATTCCCGCGGTGTTCGCACCGGTCCTGTTCACCGTCGATCCTGTCTTGCTGGAGCCGTCCGCCCGGTTGCAGCCACCGTCGGCCGCCTATTGGTTTGGAACCGATCTGTTTGGCCGCGACGTCTACAGCCGAGCCGTTTATGGCGCCCGGACATCCCTGTCTATCGGCGCAAGCGTTGCACTGATTGCCGTTGTCCTCGGCATGATTATCGGTGCGGTGTCGGGCTACATACGGATCCTTGACGCGGTCGTCATGCGGATCATGGACGGCCTGATGGCCATTCCGGGTCTGTTGCTGGCAATCGCACTCATTTCGATAACAGGCGCGAGCGTGACCACCGTCGTCATCGCCATCACCATTCCCGAGATCCCGCGGGTCGTAAGGCTGGTGCGCAGCATCGTGCTGAGCATCCGGGAAGAACCCTATGTCGAGGCAGCCGTCACCGTCGGAACCAAAACGCCGATGATCCTGTGGCGGCACGTCTTGCCCAACACGATTTCGGCGATCCTGGTGCTGGCCACCTTCATCTTTGCCTCGGCGGTATTGTCCGAGGCCTCTTTGGGTTTCCTCGGCGCGGGGATTCCGCCCGAGTTCCCGAGCTGGGGAAACATGATCGCTGAAAGCCGCGTCTACTTCCAGATCGCGCCGTGGATGATCTTCTTCCCCGCAATCTGTCTCACGGTGACCGTTTTGGGGATCAATGTCCTTGGTGACGGATTGAGCGATACGCTCGATCCGAGACTGGCAAAGAGAATCTAGGAGTAGTCCGATGACGGTATTAGCCAAGGCTTCTTCAGGCGAACAGCATATCCTTGAAATCCGCAATCTCACCGTGCGCCTGCCGCGCGGCGCCGATCGCGACTATGCGGTAAGCGGTTTCAACCTTTCGATCAGGCCGAACGAAATTCTGTGCGTTGTCGGGGAGTCCGGATCGGGAAAGTCCGTGTCTTCCCATGCGGTCATGGGATTGCTGCCGGCCGAAGTCGTGCCGACGGAAGGTGAAATCCTGTTTCAGGAAGAGAACCTTCTCCAGGCTTCGCCGGAGCGTGTGAGAGACCTGTGCGGCAGCCGGATCGCGATGATTTTTCAGGAACCGATGACCGCGCTCAATCCGGTCATGACCGTCGGCGACCAGATCGAGGAAGTGCTGTTCACGCACACAAGCATGGCAAAGACGGAACGCCGGCGGCGCGTTCTGCAAGTGATCGGCGATGTGAATCTGCCGGATCCGGAAGGGCTCCGGGATCTTTATCCGCACCAACTGTCGGGCGGGCAGCGCCAAAGGGTGATGATCGCCGCGGCATTGGTGTTGGAGCCGCTGCTGTTGATCGCCGACGAGCCGACAACGGCTCTCGACGTCACCACTCAGGCCCAGATTTTGACGATCATAAAGGAAATCCAGGCTTCCCATGACATGGCCGTCCTCTTCATCACCCATGATATCGGGGTTGTGGCCGAAATTGCCGATCGCGTTGTGGTGATGCAGTCCGGTGAGATTGTGGAGCAGGGCGACGTGCGACAGATCCTGAGGCATGCAAAACATCCCTATACGCGCAAGCTCGTTGATTCCGTTCCCGGCCTGGCACCGAAGGCGGATGAGGTTGCGGCCGATCAGCCGGTCATGCTGTCGGTGGACGGGCTTTCGAAGACCTACAAATCAACCAGTTTCTTCGGCGCAAAACGCACTGCGACGGCGGTCGACAATGTCGGTTTTGAGATCAGGGCCGGGAGCATTCTGGGTGTGATCGGGGAATCCGGATCCGGGAAGACGACCGTCGCGCGGTGTGTCATGCGCCTTGTCGAACCAAACGGGGGGTCCATCAAATTGGGTCGCGCCGATTTGGAGGGGGCGTCGCAATCCGATCTTCACCGCAGCCGCAAGGATATCCAGATGATATTTCAGGATCCCTACCGGTCGCTCAGTCCCCGCCGACCGATCGGCCTGTCGATCATCGAGGGTCCGATGAATTTCGGTGTGCCGAAGGCGGAGGCCTTGGAAAGAGCGAAGCGGCTGCTCAAGCTGGTCAATCTCGATGAAACCGCGCTGGGCCGGTATCCGCATCAGTTTTCCGGTGGGCAGCGGCAGCGTATCTGTATTGCCCGCGCGCTTGCAATGGAACCCCGGGTACTGGTCGCGGACGAGATTGTGTCCGCTCTTGACGTCACGGTTCAGGCGCAGGTTCTGGAGTTGCTGGATGATATTCGGCGCCGGTTCGACCTCGCAATTCTGTTCATAACGCACGATCTGCGGGTTGCCGCACAGGTCTGTGACAGAATTGCGGTGATGCACAAGGGAAGAATTGTCGAAGAAGGTCCGACGCGGAGCGTTTTCGGGAATCCGCAACACGAGTACACGCGGACCTTGTTTGCGGCCGTGCCGGGTCAGAAGTGGAACTGGCGCCCGGAGGTCGCGTAGGGCTCTTCGGTCATCGGCGGGCCCGAATGTCGGACCTGTTTACTGCAACGCATTGAGCGGGACATATACCATCCCGACAAACAGCTTGCGGCAGGTTCGCGTAAGAGAGATTCCGTTGACAGCGCTTTCATCGTCATCGGGATCTTTTTCGACCCCGATTTCCATCACCCCGGACGGGTGTTGGATAACGAACCCGATGGATGCCTTGGCGCGGTCAAGTCCGCGAGCGACACCGTCCACGACGGTGCCGGACAGGATCGATGCCATGGCAAGGCAAACCGCGCCTGAGCCGGAGAAGGCCGCATGACATCTCGCCGGAGCGCCGGGATATGTGGCCAGTTTGCGTGCTGCGATGGAGCCCGCCCCTTTGGGACAGGCGATCATGATCGTTCCCGGCGTGGTGTTGTGCTCGTAATCCTCCAGGCCGATCAGATGGCCTGCCTGCTGTCTTATGGCCTCGATTCTCTCCGCCAGCGCTTGATCGCCATCGATCTGCGCTTTGCTCTCATGACCCGTTTTCCCGAATGAATCCGCCCGTATGATCATGCAGACGGTTCCGCCGGCATCGACGATGGTGACCGGCACGCCTTGAATGATGTCCTGCCTGCGGCCGGACGGGAACAGCGACCCGAGAAGGGTCCCGAACGGCGGACGATATGTGAGTTTGACCGGCGCCGCTGTTCCTGCGACGCCATCTATCGCCGTGTCGCCTTCAAACGATAGACGCCCGGCGGGGGTCTGGACGGTTGACGTGTAGGTCAAGCCGGCATTCACCGCGAATATCCTTATCTCGGTTTCATCACCGACCGGCGACACATAGCCATTCTCGACGGAAAACGGTCCCACGGCTGTTCCCATATTGACGCTGTTGCCGAAGCGGTCGATCTTCGTGGTTCCTGGCGTGTACTGCAGAAACGTGTAGTTCACATCCGCGTCCGGCCTGTCCGACCTGCCGACGATGATGACCTTGTTGGACAGCGTTTCGGCTCCGCCTATGCCGTCGATCTGTCCGGGATGCTCCGGATTGAGGGCCGCCAGGATAAGTCGATCCCTCAAGACGGGATCCAGGGGCAGGTCACATTCCCGAAAGACCGGACCCTTTGATGTCGCACCCCGGTAGAGCGAGCAGGGCACGCCAACCAGCCCTCCCGATATCTCCAGGGAAGGGGTATTGAGCCAATCGGCCAACATTTGTCTGCCCATGAAAGCCTGTCCTCACACGATCATCTTGGCGGCCGTTACCGGTAATAACCTTGAACGCTCATGCCGTCTGCGCCGGCGCCGGGAAGAACGAAATGACCTCACCATCTTCCGGTTTCCACTCGAAATCGCGATCGAGCGGGTACATCGGACGCGATATCTTTTTGAATTTGATGCGCTCCAGACGCCGCATCGTCAGCCCCGGTACATCGATATCGAAAATCTGCGATGCGGAGAAAAACTCATCGAACCCCGCACGAAAATGCCCGCGGGACTTAATGACCATGGACCGTGCCTTTGCAAGGTCCACGCCGAGCATCTCGAAGAAAACGGGATCGGCAGTCTGCAAGCGTTTTGAGATCACCGCCACCTGGATGCCGGCGACCTCCAGCAGGCAACTGGGGCCGAGCGCCAAAGCTGTTCCCGCGAACATCCCCCGTCGGCCGATACAGTGTCCGTCATGGACCCGCAGCACCCGGACATCGTGGGAGAATTTTCCCGATGTGGGTTCAGGTTCATCGGCGTTGTATGTCGCATGAAAACAAGCGCCCTCACCGACGCGATGGGCTTCACGGGCGACGGCCGGGTTGCACAGGGCACCCAGCACGGCATGTCTGACACCGGCTTTCACGAACGCTTCGAGCGCCCAAATGGAATTGCCGCGCCCGCCGCCGCCCGGATTGTCGTTGGTATCCGCAAAGGCGATCGCCGGCCGCGACGGGTCTTCGCCCGCCTCCATGGCGCGTTCAACGGCTTCGTGCATTTCCATGAGTTGCAGCTTGAACTCGCCTCGCGCATGCCAGAGATCCGCCGCCGTGTCCCGGCCAAGTTTGATGATTTCGTCGGCTATATCACTGTCACCCGTAATCAGTGTGGACATGCCGCTCTTCGGGCTGTCTCCATGGGTGTACCCAGTAAACATGGAGATATTGGTCCGGCCTGGCTGGCTTTTTTCCGTTGCCCGCCGCCAGATCGAGGACATCGGATCGACGGCCGTGAGATGCGTCGGCGATGGTGCGATCATGGGGATCTTGTGAAAAACCGATACGGTCGAGCGGCCGGATCGCATCTTTCTAAGCAGGGCAGCCGCGTCCTGTCCCCGATCATACATGTCGACATGCGGATTGGTCCGGTAGCCGATCAGCGCCGAACTCGCCCTGACCATGAGTTCGGTAACGTTGGCATGAAGGTCCAGCGTGGCAAGGATCGGAACGCTCGGGCCGACGGAATTTCGGATGGCCTGCAGAAGGTGTCCTTCCGGGTCCTCGTCTTGCGTTGTCTTCGCCGCGCCGTGGAGCGCAAGATAAATACCGTCAAGATGTCCGGAGCCGGCAACGCCGGTCACCATGCGGTGAACGATATCCTGGAAGCAGGCGTGGTCGATCGGTCCGGTTGCAGACCCGTTCGCACAGACCAGCGGATGAAACCGGGGCGAATCGAAATTCGACCGGGCGGCTTCGAAAAACCCCTTCAACTCCGGTGGCAAAGTGCTGAACTCTGCAGCCAGCTCTTCCAAAACGGCATCTCCTTCCAGGTAGCCGAGAGACAGGAAATGAGGCCAGCCGACGGCGGGTGAATTGGGATTGCACTCCGCTATGAAACTGCCAACGGCAATGTTGAACAAAGGGGTTTCCTTTCAAGATGAATACGGTATACCATATATGGAAATTCCATGGGATACAACGTGTCTTGTCGCGAAAAGGAACGGGCTTCAGGATTTCCTGGTTTTCACGTGGCATGTGTTGCGGGTATCGCTTTTAACAGTTCTTTTGGCTTAAACAGGGCTCGCCGACCCGTGGCAATCGGCACTCCGGAGTGCTCAAAGCCCGAAAAATACGGCAACATATTGTATTCGGGATACTAAGCTCAGAATCCGGCCATTGGAGGGCAAATATGCGCGAAATAACCAGGATAGAGACGACGGAAAAAAGCAGCCGGGTTGTGAAGTTCAATGGCATGGCCTTCATCTCCGGATTGACGCCTGTCGATTCAAGCGCCGACGTGAAAACGCAAACGCGTCAGGTGTTGCAGAAGATCGACCATTTCCTGGCAATGGCCGGTACAACCAAGGAAAACCTGCTGACGGCCGTCGTGTATTCCCGTGAGAGCGAGAACATTCCGATCATAAACTCGGTGTGGAATGAATGGGTTCCCAAAGGAACGGCACCGGCGCGGACATGTGTCAAGGCAACGCCCGCCCGTCCCGAATTTGTCGTTGAAATCACAGTCACCGCTTTCGCCGACTGACGCTTCGAATATCGATTGCCCCCCTCAATCACCGATGCGAAATGCCGAGATTGCCGGTCGCAGCTGCCGTGCGAAGACCAGTGAGGAAGTGCTGGATGTCCCGCCGGCCGGCGAGGCGGTGCTTCGCCTTTTCCGGCGGCACGGAGTTATAGAGCCGGCGCATGGCATCCCGGGACGAGCGGCGGGTGTTCCAGATCCAGCGCAGGAAGGTCCAACTGAAATGGTCCGGACACCCCTCCGGCAGGTCGGGGCGGCTGCGGCCCCAGTAGCGCACCGTTCTCCACAGCACGCGCGGCAGTCTCAGCCATAGTGGAATATCCAGCCAGATCACCGTGTCGGCGCGGTCCAGCCGTTCCGGCCAGGTGACGGATCGTCCTCCCTCGAAAATCCATCGCTCGCGGGCATGCACCTCGGCGCACAGCGCGTCCTTTTCCGGCCCGGATCGCTCGACCCATCCGGCCTTCCAGTGGATATGGTCGATATGAACGACCGGCAGGTGGGTGATGCCACCAAGGGTGCGGGCCAGTGTCGACTTGCCGGAACCCGGCTGGCCGATGATCATCACACGCTGCATGGCGGGCTTCCCTCCGGTTGTTGCCGGCGGCCAATGTACAGCCTGTCCGGGCGACGACAAGACATCGCCTTTGAGCCACGTCAAAACCGCCGGACACGGCACAGGCTATGGCGGCGGGCAGGGATTGCGATGTCCCGGCAAGAGGATTGGAGGGTTTCGGAATGAAACCATGGGCGACGATTTTGATCATGCTTTGCATCGGTCCGGCATCGGCCCTTGCGGCGCAGACGGCGCCGGATGATGGCGGTCTTCACCTGGCGGTCCTGCAGGACGATATCGACGCCATCGAGCGGCATATCGCAGCCGGGTCCGACCTCGACGCAAAGGACGCGTTCGGCTCGACCCCGCTGACCCTTGCCACGACATTCGACCGGACCGATGCGGCCCGGCTGCTGATCGGCGCCGGCGCGGACCTTGAGTTGCGCGACCGGGAAGGCTCGGCGCCGCTGCACATCGCTGCGTTGCTGGGGCGTGTGGACATCGCCGAGGCGCTGCTGGACGCCGGCGCTGACCGTCAGTCGCGCAATGGCGGCGGCGCCACCGCCTTCGACATCGCGGCTTCACCGATTGCCGATGATGAAGGCCTGTTCGATCAACTGAGCACAGCGCTCGGTCCCCTGGGGCTGGCGCTGGAACGCCCGGCGATTGCCGCCGCGCGGCCCCGGATCGCGCAATGGCTGAGACCGGATGAGCAGGTGCTCGCCGCCGTCGATTACCGGCCACCGGCGGCGGGCGACTGGCCGGTCTCCGCGCCCGCCGAGCAGGGTCTCGACCCGGCGCTGGTGGCCGAGTTCTATCACGATGCGGCGGCGCTGGAGACGCTTCACAGCCTGCTGGTGATCAGGAATGGCCAACTCATCGCGGAAGACTATTTCAACGCCGGGTCGGCGTCCCACAAGGCATCGCTGCAATCGGCGTCGAAAAGCATCTATTCGGCCCTCGTCGGCCTGGCGCTGGAAGACGGCTGTCTGACCGATCTGGATCGCACAATGGTGACATTCCTGCCGGATGATGCGGCCTCGCCGGCCGATGAACGAAAACACGCCATCACCATCCGCGACATGTTGCAGATGCGTGCCGGCTATCCTTGGGAGGAGACGGACCCGGCGCTGTGGCAAACCTTTCTCGAGGGCGACTATCTACCGCTTGTCGATGCCGTTCAACTCACCGGCGATCCGGGGGCGGGGTTCCAGTACAGCAATCTGACGACCCACTGGCTCGGCGTCGTCGTGTCGCATGCCTGCGACACGGACCTCCCGGCCTTTGCCGAGCGCCGTCTTTTCGAGCCGATCGGCATCGAATCCGGCGAATGGTGGCAGGACCGATACGGATATTACTATGCCCTGCTGCACATGACGGCGCGGGATGCCGCGCGCTTCGGCCAGCTCTATCTCGATGACGGCCGGTATCGGGGGCGGCAGGTGATCCCGGCCGCCTGGGTGCGGGACTCCTTGGAGGCCCACTCACCCGATGCCTGGCGCACGCAGATGAACAGGCAGACGCTCGGGCGTTATCTCAGGAATGTCGGTTATGGCTATCAATGGTGGTCGGGTTCGGTCGGCGCTCATGAGGTCGATTTCGCCTGGGGCCATGGCGGGCAGTTGATCGTCCTCATCCCCGCGCTGGACATGATCGTCGTTGCCACAGCCGAGCCGTTTTTCATGCAGCATGACGAAGAAGCCTGGCGCCATGAAAGGGCGAATATCAATCTTGTCGGCAAGTTCATCGCGTCCCTGCCGACGGCCGGGCAGGGCGCCTCGCCATGAATGCGCTTTTGCCAAAACCGGCTTCTCCTGTATGTCTGTCATGAAAGATCCGTGCTGACCCAACCGGGAAAGAACACCCCATGAAAGCGATCCGTGCCCATTCCTTCGGCGGCCCCGAGGTCCTGCAGATCGAGGAGGTCGACGATCCGGTTCCGGGTCCCGATGAAGTCGTCATCGACGTGCGCGCCGCGGCCGTCAATCCGGCGGACACCTATATGCGCAGCGGAACCTATGCGATCGAGCCGGACTTGCCCTATACGCCCGGCGGCGATGCGGGCGGTGTCGTCTCGGCGGTCGGGGACAACGTCAAGGGCTTTGCGGTCGGCGACGATGTCTTCGTCGGAACAGCGCTGAGCTTCGATCTCACCGGCTGTTATGCCGAGAAGGTCAAGCGCAAGGCAAGCGAAGTGCTGCCTCTGCCGGCCGGTGTCAGCCATGCGCAGGCGGCCACCTTCGGCGTGTCCTATCCCACGGCCCATTATGCGCTTTTCGAACGCGGCGGGGGCAAGCCGAGCGAGACGGTGTTCATCCACGGCGCCAGCGGCTCCGTCGGCACTGCGGCCATCCAGCTGGCCAAACGGGCCGGACTGAACGTGATCGGCAGTGGCGGCACGCAAAAGGGCCTCGACCTGATCCGCGCCCAGGGCGCGGACCATGTGGTCGACCACACGCAGGAGGGCTATCTCGACGAGGTGACGCAGGCGACCGGCGGCAAGGGGCCGGAGCTGATCCTGGAGATGCTGGCCAATGTCAATCTCGCCGCCGATCTGGACCTCGTCGCCAAATATGGCCGGATCGTCGTCATCGGCAATCGCGGAGAAATCACCATTTCGCCGCGTGTGGCTATGATGAAGGAACTCGATATCCGCGGCATTGCCCTGTGGAACGTGACGGCCGAGCAGATGGCACCGATTATGCAGGACATCCTGGCCGGGGCCGCCAACGGCACGTTGCGGCCCGTCATCGGCCGCGAAATGCCGCTGGCCGAAGCCGCCGCATCCCATGTCGCGGTGCTGGAATCAGGGATCGGCGGAAAGATCGTTCTGGTTCCTTAAAGCCAGACGTGCTTCAGAACAGGCTGCCCTGGTCTCCGCTGGTCTTCTTCGGTACCTTTGCCGCGGCCTTCTGCGGCGGTTTCGCCTTGCCGCCGGCGGTCACCGCATCGACCCGTCCATCGGCGAATTCCATCGACACGGCATCGCCCGACGCCAGCAGCGCGGCCCGGTCGACGACATTGTCCGTTGCGTTGCGAACCACCGCATAGCCGCGATTGAGCACGTTGCGGTAGGACATCGAATTGAGCAGGCGCGCCGCTTCGCCTACCTGGCGCCGCCGCCGCTCCGCATGCAGCGCGGTGATCTCGTCGGACCGCCTGGCCAGCACCGCCAGCCGCTCGCGGCCGCGGCTGATCCGGTCGGCCGCCGGGCGCAGGGTCAGCCGCGCCGCGACATTGGAAAGCCTTGCCGCCAGCCGGTCGCGCAGACGCTCATTGTGGCGTTCGCTGCGCGCCGCCAGTTCCATCACCCGCTGGCGTTTTTCGACGACGCGCCGCTGCAGCGTTGCCGGTGTCAGCCGCGCCGCCCGGCGCTCGAAAAGCTGCCTTTTGCCCGCCGTGTTGAGCTGCAGCGCTTTGCCGAGCCCGCCGGCGGCCTCATCGAACCGCCGCCGCGGCAGCGCCAGCAGAGCATCGATCGAGGGCAGGGCGCGGGCCAGCGCCCTGAGCTCCTGGCGGTTGCCGTCGAGGGACCGGGTCGTCGCGCCGGAAAGGCGCGCGCCGAGAGTCGCAAGGTCGGCTTCAAGCTCGGCCTTGACGGGCACCGCCATTTCCGCCGCCCCGGTCGGCGTCGGCGCCCGCACATCGGCGGCGTGATCGAGCAGGGTCCAGTCGGTTTCATGGCCGACCGCGGAAATCAGCGGGATGTCGCTGTCCGCCGCCGCGCGCACCACCGCCTCGTCGTTGAATCCCCACAGATCCTCCAGGCTGCCGCCGCCCCGCGCCACGATCAGCACGTCGGGCCGGGCGATCGGACCGCCGACCGGCATGGCGTTGAAGCCGTTGATCGCGCCGGCGACCTCATCGCCGCTGGTTTCGCCCTGCACGCGCACCGGCCAGACGATGACATGCACCGGAAACCGGTCGGCAATGCGATGCAGAATATCGCGGATAACCGCCCCGGTCGGCGACGTGACGACGCCGATCACCCGCGGCATGTGCGGCAGAAGCTGTTTGCGCGCCTCGTCGAACAGACCCTCCGCGGCAAGCTTCCTGCGCCGCTCTTCCAGCAGCGCCATCAGCGCGCCGGCACCGGCCGGTTCCAGCGAGTCGATGACGATCTGGTATTTCGACGAGCCCGGATAGGTCGTGACCTTGCCGGTGGCGATCATCTCCATGCCTTCTTCGGGCTTGAATTTGAGCTTCGAGAAAACCCCGCGCCAGATCACCGCCTCGATCCGCGCCCGGTCGTCCTTGAGGGAAAAATAGGCGTGCCCCGAGGAGTGCGGTCCGCGATAGCCCGAAATCTCGCCGCGGATGCGTACTCGGCCGAACGCGTCCTCGACGGTGCGCTTGATGGATCCGGATATCTCGCTGACCGAATATTCCGCGATATTGCTGTGCGAATCGCTCTTGGGTGACGCCATCATGGACCTATAGCGCCCCGGGCGGGGCCTTACCAGCTTGGAAACATCAGGCCGTTCGGCGCACGGCTGACACCGGCGCGGTTGGGCAGGCTCCCGTCTGCCTCGTCATCGGCGCCCGAGGGTGCCAGATTGTCGAGGCTTGCCGCGATGTGATCGGTCAGGGCGTCCATCAGCGCCGTCGGGACGCCGGGCCTGCGGATCATGCCGATTTCAGCCGGCGGCAGTTCCGGATAGCCGTCCTGGGTGGTGAGGATCCGCATGCCTGGGCGCAGCGCCGACTCGGGCAGCAGCGACACGGCAAGGCCGGCCAGCACGGCCGAGGCGATGACCGTCGAGGACCAGCTCGTAAACAGGATCGCATAGTCGCGCCCGACCGAATCGAGCGCTGCACATCCCACCTGCCGCCAGTCGCAGTTGCACCGGCCGACGGCCAGCGGAACCGGCGTTTCCTGATGCACGGAATGGGCCATCGACGTCACCCAGAACAACGGTTCGGTGCGCAGCATCTGCGAATGGCGAACCTTCGGATTGTGCGTTACCAACGCGATATCGAGTTCGTTGCGGGCGAGCTTTTCAACCAGGTCGCGCGATGGTTCGCAGACAATGCTCAACTCGACATTCGGGTTGGTCTTGGCAAAGCGCGCAATGATGTCGGGCATGTATCTGTCGGCATAATCATCGGGCGTGCCCAGCCGGATCGTGCCCGCCAGGGCCTCCTCGTCGAAGGCGGCCAGGGTCTCGTTGTTGAGCCGCACCATGCGCCGGGCAAAGGCCAGCAGCCGCTCGCCGTCGCTGGTCAGCCGATTGATCCGGCCGTCCTTGCGGAACAGCTCCCGGTCGATCCTTTCCTCCAGCCGCCGCATCTGCATCGAGACGGCCGACTGGGTCTTGTTCACCTCGCTGGCAGCGCGGGTGAAGCTGCCGCTGTCGATGATGGCAATGAAGGTTCTGAGTTGATCGATATCGAGCGGAGCAGCCATGAATCGGTCCATCAAAAAAACTGATATTTAATATTAAAAACATTCACTGGATTAATTAGTCAAGCTTTGAAAAGATCAATTTGCCCGACGTCCCCGGACGCGGCAGCGGCGTGTTTCCCAAATACTCCAAACCCTTTGATCGGTGAAACGCGCCGCGAGCACAGCAACCCGTCCGCAAGCTGATAGGGCGGGTTCGGAAAGGAGAGACGAAATGACCAGCATCGACCCCAGCTTGAACCTTGGCGCCACCCGTAATCAGACTTTTGGAGCGGCATCGATCCGCGGCTTTCTCGTCTCCCTGGTGAGGCGCTACCGCAACCGCCGGGCGGTGATCTCACTGTCCGAATTTAACGATCTGCAGCTTGCCGATATCGGCCTGACCCGCAAGGACCTCAACCGCGCGATGCGCGGCGGCATGTTCGCCGACCACTCGAGGGAACTCGCCCGCACGGCGCTGTTGCGCCGGTCGGGAATGTATCTGCCATAGGCCGTCCGGGTCTGCTTCCCAGCTCCCCAGCGGGCACCAACCTTTGCCCGCCCCCTGCCCGGCGTCTGCAGCAAGCAGACGCCGGGTTTTTCGCCAGGGCGAGCTTCACCTTCACAGAAGCATTTTCGACCTCTTGAAATCCGGCCGATCCGCAGCCGGAAGAAGAGGTTGAGTCAGATCGTGATACCGCCATCGACATTGATTGCCTGCCCGGTGACGAAGCTCGCTTCGTCGGAGGCGAGAAAGGCACAGAGCGCGGCGATTTCCTCCGGCGTGCCGAGGCGTCCGGCCGGTTGGCGATCCAGGAAATACTGGGTGGCCGCTTCCATGCTGCCAAGCTCCTCGGCAAGTTCGGCCATGCGGCCTTTGAGGGACGGCGAGTCGACCGTGCCCGGACAGACCGCGTTGCAGCGTATGCGCTGATCGAGATAATCGGCGGCCATGGCCTTGGTCAGGCCCAAAACGCCGCCCTTGGCCGCACCGTAGGCGGCCCGTTTGGGAAAGCCCTTGATCGACGAGGCGAGCGACGCGATCGTGATGATGCTGCCGCCATGGGCCTTCATCTTCGGCACGACTGCACCCAGCACGATATAGGCGCTGTCCAGCGTCACATTTATCGATCGGCGCCACGCCTCCGGCGGACATTCCTCGATATTGCCGTGATGCACATAGCCGACGGCATGCACCAGCACATCGATGCGCTCGAAGGGTGCGACATAGGCGGCGACGGCCTCCGGATCCGTTGCATCAAGCCGGGTCGTCGAAGCAAAGTCCGCGCCGGTAAGGCCGTCGGCATTCACATCCGAGGCGTGAACCGTGGCGCCTTCGCCGGCCAGTCGCTCGGCGGTGGCGCGACCAATGCCCTGTGCAGCGGCGGTAACCAGCGCAACCTTGCCCTTCAGCCGCCTCGAAAGGTCGATATCCATCATCCCGAACCCCCGATCCTCATGTTTCGATCCAGCCCCAACCCGTCCTAATAGGTCGCCCGTCCGCCCGACAGGTCGAACACGCCGCCTGTGGTGAAGGAGTTTTCCGCCGAGCACATCCAGCAGATCATGGCGGCAATCTCGTCGACGGTGACAAACCGTCCGCGTGGGATCTTCGACAGCATGTAATCGATGAATTCCTGGCTGACCTGGTCGAGGATCCGCGTCTTCGCGGTCGCCGGCGTCACGCAATTGACGCCAATGTCATGGGCGGCCAGTTCCTTGCCGAGCGATTTGGTCAGGGCGATGACGGCCGCCTTGGAGGCCGAATAGGCCGAAGCGTTCGGGTTGCCCTCTTTTCCGGCGATCGAGGCGACATTGACGATCCGCCCGTAATTCCTTTCGATCATGCCCGGCACCACGGCCTTGCAGCAGTGAAAAATGCCGTCGAGATTGACCCTCTGCACCTGGCGCCAGGCCTCCACCGGGTAGTCGACCAGCGTATGGGTCGGACCGGCTATGCCGGCGCTGTTGACCAGCACGTCGATGCTGCCGAACCGCGCCAGCGTATCCGCCGCGGCCTTTTCGACGCTGGCGAAATCGCCGACATCGACGGCGCAGTAGAGCAGATTGTCCGGCGGCAATGCCTTCAGGCCGGTCTCGGGCGTGCTGATATCCTGATCCCAGATCGCCGCGCTGGCGCCCGAGTCGATCAGTCGCCGGATCACGCCGGCGCCGATACCGTTGGCACCGCCGGTAACGACCGCAGTCCTGCCGGTGAAATCGTAGCTGTTCATGTCACCGCCTCCGCATAGGGGACCACCGTCTGGCGCTGTTCTCCCAGCCCCTCGACACCGAGGGTCACCCGATCGCCGACGGCAAGGAATGTCGGCGGCTTCATGCCCGATCCGACACCGGGCGGCGTGCCGGTGCAGATCAGGTCGCCCGGCTCCAGCCTGCAGAATTCACTCATATAGGAGATGATGGTCCTGACGTCGAAGATCATGTTCGACGTGTTGCCCGCCTGCATGCGCCGGCCGTTGACATCGAGCCACATGGAAAGGTCCTGAACATCCGGCACCGCGTCCGGCGTCACCAGCCAGGGCCCGGTCGGGCAGAAATTGGGAAAGCTCTTGCCCTTGACCCACTGGCCGCCGCGCTCGAGCTGCCAGGCCCGTTCCGACACGTCATTGACCACAACGAACCCGGCGACGTGATCCATCGCCTTGTCCGCTGTCACCGCCAGCGTCGTTTTGCCGATGACGATCCCCAGCTCGACCTCCCAGTCGAGCTTGGTCATGCTGTCTGAATAGAGGATATCGTCATGCGGCCCGCAATAGGTCGCGGACGATTTGTTGAACAGGATCGGCTCGGCCGGAATGTCCATGCCGGCTTCGGCGGCATGATCGGAATAGTTCAGGCCGATGCACCAGATATTGCGCGGCTGCGCCACCGGCGGGGCGATCCGTTGGTCGGTCATCTCGACCGGGGGCAGGGAGGTGAGATCGGCGGCGCGCAACGCCGCCAGCAGCTCCGGGCCGAGTGTCTGTGGCCCGAAATCGTCGACAATGGCCGAGACATCGCGTGCCTTGCCACTGTCATCGACGATGCAGGGAATCTTTTTTCCGTCGCGTGGACCCAGTCGCATCAGTTTCATGATTTCATCCCCGTTTGTGCCTTGCCCCACCAGGTGCCGGCCAGCGGCTTGCCGCCGACAAAGGCATCGGCGCCCAGCTCATCCTGAATGCGCAGGCATTCGTTCCATTTGGCCATGCGTTCGGATCGGGTGAACGAGCCGACCTTGAGCTGGCCGGCGCCGAGCCCGACCGACAAATGGCTGATCGATACGTCCTCGGTCTCGCCCGACCGGGCCGACACCACGCTTCGGTATCCCGCTTTGCGGGCCGCGTCCAGCGTTTCGATGGACTCAGTGACCGTCCCGGCCTGGTTGACCTTGATCAGCACCGCGTTGCAGGCGCCGTGGGCCGCGGCGTCCCGCACCAGGCCGGCATTGGTGACCAGATAGTCATCGCCGATGATCTGCACGCGCTCGCCGAACTCACGGGTAAAGGCCCGCATGCCCGTCGGATCGCCTTCCGCCAGCGGGTCTTCGATGGACGCGATCGGATAGGCGTCGAGCCAGCGCCCGAGCATGGCGATCATGCCGTCCGAATCGAGCGTCCGGTTTTCGAGTGCCAGGCGGTAGACGCCGTCGGCGCCGAACTCGGACGCCGCGATGTCGAGCGAGATGACCACCCGTTCGCCGGGTGTCTCCCCCGCATGTTCGATGGCCTGGACCAGGGTTTCCAGTGCTTCCTCATTGCTGTCGAAGACCGGCCACCAGCCGCCTTCATCGGCAACGCCTGATATCCGGCCCTTTTTCGACATGATCGCCCCGGCGGCGAAGTAGATTTCGCTGGTGACCTCCATCACCTCTTCGAAACTGCCGGCGCCGGGCACCATGATCATGAAATCCTGGACATCCACCCGCCGCCCGGCATGGGCGCCGCCGCCGAAAATCTGGATCTCGGGCAGCGGTATGGAGGGCGTGTGCCGGTATTGGTCCGCCAGATGCCGCCAAAGCGGTTTCCCTGCCGCCGCGGCTGCGGCGTGCAGGACACTCAGAGAAGTGGCGACCGTCGCATTGCCGCCGAGCGTTGCCTTCAGGGCCGAGCTGTCCAGCCCAAGGATGATGGTGTCGATCTCGGCCTGGTTCCGGGCGTCCTGCCCGATCAGCGCTGGGGCGATTACGTCGCTGACGCTGGCCAGCGCCCGGCCGACATCCATGCCGCGCAGGGCGGTGCCGCCATCGCGCAGGTCGGTGGCCTCGCGGGTGCCGCGCGACGCGCCGGCCGGTGCGATCGCCCGTCCCCGTGCGCCGCCCTCAAGCACCACATCCACTTCGACGGTCGGATTGCCGCGTGAGTCCCAGACACGCCGCGCCCGGACGGATGTGATGTCGCTGCTGGCCATCTACGCTTCAACTCCATTGTCGACCCGGCCAAGGAAGTCAGGCAGGGTCTTGGTGGGGCTTTCGATCAGGGACAGCGACAGCAGGCGCACGTGATCGCGGGCGGTGTCACTGAGATATTCGACCGGGGACTTGCCGTCGACCCGGGCCAGCATCAGCGCCGGCAGCAGGGCGCAGACCCGGGCTTCCAGTGCGCCGTGGTCCTCCCACGACACATGCGGCTGGTAGGCGGTCCAGAAATCCTTGATTTCCGTGTGCAGCACCGCGGCCATCTCCGGCAGGTGCACGGCCTTCAGAACCAGATGATTGAGGCAGAATGCGATGTCGAAACACGGGTCTCCCATGGTTGCGCATTCGGCATCCAGGATCACCGGATGTCCGGTCCGCATGAGGATGTTCTTCGGGCTCACATCGCCATGGATCAAAACCCGGTCCGTTGCGGCGAGCCCGTCCGCGAGGCTTCGCAACTGCGGTGAAACCGCCGCATGCCGCCCGGCGGTGAACAGGAGATAGGGATCGATCCGCAGCGCATGAAAATCATCACTGTTTTCGAATCCGGTCCGGTCGAATGCCGGTTCGGTCGAAGCCGCGTGGATGCGCCCGATCACCCCGCCGACAGCGGCCGCTTCGCCCGCCGGGGGTTCTGCCCGCAACAGCGCCTGTTTCCAGTTGTAAACCTGATCGGGCGGCAGAAACTCCATCGCAAAGCCGTTTTCCCGTTCGGACCGGCCGTAAAGACGCGGCACCGATCGGGGCGCGACGGATGCCGCGAAAGCCAGCCACGCATATTCGGCGCGGTTCCTGCGCAGGGGCGCCCGCCACTCTTCCCGGACCTTGAGTTTTTCAAGCGCGAATTTGACGCAGATCTGGCGGTCTCCCAGGTCCACGACGCCGATGTCGGAGGCAACGCCGCCGGTCAGGGGACGCACCGAAACCACGTCGGCCGCGCCGCACAGGCCGAGGTCCTCGACGAGCGTTCGGCAACGGGTCTCGAAGGATTCAGACACGGGAAACTCGATTACATCTTGCTTTGTTCACGTGAACAACTAGACTGGCGGACAACGCCTGTCAAGCCAGGCAGGACAGGATACGAGGGGCCTTCATTGTCGGATCGGGTCACCATCAAATCGATCGCCCGGGATCTGGGCATTTCCCACATGACGGTGTCGCGCGCGCTGTCGAACCATCCCAATGTCAGCGAAGAGACGCGCAGGGCGGTCCTCGCGCGGGCGGAGGAACTGGGTTATGTCAGAAGCGCGGCGGCCAAGGCCATGCGCGGTGACGGCACCAGGATCGTCGGCCTGCTCCTGCCGACCCTTGTCAACGAATTCTACGCTCGATTTGCCGATACGCTTGCCGCCGCCTGCGAAGAAAAGGCCCTGCATCTGATCATTCATCTCACCAATGACGAACCGCAAAAGGAGAGACAGGCCCTTTTGCGGCTACGGGAGGTGCAGGCCGGCGCGGTCATCATGGTGCCGGCGCCCGCTGCGGGGGAGGGCGAAGACAGGAATCTGCGCAGCCTTCGGGTCGTGCAGTTCATTCGCCAGCGACCGCTGGAGTTTCCTGCCTCGGCCCTGCTGATTGGCGACGGGCCGGCGATTGAAGACGCCGTCAACCACCTCGTGGCCGCCGGGCATTCGAAGATCGGCTATATCGGCGCCGATCCCGTTCTGTCTTCGGGCCGCGGCCGCCTGGCCGCCTTTACCGAAGCGATGGAGGGCAAGGGAAAAACGGTCGCTGCGGAGCTTGTCAGGACCGCGCCGCCATCCTTTGAGATGGGATGCCGGAGCCTGGTGTCACTGCTCGAAGGCAAGCGGGCGACAGCGGTCGTCTGTGGCGGTTTCGAAATCTCCAGCGGCGCCCTCGAGGCGTGTCTTCGCCAGGGACTGGACATGCCCGGCGACATGGCGTTTGTCGGCTATGGTGATCCGGCGCACTATGCCTGGATCAATGGCGGGATTTCGACCATCTCCCTGCCGGTGAACGCACTGGCTCGTGAGGCGGCAGCGATCCTTGACAGGTCCATGACCGGGGACGGCGAGGGGGTCGCCACGATCACATTTCCGGCCGCCTTCCTGAAGCGGCGTTCGGCGTGAGGCGGTCACCGCATCCTATGCAGATTTGCCCATACTTTTCAGGTAGCTGTCGAATATGGCGTTCATATTGTCCTGATAGTCCTTCTGCACCTTGATGCCGGCATCGAACATGTCGCCGAAGAGCTTGTCATAGGGATTGGGATTGTCTTCCGGCGCCGGTTCCTTGTCGTCCTGCAGGCCGGGAAATCCCATTTTCATCATATTGTCGAGCATGTCGGCAAACGGATTCTGCGGCGGTGAGGCGTCTGGCTTTGCACCGCTGCCGAACATCGACTCCATCATCTGGCCGAGCGGATTGACGGTACCGGCCGGCACCGCGCCGCCCGACTGGCCCATCATCTGGCCCATCAGGTCGGCAAACGCATTGCCGCTGCCGCCGGCGGTCGACTGCTTGAACATGCCGCCCATCATCGTTGTGGCCAGCACCGGCAGCATCTGTTTGAGGATATCCTGACCGATCCCGGTGGCCAGTGCCGCCTGCTGCGCAACCGCGCGGCTCACCTCCTTCGAGCCGAACAGATGGCCGAGGATGCCGTTGCCCTCCGCGATACCCTGCGGTGAAAATGCATCGCTCAGATTGTCGAAATAATGGGCGTGCCGGCCGCCGGCCAGCGCCTGCATGAAATTGCCGATATCCTGGGGGCTCCCGGTATTGCGCTTCAGGCCGGTCGAAAAGGCCGGCATCAGGGCCTCCATGGCCCGCGTCACCTGATCCGTGTCGAGCCCGAACTGGCGTGACATGGCCTTGGCCGCCTCGCCCTGCTGGGCCTGCATCATCATGTCGTAAAGCGGCAGCATCGTCCGACCCTCCTGCGCCCGTCGCCCGCGCAATGCAGGGCGACACCTGGTTCAGTATAGATTCAGATTTTTTCCAGGCAATGCGGCCTGGACACCGATTTCCGCAGCGGCATTGCCCGTCCGATACGCACTGGATGTTGTCCCGGCAGCCCATTTCCCAGCGGCTCCGAAACCTTTCGAAATGCGGAAGGCACAGATGTCGGTCCTTCGACCCGGTTCCATTTTGGCGTATGGTTTCAAAGGTCTGCAAGTTTTGTCATTTTGTATACATAAATGGCAGATATAAGAGTTTTTGCATATAAAAATTGACTCACTAACCAGTTTTGTATAATTATGGCCTATGGCGATCGTGGACATAAGCAATCGGATATCCAACCTCGACTCCGATGAGACGGATACGCTCAGCGACTCGATTCGACGGCATCTGGCGGATGAAATCCTCGCCGGTAGGTTTCCGGTCAACCACCGGCTCGACGAACAGGAACTGGCGGCCAAGTTCGAGGTCTCCCGCACCCCGGTCCGCGAAGCGATCAGACAACTGGCCTCAGCCGGACTGGTCGATATCCGGCCTCGCCGTGGAGCTGTCGTCGTCTCCGTCGATCCCGACAAGATCGGCCAGGCCTTCGAGGCCGCCGCGGATCTCGAAGCGCTGTCCGCCGGCTGGGCCGCGATGCGTGCCACATTGGTTGAAATGACCGAATTGATCGATCTTCACGAAATGTGCGCGGGCGCGATCACCGGTGCGACACCTGATGAATTTGCGGCGGCCAATCGCGAATTTCATGACAAGATTGCCGATCTGGCGAGAAACGAGAGCCTCAAATCGGCGACCCGCCTGGTGCGTGTGCAGACGGCACCGTTTCAAAGGGCGCAGTTTCAATCAGCGCAGGAGCGCGAGCGCTCCCAGAAGGACCACGGCGAAATCCTGGCCGCCATTTGCAACCAGGACCGGCAGGCAGCCGAGCGCGCGATGAAAAACCATATCCTGCGCGCCAGCCTGGCCGCATTGCGACACGAGAACAACAAGAAGAACAAGACGGATGAAACCATCATCCCGGAATCAAAAAGGAGGAAGTGAAATGAGAGTGTTGTCAACCCGCCGCGGCATATTGTGCGCGGCTCTGGCCGGCTTCTTGATCGCCGGAAGCGCGCCGCCGGCGGAGGCCGGCGACAAGATACGGCTGAGTTCGCGCTCCGCGAATTGGGATATCGTCCTGATTGAGAGCGGCGTTGCCGAAAAATACGGCCTCGAGATCGAACTCGTGCCGATGAAAACCGGCACCGAAGTCACCGAGGCGCTGGTTGGCGGTGCGGTCGATGTCGGCAGTGTCGGTGAAACGCCATTGACGTCCCTGCTGGCGAAGACCGATGTGGTCGGCGTCATCGGCACAGCGGTTTCCACCGATGGCAGCTATGCGCAGGTGGTTGTCCAGAAGGACTCGCCCATCCAGTCCATCGACGATCTCAAGGGCAAGAAAATCGCCACCAAGATCGGTTCCGGTTCCTATCGCGCCCTGAACGATTGGTGCGCGAAAAACGCGTGCAGTCTCAATGATTTCGAGATCCTGAACACAGCGCCCAATGCGATTCTCGCCGCCATTGAAGCCGGTTCCGTAGATGCCGGAATCTGGTTTGCGCCGACGACCTCGATCGCCGTCGCAAAGGGCTTCGGCCGGATCATGATGAATTTCAAGGGTGCCAATGAAGGTCAGGCAAGCTGGGTCGTCAACCGTGCATTCGCCGAAGAAAATCCGGAGCTGGTCGTCAAGTTTCTGGCCGCAACCATGGATGCGCAGAACATATTGGTCAACGACCATGATGAGGCCGCCAGGCTGCTGGAAGTCGGGATGCAGAAACGCGGCCGGGATCTGACGGCCGATATCCTCAAAATGGGCCTCGCCGATTTCGACTATGCGTCGAGCATGGACGCCGACCGAAAGATACGTGTCTTCAACGGCGTTTTCGACAGCTTGAAAGCGGCCGGGAAACTGCGCGGCGACCGTCCCGATTTCACGCCGGCGCTGATGCCCGAATTTCACGACAAGGCGGCTGCTTTGGTCAAGCAAACCAATTGACGGCCGCGGGCCCGCTGAAATGCGGGCCCTGGCGGGTCGCCCGACCTCCCGGGCGGCCGCGCCTTCCCGATCCTTCTGATCAAAGACGCGCGGAGTGTCCATGGACCATCCAAACCTGCTTGTGATTATGGATGACGAACATCGCGCGGATGCGCTGGGCTGCGCCGGGCACCCCATCGTTCAAACGCCGAACATCGATCGTCTTGCCGCCCGCGGAACCCGGTTTGAAAACGCCTACACCAATTCCCCGATCTGCGTTCCGGCCCGCGCCGCTCTTGCGACCGGCCGCTATCCGCATCAGACCGGATACTGGGACAATTGCCTGGCCTATGATGGCAGGATCCGCAGTTGGGGACACGCGCTGCAGGATGCGGGTCTGGAATCGACATCGATCGGCAAATTGCACTACCTCGATGACGAGCGGTCGACCGGCTTCGACCGGCAGATATTGCCGATGCATATTCACGACGGCGGTGACACCCACGGGCTGGTGAGGGACGATCCGCCGACACGGCCGCAATGCCGCGATCTGGCCGAAAACATCGGCCCCGGCGAAACCGAATACACCGAATATGACCGCAATATCAGGGATGCCGCCTGTACCTGGCTGCGGCAGCGCGCCGCCAGCCCGCAGGACCGGCCATGGACGACGCTGGTTTCGTTTATCTGCCCCCATTACCCGCTGATTGCGCCGGGCGAATTCTTTGAACGCTACGACCCGGCGCGCATGCCGCTTCCCAAACGGCGGCGGCCCGATGGCACCGCCGAGACCGAATGGTGGAAGGCTTTCGAGAACTGCTACATATGGGACCGGTTTTTCGAGACGGACGAACAGCGGCAGACGGCGATAGCCGCCTATTACGGGCTGGTCAGCTTCATTGACGATCATGTCGGAGCCATCCTTCGGGTTCTCGAGGAAACCGGACTCGACAGGACAACCCGGGTGATCTTCCTGTCCGATCACGGCGAAAATCTCGGCGCCCGCGGATTGTGGGGAAAATCGACCATGTACAATGAGTCGGTGGCGGTTCCGATGATCGCCGCCGGCCCCGGGATTCCGTCACAAACGGTCCGGCGGACTCCCGTTTCGCTGATCGATATCCATCCAACAATTGTCGAAAATGCCGGGCTCGGCCCGGCGCCGGACAGGCCGGGACGGTCGCTCGTGGAACTGGCAAACCTCCCCGATGATCCCGCCCGTCCGATATTCAGCGAATATCACGCGACGGCGGCCAAATCGGCCGAATTCATGATCAGGCGCGGCCGCTACAAATATATTCATTATGTCGGCTTCCCGCCGGAGCTTTATGACCTGGAAGAGGACCGCGAGGAACTGACCAATCTTGCGCTTGACGGATCATATCGGGGGCTGCTCGATGAATTTGACGCGGCGCTGCGGACAATTGTCGACCCGGAAGCCGCCGATCTTGCCGCCAAGGCGGACCAGAACCGGCTTATCGAACGGTATGGCGGTCGCGATGCGGTGGTTTCCAGAGGCGGAAAAAGCGCCACGCCGGCTCCGAAACTGGAGGACGCTCAGTGACCGCATTGACCTCTCAGCTCTATAATCCGATCGTCGAGATGGCGCGCGGAAATCGTTGGACGCCGTTCGTCTCGATCATCTGTGCCGGTATCCTGTGGGAATTGGTGGTGCTCTATGGCGGCGTCAACACGCTGTTGATGCCGCCCCCCTCTGCGGTTCTGTTTCGGCTCTTTGAAATGCTGGGCCCCGGGGAAGGGGCCGTCCCTGATTTCCTCATGCTGCGGCACATCGCGTGGACGATGTTCGCGCTGATTGCCGGATTTCTGGCGGCGGCGATGGTGTCCTCCGCCATCGGCCTCGTCATGGGAATGAACCGAACGGTTTATGCATGGCTCAATCCGATCATCTCGGTGTTCATGGTCATCCCGAATATCGCCGTCGTGCCGGTCCTGATTCTGTGGCTCGGTCTCGGTATGCACACGGTCATTGTGGTCGTGATCACGGGATCCTGTTTCCCCATCATCTACACGGCTGCCGCCGGCGTGCAGAATGTGCCCACCCGGATGATCTGGGCGGCCCAGACGGCCGGCGCCACACGGCGTCAGATCCTGACGACGGTTCTGCTTGGCGCGACGATGCCGTATCTGATTGCCGGGCACAAACTGGCGCTGGGCCGGGCCTGGCGCGCCGTCATCGCCGGTGAGATATTCGCCGCGACGAAGTATGGCGTCGGATTCATGATTTATGACGCGCGGACTTTCCTGGATACCGAGGCGATGTTTGCGGGTCTTGTTGTCGTTGGCCTGATCGGCGTTTCCCTGGAGCGCATTCTTTTCGGCTTCATCGAACGCCGGACGGTCGAACGATGGGGCGTATCGACATCGAAGAATCTGTGAGGTGAACCGTGGGCGAGGTCAAGATTTCCGCCAGCGGAATACGCAAAGTCTACAACAGCGGCGGCGCCAACGAAGTTCTGGCCATCGAGGATCTCAACCTCGACGTTGAAAAGGGGGAGTTTGTTTCACTGCTCGGACCGTCCGGCTGCGGCAAATCGACTTTCCTTTTCATGGTCGGCGGTTTTGAGAAACCGAGCGGCGGCAGCCTGACCCTCAACGGCGATCCCATTCGCGGCCCGGGAGCCAATAGGGGTATCGTGTTCCAGGAATATGTTCTGTTTCCCTGGCAGCGTGTTTCAGCCAATATTGCCTACGGTCTGAAAATCGCCGGCGTGTCCAGGGCCGAACAGGAAAAGCGTATCGCCGAGCTGATCGCCATGATCGGACTGCAGGGCTTTGAGGACGCCTATCCGGAATCCCTGTCGGGCGGGATGAAGCAGCGTGTCGCGATCGCCCGGGCGCTGGCCTATGATCCGGAAATACTCCTGATGGATGAACCCTTCGGCGCGCTCGATGCGCAGACGCGCAGCCGCATGATTGCCGATCTGATCCGCATCCACGAGGCGACACACAAGACAACGCTGTTCGTCACCCACAGTGTGGAAGAGGCCATTCTGCTGTCCGACCGCGTGGCGCTGTTCACCGCAAGGCCGGCCCGCATCAAGGAAATATTCGAGATCGACATGCCGCATCCGCGATCGGTGACCGATGACGTTTTCGTGGCCTATGAGAAGGCCATTCTCGACAGCCTCGAGGAGGAAGTATCGAAGACGATTTCAGCGGAACGGGCATCCTGATGCGCCCTAGAGCGTTCTGCGATTACCCTGATGCATTTGACCGGGTGATTTTGTTCACTGGCTAGGCGGGTTGCACGCCGTGGTGTAGCCCACCACAAGTGCAAGCCAACGACGCCAGTGGGCAAAATCACCCGGCCCGAAGGGTGGAGGCAGATCGGCCCATCGGCTGCGTTCCGCCGCTTGCCCGATGCACCACATCGCGCTGCG
>JANQMU010000102.1 GCA_028279875.1 Rhizobiaceae bacterium
CATCCATCCGATGGACGGCTTCGTTGACGTAACAGTGCCCGCCCTTGCAGCTTTTGGCAATGTTTAAGCAACGGGCTGGCAGCGACGGATGCCGATACCAGCAAGCGGCGCATGGCCCGCCTCAATGGCGATTTCCGGCTCGTCAGGGCGCATCTCTCCCTCCGTTCGCGATAGGAGTGGCGACATCCTTGGATGCGAGAACGGGCTGAATATGGTCTATAAGGGCGCATCACCAATGTTGGGATAGCGAAACGCATGGCCGCCGGCAGGACATTTCCGCAAGACCCGACGCTCCGCTTCGACATCGATTTCCTGCTGCTTCCCGGATTTTCGATGATCGCCTTTTCCTCGGCGATCGAACCGCTGCGGCTGGCCAACAAGATCCTTCAAAGACCGGTCTTTCGCTACCGGTGCAGCTCCATCGACGGACTTGACACAGCCGCCAGCAACGGCCTTTCCCTGCGCGTGGACTCGGACGTCGAGACTGTTGGAAAAACCGATCTGATGGTCGTGTGCGGCGGCGACGGCGTCGAGAATGTCCGCATACCGCCATCGGTGAGCCAGGCGATCCGCCGCCTCGCCCATGGCGGCGTCAGTATCGCCGGCATCTGCACCGGCCCCTATGTGCTGGCTGAACTCGGGCTGCTCAGCGAGCGCACATGCACCATTCACTGGGAATATGCCGAAATCCTTCAGGAGCGGTTTCCGACCCTGCATCGCCGCGACACCCTGTTCGAACGCGATGGCGGCATGCTGACCTGCGCCGGCGGCGCGGCGGCGATGGATCTGATGATCAATTTCATCGCCGAGGATTGCGGCATCGACATCTCCGGCGCGATCGCCGATCTGGCGCTGCATCAGGACGTGCGCCTCGGCTTCGAAAACCAGCGGAAATCGCCGGGCCTGTTTCGCCATATCGACGATTCGCGGGTGCAGGACTGCGTGCGGATCATGGAGGAACATCTCGAAGAGCCGCTGAGCGCTGCCGATATTGCCAAACGGGCCGGCATCACCGTGCGCCAGCTGCAGCGTCGATTCCGCCGCACCTTCGATGAAACGCCGATGGATTTCTACCTGAAGCTGCGGCTGGAAGCGGCACGCCGGCTGATCACGCGCACATCGATGCCGATCGTCGACATCGCCGTCACCTGCGGCTTCACCAGCGCCTCGCACTTCACCCGGCGCTACCGGCACCATATGGGCGTCAATCCCATCGACGACCGCCGCGGTTTCTACGGCGACGGCGGACCCTGAGACGACACAAGTCAGCCGGAAGGCGAATCCGTAGAACTGTAGCCGACAACTTCGAGCGTAAACGTCTCGATATAATCGACGAGGCGTGAGACGGCCCGGTCGGCCGCCTCGGCATCGCCCGCCGCCAGGGCCGATGCGACATCGGCGTGTCCCATGGCCATCTGGGCCGGATTGCCATGGCGATACCGGTGCAAAATCCAGAACCGCCGCGAAAGGCCTTTCACGGATGTCATGGCGCGCGCCGCAAACGGGTTGTCCGCAGCTTCCAGCATCAGCGCGAAATTGCCAGAATCCAGCTCCGTCATGGCGTCCTGATCGGCGGTTTTGGCCGCCGCTTGAAAACCCTTGGCAAACGCGCGGAACGCCTCCTTTTGTTCCGCGTTCGCTCGCTTTGCCGCCGAGCGGGCGATCAGACGCTCGACCACGCGGCGCAATTCGAGCGCACGAAATTGTGTTGTGAAATCAATCGGACAGACCTGGGCGCCCCGCCGCGGGGATATGCTGACCAGTTGCTGGTCGGCGAGTTTTTGAATGGCGGCGCGAACCGATGCGCGCGTGTGCCCCGACAGTTCGATAAGATCGGTTTCCGACACCCATTGTCCCGGCGCCAAGGTGCCGTTGACGATCATCCGCTCCAGGGCGATGAACGCCTCATCCCGCAGTTTGAGCGGACGGATATTGGATCCTTCCGGTGACCCGTGAACGCGCTTGGCTTTTTCTGGCATGGGCTTTCTTTGCCCTCACCCACCGCGATTGTCAATTATCTCTCCAAATTGACATGTCATATTATATCTGTAACATGTTAATACCTGAAGCAAACACAGGGCAAGGGAGAGAAATCGTGAGAACATGGAAAATCTTGGCGCTGTCGGCGGCGATGTCGGCGTCCGGCGCGGTCGCCGGCGTCGCGCAGGAACTGGTCAGAATCGGTGAACCCAACTGGGCCAGCGGGCGCGCCATGGCGGGACTGCTCAAGGTCATTATAGAAGACAGGTTGGGCGGCAAGGCGGAACTGGTCCCCGGAACCAACGCGGTCATCTTCAAGGCCATGGATCGCGGCAAGGGTGAAATCGATGTCCATCCGGACGTCTGGATGCCGAACCAGTCGAACTTCACCTCCGTCTATGTCGACGAAAACCAGACCGTCGCATTGAGCAAGAACAGCTATGACGGTTTTTCCGCCTTCTGCGCGCCCCGCGAATTCGCCGAAAAGCACAATATCAAAACCGTGTTCGACCTGGCGACGCCCGAAATTGCCGAATTGATGGATCGCGACGGCGACGGCATGGGTGACATCTGGGTGGGCGCCCCGGCCTGGACATCGACCAGGCAGAACGAGGTGAAGGTGCGCGATTACGGCATCGGCAATTTCTTCAAGCCGGTCGTGGTCGAGGAGGAAGCCGCCACCGCCTCCATCGCCGATGCTTTCAACAAGGGCGAGGGTTATGCATTCTACTGTTATGCACCCCATTACAATTGGTCATTGTTCGACATGGTGCGGCTTGAGGAACCGGCCTTCGAGGAAGCGAAATACAAGATGGTGAATCCGTCGGAGGATGCCGACTGGTTCGAGAAATCGAAAATCACCACTGGCGACAAGCAGAAGAACATCCATGTCGGCTATTCAAAATCGCTTGAGACACGTGTCCCGGCCATTGCCAACCTCATGGCGAATATCGCGATGGACACCGAAACGGTCAACATGTTCACCAGCGAGATCGTGGTCAAGAAACGCGACAGCCAGGATGTCGCGCGCGAATGGGTCGCGGCGAATTCCGATCGCGTCGACAGTTGGCTCGGCCTGTAACCCGCATCTGAGCATCGGCGCGCACGGTCGTGCCGATGCATGCCCTGGCATGCGCGCCAGACACCGCCGGGAGGGGGAGCTGTGTCCATTGAACAAACGGGGCCTGTGCAGGGTCAGCCGATGATCGAGGCCGAGGGCATCTGGAAGATATTCGGAGCACGCGCCGAAGAAGCGCTGCAGGCGATCCGCCGGGACGGACTGACAAAGCCCCAGGTCCTCGAACAATTTGACTGTGTGGTCGGCGTCGCCGATGCCAGCTTCAAGGTCCGGCGCGGAGAGATCTTCTGTGTGATGGGTCTGTCGGGAAGCGGCAAGTCGACACTGGTGCGCCATATCAACCGGCTGCTGACCCCGACGGCCGGCAGGATGATCGTCAACGGTCAGGACATCATGGCCCTCGGCGAGGCACAATTGCTGGACGTGCGCAACCGCCAGATCGCCATGGTGTTTCAGGATTTCGGCCTGATGCCGCACCGTTCGGTCCGCGACAATGTCGCCATGCCCCTGGAAATCCGCGGGCAGCCCCAGAACAGGCGATGGGCAGCGGCCCAGGACGCGCTTGCCATGGTGGAATTGTCGCAATGGGGTGACAAATACGCCCATGAACTCTCCGGCGGCATGCAGCAACGGGTCGGGCTGGCCCGGGCCATCGCCGCCGATGCCGATGTGCTTTTGATGGATGAGCCGTTCAGCGCCCTCGATCCACTGATCCGGCGCCAGTTGCAGGACGAATTCTCCAAACTCGCCTCGATGATGAACAAGACGACGGTCTTCATCACCCATGATCTGGACGAGGCCGCACGCATCGGCGATCGCATCGCCATCATGCGCGACGGTATCATCGTTCAGACCGGAACGCCCGAAGACATCATCATGAAGCCGGCGGACTCCTATGTGTCGGATTTCGTTGCCGGCATTTCAAGGATCAATCTCATTCGCGCCCACAGCCTGATCACACCGATGGAGCAATTCGTCGCCGAGGGCGGAAAGGTCCCCGCCGACGCGGTGCAAATGGATGAAGACGCCACGCTCAAGGACATGATCGACACCGCCACCCACCGGGACGGGCCGATTATTGTCGCAACCAGGCAGGGCAACACTTTGGGTATCGTGACGAAGAACGATCTGCTCCGGGGCGTCATCCAGGGAACGGAGGCGTCATGAGCATCGCGTTCGAACAGCCGGCGGCCGGCCACGGCGATCACGCCACCGATGCCGTGGAGACTGTGGACGAATTTGTCGGGGCGAATGGCGATTATTATCGTGATCAGTTCCGGAAGATCGGAGACCGGCGGGGCTTTACGTTCACATTCAACTGGCCGGCCTCGCTGCTCGGATCGATCTGGTTCGGAATGCGCAATCTGTGGACCTATTTCCTGCCATTCGTCGCGCTGGAAACGCTGGCCATCGTGCAGATCGCGCGCGGAATCTGGGGTGACCTGGGCGCTCCCATACGGGCGCGGCTCGACGGCATCGAAAAGACCCTGGTATTTCGGCGCGAACAGTTGGCGGACGCAAAGGCCAACGCGCCCGACAAGGTCGCCGCATTTGAGGATGCAATCGCCTCGCTGGAGCGCGCCGTCGAGGGCATCAAACTGGAAGCCGCGGCAGCGCAGGGAACGGCAACAACGCTAATCCTGCTCGGTCTCGGCCTGCTGATGATCATCAAGTTCATTGAAGGCTGCCTGGCCAACACGGCCCTGCAGAGCCGCTACACGCAATGGCGGTCGGATCGAACGATGACCGCCGGGCTGGGTAGCCCGCAGATTGCCCTGGCCACCGTACTGGCGCTCTTTACCTATGTCACCTGCGCACTCAAATTCGGTTTTCCGGCGCAGGTCGAAGCGCTCCGGAGCTTTCCGACGAACCAGGCGGTTCAATCCGAAGCGGCGGCGGCCATAAAGTACTGGATGAATGCCGCCTCGGTCAGCACCGAGTGGTTCTTCGACAGCCTGACCTTCGGGATCCGAACGATCCTCGACGCGCTGGAGACGGTGTTCGTCGAGACGCCCTGGCCGGTCATGGGCGGGTTCATCATTCTCCTGACCGGCCTTTCGGCCGGTTGGCGGCCGGCCATCTTCTCGGCGGCGGCCCTGGCCTATCTCGGCTATCTCGGCTTCTGGGAAAAGAGCATGAAAACCATGGCTCTGCTGGGCACCGCCGCCTGTATCAGCATCTCGCTCGGCATTCCGCTCGGCATTGTCTGCGCCCGCCACCCAAGGCTCTATGCCGTCGTCCGGCCGATCCTGGATTTCATGCAGACCATGCCTGCCTTCGTCTATCTCATTCCGGTGATCGCCTTTTTCGGCACCGGCAAGCCCGCGGCCATCATCGCAACGATGATTTTCGGCGGCTCGCCGGTGGTTCGATTGACAGTTCTGGGGCTGCGCGGCGTCCCGTCATCGGTGCGCGAGGCCGCCATGGCCTTCGGCGCCAGCAGGAGATACCTGCTGTGGAAAGTCGATCTGCCATTGGCGGCGCCATCCATCATGGCCGGCATCAACCAGACGATCCTGCTGAGCCTGGCCATGGTCGTCATCGCCTCCCTGATCGGCGCCAAGGGCCTCGGCGAGGATGTCCTGCAGGCACTGCAATATGCCTCGGAAGGATTGGGCATCCTGGCCGGGCTGGCGATCCTGTGCTGCGCCATGATCCTGGACCGCATCATTCAGGGAAAACGGAGATAGACCTTTGACCGTAACCGTCGCCTTGCTGATCAAATATGCCAACGACAAGAAGGCCGAAATGCTCGATAGGCCGAGCGACCGCGCCGCCGTGTCCCGCAAGGCGGTTGCCGCCATGGGTGGACGGCTGCTGCACGCCTATGGCACCTGCGGCGAGTTTGACATGCTGTTCATCTATGAAATGCCGGACATGGCCTCGGTGGCGGCCAATATGCATCTGGCCGAAGCGACGGGCATGTCCAAGCACCACAAGGTCATCCCGCTCTTCGACAATGAGGCGTTCCTGGCCTCCCAGGAAAAGGCCGGGGCCTTACGCGAGAGCTACACGGCCGTGGCCGCAAAATGACCGAGACGCTGTTTTCCGGCGGGCCGATCGTCACCGTCGACACGGCTTTACCAGCCGTCGAAGCCGTTGCCGTGCGGGACGGCAGGATCGCGCATGTCGGCTCGCTGGCCGATGCGAGGGCGGTTCTTTCGTCAGCGTGCAGCCATATCGATCTCGCCGGCCGTTGCCTGCTGCCGGGTTTCATTGACGCCCACTCGCATCCCCTGTGGGCCGCCAAGACCCGCGGCGCGCCGGTGGTCGATGTGCGCGCCGGGACCGTGCCCACCTACGCGGCCCTGCTGGCCAAGGTGGCTCGGCGGGCAAAAGCCGCCCGGCCCGGCGAGCATCTGCTGTTCTTCGGCCTCGACCCGCAATTGCACCCCGATATGGAGACGCCGACACGCGCCGTGCTGGACGAGATCGCACCGGATAATCCGCTCGGCATCCAGACATCCAACTGCCACGCCCTGTTCATGAACTCGGCCGGTTTCGAGGCCTGCGGCATCGACGAGAATTTCGAGACCCCGACCGGGAGCGTCATCGACCGCGACGCCGAAAACCGTCCGACCGGCAGGATCGGCGAGGCCGTTACCTGGACAGCGCTGGAGACCTTTTACCAGGCCTGGGGCGAACACCGGTTGAACGAGGAATTCGAGGCCATGGTCGCGCAACTCCTCTCCAGCGGCATCACCACGGTCACCGAACATCTCTACAGACCTTACTACAAAGCCTATTATCTCAGCGCCCTGAAGCAGGGTCTGGCACTGCCGCGCATTGCCGCCTACCAGCAGGCGACGACCTCCGACATGCATGTGGAAGACTTCGCCATCGACGACGACCGGCTCTGGATGGCCGGTGTCAAGATCCATGCGGACGGCTCGCCCTTCGTCGGCAATATCTGGATCACCAAGCCCTATCTTGAATCCGATATCACCCTGCGCCGCATGCAGTTGAAACCCGGCCATACCGGCGGCCCGAACTACCCGCAGGATTATTTCGAGGAGATGGTCCGCACCTATTTCGCGCAGGGTTGGCAGATGACCATCCACACCCAGGGCGATGCGACCATCGACATGGTGCTCGATCTGGTCGACACCATCCTGACCGAAACCCCGCGCGCCGATCACCGTTTTCGGCTGGAACATTGCGCCCTGATGCGCGATGACCAGATCGCATGGGCCCGCCGGCTCGGTGTGCAGTGCAGCTTCTTCATCAACCACATCACCCATTGGGGCGCGCCCATCGAAGACGCGCTGTTCGGTCCCGAACGGGCAGCCCATTACATGCCCGCCGGATCGGCCGTCGCGCAAGGCATGCGCATCAGCCTGCACGCCGATACGCCAATGACCGATCCCTCGGCCCTGCAACTCATGCAGGCGGCGACAACCCGTCTTGCCGGCGACGGGCGCTGCCTTGGCGAGGACGAGAGGCTTGACGTCACAACGGCCTTGCAAAGCGTCACCATCGACGCCGCCTATCACATCCGCATGGAACACAAACTGGGATCGATCACGGCCGGGAAACATGCGGATTTCGCGATCCTCGACGCCAACCCCCTGGAGACCGACCCGGGGCAACTGGCCGCCATCAAGGTCCACGAAACTTGGCTGGCTGGCGAGCCCGTCTGGACCGATGGCTGACCGGCCCCGCCAGCGCCTCCCGGTCGTCACGATCGGCGGATTCCTCGGAGCCGGCAAGACAACGCTGGTCAACGAAATCCTGCGGCAGGCCAATGGCCGGCGTATCGTGGTCTTCGTCAACGATTTCGGCGCAATCAATATCGATCACGCGCTGGTCGAAACCATCGAGGATGACCGGATCTCGCTGAGCAATGGCTGTGTTTGCTGCTCGCTCAACGATGACCTTGTGACCGGCGTGGCCGATTTCGCGCGTGCGGCGGCGCCACCCGATGCGATCGTCGTCGAAGCCAGCGGCGTTGCCGACCCCCGGGCGCTCGATGCATCCCTCGATGCGCTGGAAGCGGCCGGACTGGCAAGTCTGGACACCCGTCTCTACGTTCTCGATGTCGACGGTTTCGACCGGCTGGAATTCGAGGACGCCGAACACATCATCGACCATGCCGCGGCCAGCGACCTCATTCTCTTGAACAAGTCCGATATTGCGTCTTCACAGCAGATCGCTGCCCTCAGGGAAACCCTTGCTGTATCGGCGCCCTATTCGAACTGCATCGAGGCGGACCATTGCCGGGTTCCCATCGACCTCATTCTGGCCGGCAAACCTGCCCGATCAAAAGCCGCGCGCCCGGCAACCCGGGCGGAAAAGGGAACCGCCCATTGGGGCGACGGCAGATTTGATCACTGGAGCGGCCAAACCGACACGCCGCTGGACCGCCGGCGTTTCGAAGACTTTGCCGGCCTGCTCCCCGCCCATTGCCTGCGCGCCAAGGGGATCGTGCGCTTTGCCGACGATCCAGGCCAATCCGTTCTGTTTCATCTGGTCGGCCATCGGGCGACACTCGAAATGTCACCGGTCCCGCCCCCACGGCCGTCATCACAGATCGTTGCCATCGGTGACCGTCGCAAACTTGCCGCTTTCGACATCGACCGCGCTTTTCGCAAGACACTGTCGGACGGCTGATCTGCCGTTCGGGAGGATAGAGCGTTCCGCAATATCCGGGTCACCGGGCCTCGACCACGACATTTCTGCGGCCAAACCGGAAATAGAGTTCAACCACCATCAGATAGGGAACAAAGAAGGCGTAAAGCTGCACCCGGTCGAAGGCCCCGGTGAAACCCGGCTCGATCCAGAGCCCGCCGGTGGCGGAAATCCAGATGTCATAGTGCACCCGGTACAGCCACGATCCGACGGCCAGCACGAACAGCCGAAGCGCCCATTGCGCGTGTCGGTCGAAATCCATTGCGCGGGCGAAACGGACGGTCTGGATCGCCGCGACAAGGACACAAAGACCATAGGCCGAAAATGCAAGGTCCATCGGCGGACCGCCGACGGTGCCCCGCGCGAGAATATAGGCAAGTCCGCCGACGGCCGTCAAAACGGCCCAGGCGAATATGACGTAACCGGACCATCGGTGGATCACCGGAAACCGGCTGCGCAGCGGCGCAACCAGCTGCAAAGGAGCCAGCAGCGTGATGACGGCACCACCAACCATATGACCGAAAATCGCCAGATTCGAAAACGGTCCGTTTCGGTCGAACAGATGGGTGCTGCCGGAAAGATCGCCCGTCAGGCCGCTCAGCCCAAAGCGCAATGCGTAGAAAACAAACGGCAGGGCAAGAACCATCACCAGGGCCGCAAAGAGGGACGGCAATTGTCTTCGGAGCGTCACCATGGCTGCCTCCACCGTTATCGATCTTCGCCAGCCTGCCAACCGTTTGCATGGTCTACCGTCTCCCGCACTTGCAAATCCTGCCAAAAGACCAACATACTGAGCCGGCGGGCCGGTTTCGCTGCCATGCCGCTGGACGGTCGGCCGCCGTCCTTTGATAGTCCAGGATAATTCCGCTGCACGCGAGTGACCATTGCCCGCAATAGACAAATTCCCGATTGCCCGTTCCGTTCAGAAGCTTTGCGCCGTTCTCAGGCTTTCACCCGAACGCGTGCTGAGGCGGGCCGGCCTGCCGGCCGACTACCTCCAGCACGAAAAAAGAGGCGTTGCCGCCGGCAAGGTGTTTGATGTCTGGAATGCCGTCGACGCCGAAGCCAAACGGTCCGATCTGCCGATGTTTTTGGGAAAGGCCATGGCGCATGGCCCATTCAATCCGGCTGTCTTTGCCTTCTCCTGCAGCCCCGATATCGAAACCGGACTGAAACGCCTGGCGATATTCAAGCCGCTTGTGGCACCGGTTGTTCTGTCGGCCAGCCGCCGGGAAGACGCACTTTTGATCACCTTGAGGTCAACCGACGAGCGGGCCGAGCTGCCGGCGACAATGGCCGCATTTGAACTGGTTTATCTCGTCGAACTCGCCCGGCTGTGCACCTGCGAACACATCGTTCCGTTGTCGGTCAGCGCTCCCGGCGAGCAGGATCGACGGGCCGATCTGGAGGAAAATTTCGGTGTCGCCGTCGACCCCGGTGAACAGCCGACGATCGTGCTGTCGCTTGAAGACGCGCACCGTCCGCTCGTTTCCGAAAACGAGGCCCTCTGGGCCGATTTCGAAAAGGGATTGCGCCGTCAGCTCCTTGAGCGCGACCGCGCCGCGACAACGAGCGACCGGGTCAAGGGCGCATTGCTGGAAATGTTGCCGAGCGGTCGTTCCACGGCCGACGAGGTCTGCGATCATCTGAATATGAGCAAACGCAGCCTCCATCGCCACCTCAGGGCTGAGGGCCAGTCATTCCAGGCGCTGCTCGACGCGACCCGGTCCGAACTGTCGCTACACTACCTGGCCAGGGACGATGTCAGTGTCGAGGAGATCTCTTATCTTCTCGCGTTTCGCGATCCCAATTCGTTCTACCGCGCCTTTCGGAACTGGACCGGACAAACCCCCATGCAGGCCCGCGAAAATCGCGTCCAATAGGGAGAATGCCCGCCTCTCGGCGAGCATTGTGCCGTATCGTTACTCGACCCTGACATCGGTATTCACCTGAAACCGGTCCGGATCGAAAATCGCGCACGAGACCTCGAACAGCCGGTCGTCCTGATCGTAAAGCCTGGCGAGGATCTGAAGAACCGGCGCCCCGGCACGCAGGCCCATGGCCTTTGCCGCCCGGCTCGGACAGGCAATCGCCAGGACCTTTTGATTGACCCTGGAAACGCTGGTTCCAAATGCCTTTTCAATGACTTCGAAGACCGATGTGACACCATGCCCAAGGGCCGGTTCGATTCCCGCATAGCGGCCCGAAACATAGATCTGCGACCAGTTGAACGGCGGTTCGTCCTCCGCGATCTTCCTGGTCCCGGTGATCTCGAGCCAGTGGCCGGTCTCGCTCGTCAGACCTTCGAGGGCGGCGATATCGCCATCCGCCACGCTTCGGGTCTCCGATATGTCGAGCCCGGTATCGCGCCCAAGGCTCAGCACTTCCCTCAGCCCGCCCGTCACCATGCTGAACCGCGATGTCGGACGGTCCGAAATGACCCGTGTCCCGGCCCGCTTCTTGCGCTGCAGGACACCCTTGCGCTCCAGGCTGGCAAAGGCGAGGCGCAGGGTCGACCGGCTGACGCCCATCTGGGCCGCAAGGTCCTGCTCCCTCGGCAGCCGGTCGCCGACCCGCCACATACCGTCCCGGATTCGGCCCAGTATGTTCTCTTCAACCCGGCGGTGAAGCGTTTCGGTCATTGCATGGTCCCCGGAAGCCAGAGGGCGAGACCCGGCACTAGCGCCAGAATCAGCGCGAAGGCAAGCAGGATCGTGAAAAACGGCAGCGCGGCGCTGGCGATGGCGCCGATATTCTCGCCGGTTTGCGACTGGATGACAAAAAGATTGAAACCGATCGGCGGCGTGATCTGCGAGATTTCCACGGCAACGACGACGAACACGCCGAACCAGATCGGATCGTAACCCGCGGCGGTCACCAGCGGCAGGGTGATGGGCAAAGTCATGACGATGATCGACGTTCCGTCGAGGAACATGCCGATCATCACATAGAACACCAGCAGCACCGCGATCAGAGCGAAGGGCGCCAGTTCCAGCGCGGCGATCTGCGAGGCGATCGCCTTGGGGATGCCGAGAAAACCGAAGGCTGAATTGAGCAGCGCTGCGCCGATGATGATCAGTCCGATCATCGCGCTTGTCCGCACGGCCCGGCGTCCCGCGGCGATCACCGCCGATAGCGAGAACTGGCCTGTGACGGCGGCAATGAGCATGGCCCCGAGGACACCGACTGCCGCCAGTTCGGTCGGACTTGCCAGTCCGAGATAAAGCGAGCCCATAATGCCGATGATCAGCGCTGCGATGGGACTGATCCGGCGCAATCCCTCCAGCCTTTCGGCCCATGTCGACCGCCCGCCAGCCGGTTGCGAACGCGTGACAATCTGGTGGATCGCAATATAGCCGGCATAGAGCAGCGCCAGGGACAGCCCCGGAACCACACCCGCGACGAACAACTCCAGGATCGACTGCTCGGCGATCACGCCGTAGATGATCATGATGATCGATGGCGGGATCAGGAATCCCAGTGTTCCGGCTCCGGCCAGCGACCCCATCGCCAGGCTTCGGTCATAGCCGCGCGCCGCCAATTCGGGCAGAGTGACCCGTCCGACGATCGCCGTCGTTGCCGCCGAGGAACCGGAGACCGCGGCAAACAGCGTCGAACCCGCGACATTGACATGCAGCAGCCCGCCCGGCAATCGCCGGACCCAGGGCGCCAGGCCCGAAAACAGCGACCGACCAAGACGCGCCGAAACCAGGATTTCGCTCATCAGAATGAACAGCGGCAGGGACACCAGTTCAAGCGCGGTGGTCGAGCCCCAGATGACCTTGCCGGCGAAAATCTCCATGGGAATATTGGGCTTGAATAGCGACAGCAGGATATAGCCGGTGGCAAACAGCGAAAGGCCGATCCACACCGATGATCCCAGGAGCCCGGCGAACAGCAGCAGTGCAACCAGCCCGATTTCAAACATCCAGCGGTTCCTCGGGAACGGCATCCGCGGCGCGATCCTCCACGGCGCGCCCGGTCAACAGGCGGATCAACCGTGCCAACAGGTCAAGCCAGAGCTGCACCGCACCGATGAGGATGATCCCCTGGGGAATGGCCAGCGGCGTGGCTACGATCGTTGCCGAGATCAGGCCGCGTTCCAGGGAGGTGGAAAACGCATCGTGCAGTGCCGCCACGAGCAATGCAACGATGGCCAGTGCCACGACATTGGCAACGATATCGAGAATACGGGCAACGCGCGCCGGAGCTGCCTCGAGGATCAGCGACACGCGCACATGCGTCGCGGTGCGGATGGCCCGGCCGGATGCGAGCAGAAACACCGCCGCCATGGCAAAGGTGCTGTATTCCCAGGAAAAGGGCAGGCTCCTGGCCAAAAACCCCCGCGCGAACACCTCGCCCAGCATCAGCGCGCCAAATCCGAACAACAACGCCACAGCCACACCTTCAAGGAGGCGGGAACTGCGGTCTATTGCGGTGAGGAAACTGTCCATCGGTAACCTGGCCGGGCCCCTAGAGCGTTCTGCGATGACCCTGATGCATTTGACCGGGTGATTTTGTTCAGTGGCTAGGCGGGTTGCACGCCGTGGTGTAGCCCACCACAAGTGCAAGCCAACGACGCCAGTGGGCAAAATCGCCCGGCCCGAAGGGTGGAGGCAGATCGGCCCATCGGCTGCGTTCCGCCGCTTGCCCGATGCACCACATCGCGCTGCG
>JANQMU010000118.1 GCA_028279875.1 Rhizobiaceae bacterium
CGCAGCGACCAGCGCCACGCCGAGCGCCAGCGACAGTTCAAGCTCCCGCCACTGCCGGTCGATGCTGTCCGGCACTTCAGGGATCAGCGCCAGCGCCGCCTCGAAATAGCGCACCGCAGAGCGGTTGGCGGCGCGGAAGATGGCAGCGCGCCCGGTCTGCTGCCAATAGGGAATGGCGCGCGCCGGCGCGTCCGCCTTGGTCCAGTGTTCGGCAAGCCGTGCCGCACCGTTGGCTCCGGGGTCCGGACTTTCCGCCTCGATTGCTTCGGCAATGCGTCGATGCAGCTCGCGCCGTCGCTCGCTGTGCAGTCCGGCATAGGCGACCTCATGCGTCATGGCATGCTTGAAGAGGATGCGCGCGTCCGGCTCCAGCGAATCCGTGCGCAACAGGTCGGCGGCCAGCAGCCGCTCGATCGATTCCTGCAACTGTTCCTCGGGCAGGTCGGAGACCGCTGCGACGAGGCCGTGCCGTGTCTCCGGACCGATGGCGGCGCAGATCTCGAGCAGTTCCTTCTCGCGCGGTTCCATACGGTCGATCCGGGCAGCGAGGATCTGCTGGATCGTCGCCGGCACGGCCGGAGCGGCCTCCAGCGTGGTTTCCCCGAGCCGGTAAGCGCCCGACGCCCCTTCCAGCACGCCGTTTTCAGCCAGTGCGGAGATGATCTCTTCGGCGAAGAGGGGATTGCCGCGGGCGCGCTCGGCAATGGCCTGCCGGACGGGATCGAGGTCTGGCGAGCGACCGATCAGACTGTCCAGCAACTCGCCTTCGGCATCGGTGGTCAGCGCATCGAGCATGCGATGCGTAACGGCGGGCAGGTCCCGGAATGCCGGCGTGTAGCCCGGCCGGTAGTTGAGGAGCGCCAGGATGCGGCTCGACGGCACCGCCGGCAGGATCGCATTGAGCGCGCCTTCGCTGCGCGGGTCGATCCAATGCAGGTCCTCGATCACCAGCGCCACCGGTCTGCGCGCCGCTTCGAGCGCCAGCAGACGGCGCAGCGCGTCCTCGATGCGGGCAAGCCGGCGCGCCGGCGTCAAGGCCCGGAAGTGATCGTCCTCGAAGGGCAGATATAACAGGGTCGCCAGCGGCGCCACGAGATCGTCCGTGTCTCCGAGTTCCGCCAGATGCGCCAGCAGCTTGGCCTTTGCGGCGTCCGCATCGTCGGCGGCGGTGATCGCCAGATGATCGTTCAGCATGCGGGTGGCACCGCGGAACGGCGTCGCCTCGCCGCGCGGTGCGGCGGCTTTCAGGACCAGCCAGTCGTCGGCCGGCAGCTCGGTCAGGAATTCGTGGAACAGTCGGGACTTGCCGATGCCGGCCTCTCCTGAAATCGCGATGATGCGGCCGCGGCCGGCCCGCACTTCCTCGGCGCTTTCGCGCAGCAGGGCCATCTCCAGCCGGCGGCAGACATAGTCGCTCAGCCCTTTTCCGGCGACATGTCGAAGCTGTGCCTCCCGGCCCACGATCTCCTTGAGTTCATGCACCGCGTGATCGCCTCCGACAACGGGAGCGTCCTTTGCGTTGAGGATTGCGACATGCAGGCTGTCAGCCGCCTGCCGAAAGGTTGCATCGTCCAGCCAGACGCGCCCTGGCGGCGTCGCGGCCAGAATCTCGGCGGCGATCGACAGCGGCAGTCCCGACAAATGGGGCGGGCGATCCGTGGCGCTGGGGCGCTGGACCACCTCGCCGCTGCTCAGGGCGGCCCGCAATGCGTGGCCGATATCGGCGCCGTCGACAAGCGCCAGCGCGGCGGCGGCCGCCCGCGACACATGGTCCTCGATCGAGGTCGGCGCGCCGAAGGCAACGACCATCAGGTCGTTCAGACGGTCGGTGACCGTGCCGCCGAACCGGCGGGCGACGGCGGCCGTGTGGTCCGCCAGCCGATCGAAGGCCCGTTCGGCCGCTTCGGCGCCCTCCCGCGCGACCTCGGCAACCGCCGGGCCGAGATCCACCATGAGGATGGTGACCTGCTTGATTTGTGCATGTGCGACGGGCGCAGGAGCGGGCTTGTCAGGTGTCGCCTGCACCTCGGGCTCCGGTTCCACCGCGACGACCGGTTCCGAGCGGACCCTAAGCCGGTACCCCGCCCGATGCACCGTCTCGATGATTTTGGGGGCACGGGCGCTGTCATTGAAGGCGCGGCGCAGTTCGGCGATGGCATGGGTCAACACTTCTTCGCCGACGGTCACGCCAGACCAGACGCTGTCGAGCAGATCGGACCGGCTGACAACCTGGCCGTCCGCCTGGTCCAGCACCGTCAGCACCCCCATCGCCTTCGGCGAGAGGCGGGTCGTGGACGTGCCGTCGCTGACGTCCCGGGACATCGGATCGACGCGCCAGCCACCCAACATGAACATGAAAGACATCTCCTTCAGAAAAAAATTCGATTTCCTTCAGGTCTGCGCATGCCGCCTCGACCTAGATGACGAGCATGTCGCCGGGGTCCACTACGTCATCCCGCAGCGGCTTGTCCATAGTTCACAAGATAACAAAGGATTGCTTTCATGAGACTTGGAGACATAGCGCCGGACTTTTCCGCCGACACGACCCAGGGCCGCATCTCGTTCCACGAATGGTGCGGCGATTCCTGGTGCCTGTTCTTCAGCCATCCCAAGGACTTCACCCCGGTCTGCACGACGGAACTGGGTGCCATGGCTCGCGCCCTGCCGGAATTCGAGCGGCGCGGTGTCAAGGTGATCGGTCTCGGGATGGACCCGGTGGCCGACCATATTGCGTGGTCCGCCGATATCGAGGAGACCCAAGGCGCGGCGCCGACCTATCCGATCATCGCCGATACGGATCTGAAGATCGCCAAACTCTACAACATGCTGCCGGCCGATGCGGGCGACAGCTCTGCCGGCCGTACCGCGGCCGACAATTATACGGTCCGAAGCGTTTTCATCATTGCGCCCGACAAGCGCATCCATCTGATGATGACCTACCCGATGAGCTCGGGTCGCAGCATCGAAGAACTGCTGCGGGTCGTCGATTCCATCAAGCTGACGGCGGACCATCAGGTCGGCACGCCGGCGGGATGGCAGCCCGGCGACGAGGTGATGATCCTGCCTTCGGTTTCCGACGAGGAGGCGCGCGAGCGTTTCCCCGAGGGGTGGCTCGCACCCAAACCGTACATGCGGATCATCGAACAGCCCGCCTGACCGGCGTCCGGCATTTCAGACAAAGGAGAATGATGATGAAACCCGAAACACGCATCAATCGTACCGGCGTCAAACCCGGCACCGCGTTGACCCTATCGGCACCCGCCGCGCCAACCCGGCCTTGGCGTCGCCGGATCGCTCGGCGTTCAATGGCGGCGGCGGTGGCACTCGGCCTTGGTTCCGTATGCGCTCAGGCTGCGCCGATGCAGCATGTCCCAATGCAGCATGTCAATGTCATGACCCATGCCTCGCAGGGCGAAGTGAAACTCGTCAAGGAAGGCGGCGCGCAACTGATCCGTTCGCCCGAGGGCATCTTCGTCAACCTGCAAGCCGAGCGGCTTCAGCCGAACCATGTCTATACGATGTGGGTCGTTGCCATCAATGCGCCGCAGAACTGCAGTCGGCAGCCATGCCCGGCCGCCGATGTCCTGCAGAACTCCGATCATGTCGAATCCGATCTCGGCTATGGCGACGGAGCCGTCGCCGACCATGACGGCAAGGCCCGTTTTGCGGCTTTCCAGGCCGTCGGCACGATGCCGCATTCCTGGTTCGAGCGCGGGCTGACGAACATGGCCGGGGAAATCCACCTGGTGATCCGTGACCACGGGCCGCTGGTTCCCGGCCGCGAAGCGACGATGCTCGGCACGTTCCGCGACGGCTGCAATGCTGAAAGCGTGCCGGACACGCTTCCGGGCACGGCCCGCGGCAATGGCAAGCCGGGCGCCTATCAATGCGCCAATGTTCAGGCGGCGATTTTCACGCCCATTGAATAAGGCGGCTCTTCGCGCCCCTTGAATGGCTGCAAGGCCGGGGCGCGAACGAACCCGACCCGGGAGGCGATGAGATCGCCTTCCGGATAACACCGGCCCTGCCGGTGGAAAGGAAATTCGACCAATGACCCTATGGCAACAGATCCTGAAAGCCCGAAAGGCTCGCCGGCAGCGTCTTTGGCTGTGCGACCTGCCCGATGACACGCTCAAGGATATCGGGCTCGACCGTCAGCGCGTCCGGCGGGAGTCCGACTGGTTGCGCTGGGATATCGGGCACTGGTAAACAGCCGGGGTTAAGAGCCGGGCGATCGGCCGCCGGTCCGGCCCGACCAACCTGACGGCAATGCGCCGGCTTTTCGGAAAGGACCGGATCGTGATCACGCTGATACCCGTCGACCCCGCCGTGCACGGCGCCCGCATCGCCCGCTGGCTTCGCAGTGCCCACGTAACCCGGTGGTGGGGCGACCCCGTCGGACGGCTCGACCAGTTTGAAGCGTCCGGACCGGGCGACCACGCGATCATTGCGCGGGACGGAACGCCGATTGGATATGTCCGCTGGGAAACGGTCGATCCGGAAGCCCTGGCGGCGGTCGGGCTGGACGGCATTCCGGCAAAATCGATCGATATCGACATCTTCATCGGCGAACCCGCCGAGGCCGGCCGCGGTGCCGGCCCGCAGGCGCTGGATCTGCTGTTCAAGCACCTGCGGGAGACGACAGACGCACCGCTGGCGGGGCTCTGCACCTCGGTCGACAACCACCGCGCCCACGCCGCATTCCTCAAGGCCGGCTGCGAGCGGCTGACACAGTTCGACGATCCGGCTTTCGGACCCTGCTACGTTTTTGTCCGATATCTTCGGTGATGATCTGTGCTGAGCTTGGCTTTGTTTGGCGCCGGTGCCAGATCATTCAAAAAAAATCGTGATACTCAGCGGCTCCGCTTGCGGTCCGCTGTCGGCTGGAAGGCCAGCTTCGAATGGTAGGTGCAATAGGGTCCGGTTTCGTCGCAATCCGCGCCACAGAAATAAAAGTCGTCCTGCATCGGGTCGCCGATCGGCCATTTGCAGGTTTTTTCCGTCAACTCCGTCAGTAGCAGGCGCCGTGAGATGGGCACAACCACATCCTCGATTGGACGCGTGTCGATTTCAGCGACGGCATCGGCGATGGCATCCTGTTTGAGCGCGGTCGCGCCGGCGCTGCGCGGTGCCGGGCGCGGCGCATTGCTGCGGCTGCCATAGCCACTGCTGCGCGGCGCGGAAGAGACCCGCTTGCTGCGACCGCCGCCGGAACCGCCGGATTTTGCCCGGCCGGGAAGATTGAGGCGGTGCACCTTGCCGATCACCGCATTGCGGCTGACGCCGCCAAGTTCCGCTGCGATCTGGCTTGCGCTCAATCCGTCGGCCCACAATTTGGTCAGTCGGTCGACGCGCTCATCAGTCCAGCTCATAGTCCAAACACCCCTGTCATTCCAATTCGGGGCGGCGGACTCCATCACAGGGCTCCGAAATCACGATCGAAACCGGTATTTTCGATGAGTTAAAGGTTACTAGGTCCGCCGCATGCAGTCCAAATATGTATGACCGTAACGTAGTGTTCACAGGACTCGGTGACAAGAGTCCCGCGAATCAACGCGATTCCTTTTTCGAGTTTTTCCCCAACTTGAAGGACAATTGACCGCGTCAGCCGAAATCAAGCCGCATTGCGACGAATCGAGACGGATCGACGAAGATATTGATTGACGGCCTCCGTCGGTATAAGGATAGCGCACAATGGCTGCCTTTTGGGGCAGCTATTTATTTTTGGCCCGGATCGATCGGGCTTTATCGCGTAATTGTCCATCGCCGCGGTCTTGCCGCGACAGTTGGGAGACCGGCCCATGTCCGAGAGCACGTCACTCTATGGCACTTATAACCGCATTCCGCTGCATTTCGAACGCGGCGAGGGTGTTTGGCTGATTGCCGAGGACGGCACCCGATATCTCGACTTTGCCGCCGGAATTGCCGTGAATTCCCTGGGCCATGCCCATCCGCATCTTGTCGCGGCGCTGAAGGACCAGGCCGACAAGCTGTGGCATACATCCAATCTCTATGAGATTCCCGGTCAAGGCAGGCTGGCCGACCGTCTGACGGAGGCGACCTTCGCCGACCGCGCCTTTTTCACCAATTCCGGCGCGGAAGCGATGGAATGCACCATCAAGACGGCGCGTCGCTACCATTATGTCAATGGCGACGAGGCAAGGGTCGACATCATCACCATCGAGGGCGCCTTCCATGGCCGCACGCTGGCGACCATCGCCGCCGGCGGACAGGAAAAATATCTCGAGGGTTTCGGGCCGAAGGCACCTGGTTTCAAGCAGGTTCCGTTCGCCGACCTGGACGCCATGAAGGCGGCCGTCGACGAACGGACGGCGGCGATCCTCGTTGAACCGCTGCAGGGCGAGGGCGGCATCCGGGAACTGCCGGTGCAGTGGCTGCGCGACCTCAGAGCTCTTTGTGACGAGAACGGAATCCTGCTGCTGCTCGATGAAATCCAGTGCGGTGTCGGTCGCACCGGCAAGCTGTTCGCCCATGAGTGGGCTGGTATCACACCGGATGTCATGGCGGTTGCCAAGGGGATCGGCGGCGGCTTTCCGTTCGGCGTCTGCCTGGCGACCGAAGAGGCCGCAAAGGGCATGACCCCGGGCACGCACGGCACCACCTATGGCGGCAATCCACTGGCCATGGCGGTCGGCAACGCCGTTCTCGATGTGATCCTCGAAGAGGGCTTCCTGCAGCATGTGCGCGAGGTCGGGCTGGTGTTCGCCCAGGGCCTTGCCGCCCTTGCCGATCAATATCCGGATGTGGTCGAGGAGATTCGCGGCACCGGGCTGATGCTCGGCATCAAATGCAAATGTCCCAACAGCGATCTGCTGGTGGCGATGCGTGACCGACATCTTCTGGGCGCGCCTGCGGGTGACAATGTGGTGCGCCTGCTGCCGCCGCTGATGACCACCGCCGAGGAAGCCCGCGATGGCCTGGCGCGACTGGAAGCGGCCGCCGCGGATGTCTCGGCGCGATCCGGTTGAACCGACAGGGGCGGGGATTGCGATCACCCCGCGATAACAAGGAAAATCCCGATGACAAAGAATGGCGGGCCGCGTCATTTTCTCGATCTATCGGCCGTTGCCGGGGACGAATTGCGCGCCATCATGGACCATGCCCATAGCCGCAAGGCAGCCACCGGCGAGGGGTCGGCCGACAGGCCGCTTGACGGCAGGATCCTGGCGATGATCTTCGAAAAGCCTTCGACGCGCACCCGCGTGTCCTTCGATGTCGGCATGCGGCAACTCGGCGGTGAGACCATCCTGCTTTCGGGTCGTGAAATGCAGCTCGGCCGAGCCGAATCCATCGCCGATACGGCGCGTGTCCTGTCGCGCTATGTCGATGCCGTGATGATCCGCACCACCGACCATCGCCGGCTGACCGAACTGGCCGAACATGCCACCGTTCCGGTGATCAACGGCCTGACCGACGATACCCACCCCTGCCAGATCATGGCCGACATTATGACCTATGAGCAGCATCGCGGATCGGTTGCCGGCAGGACCTTTTCCTGGGTCGGCGACGGCAACAATGTGCTGCATTCTATGCTCGAGGGCGCCGGCCGTTTCGGTTACGGCATGAAGATCGCCGTGCCCGAGGGCTCCGAACCGGCCGGCGATTATATGGATTGGGCCCGGGCGCAGGGCGCCGAGGTGATGCTGACCCGGGACCCGGAAACCGCTGTCGCCGGCTCCGACTGCGTCGTCACCGATACCTGGGTGTCGATGGGCCAGGAGCAGCGGGCGCGCGGCCACAATGTCTTTCAACCCTATCAGGTCAATGCAAGGCTGATGGCAAAGGCCAATCCCAAGGCGCTGTTCATGCACTGCCTGCCGGCGCATCGCGGCGAGGAGGTGACGGATGAGGTGATCGACGGCCCGCAATCCGTGGTCTTCGATGAGGCCGAAAACCGCCTTCATGCCCAAAAGGCCATTCTCGCCTGGTGTTTTGACAAGATTTAGCGCTTCCGCACGGGCTCTCGCATCGATGACGACAGAAAATTACAGTCTCGGGGAAATCGGCTATGCCGGTGACGACCAGGTGGTGCCGTTCCAGGTCGAGGGGCTCGATGCCCGCGGCCGGGCCGTCCAGCTCGGCCCGATGCTCGACGCGATCCTTGCGCGCCATGATTATCCCGAACCGGTGGCGCGGCTGCTGGCCGAGGCGATCACGCTGACGGTGCTGCTCGGCACGTCGCTCAAATTCGACGGGAAATTCATCGTCCAGACCCAGGGTGACGGACCGGTCGACCTGCTGGTCGCGGATTTCACCACCCCGGACAGTTTGCGCGCCTATGCCCGGTTCGACGAAAAACTGCTGGCCGAGGCGGTTGCCGATGGCCGGCTCGAGCCGCATGAACTGCTGGGAACCGGCGTGCTCGCCTTTACCATTGACCAGGGTGCGCATATGCAGCGCTACCAGGGCATCGTCGAGCTGACCGGCGCGACGCTGGAAGAAATCGCCCGGGCCTATTTCCGGCAGTCGGAGCAGATCCCGACCGAGGTGCGCCTCGCGGCGGCCCAGCTTTATGCGCGTGGCAACACCGGCGGCACCGATCACCATTGGCGCGCCGGCGGGGTCGTGCTGCAGTTCCTTCCCGAGGCCGAGGAGCGCATGCGGCAGGCCGACCTGCCGGGCGGCGACATCCCCGACGATCTCGATGACGACCAGGAGGACGAGGATGAAGACGAAGACTGGGTGGAAGCCAAGGCGCTGATGGAGACGATCGGCGACGATGAACTGACCGATCCCCAGGTCGGCTCCGAGCGGCTCCTGTACCGGCTGTTCCACGAGCGCGGCGTGCGCGTTTTCAACCCTGCCGCCGTGCGCGACAAATGCACCTGCTCGCGCGAGAAAATCCGCTCGGTGCTGGACGGCTTCGACGCCGACGAGATCGCAGAAAGCATCGAGGACGGCAAGATCTCGGTCAAATGCGAATTCTGTTCCACCAATTATACTTTCGATCCCGACGAAATCGGCGAGTGAATCGCCCTGAAACTCGCGTCTCCTGACCCAGAGGCCAAATGTCAGGTCATTACAATCTCAGAACATTCAGTTGTATATAAAAGGCTGGGAATTTGGGTTGATGGCGACGACTAGAGTTCCGTGGGCTCTACAACAGCATCGGTGTGATTTAAAGGTGTCGCGACGGAAGCATCCGGTCATGCAGCACTCGCACAATCTCAACGCCATACTCCGCCTCGCGATAATAGACGATGTGGCGCACAACCGGATATCGCCGGTAGCCACGTCGGATGTTGTCACACCGAGATCCCGCCCCGGGATGATGGGCCAGCAAATCAAAGGCCGCTACTAAATTGTCAATATAGCGATTGGCCCGGTCTGCACCCCATTGATTCAGCGAGTACAACCAGACCGCCTCCATATCCTCCCTCGCCCTCGGTTTCAGCCGATATTCAGCGCCCAGCATGCTTCGCTGCCATTTCCTTTTTGAAGTTATCGGCATCGAATGGCTGCGCTGTTCCGCTTTCCTCGCCCTCGATCAAGGCGGCCCGGATTGCGTCCAGATCCGCTTTGCTCGCCTGATCCTGGCGAATGAGATCGCGGATATACTCGCTGTCGTTCGTATAGTCGCCCGCCGCGATCTGCGCCTTAATCCATACGTCCTGCTGCTCTGTCAGGGTGATGGTCTTACGTTTCGTGCCCATCGAATGTGTCCGTGCATATTCATACTATTGGTGCACAATAACATATTTCCCGGTTGGCCAAAACGGAGTGCGAAACGCATGGCGGCTCCCCGCCGGCAATCATAGCCGATCGGTATGCTCGCCCTGGCAGCGGTTGGCCCCGTTCCCGCTCCACTCCGATCCCTGTGGGATACCGGCCGCTGCTTGTGCCGAAATTCTGGGGTTGTCGGCTCGCAGCAATGTACCCTTCAAGACATCCTACGGTGGGTCTCTCAAAGGAATGAACCTAGATATTTCCCCGCTCGGTCGGGTGCACCTACTGCTCCCGGGCGAAATCAAATCGCCCGGGAACCGCTGTCGGCATTGCAGAACGCGCTAACCGCCCGTATCCGCCGCGATCCCGTCGAGATAGGCGGCGACATCGGCGCATTTCGGATTGTTCGACACCTGGACCGAGACCTCGGCCCAGACCGCCGGCGTCGTATCGTGTTCCTCATCGCGGGCTGCGACATCCGCCCCGTGCGCGATGAGAAGCTCGGCCATTTTGAGGTCGCCGTTCCATGCCGCTGAGTGAAGCGCCGTGTTTTTCGACAGGGCCGTCGATCGCGCATTGGCGCTGGCACCGTTTTCAAGCAGCCATGTCACGATGTCATGGTGACCGAAATCGACAGCCGCCATCACGACGGCCGGCGAGCGAAGGATCCGCGAGTCCGATCGGGACAGCGCAACAAGGGTCTGCATGTCTCCGAGCCGGGCATATTCCTCGGGCCTGGCCCGGACGCCGCGCTCTTGCATGTGCAAGACGAGCGGCCGGCCCCTGGGGCCCAGGCGGCTCAGCGTTTCGATCGCCGACGACCCCCAGCGGTCTTTTTCCTCCGGCACCGCGCCCAGGTCGAGCAGCCGGTCGATCGCAAACGGCGTGCGGGCAAGGCCGAGCGGCGATCCGCTGGGACGCGGTCGCGACAGCACATCCGGGTTGTTGCGCAGGATAGCGTCGACCGTGTCGTCGTCGGCCAGCAGCAGCGCCTCCCAAAGACCGATCCGGGCGCCGCGCTCGATCAGCCGCGCCCGCATGTCGGGCCGGTCGCGCGACACCGTCAGCATGACCGGCGACCAGTGATCGTAGAGACGATTGTCGCCATTGACGTCGGCGCCGGCGTCGAGCAGCAGGTCGAACATGTCGCGCTGTTTCGTCTCGATGGCGACATGCAGGCTTTGCGGTGAACCGCCCCAGAAAGGATGCGGCCCGACGGCATTGACCAACGCCGGCTGGGTGTCCAGCCGGTGTCGCACATCGTCAATGCGTCCGTCGCCGACGAGCCGCAGGAATGTCGCGGCATCCCCATCGTCGGCCGCGGCCTGCGAAGCAGCGGCCGTTGCTTCAAGCGCCGACTTCATCGCCCGCCAGCTTGAAAACCCGTATTCGCGTGCCAGGGTCAGTTGCGCGTCCGCCAGCTTGGCCTCGCGGCCTTGCGATTTCCAGACGCGCAATTGCTGCTTGGCGGTCTTTTTCAGCCAGTCGAGATTGGCGGATTCCGGGAGTGTCTTGGGCATGGTGCACCTTCTTTCATTCTCGCCCGGCGTCCGCGTTCTCGGGCAGAAAAAAGGTGTTTGGACAATCAATCGACTGGCGGGTTCAACCCTTTTCGCGGACCGATGGTCTCCATGACAACCTGCGCCAATTATCCGTCGGGCGCGAATGATGTCAACCGGACCCCCGCCCGACGGATAACTGGCACAGCTTGCCCGCCGCCGCCCCTATCCTGCGGATTTTAGCCGCAATTGCTCCGGCGCGGCGGGTTTTCCGTTACATTTTGGTACAAATTAGAAACCAGGAAACTGTGGCAACACAGGCGGCGGTGACTATATGATCGGGAGCACCGGCGCAACGAAACCCAACGAAACCTTAAGATTTCGGGCTGTTGTTGGCCGGACAAGAGATAACGCGGGCCCGAAAGAGGCGGGAGCATGCTGAAGTCGATCCATGACGAAACGGAGGCGGAACCGCCCCTGGCGGATGACGATATCGACCGCCCGGTCGAGGATCCGTCCCGGTTTTCACGCGGCGGCCGCGTTGTCCTGCAGACCATTTTGATGCTGGCTGTGCTCGGCGCCTCCTACGGCGTGATGAACCGCCTGATCGACACCCAGCCCGAGCGTGCCGCCCGCAACTTCCGGCCGACGGCCTATACGGTCGAATCCGTCATCGTCGACGCCCGCAGCAATCGCCCGCAACTGCGTCTTTTCGGCGAGGTCCAGGCGGCGCGATCCGTCGAATTGCGACCGCTGGTCAATGGCGAGATCGTCGCCGTCAACCCGTCCCTCAACGCCGGCTCGACTGTGGCGCAGGGCGACGTGTTGATCGAGATCGATCCATTCAACTATCGCGGCGCGCTGGCCGAGGCCCGCGCCAATCTCGCCCAGGCGCGCGCCACGCTGGTCGAAACCGAGGCCCGCATCACTGCCGAACGAGATCAGCTCACCGCCGCCGAAATGCAGTTGACGCTCGCCGAAAGCGACCTGCGCCGCGCCGAATCCCTGGTCAGCAGCGGAACGCTGACGGAAAAACAGGTCGAGGACCGCCGCCTCATCGTTTCCCAGCGCGAACAGGCGGTCAGCCAGCGGCGCAACAATCAATTGATCGAGGAAGCCCGGCGCGAGCAGCAGATCGCCAATCTCGACAGCCTGACCTGGAAGGTGCAGCAGGCCGAGCGCAATCTCGAAAACACGGTGCTCAAATCGCCCTTTACCGGCGTCGTCAACGCCACCACCGCCGAGGTCGGCCGTTATGTCAGCAGCAGTGACGTGGTCGCGTCGATTTATGACAAGGAAGCGCTGGAAGTGCGCTTCACCCTGACGGATGCGCAATATGGCCGCATTTCGGTGGATGCCGATCCGCTGATCGGCCGCGAGATCGACGTTGTCTGGGTGGTTGGCCTGAGCAGCTATCGCTATACGGGCCGGATCGACCGCATCGCCGCAGAAATCGCCTCCACCCGCGGCGGGGTCGAGGTGGTGGCGCGGTTGGACCCGGCCTCCTCTGAGGTCCAGTTGCGGCCCGGCGCCTTTGTCGAAATCGATGTGCCGGACCGGCTCTATGCGGAGTCCTTCCGGGTGCCCGAAACGGCGCTCTATGACGGCTCCGTTGTCTTTGTCATCGAGGATGGCCAGCTTGCGCGCCGCGAGGTCGAGGTCGCGGCCTTTGACGGCGAGGACGTGATCATCGTCTCCGGTCTCTCCCCGGGCGATGCGGTGATGACCACCCATCTGACCCAGGCCGACAATGGCGTCCGGGTCCGCGGACCGCTGTCCGGCGAGCGCCAGCGGCCAGCCGCGCAAGTCGCCGGAGACGGCTGAGATGGCGGAGCGTGGCGTCCGTCGGGTCATTGAAGAGGCCGCCGGCACGATCGGCGGCTCCGGCGGGCTCGTCCGGACCTTCATCCGCCACCCCAACGCGGCCAATCTCCTGATGATGCTGATGATCCTGATCGGTGTCTTCGCCATCCTCAAGATCAACACCCAGTTCTTCCCGTCGGTCGACCGGCCGAACATCAACATTTCCGTCAGTTGGTCCGGCGCCAGCGCCGAGGACATCGAACGGAACATTCTTGCCATCATCGAGCCGGAGGTGCGCTTCACCGAAGGTCTCGACGAAATGACGGCGACGGCCCGCGAGGGGTCGGGCTCGATCCGGCTGGAGTTTGAAGACGGCACGGACATGCAAAGGGCGCTGTCGGAGGTCGAAGCGGCCGTCAAAGGGATCGGCACGTTGCCGGTCGACGCCGAGACCCCGACCGTGTCGAAGGCCAGTTTCTTCGACCGTGTAGCCAGCATATCGGTCGGCGGCACGGCCTCCGAGGCAGTCAAGCGGGAATGGGCGAAACGCATTCGCGACGATCTGATTGCCCGCGGCATCGACAAGGTCGATTTCACCGCGCTGCGCGACCAGGAATTGCAGGTCGACATCCCGGAACGGGAATTGCGGCGCCTGGACCTGACGATTGCGGACGTGTCGGACGCGGTGAGTTCGAACAGCAAGGATCTGCCCTCCGGAAGCCTTGCCGGCGCGGTCGAGCGTCAGCTCCGGGCGCTGGCCGATGCCGAAACCCCCGAAACCCTGGGCAATATCGAGGTCCTGGCTTTTTCGTCCGGTGAAAAGGTGCTGCTCGGCGATATTGCCGATGTTCGCAACGCCTTCGACCGGGACGCAACCCGCGGCTTCACCAACGGCAATGTCGCCATTGAAATCGACGTCAGGCGCGCGGCATCGGCCGATACGCTGCGCACGGCGCGCATCATGAACGACTACCTTGAGGAAATCCGGCCGCAACTGCCGGACAATATCGAGCTCAAGACCTATGAAGTGGCCGCCGACGCGTTGTTCGAGCGGATCATGCTGCTGGTCAAGAATGGTCTCGGCGGGCTGGTTCTGGTGGTCGGTATCCTGTTCGTGTTTCTCAACAGCCGGGTTGCCTTCTGGGTCGCGGCCGGCATCCCCGTCGCGCTGCTGGCGACGGTCGGGTTCATGTTCGTCTCCGGCCAGTCGATCAACATGATTTCGCTGTTCGGCCTGATCATGATGCTCGGCATCATCGTCGACGACGCCATCGTCGTCGGGGAGCACACCAATACCCGGCTGGAGATGGGCGACAGCCCGGCCGATGCCGCCGAAAACGGTGTCGGCATGATGCTCAAGCCGGTGATGGCGGCGATGGCGACGACCCTTGCCGCCTTTGCGCCGATGATGCTGATCACCGACACGATCGGCCAGATCATGGGCGTCCTGCCGCTGGTCGTCATCGCCGTCATCATCGCCAGCCTGCTGGAATGTTTCTACGTGCTGCCCGGCCACCTGGCCCATGCGCTGGAGGGACAGAAGGCGCCCCGCTGGTCCTATTGGCGGCAGTTCTTTTTCGCCTTCGTGCTGGTCGTCGCGGCGACGGCGGCCGCCGCACCCTTTTCGCCGGTCGACGCGATGGTGTCCGATGACAGCCCGCTTCGCTCGCTGCTGGATGGATTTGCCGCGCTGGCCATGCCGGCCCGCATGGTCATGGTTGCCGGCCTTGCGCTGCTGATCGCAACAGCGCTTGAGGCGCTGATCCTGTGGTTGCGCCGCAAGGCGGCCGCGGGCACGGGGAACGACAGGGCGCAACGGCATGAAAGCCGGTTTCGTATCTGGTTCGACCGCAATTTCGTGAGTTTCCGTGACGGTCCCTTCAACCGCCTGGTGGCGCTGACCTATCGCTGGCGCTATGTGACGGTCAGCATCGCCGTCGGCCTGACACTGATCATTGTGGTCGGCCTCATTGAAGGAAAGCGCGTCGAATTCGTTTTCTTCCCGTCTCCGGAGGCCGAAAACATCCGCGGCAACGTGTCCTTCATGGCCGGACTTCCCGAAGACCAGGCGCTGGAGGCCGTTGCCCGTATCGAAGGCGCCTTTCGGGAAATCGAAAACGAGCTGACGGATGGCGGCGAGGAACTGGCCGAATCGATCTTCGTCATGTTCAACAAGGCCAGCCGCCGCGGCGGCACCAGCGCCACCATCAAGGTGCAGCTCACCTCGTCGGAAGTACGCTCGGTGCGCACCCCCGACATCGTCCGGGCCTGGTCGCAGGCTGTGCCCGGCATTCCGGGGGTTTCCCGGTTCTCGGTCTTCCAGTCGCGCGGCGGGCCGCCCGGCCGCGATATCGATGTCGAACTGCGTGGCAACCGGATTTCCGACCTGAAGGCCGCCGCGGCGGAGATCATTCCGATCGTCGGCTCCGTGTCAGGCGTTTCGGGCGTTGATGACAATCTTCCCTATGGCAAGCCGGAACTGGTGATCGAAATGCTGCCGCGCGGCGCGGCGCTGGGATTTTCCGCCGACAGTATCGGCCGCCAGTTGCGCAACGCCTTTGACGGCCAGATCCCGTTCCGCTTCGCCCGCGGCGATGACGAGGTCACGGTGCGCATCTCGCAGATCATGCGCAGCGGCGGCACCGGCGCCCTGCGCAATTTCGAATTGAAAAGCCCGTCCGGTGAGTTCGTGCCGCTGACCGAGGTCGCCCGCCTGACCGAGCGCCAGGGCTTTGCCTACATCTCCCGCAAGGACGGCAAGACCAAAATCTCCGTGACCGGCGATATCGACAATGAGGTCAACACGACGGACGGGGTGATCGCGCAACTGGAGGAAGGCGGCCTGATTTCGGCGATCGCCGCCCGCTACGGTGTCGACTACCGCTATGGCGGCCGGTCACAGGAACAGCAGACCGCTTTCGCCGATCTGCAACTCGGCATGATCGTCGCCCTGTCGGTGATCTACATCATCCTGGCCTGGGTCTTCGCCAGCTACTGGCGGCCGCTCGCCGTCATGCTGATCATCCCGTTCGGTATTGTCGGTGCCGTGTTCGGCCACTGGATCCTGGGCATCCAGCTGACCATCCTGTCGCTGATCGGACTGCTGGGCCTGGGCGGCATTCTGGTCAATGATTCGATCATCCTCGTCACCCGGCTGGACGAGCGGCTGAGGAACGGCCAAACCCTGTACGAGGCCGCCACCGGCGCCAGCCGCGACCGCTTGCGGGCCGTGTTGCTGACATCGCTGACGACCATCGGCGGTCTTCTGCCGCTGCTCTTCGAACGTAGCCTGCAGGCCCAATTCCTGATGCCGATGGCGGTGACGATCGTCTTCGGCCTGGCCATGGCGACCGTGCTGGTCCTGTTTCTGGTGCCGGCCCTCGTCGGCATCGGCAACGATATCCGCGATTCCTTCATCGCCGTCTTCGGACACCGGCCGCGGCAGCGACCGACCTGACGGTCGGTGAATTTACGTCCGCCAGAATCGTGGCAACAGCAGCACCATGATGGTGAAGAGCTCCAGCCGGCCGAGCAGCATGCCGGCGGCCAGCACCCATTTGGCCGGGTCGGGCAGCGGCGCGTAATTGCCGGCCGGACCGATGACCGTTCCGAGCCCCGGCCCGACATTGGAGATCGCCGATCCGGCGCCCGACAGCGCCGTGGTCGTGTCGAGGCCGATGACGATAAGCGCCATGGCGATGACGCCGAAACTGACGACATAGAGGAACATGAAGCTCATCACCGAGGCGATCACCCGGTAATCGATCGGGCGGCCGTTGAATTTCGGCCGGAAAATGCCGTTCGGATACATCACCTGGCTGATATGCTGGCGGATGGCCTCGAACAGCACCTGGAAGCGGAAGATCTTGATCCCGCAGGAGGTCGAGCCGGCGCAGCCGCCGATGAACATGATCACGAAGAAGAACGAGATGGCGTGCGGCCCCCACAGGCCGTAATCGGTGGTTGCATAGCCGGTGCCGGTGGTAATCGACACCACATTGAAGGCGGCAAAACGCAGGCCGTCGAGACCTACATGATGTTCGCCGTAATGGGCCATCAGCCAGGCAATCAGCGTTGCCGTGAGCAGCAGGCCAAGGAAAACCCGCACCTGTGAATCGAAAAAGATGGGTCGCACCCGGCCCTGCAGCATCTGCACATAGAGGATGAACGGGATCGATCCGAGGACCATGAAGACGGTGGTGATCCAGTCAATCGCCGCGCTGTCGAAATAGCCGATCGACTCGTCCTTGGTGGAAAATCCGCCCGTCGCCACCGTCGTCATGGCGTGCACCACCGCATCGTCGATCGCCATGCCGGCGGCCAGAAACAGGATGCAGCACAGGCCGGTAAAGCCGATGAAGACCAGCGTGATGGACATCGAAATCTGCGTTGCCCGCGGCAGAATTTTCTCGGCCGTGTCGAAGGCTTCGGCCTTGAACAGCTGCATGCCGCCGATCTGCAGCATCGGCAGGACGGCGATCGCCATGACGATAATGCCCAGCCCGCCGAGCCATTGCAGCAGCCCGCGCCAGAACAGGATGCCGGGCGGTGCTTGGTCGAGATCGGTGATGACCGTGGCGCCGGTCGTCGTCAATCCGGACATCGATTCAAAGAAGGCGTCCGTATAGCTCGGCACCACGCCCGACCAGATGAACGGCAGGGCGCCGAACGCCACCAGCGCGATCCATGAGACCACCGTCATCAATAGCGCCTGGCGGGTCGACAGCCCCTTCGGCACGCCGCGGGTGGCGGCGAACAGCGACAGGCCGACAAGCATGGTCAGCATGGAGGCGGCGGCAAAGACGATCCAGTCCCGGTTGCCGGCTGCCAGATCGACGATCGCCGGCAGCAGCATGGCGGCACCGAGCATCGTGATCAGGATGCCCGCGACCAGAAAGACCGGGCGAAAATCCAGCGCACGTTTCAATTAAGCGTTCTCGCCATCCCGGGCACATCCAGCGAGAATGCCGGAATGTCGACCATGAACGAGCCGCCATCCTGGCGCTCCATCCGGTATTTGCCGACCATCACGCCGGAGGGCGTGTCGAGCGGGCAGCCGGAGGAATATTCGAAGCTCTCGCCGGGATCGAGGATCGGCTGTTCGCCGACCACCCCCTCGCCGGACACTTCGTCGACCTGGCCGGCCGCGTCGGTGATGTGCCAGTAGCGGTCGCGCAACTGCACCGTTTCATCCGATTCATTGACGATGACGATCCGGTAACCCCAGACATAGCGGCTGTCTTCCGGTTCCGACTGCTCCTCGAGATAGAAGGGTTCCACTGTGACCTCGATATCATGTGTCCGGGCTCGGTACATGATCGCTGTATTCCCTGTCGCCGCGAATTCCTCACCCGCCTGTATAAATCATCCGCAAAAAAAGGGGAATCCGGTTTTCGCCGCTTGCCAATGGGGCCGGACCGGTTCAAGCGAAACTGACACGATTGTGACAAATCATGGCTTTCGAACCGCAAGGAAAGCTGTAAGAGAGCATCAGAGCAATGTGGGGTGGGATTGCTCAAAGAGGATAAGCGATGCTGGACGGCGCTGTTCGTAAACTGATCGACCCGATGCTCGACGCCGCCGGACGGCGGATCGCGGCCGTCGGAATATCTGCCAATGCGATCACCATCAGCGGTTGTGTGATCGGCCTCATTGCGGCCTTCGCGATCTGGCAGCAGGCCTATCTGACCGGACTGGCCCTGCTGTTGCTGAGCCGGCTCTGCGACGGTCTGGACGGCTCGGTGGCGCGGGCGACCGAGATCACCGATTTTGGCGGATATCTGGACATTGTCCTCGATTTCGTCTTCTACGGCGCGATTCCGCTGGGTTTCATCCTTGCCGACCCGGTCAACAACGGCGTCGCCGGCGGTGTGCTGATCTTTTCGTTCTACATCACCGGCTCGACCTTCCTTGCCTATGCGATCATGGCCGAACGGCACAATATGGAAAGCACCGTGCGGGGCGTGAAATCCCTCTATTTCACGACCGGCCTGGCCGAGGGCACCGAGACGATCATCGTGCTGTCGGCCTTTTGCCTGTTTCCCGATCATTTTTCCGTCATCGCCTATGTTTTCGCCGCGATTTGCTTCTACACGGCCCTGTCGCGCATCATTCTGGCCGGCCGTGTCTTTGAGCGGCGCTGAACGGATCCGGCCGCCGAACCGTGCAGGATCGAAGGCGTCATGACCCATGGAGACTTTCCGCAATACAGCCTGCCGGAGCGGCTGGCTGACGCCATCATCCATGTCCTGGGCATCGGCGCCAGCCTCGCCGGTGCCGTCGTGCTCTATGTCATGATGGCGGGGTCCCTGCCGGCGCCTTCGGCGGCGAGCCTGTGGGTCTATGCCATCGGCCTGGTGGCGGTTTTCGGCTTTTCGGCGGCCTATAACCTGACCGGTGTCTCGCCGGTCAAGGCCGTCCTGAAGCGGCTCGACCAGGCGACGATCTTCTTCAAGATCGCCTCGACCTACACGCCCTTCATGGTCGTCAAACTGGCCGGCTGGCCGGCCACCGGATTCCTGGCGCTTGTCTGGTCGGTGGCGACCTTCGGCATGACCACCAAGCTGTTTTTCCCGAACCGCCTGGTCAGGACCTCCTATGTGCTTTACCTGGCCCTCGGCTGGTGCGGCGTGTTCATGCTCTTGCCGCTGTTTAATGCTCTTTCGGAAACCACCCTGTGGCTGCTGCTGGCCGGCGGCCTGGCCTATACGGTCGGCGTTGTTTTCCATCTGAGCCGCAGATTGCCCTTTCAAAACGCCATCTGGCACGCTTTCGTGCTGGCCGGCGCCGGCTGCCACTATGCCGCCGTGATCGACGCGGTCGGGATCGGCTGACGACGAGAGGTCCGACCCATGTGGATCGGGACAGCATCCGGGCAAAACACCCCGAGCGTTGACAGGTTGGCTTTGCGTGGATGACAGATTGGAGCCCGAAGTGAAGAGTACCGCGTTTCGGACCAACGCCTAGTCACCGATCTACGCCCAAAAACATGACCAGATAAAACGATTTTTACTGAGGTTTTGGCAGGGGGTGTCCGAGCTGCGGAAAAGTCAATTTACGGGTTCGCAATCGCGATCGCGAACGGTCCTTGCCAGAGGTAACGTGGTATCTGAAAACGCAATCGCCTAACGTGTTCGCGGAGAACTGTAGGGACGAAATATGTTCCAACTGCACAATGGCTCGCCCGGCGAATACCCAAACGATTGAACCTCAAGGGAGCCCGTGGTGACCGTGATTCCGATTGCCTGGCTCATTTCCATCTTTGCACTTCTCATCGCCGCTTTGATAGTGGGCCGGCCACACCTGCCCGTCTTCGCACGCTTCTGTTTTGGCGTCAGCCTCCTGAGCATGGCTGTCGTTCCCGCCTTCGTGGGATTGCGGCTGGAATATGGGCTTTCGGCCCTGGTGATCTTCCAGCCCCATGTCGCGGTCGTCTTCGCACCTGCACTTTGGCTGGGGTTCCAATCGCTTACCGAAAGCGGTGGCGTTCCTAGTCCCAAAGCGATCATATCGACGGTTGGTATTGTCGCTTTGGCTCAGCTGGCATTATTTGCACCGACATCGTGGTCCGTCGATCTGGTCGTATCAGCAATCAACGTCATCTTCGCCTTGCTTTTGTCGTCGATGTTGCGCCTGGGGGCGGACGCCTTTGTTCAGGTTTCACCGGACGGGTTTCGAGCGGTCCGCACCGCCATGATCGGAGCCACGGTTTTCGTCTTCCTGCTCATTGCCGCTGATGCGACGATCATCGGGGCGACCCTGTCTGCAGGCAATGCAGGCATGCTGCGGACCCTTACCGGCGCGTCTGGCATACTCGTCGCGCTTGTCCTCGTCGGCCTGATGGTCGGCGTGCCTTTCGCGCTCGGCCCACTCTTGAAAGCGCCAACGGAGCGGTCAACCGACGCACGTCCCCTCGACGAAGACCGGGAGCTTCTCGAACGGATCGACAAACTAATGGCAGACAGCCAGCTCTTTACTGATCCCAATCTGACACTGGCGCGTCTTGGCCGCCGTCTGGGATGCCCCGCGCGCCAGGTGTCGATAGCGATCAACCGTGTCAAGGGTCAGAACATCTCCCGCTATATCAGCGGGTTTCGGGTACGCCGGGCCGCCGAACTGCTGACCACGACCGATCTGCCCGTTACCGACATCATGCTTGAAGCGGGCTTTCAGAGTAAATCAACCTTCAACACCGAGTTCCGCCGGGTCTGCGGAAAGACCCCGACAGAATACCGCGGCCAATCATCCGACCGCGCAACGGTTCGCAAACACGATCCGGGGCGTTCGGGAACCTGATATCGGGCGCGCCGCGCGCCCGCCTGTCCCAACTTGCAGCCATTCCCCTGTTCCATCACTGGTCGAATGCAAGAAAGGACATTCCATGCAAATCGAAACCTGCAGACGCAACCTGACCTTTTTGGCGCTGGTCGCCTGTTTCACGAACAACGCCTACGCAGCACCTGCTGCTGCTCAAACAAGCCCGACGCCCGCACTTCAAGCCAACACAGCGATTGTCGAGATAGAGACGCCACGCGAGGGCAATCTCCTTCACTTGCGTGGTCTCGCGGGGCGGGGTACGGCCACTGTCCGGATGGATGGCGCTTGCAGCGTAATGCCGGTTCGTTTCGTTGCGGGAGATTTTTCCGGTCGGAGGACAGATGTAGGACGCGCCGAGCCTATACGGATGGTTATCCGCGCGACACACGTCATTGAGCGCCTCATGCAGGGTCACGACCTCGTCAGCGACACGCTTCGGGTCAGCGACGATCCGAACGCCCCGGAGGCTGAAATTCTCCTTGTTCGCGGACTGTCCGCCGCGACAGGATTTGTCATCAATCCGGGGCGTAATGTCGTGGCGGACCTTTTTCGCCCGCGCATCAGTCCAATCCCTTGTGATGACCTCATAACGATGGAATAAAGCGGCGGGCCAAGCCAAACGAACGGCGTTTCTCGACCACCCCTCCGGTCTCAGGCGTCTTATTCCTCCGTGGACAATCGGAGTGCTGCCTATCTCTCGGGCCTTGTCAGCTTCTATCTCGTGAGCCGGCTCATCGTTGCATCAGACGCGAGCAAGCAGCGGTTTGCCGACCATAATCGCTGAGGTAGACACGCGCCGAGGACAATCCACAAGCCGATTATCGACGCGGTCCGGTCAGCGGTTATAGTGCCGTCCATGACTGAAACGATCGCTCGCATACTCAGCTATGGTGTAGGATCAACCGAAGGTGCTGAACGGCGGCGGATTGTCGCGATCAATCTGGTCATCGGCATGAACATGTTGACCGGCGTTTCCTATGTCATTTTCTGTTTAATCTACGATGCTCAAGGCCTGTATGCCCAAATTGCCACTTATCTGGTCGGCATTCCCATAATAAGCTTGAGCTACCTGATCCTGCGCCGAAGTCCTTACCTTGCAACGTTGTGGTGGATTACGACCGTTGGCATCGTCCTTTTCATTCTGGCCTTTCTGACGGGACGTGACTCCGGTTTTCAATGGTATTTTCTCGGAGCGCCCGGCCTGCTGCTGACGATGCTCGGTTCGAACAGGTGGAAAACGGCCGCGAGTGTATCAGCCGTGCTGGTCGCTGCCATCCTTTATGTCGAATTCGCATTTGTGCAGCCAGCATCGTTCATGCGTGTGGATGGCACGCTGCAGGTGATCTTTCTGACCTTGTCGATAACCGGAACGATGGCATTCGCCTTCATTCCGATCTTCGACGCTTTGACAAGGACGCGACGTGCGGAGCAGGCACTTGCTGAAGAACACGCGCGTTCCGAGACTTTGCTCTACAACCTTCTGCCGGAAGAAATCGCTGCAAGGCTGAAGGTTGAACCCACCAAGGTCATTGCAGACAGCTTCCCTCAGGTGGCAATCCTGTTTGCCGATATCGTCAACTTCACCCCACGCTCTGCCAAAATGAAACCTGAGAACGTGGTCGATTTCCTGAATCGGATTTTCAGCGCTTTTGACGAACTGGCCGAGAAGCACGGGCTTGAGAAGATCAAGACAATCGGCGATGCCTACATGTTGGCGGCGGGAATGCCAAACCCGTGCCGGAATCCTGTCCATCGTGCGGCCGCGATGGCGCTGGACATGCTGAAAGCTACCCGGTCTCTTTCAAGGGAACTGGGCGACGATGTTCAGGTGCGGATCGGGCTGCATTCCGGGCCGGCAGTGGCTGGCGTGATTGGAACCAGCAAGCTGTTCTACGATGTCTGGGGCGAGACGGTTAATACGGCCAGCCGGATGGAGAGCCACGGCCAATCGAGCCGTATCCAGGTAACAGGTGCAGCCAAGCGGGAATTGGAGGATGATTATCACTTCGAACCCCGTGGTACGATTGAGGTGAAGGGAATCGGGCCGATTGAGACCTGGTGGCTTGAAGCGCGAAGCATGTAAGCATCGGCTTGGATTTCGTCACGCACGGCGTCCTTCGGCATATCCAGGCCCCGAACCGGGTATCTTGCTTGATGTTGGCGCTGTGACGGAGACTTTGGGCTCATTCCATACCGTGGAGTAATTTTGTCGCAGGTTTCGGGTGTTTGCCGAACACAATCAATGAGGTAGACACGCAGCGAGGACAACCCACAAGCCGATTATTGACGCGGAGAATGATGATGGAAACCCAGCAACTGCACCGTGGCCGGCTCATCGACCACCTCCAGCTCGTGGTCCGCGACCTCGATGCCAGCAGGGACTTCTATACGGCCGTTCTGGGCGTGCTCGACATTCCCATCGTCGACACGAATGACGGCTATTTCTGGGCTGACGAACTTGTCGTGTCCTCGGCAGATAGCCCTGCGGCGCTGGGTGTGCTGACGGGGCGCCATCACTTTGCCTTCCAGGCCAGGGACTGCGCGACGGTGGACGCCTTCTACCGCGCGGCGCTGGACCATGGCGGACGCGACAATGGCGCGCCCGGCGAGCGGGCCTATCACCCCGGCTACTACGCGGCTTTCGTGCTCGACCCCGATGGCAACAACATCGAGGCGGTGTACCATGGCGAGGCACGACGCAGCGCGCCGTCAGTGGCGATCGAATTCTAGGCTGTGGGGAAGGATGCGGGGGCCGCGATTGCTCGCGGCCCGCTTTCGTGATGCGGCACGAGAGGGCGTCGAACCACGCCAATGACACGGCTCGAGGCGTCTCCTGTACGACCGCCAATCAGTGAATTACTGAGTCGCCGCGGCCATTTCCCTGGCGCCCAGGACCTCATTCATGACGTGAAACACCGTCGTGTTGTCGACGAAATCGCCGTCCCATCCATAGGTGTCGCCCCATAGTTGGGCGGCCTCGATATCGGTGCGCGTAAACCCGGCGAAGAGTTCGGCGCCCGGACCGATCGCCCAGAGTGGAACCAGCTCGTTGGTGTGGTTGCGTGAAGAGAACTGGTAACCCGGCATCCTGCTGGTGCCACGGTCCTGCACCGCCAGATATTCGTTGAACACATCCTCCGTCGGGTCGAAGCGAGCGGCGAGAAGCGCCTCATCGCTGCGATCCGCCGCGACAGGGCCACCCTTGCCGTTGGTCCAGGTGCCTTCACCCCAGATACCGCCGCATTCGTGATCCGATGTGACTATCAACAGGGTCTCGTCCCAGCTGGAGTTTTCCTCGACCCATTGGATGACGGCATCGACGGCCAGGTTGAAGTCGATCTGCTCCTCGATGTATCGGGGCATGTTGTTGGCGTGACCCATCCAGTCGATCGCACCGCCTTCAATCATCACGAAGAAGCCGTCCTCGTCCTGTGAGAGAACATTGAGCGCGCCAAGGCTCATGGTGGCGAGATCCGGCACCACCGGGTTGTAGGCCATGCCTGAGGGCGTGTCGCCGTCGGGCAGGCCCTCGCGGCTGGCCTGAAGGGTCGACCCGGCGCGGGCAATGCCGACCACGCGCTCGGGCACATTTTTGCCGGCGGCGAGCGCTTCGAAATCTGCCTTGGCGTCGATGAAGGAAAAGCCGTTCAGGCCACCGTCGCTGGTCAGCGCCGTCAGTGTTTTGGAGCCGCCGACGAAGCGGAAAGCGTCCTCATCCTCGGGCTCGATTCGGTTGCCGCTGTTATCATAGAGTGGATGGCCGGCGCCCATGATGACATCGAGATCGCTCGCCACCATCTCGTTGAAGATCTCCACATAATTGTTGCGCGAGATGTTGTGCGCGATCACCGCGGCCGGGGTTGCGTGCGACACCATCACCGAAGCAACCGAGCCCGCGGCGCGGCCCTGATCCATCGCGATTTGTGCAATCGTGCGGAAGTTCTCCTTGCCGGTCCAATCCTGATTGATGCGGCCGTTCGAGGTCTTGCGCCCAGCCATCAGCGCGGTCCCCGCGGCAGCGCTGTCCGTGTAGGAGGTATAGCGCTCACCCACCGGCGAGAAATCGTTCCGCATCGTATTCTCGAACCGCGTCCAGCGTGTTGTCGGATCATAGCCCTGCGCCACCGCGCCGGCGGCCAATCTGACGTCTTCGCCACTTGGGAGCACCCTGCCTTTACCATCGATCAGGTTGAGCGAGTGGTGGTCGAGGCCGTACACGACGGGGGTCGCCCCGCCTGGGCGCGCAACCTGGTAGGATTGTTTGCCGGCAAGGCCCTGATAGTAGTCTGCAGCGAGCCAGCCGTTGAAGCCGATACCGTCTGACACCATCAGGATGACGTTCTTTGCGCCCTGGCCCTGTGCAAACGCCGGAAGAGCGAGCGCAACTGAAAGAGCCGTGGCGAGAAGCAGTCTGGTAGCATTCATTGTCATCACCTCTATGATTTTTAAGTGAATGACGAAAACGATACGGCGCGATTTTAACATGCATATTTCACACAGGTTATCGGTATGTGACAATGGCGTTGAGAATGAGGGATAAATCAGCGGGCTCTCAGGCGCGATCCGCTGGCAAAGCACCAGAGAACAAGGGCTGTGACGAAGCTGACAACTGTTCGGCACAATCCCGGCTGCGATAGCAATATCACCGTTGAATGACCTTTTCCCCAAATCGGGGTGACCACAGCCTAGCGCCCAACCAGTCCGGTTTTAGAAATTCTTCCGAATTCCTTCAGGTGATTTGACTCCGACAGGCTTAGATCGTCTGCGGGTTGGAGCGCGGACCTGCGTCAATGCCGGTTTCGCAGCCTGACCTGCTGCCTGCACGGCAAAAGCCACTGAACCATTGCATGGAGAAGGATATGCCGAGGATCTTCCTGGCCCACATCGCGGCGGCCACAGCGGCCCTGAGTGCAGGCGCTGCCGTCGTCGCCACGCGGTATGTCGTCGGCGAAACGGATCCGGCGGCGCTCGCGCTTTACCGCTACGTCATTTCCATTCTCTGCTTTGCGCCGCTATTGCCCTTCATCTGGCCGTCCCATCGCCTGGCCGCATCTGATTATGCCGCCATAGCTCTGCTTGGAATCATCTTCTTCGGGCTTTTTCCATGGGCCTTCAATGCGTCCCTGCAATATATCCCGGCAGCCCGGGGCGCGGTCGGCCTTGCCACGATTCCGATCCAGACTCTGATCGTGGCGGCCCTGTTCGGACGCGAGACGATCACCCGGCCGCGGGCGCTCGGCGTCGCCCTTGCCTTTCTCGGCATCGCCGTGGTTTTCGGCCCCGAAGCGGCAAAGGCGAATTCACCGGATACGCTTCTCGGCGATGCCCTGATGCTCCTCGGCGCGCTTTGCGCGGCCATCTATTCGGTTTTCAGCCGCGCTTCCCTGGTGCGCCATGGTGCGCTTTTCGTCACCGCGCTTGCCATGATGTTCGCCGTCCTTGCGCTGCTGCCGGTCGTCCACTGGCAAACCGGTCTGTCGGCGCTTCCGTCCTTTTCCGCAAGAGGCTGGATCGCCGTGTTTTTCCTTGGAACCTGCGCCGGAGCGATCCAGTTTTCCCTCTTTACCTGGGCGCTGCGATGGCTGCCGCCGACCACGACCGTTCTCTACCTGACATTGAACCCTGTCAGCGCCATGCTGCTTGGTCACCTGCTGATGAATGAGCAACTGACCCCGGCTCTGGTGGCGGGCCTGATGCTGGTCCTTGCCGGCATATTCGTCGGCAGCGGCGTCATGATCACGCTGAAAGCACGGTGGCTGCCAGGCCGGTCTCCTTTTGAAACCTCATAGCGGGCAGGATTGAAATGCTGAGTGATCCTTTGACAGATATTGTCAGGTCTCTTGACCTGTCTGGAGCGGTCTTCCTGAACACCGAGTTCAACGCCCCATGGGCGATCGCCGCGGATGCGATCCGGGCAGATGGCCGGCCCTTCAAGCCGGCCCCGCGTCAGATCATGGCCTACCATATGGTCACCGAGGGCGAGGCAATCGTGTCTCTCGCCAGATCTTCCGATTGCCGGCAATACCGTCGGGTAAAGGCCGGCGAAGTGATTTTTCTGCCATCGAACGCCCCGCACAGATTAGCTGGTGGAACAGGGCAGCACGCTGTCTCCAGTGACAACCTTCTGTCTCTGTCCACGCGTCATCGGGGGCCTATACGGATCGCATATGGCGGCGCTGGGGTACGGACGCAGATCCTTTGCAGCTTCATGGCCAGCAATTCGGAGCCAAGTCCTCTGTTCGGTACACTGTCCGAACTGCTGGTCATCAGCATCGAGCGCATCGAAACGCGGCGCTGGATCGAAGCCTCGCTCGCAATGGCTGCACGGGAATTCACTCCTGGTCGCCGGTCGGATCATGCGACGGTGTCCGGATTGTGCCGCCTGCTTCTGATCGAGGCCTTGCGGAACTGTGTCGAACAGACCCGGTCGCCGGACGGGTGGCTCAACGGCATGGCACATCCGCGCATCGGTCGTGCCCTTGCCCGCATCCACACCAATCCTGCATCCCCGCCGCGTGTCGAGCAATTGGCGCAGGAAATCGGCATGTCGCGGTCTGCCTTCGTTGACAGATTTACCGAGGTGATGGGCGTTGGCCCGCGCCGATACATCCTCACTCACAGGATGGAAACGGCAGCGGCGCTTTTGCGCGAGAACGGCCTCACCACGGCGGAGATTGCCTATCGTGTTGGATATGACGCGCCGGAGGCGTTTTCACGTGCATTCAAGAGGGAAACCGGCCGATCGCCCATCGAGTGGCGGTTACATTCCAGCGCCGACGCATAGGGTCAAGGGTCACCTCAGCCCATTGTCCTGACATGATGATCGGCGTTGAACGCGCAAAGATGTCCTGCAACCAGTTCGGCCACCGCGTTGCGGAATGTAAACGGCCCGAGATGACCGGCACCGGTGACTTCAACCAGGCGTGCCGCCGGGATCTCCGCCACCAGCAATTCGCCGATCCGCTTGGTTTGCCGGTGAGTCTGACTTCCGACAATCAGTGTTGTCGGTTGCTTCAGGCGCTGCAACGCGGTTGTCGGTTCGAAAAGCAATGCGCCAAAATCAAGTGGGCATTTCGATATCCAGTCTGTCAGCGCGGCCCGGCGATCGCGGCGCAATTCCTGCCAGGCACCCTGTCCGCCCCAGAAATCGGTAAAAACCTGTGCCGCGAAGCCCGGGCAGCCCTCGCTGATGGCGTCGCTGATCGAGTTCGCCAGAATTCGGATTTCCTCGAACATCGCAAGGTCTTCCGGTACGGACCGGTTGAGCAGGCTGAACATGGTCGGTTCATAGAGGCAAAGCGAGGCCACCAGTTCCGGATGGTTCCGTGCAATATGCAGCGCGACGGCGCCACCATAGGAGTGGCCGACCAGATGCGCCGGGCCGGATTGTCGACGTAACCGCGCAATCAGCGGCTTCGCCTCTTCGGCCAGGGCGTAGCTCGTCATTGACCAGCCTGCTGCAACCGCTTCCGGACCGGCCAGGTTCGGACATATCAGACGAAAGTCCGGATCAAGTCGCTGGACCAGATGCTGCCACTGGGTGTGATCCGCACCGGAGCAGTGAAGGGCCATGACCGGGATGTCATCTCGGTCATGGCGTGGGCAATATGAGATTCCCTGCCGGTTTTCCATTGCTTGCATGTCGCGGTTCCTCGGGGCTTCTTTCTCGGTATGCGCGCTGTCCGTGCCATGCGCCGGACTGCTTCCGATGCGCCTGCATATCTGCAGCGAAATCGTCACGGAATGACCGCTTGACCATTCGACATGACCGAACCACCAAACATGTTCACGCATGCGTGTGTTGGAACCGGCCACCGGGTTTGAGCGCTTTCGCCGTTGAGACGTGCTGTCACGGTGTTGTCACGCGACCGTGAAACGGTCCGGCGGTTCGGTCATCATTCCCAGTCGTTTCGTCATTCGTGGTCGGCGATGCGTTCCTTACAGCATCGGGCAAGCGACACGGAGACCATGCGACCATGCACAGGACGATGCCCTTTCGAATTGCCGACTGGCGCGTAGAGCCGGGATCGCGCACCATCACCGACGGCGTGCGAAAACGCCGGCTGTCGCCGCGGGCCCTGGAATCGCTGCTCATGCTGGTGCGCGCCGACGGTGAGGTCGTCACACGGCAGGAACTACTGGATACCGTGTGGCACGGCGTCACGGTCGGCGAGGAGTCCGTCACCACCGCGATCGCCGAGATACGGCGCTGTTTCAGCAACCGCGATCTGATCGAGACCATCCCCCGGACCGGATATCGGATGGCGGCAAAATCCGAAGTGTCCCTCGCGCCGGCCCCGGCGAGCGGCGGTCGTGTCGATGCGGATTGCGAATTCAGCCTCGAGGCCTATCTCCAGTGTGTCGAAGCCCGGAGGCTGAGCCGTTTCGGCGATTGGCATGACATCCACAGGGCCGGCGAGATCATGGAAGAGGCCACCCGCATGGCGCCGCACTGTGCAGCGACACGGGCGGAATACACCTTGGTGCTCGCCTTCCGGGCGCTGTTCTGCGCCGGCGATGCAGCGGCGTGCGATCAGGCCGTTGCCCTGGCCGACGAGGCCGTAAATCATCGCCCGGGGCTGGCGACAAACCATCTGGCCCTGGGCCTTGCCCTGACGACGCGCCATGACGGGCGCGGCGCCAGAAGAGCTTTTGAAAAGGCCCTCGCGCTGGATCCGAACAATGGAGAAGCCTGGTATCTGTGCAGTTTGATGTTCGCCGCCTTCGGCGCTTGCCGCTCTGCCAGCCTCGCGGCAGAACGCTGTACCGTGCTGCAGCCGGATGACTACCGGTCGTTTATCCTCGCCGCGTCCTTTCGCAACGCGATGGGCGACACCGAACTTGGACAATCCATGGGCAGGGCGGGGGCCATGCGACTGGCGCTGCGCCTCGCCGAAAACCCGGAGGAGCCGCGCGGTCGCGCAGCCGAATGCGCTCTTCTGGCGTTGTGCGGCCAGGGTGACGGAGCGTTTCAGTCGATCACCGCGCGCAGCCGCGATCGCTCGGCGCTGCAGTTTTACGCGGTCACCGCGCTGACTACACTCGGCGAAACGCGCCACGCTCTCGATGAGTTGGAACGCCTGGTTGACGAAGGTCATCGCAATGCCGGCTGGTTGTGTTTCAATCCGACGATCGCTCCCCTGCGCCACGAGCGGCGCTACCAGCGCCTGATGAGAAATCTGCGCTTCGACTGAGCATCGCCCGATTCTCTGGAACGTCCCGTCCGCAGGCAACATTCAGAACTTCTTATGAATTCCCTCAGGTTTCCGAGGCCTGCGCTCCGTACATGGGGCCACGGGTCGAGCGGATCGTTCGCCCGACCGACTGATTATCAACAGGAGACTGAAACATGACACAGACACACAGCAACACCGTCAATAACGGCGTCAATGTCGAAGCGCTGCTGGGCGCCAGAGAGACGCTCGAAACGGCGCCGGAAGCCGCACAGTTCAAATGGCGCGCCCGCTGCGAGTGGATCGACGGCACACACAGCCGCAGCACGGTGTCCGGCTTCTTCGGCCTTGGCGAAGAGCAGCAGCGCAAATCGTCGCACGTTATCGAGGCTGATCATCCCGAACAGTTCGCCGCCGCCGATATGGCCGCGACACCGGCCGAAATCGCACTGTCCGCTCTCGCAAGTTGCCTGACCGCCGGCGTTGCCGCGGTGGCGCAGAATCGCGGGGTCCAGCTGAAGAGAGTCGCGGCGATTGTCGAGGGCGATATGGATCTCTACGGCATCCTCGGCATCGATGCCGATGTCCGCAACGGCTACAGCGACATTCGCGTCCGTTTCGAGATCGACGCCGACGCCAGCAAAGAGGACATCGCGGCACTGGTCGCACAGTCACAGAAACGCTCGGCCGTCTTCGACGTCATCACCAATCCAACCAACGTCCATGTGACGGTCGCCTGAAGCGACACGCCGTTCGGACGCGGGCGCCGGCGCAAACAGCCGGCGCCCGCATTACCGGCGGCGCAACATCATCAAAGGAAAGAACAATGCATACCGCAACACAGAGGAAACAGACCCTTGTAACGGTCCGGCATCTGGGCTTCGCAACCCGATTTCTCACGCTCCTTCGTCAGTTTTTCGTCGTGCGGGCCAGGCGCCTGACAGCCGAAAAGCTGCGCAGCCTCAACGATCACACGCTGCGGGATATCGGGCTCTCCCGACCCCATATCGCCGTCGCCGGTTGTCTGGATGATAGAGCCGCACGGAACGCGGACGAGGCGCCGATGCAAGACCGGTCGCCGAGCAACGACAGGACATTGAGGATATGAAGCCGGTCTCGACCATCATCATCGGCGCCGGCCAGTCGGGCCTGGCGATGAGCCGACAACTCATGCAGCGCGGGGTCGACCATGTCCTGGTCGACCGCGGCGCGATTGCCGACACGTGGCGAACGCAGCGCTGGGACAGCCTGCGGCTGTTGACCCCCAACTGGGCCAACTGCCTGCTCGGCGACGAATATCAGGGACCCGACCCGGACGGCTATATGGATGTTGCCGAGCTGGTCACCCGTCTGGAGGGCTACGCACACCGCACCAGTGCTCTGATTTACAGCGCAACGCAGGTGCATCGGGTTTGCCGGAGCGACAATGGCTACAAGCTCGAGACCAGCCAGGGCCCGCTGCACAGCCGCACCGTGGTGCTGGCGACGGGGGCGTTTGTGCAACCGGTTGTTCCGGCATTGCGCAGCGCCGTGCCCGGCACGGTGCATCAGACGACACCGAACGAATACAAAAGGCCCGGTGATTTGCCCGAAGGCGGCGTTCTGGTCGTCGGTGCCGCCGCGACCGGGGTGCAGCTGGCCCGCGAACTGCAGGCTTCCGGTCGGCAGGTCACATTGTCTATCGGCGGACATATCCGCCTGCCGCGCACCTATCGCGGCCACGATATCGAATGGTGGCTGCATGCAATCGGCCTCGCCAATGAACGGTTCGACGCGGTGGACGACCTGGAACGGGCCCGCCGGCTGCCTTCGCCGCAATTGATCGGCGGCCCCGATCCGGTCGACCTCAATGCGCTGCAGGAATGCGGCGTCGAGATCGTCGGACGCATCGCGGCAATTCGCGACGGACAGGCGCTGTTTTCCGGCGGCCTGCGCCATCTGTGCGCATCGGCCGACCTGAAGATGCATCGTCTGCTGGATGCGATCGATGCCTGGATCACCGAATGGGATCTCGATTCACAACTGCCGGCGACGCCGCGGCCGGCGCCGACCAGATTGCCGGTCACGCCGCGGCTGAGTCGCAGCCTCGTCGATGGCGGCATTCGGTCCATCCTCTGGGCGACGGGTTTTCGGCCGGATTTTTCATGGCTGGACGTGCCGGTCTTCGATCGCCGCGGACGTCTGCGCCATCATGGCGGCGTCGTCGACGCGCCCGGCCTCTACGTTCTGGGCCTGCCGATCCTCCGGCGCCGCCAGTCGCACCAGATTTCAGGTGTCGGACATGACGCGGCGGAATTGTCATCGCATCTGCGAGCCCATCTGGACGGGCGTGCCAGCCAGGCCGCCTGACGAGAAATCAGGAGATCCCCATGTCGGACGTGGAATTGATCAAGACGGCACTGCAACGGGCCGAGCGCACGGTGACGCTACGGCCGGAACGCGGCCAGCGTGTCTACACCAATGTGGCAAAGCTTGGAACAGGCACAAGCTGCCGCATTGCGGAAGCAGGCCACGAAATCCTGCTCGATGTTGGCCGTGCCCTTGGCGGCAACAATGCAGGACCGTCGCCGAGCATGGCGCTGCGTTCGGCCATGAGCGGCTGCGTGGCCATCGGCATCAAGCAATGGGCCGCCCAGCGGGATATGCAGATCGACGGGTTGGAGGTGGTCCTGGAGACCGATGTCGACGCTCGCGGCCAGTTGGGGGTCGATGAAGAGATCGTGCCGGGATTCGAAGCCATAAGGATGACCATCACGGTGCAATCGCCGGCGCCGCGCCAGCGCGTTCTCGAGGCGATTGAAACGGCGCTCAAGTTCAGCCCGCTGATGGATGTGTTCCTCAATCCCCAGAGTGTCAGACACCGGGTGGTTTTTGCCGAAACTCCCGGCGAGGCCGGCGGAGAGACCTGATGGACGCCAGAATGCAAAGACGCGTGCAGCGTTATGGCTGGGACAGGGCGGCGGATGCCTATGAACCCGGTTGGAAAAACAGTCTTGCCGATGCCCATGCTGAAACGCTGCGCCTGGCCGCCGCCCGTCCCGGAGAACGGGCTCTCGACCTTGCCTGCGGCACCGGATTGATCAGCCTTCCGCTCTGTGCTGCTGTCGGGCCGGGCGGTCATGTCACCGCAACCGACCTGTCGGACGAAATGGTGGCGGCAGTCCAGCGCAATGCCGTGGCGCAGGGCCTCGGCAATCTGCAGGCGTTTCGGGCCGACGCCGAACATGTGCCGACAGTGGCCGATGGCAGTGTCGATCTGGTCACCTGTGCTCTCGGTCTGATGTATATGCCGGATCCGGACCGCTCGGCCGCCGAGTCCCTGCGGGTGCTGAGGCCGGGAGGCCGGGCCGTCGTTGCCGTTTGGGGCGAGCGATCCAAATGCGGCTGGGCCGACATCTTCCCGATCGTCGATGCGCGTGTGAAATCGTCGGTCTGCCCGCTGTTCTTTCGTCTGGGAACCGGATCGACCCTGCCGCAATTGCTGCAGGAAGCCGGATTCACCGGCATCCGGACGACACGGCTGTCCTGCACGCTGCCCTATCCCGATGCCGACAGCGCGCTCGAGGCAGCCTTCGTCGGCGGACCCGTGGCGCTCGCCTACAACCGGTTCGACGCATCGACCCGGGCCGCGGCCCATGCCGAATATCTGGCGTCGATCGCCCGCTACCGCACATCCCGGGGATACCGGATTCCAGGAGAATTTGTCGTTTGCAGGGGAACCAAGCCGCGCGATGATTCCCGTGTGTAGACTTTTTACGGTGACAGTTTACTTAATTCCGTGAAACGGAATTAAGTAAACTGTCACCGTAAAAACACCGAAATAAACTCGTCACCATAATTGTCCACCCAGCGCAAAAAGGAGAGATCACCATGTCACTGCGCAAATTCATCATCGAGCGGGATATTCCCGAAATCGGAACGCTCGAGCGTCAACAGCTGCGCGACGCGTCGGCGAAATCGAATGCGGTTCTAAGGGAATTGGGGCCGGATATCCAATGGGTTGAGAGCTACGTTGCGGACAACAAGACATTTTGCGTCTATCTCGCCAGCGACGAAGCCGTGATCCGCAAGCACGCGACGATCAGCGGCTTTCCGGCAACCAGGATCACCGGCGTCCGGTCGACCATCGACCCGACGACCGCGAACCGCTCCTGAACCGGTCACGACCGGCGCCGGCAAGCCTGCGTTCAAAAACGGTGAACCATGGCCGCCATCATGCTGCCGCCGGTCTGTCCGGATGTGTGATTTTCATTGAGGGAAAGCGCAACGCCAAGCCGAATGTCGGTCAGCGGTGACAGGGTTGTGGTGTAATCGAGGCCGAAATCCATCTGCCGCGCCTCGGGCTCCAACGCGACGGGCACCGTGTCGAACAGAACCTGCCCGTCGCCAGTGCGACCGACGGGCAGGCGCAGGCTCGCCTGTCCCGTTTCGATGCGCAAGGGCTGCTGAACGGAAAATGTCAGCGTATCGCGACGATTGAACAGACCTTTCACCCTCGATCCGACCGCAAACCCGCTGAACAGGGCCGGTTCGACCGACGTCATCAGCCCGGCACCACTTGTTTTCGACAGTCCGAACTCGGATGTCGCGAACACTTCAAAACCGCCGAGCGGCATGGAAACACCGGAGTTGAACGCCATGGTTGCGGTATTGAAGGTGCTTTCGTCGGCCAGCGTCAGCCCCAGGAACGAGCCCGTTTCCGTCATCCCGGTAAACCCCAAGGTCAGCGTCGGGCCGGAGTCGATCCGGTAGGCGCGCGACGCACCGAAACCGACCGTTTGTCCGTCTTCGCCGGCCATGTCGGCAAAACCGAAAAAGCCGAAGCTGCCGCCTGATACAAGCCGGCCGGTCCCGAAGGCGCGGGCATCCGGCGCCAGGCCGAGCAGCGATGACGGATCGGCGAACAGCGGCGATGCAGCGGGATTCCTCCCGAATTCGGAGCCGACGCTCTCGGCCCATCCAAAGACAAGTGAGCTGTCGGCGTTCGGCTGTCCGGTGCCTTCGGACGAAAAACCGAAGCTGCCGGGGCTGTGGCGGATCTGGTTTCCGGCGCCGCGGACAAACCGGTCCAGCCTTTCGTCCAGATCATCCTGCTCCTCGTCGGACACGAGGATATCGGCCGGCGCATAAAAATCGGTGCCAAGCGCATCGAACAGGGCCAGCTTGTAGCCGGCAAGCGCATCCTCCACCGCACCGCCCTGCGCGGTGCCCGGCTGCATGGCGACCTGCGAGACCGGCACGGTCGGCCCGGTCGCCGCACTTGTCGTCGCAACGCCCAGACTGCCGATCGGCAGGAGCGCGGCCTTGAGGTCCACAAACCCGTGGCCGAACTCTTCATTGTAGCTGTGGGTCACATCATTGCCGAAGTCGACGACGCCGTCGATCTCGGTGAAAAAGGAGTTGTTGGCCGACGCCAGTAGGCGGTCGACGATCTCGGATGGCTGCAGGTTCGGAAACGCCTCGGCGAGCAGCGCGACCGCACCCGACACCTGCGGTGCGGCATAGGACGTGCCTGCCGCATAGCCATAGGAACTGTCGCTCGTATCGGTGGCGGTCTGCACAACGCCCTCCGCCGCAAGACAGTAAGGCGCGGCTTCCAGGCATGGCGCGGACAGGCGCGTGGCGCCGTTCAACGTGCCGCCCGAATCATATCCAGCAATCGCATTGATGGCCGTAATCCATGAGCCCAGCAATGAGGGTTGCAGCGTTGGCAGGCCGGCCATCACGCCGGCGCTGGTGTCGGCGGCGGTATTCGATGCCGAAAAAACAATGACGCCGCTGGTTGAAAACCGCTCGAGCGCCGAGAGATAGCCGGCCCAGTCCCCGGCGGTGAAACCCACGACATCTGCCAGTTTTCCGGCCAATGACGACGCCGAGCTCGCATTGATATCCGCCACGGTGATCGTCGATTGGTCAGTTGAATAGACATAGCCCCAGGAATTGTTCTGGACGACGGCGCCCTTGCTCTTCGCGTCATCCGTCGCCGCAGCGAACCCCGGCAGCGTCGCCGACAGCGGCGAAAAATGCAGCGAAGCGTCGGGAGCAACGCCCATCATTCCGGCATCGTCGTTCTTTCCGGCAGCAACGGCGGCGACCCCGGTTCCGTGATCTTCATAGGAAGCGGGAAACGTCCCATAGGTCCAGATGGTTTTGCCGGCCAATTCCTGATGCGTGGTTCGAAAGCCGCTGTCGATCAGCGCAATCAGCTGGTTGCTGCCGGACAACCCCACCGAATGCGCATATTCAACGTTGATGACCGAGAACGTGTTGTTGTGCGTGACATAGGTCTCGCCCGTGGAAAGCGTGATGAGGAGACTGCCTCCCTGAGCCTTGAACTCGGGCAAATCGCGGATGGCCTGGGCGCTGGCCTCGTTGAACTCCGTCACATAGCTTGTCGTTCCGTCGCCGGCCGTCAGCAGGCTGAAGACCGCCGATTCACCGGACGCGTTTTCCGAACCGCCGGAACTGCATCCGGCCAGAGCCGCAATCAGGACCAGAAAAACCGGCTTGAACCGGCGACAGACTGGCGCTCTGGTAGGGCATCTCACGAGTCAATCTCAATTTGCCAGAAATGAATTTGTAAATCAGGGAGCAATAAACAGCGCTACCCTAGCGATTGGCGAAAGGAAATGCCAATCGAAATTGGGTTCATACAGGCATTGCCGGAATTGCTGTGACGCATCGGCGAACACCGAACTGACCCAGGTGTCGCAGTGCAGGAATTTCAGCTAAAGACGGGGCATGCCGTTCGAACCAAGACTCGATATCATCGGCGCCGCCCTCGCCGATCCAAGCAGGGCCCGCATAGTGTGCGAGCTGATGGATGGCCGGTCCCACACCGGCAAGGAACTGGCATCGGTCGCCGGGGTCGCGCCCAACACGGCGAGTGATCACCTGTCCAGGCTTCTGGATGCCGGCATGATCTGTGCGCAGAGGAGCGGGCGCTTCGTTTACTATCGGATTGCCTCCGATGAGGTCGGAGAGGTTCTTGAACGCATGTCCTGGCTGTCGCCGACCGACCATCTTTATCGGGGAAGCAAACGCCGGCAGGCGCCGGAACTGCTGGCGCGGTCCTGCTACAATCACATTGCCGGGCGACTTGGTGTTTTGATCGCCGAAAGCCTCATATCCGCCGGCTGCATCCGTGAAACCGACAGCGGCGTGCGCCTGACGCAGGTCGGCTGCGAAAAGCTGGTCGAAATCGAACTCGTTTCGGCAGAAGCGGCGCCTCCCGCCGCAAAATGCTGCCTTGACTGGTCGGAACGGCGCCGGCACCTGTCCGGACCGCTTGGCACCGCGATTCTCGACAACGCCCTTGCACGGAAGTGGCTGAGCAGACCCCGCACCGGTCGCGCCCTGCACATCGAAGAGAAAGGCTTTGCGGCCTTCGAACGGCATTTCGGCATCGCGAAATCGGCACTCCTTGCACCAGGTGACCCGGCATAGACTTTGGCGGAGACCGAATGGATTCGATGGCAGCGGCCGACCCGATGCGATTTGGTGCGGTGGAAGAAAGGCCATGCAGATGACAGTGCAAATCAGCTCCGACCGCTTCGACGTCCAGTCCGGATTTGAAATCGCCGTTCAGGTTCCGGAACCCCATGCCGAGCCGGTGCTTGAGGCCATTTATCCAAGGCAATCGCTTCGCTATGGCGATTACGATCGCGTGTCTTTTCAGACGGAGATCGGGCTTCAGCGGTTCCGGTCGCTGCCGGGCGGGCGAAATGCCGCGACCGATGCGATCCTGGAAGTGCCTTGCGTGGAATTGTCATTTTTCGTTGCCAATGAAAGCGACATTCGCGACGTCGTCGAAGCGATCTATGCGCAACATCCCTATGAGGAACCCGTTGTCATGATCCGCCCAACACTGCGGACGCTTCATCGGTCCGGCATGGATGAAGACAATCCCAACAAGTTCTGGAACCGCGCGGCCGAGGACTGGGTGCCCGATGCCCATCGTAACTCTGGTGCCAAATAGTGGCAGGAGACAGTGGTTTTCGCGCTTGCATTGTCGCAAAGGACATCGACGATAATCGCAAATTTCAGATACACTGTCTCAACGCACCGTCATTCTCCGAGGAGCATGGTGGAAAATCAGCAGCGCAAGTGGATTGGCGCCAGTGGGGTCGCTGCGGCGCAGTCCGTATGGAAGGAAGCAATGCAATGCCCGGCTTGAAACGTCCCCGCCAGCCCATGCCGGATTTTGTCAGGCAGGCGCTTGAAAAGCGGAGCCTCATCGAGCGCTACCGGGAACGTCCCGCCTATCAGCGCAACGACTATCTGTGGTGGATCAACAGCGCCAAGCGGGACGAGACCAAGCAAAAGCGCTTGGCGAAGATGCTCGGGGAACTGGATGCGTGCTCGGGCTATATGGGCATGGGCTGGACCCCGCGCTGAAGCGCATCGACCGGCTGGCAGCCAGCCCTCTACGAACCCGGATACCACGACCCGAACCTGTCTGCCGTCATTCCACCGTTGGATTGCGAAGGACGCCCTGGGTGAATGCGATGCCCGGGTCCGAAGAATGTTCGACATCGTCTCCGCATATCGCCACCCAGTCATGTTTGCGATGCTCATAGACGGAAAAACGCGGCGCCGGAAATGCCGGGTCCGAGAATGCGCCGACCGGAATGGCGACAACGCCCGGCCAGCCTTCGATAACATAGGCAAGCGTCGAGCCGCATTTCGGACAAAACCGGTAGGTGGCGCGATGACCGCTGTCGGCAATGCGCTCCCAGACGGCATAGTCGCCGGAAATCGTCACCTTGTCCTCCGGCCAGCGTGCCTGTGTCGCGAATGCGCTTCCGCTTCTCTTTTGACACTCCAGGCAGTGGCACACTGAAATCCGCACCGGATCGCCGACGCATTTCGCCTTGAGTTGTCCGCAGCGGCAGCTCGCCGTCCGTTCAACCATCTCAGTCTTGTCCATGTCCAGCCTCGTCACACCTAAGTGGAGGGCGGAGTCTACACGGACCCGGACGAATGGCCAGCGCTGCAATTACGGTGACATTAATTACGGTGACAGTTTACTTAATTCCGTTTCGGAATTAAGTAAACTGTCACCGTAATTGAATTGCAGCTCAAAGCACCTTGTACATGATCGTCGTCGCATCGAGCCGGGGCTCGACCGGATCGAGGCAATAGCCCGGGATGATTCCCGCCGTGGTGTAGCCGAGGGATGTGTAGAGCGGCTCGGCATTGTCGCCGGTGCGTGTGTCCAGCGTGATCAGCGTGCGTCCCGCCCGGCCGGCATGGTTTTCGATTTCGGCCATCAGCGCGCGGGCGATCCCGCGGCGGCGGAAATCGGGATGGACGAGCAGTTTGGCGATTTCCGCCCGGTGCGGCTGGTTGGGCGGCGTCTCGCAGTCGAGTTGCACCGACCCGACAATCCGCTCGCCCCGCCGGGCGATCAGCAGCGTCAACCCGCCGTCACGGATGCGCGGAACCACCTTGACGCGCCAGAAGGCCGCGCTGTCCCGCAGCGTGTAGGGCAGCACGAAATTGACGCTGGCGCCGGCGTTCACACAGTCATGCAGCAGCGCCGCCAGCCCGTCGAGCCGGGCCCCGGCGCCCTCGGCCGACAAGGGTTCGATACATATGTGCGGTTGTTCGGCCATCATCCCGCGCAAACGAAAAGAATATAGCGGGCGCCGCATTGCGGCGGCGTGGCGAAGGCGCTTGGCCCGTGAAGCTGGTAGCGCAGGCAGTCGCCCGGCGCCATGACGTGGACGGCACCGCCGATGTCCACGGTCAGCGAACCGTCGACCAGCAGCAGATGATGTTCCAGCCCGGGCTGCGGCGGCTGCGCATAAGCAATGCGGGTATCCGGTTTGAGTTCGCATTCCAGCCCCTCGGCGTGAAGGGCCCGGGCCGGCGGCGACACCGAACGTCGCCTGAAGCCGGTTTCCGGGTCGGTCCAGACGGGCTGCCGGTCCCGCCGGATCAGCGGTACAAAATCATCCTCGACCAGATGCATCAGCCGCGACAGGGTCAGCCCGTAGGCGGCGCATAACTTGCCCAGCACCTGGGCGGTCGGGCTGACCTCGGCGTTTTCCAGCCGCGACAGCGTGGCGCGGCTCACCGCGCTGTTTTCGGCCAGGGCGTCCAGCGACCAGCCGCGTTCCGTCCTCAATTGGCGAAGCCGATCAGCAAGGCGCTGGTCAAGGGAGGAGTCGAGTGTTTCGCTTTGTTCCATATACGGGAGAATTTCCCATATTAGGAACAAAGTCAAGTCCCGCCGTCCGGGAACACTCTTCTCGTCAGATCACCGCCAGGGCGGCATCGATATCATCGATCAGATCATTGACGTCTTCCAGACCGACCGACAGGCGAACCGTCGCGTCGGTAATGCCGAGTTCGGCCCGCGCTTCCTCCGAAAGGTTCTTGTGGGTGGTGGTCGCCGGATGGGTGATCAGGCTCTTGGCGTCGCCCAGATTGTTAGAGATCTGCACCGTGCGAAGGGCGTTCTCGAAGGCAAAGGCCGCGGCCTTGCCGCCATCGATCTCGAAGGCGATCAGCGTCGAGCCGCCACTCATCTGTTTGGCGACGATGTCGGCCTGCGGGTGATCGGCCCGGCCGGGATAGATCACCCGTTTGACCGATCCGTGCTGAAACAGGAAATCGGCGATTTTTGCCGCGCTCTCGCTTTGCTGGCGAACCCGCAGCGGCAGGGTTTCCAGGCCCTTGAGCAGTGTCCAGGCATTGAAGGGCGACATGGACGGCCCGGTGTGGCGGTAATAATCGTGCAGCTTTTCGTCGATCCAGTCCTTCGAGGACAGGATAACGCCGCCGAGGCAACGGCCCTGGCCGTCAATATGCTTGGTCGCCGAATAGACGACGACATGGGCGCCGAGCTGCAGCGGCTTTTGATAGAGCGGCGTGGCAAAGACATTGTCGACCACCAGACAGGCGCCGGCGGCATCGGCGATCTTCGCAACGCCTTCGATATCGATGACCTCGAGGGTCGGATTGGTCGGGCTTTCAAGGAAGAAGGCCGTGGTGTTCGGCCGGACGGCCCTTTGCCAGTTGTCGAGATCGGTCCCGTCGATCAGGGTGGTTTCGATCCCGTAACGCGGCATCAGCGTTTCCACCACCCAGCGACAGGAGCCGAACAGCGCACGCGCGGCGACCACATGGTCGCCGGCTTTGGCTTCGCACAGAAGCGATGCCGAGACGGCTGCCATGCCGGAGGCGGTCGCCCTTGCGTCCTCGGCGCCCTCCAGGGCGCACATGCGTTTTTCGAACATGTCGACCGTCGGATTGGCGTAGCGCGAATAGATGAAACCGTCATCCTCGCCCTTGAAACGGGCTTCGGCGGCCTCCGCGCTGTCATAGATGAAGCCCTGCGTCAGATACATCGCCTCGGAGGTTTCGCCGTGATGCGATCGGGTCGTGCCGCCATGCACCATCTGCGTCGCCGGACGCCACTTCGCCGTTCCGTCCTCGCCGGCGCGCCCGCCATCTTTACTGTCTGTCATATGTCACTCACCCAACAAAAAACCGGCCGCGGAAGCCGCTAGCCGGTTTGCACCCGACCTTTTAGCGACTTGTTTAACGTGGCAGCAAGCCGGTCGGCCAAATCACCACGGGATAAGGGCTCTTTACAGGCCTGATTTCCTTGCGTCAATCGCGCCGCCCTGTATTTGTTACCTGCTTCTTTGAAATCACCAGCGGCAGGGAGATGGCATGCGTAGCGCGGGCATTCTGGCGGACCGGGAGATCGCGGCGCTGTTCGATGCCGGCCGTCTTGCGGCGCCGCGGCCGCTGGATGCGGATCAGATCCAGCCCGCCAGCCTCGATCTGCGCCTCGGGCAGAAGGCCTTCCGGGTGCGCGCCAGTTTCCTGCCGGGGCTCGACCACACTGTGGCAGACAAGCTCGAGCGCCTGAAGCTGCACGAGATCGATCTGAGCCAGGGGGCGGTTCTGGAAACCGGCTGCGTCTATATCGTGCCGCTGCTGGAAAGCCTCGACCTGCCGGGCGGAATCTCGGCATCGGCCAATCCGAAAAGCTCGACGGGACGGCTGGACATCTTCACCCGCGTGATGGCCGACAACACCCAGGAATTCGACAAGATACCGGAAGCCTATAGCGGCGCGCTCTTCCTTGAGGTCAGCCCGCGCACCTTTCCGATCGTCGCGCGGACCGGGTCGCGCCTGTCACAGGTCCGGTTCCGAAAGGGATATGCCGGCCTCGACGAGGCGGAACTGGCGGCGCTGCACAAGAGCGATGTGCTGGTCGCCTCGGACCGGCCGAACATCTCGGGCGGCGGCATTGCGCTGTCGGTCGATCTCGAGGGCGGTCCGGACGGTCTAGCCGGCTATCGCGGCAAGCACCACACATCGGTGATCGATGTCGACCGCAAGGCCGCCCACGATATTCTCGATTTCTGGGAGCCGATCGAGCGGCGCGGCAAGGCCGAGCTGATCCTCGATCCCGACGAGTTCTATATTCTGGTGTCGCGCGAGGCCGTCCATGTGCCGCCGCTCTATGCCGCCGAGATGACGCCTTTCGATCCGCTGGTCGGGGAATTCCGGGTTCACTATGCCGGGTTCTTCGATCCGGGCTTCGGCCATTCGACGGCTGGCGGCTCAGGCAGCCGGGCGGTTCTGGAGGTGCGCAGCCACGAAGTGCCGTTCATTCTCGAACACGGCCAGATCGTCGGACGGCTGATCTATGAACACATGCAGGAAAGGCCCCGGGCCCTCTACGGCACCGATCTCGGGTCCAACTACCAGGCCCAGGGCCTGAAGCTGTCGAAACATTTTCGGACCTGATCGGGCTCAGTCCACCCGCTCTTTTTTCAGTTCGGCAATATCGGCCCGCAATGCCTTGATCTCGCCAAGGATCATTTCCTGCTCGCTTTGCAGGGCCTCGCGGTCGGCGGAGGCCTCCGCCTCGTGCTCGGCCTGCATGGCCGAGACGATGATGCCGATGAAGAGGTTGAGCACGGTAAAGGATGTCGTGATGATGAACGGCACGAAGAATGCCCAGGCCATCGGGTAAACATCCATCACCGGCCGCACGATGCCCATCGACCAGCTTTCCAGCGTCATGATCTGGAACAGCGAATAGGCCGATGCCGGGATCGAGCCGAACCAGTCCGGGAAGGCCGCGCCATAGAGTTTCGTCGCCATCACCGAAAAGACATAGAACACAAGCCCGAGCAACAGCACGATGGAACCCATGCCGGGCAGGGCGGCGATCAACCCGCCGACGACCCGGCGCAGCGACGGCACGACGCTGACCAGTCGCAGCACACGCAGGATGCGCAGCGCCCGCAGCACCGAAAGGCTCCCGGTGGTGGGCAGCAGGGCGATACCGACGACGAGGAAATCGAAAATGCGCCAGGGGTCCTTGACGAACTGCAGACGGTAGACGGCCATCTTGGCCACCAGCTCGGCGACGAAGATCCACAGGATCACCCGGTCCATCGTATAGAGCAGCGTACCGGCGCGCTCCATCGCCGCCGGCACGGTCTCCAGCCCGAGTGTGATGGCGTTGATGCCGATAATGATGGTGATGAACCATTCGAACTTGCGGTTTTCGATGAGGGATTTCAGGGCGTTCATGGGCGTTTCGTGGTGGACGGCAATTGACCTGCACATGGCAACCGGGTTCCGGCCTGTCAAGCCGCGCTTGACAGAATTCATCTTCTCGTCATTGTAGCCTGCAGCGCCGGTGCGCAGGCAGGCGGGTATGATGTAATGGTAGCCTGTAAGCTTCCCAAGCTTGACGCGCGGGTTCGATTCCCGCTACCCGCTCCAGCCGGCGCATTTCAGGCGGCCGTGACTTTTTCCGGAAAGAGTGTGGCAAGCCCCGCCTTGCTGGCGTCGCACACACCCCGTTCCGTGATGAGGCCCGTGACCAGACGCGCCGGCGTGACATCGAAGGCGTAATTGACCACCGGCGTCGATTCCGGACAGATCAGGACGCTTGTCTCGCGGCCTTCGGCATCCTTTCCCGGAATCCAGGACACTTCCGTGCCGTCGCGCTGTTCGATCGGCACGTCGCGAATGCCGTCATCGACGGTCCAGTCGACGGTCGAGGAGGGCAGGGCGACATAAAACGGCACATCATTGTCGTGCGCTGCCAGCGCCTTCAGATAGGTGCCGATCTTGTTGCAGACGTCGCCGCTGGCCGTTGTCCGGTCGGTGCCGACGATGCACAGATCGACCATGCCGTGCTGCATCAGGTGGCCGCCCGTATTGTCGACAATGAGGCTGTGGGGCACGCCGTGCCGTCCCAGTTCCCAGGCCGTCAGCGAAGCGCCCTGGTTGCGCGGGCGCGTCTCGTCCACCCATACATGGACCGGCAGCCCGATCTCATGGGCCTGGTAGATAGGCGACGTCGCCGTGCCCCAATCGACCGTTGCCAGCCATCCGGCGTTGCAATGGGTCAGCAGGTTGATCGTCTCCCCGGGGCCTTTTTTCGCGGCAATGGCCTTGATCAGGTCGAGACCGTGGCTGCCGATCGCCTGGTTGGTTTCGATGTCGCGTCGACAGATTTCGTCGGCCAGCGCCCAGGCGGCATCGGCGCGCTGGTCTTCCGGCAGCGACCGCATCGTCTGAACGGTTTCGTCAAGCGCCCATTTCAGGTTCATACCGGTCGGGCGGGTGGCATGCATAACGTCATAGGCATGGCTCATCATCTGCGCGGAAGGGTCCTTGCGCAGCGCGATGGCCATACCATAGGCGGCGGTCGCGCCGATCAGCGGCGCGCCGCGGACCTGCATGTCGCTGATGGCGGTGGCTGCATCGTCGAGCGTCCTGAGATGGCGCGTGACGAAACTGTGCGGCAGGCGGGTCTGATCGATAATGCCGACCGTCCGGCCGTCATCTTCCGGCCAGATGGAGTGATAGAGCGTGCCGTCGATCTTCATATGCTTGTTCCCCTTATCCTGATTTGGCGCGCCAGGGCGCAGAGCCCGCCCATGGCCGAAAACCGCTCCCGGCCGACCAGCAATTCCCGCCCCATGGCAAGGGCGTTGGCCTCGCAGCGAGCCCGCTTCTCGGGATCCTCGATCGACTGCATGTCCTCCACGGTGAACGCCGTGTATTCCGCCGGTGTCGTTATTGTCATGGTTTCTCCCCGGTCTGCTGTCGCCTTGCGGCAGTGCCGCTGCAGCCTGACATTCTTATCACCAGAACCATCAAACGAACTATGTCACGACAGATCGACATCTGCCACCATCGCCGTGCGGTCATGGCGTGTTGTGACGAAAGGCTCCGGGCCGATGACATCCCGCCTCAAGAACTGCTAAGACCCTGAAGGATGGGGTGGACCGACGCAGCCTCTTTTGTCTGCAGGAACACCGACACCAGAGCGCTCCGGAACGAACACCGCCCATGACCCTGCCGCCTCTCTTCCGCATCTTCCTCGTCGTGATCGCGACGCTGCTGCCGGGCGCGCTGTCGACCGCCGATGCGCAGCAGCCCGTGGCGATCCCCAATTACTGGGACCCGCGCGAACGGGTCGCCATGCCCGATCTGTCATCGCGCAACCGGATCCGCTTCCTGACGACCGCCGATTTCCCGCCATTCAATTTCATCGACCAGCGTGACCGCGTGGCCGGCTTTCATGTCGATCTGGCGCGGGCGATCTGCGACGAACTGGCGATCGTCGACAGATGCCAGTTGCAGGTTTTGCCGTGGAATGAACTGACCGCCGCGATGGCCAGCGGCCAGGGAGACGCGATCATCGCCGGTCTGGCGGTCAGCGGCGAAAACCGCAATCAGTTCCTGTTCACCCGCCCCTTTCTCAAGCTGCCGGCCCGCTTCATCCGGCTGAAAACCACGCCGCTGACGGGTGAGGGCGCTGAATCCCTGACCGGGCGCCGCGTCGGCGTCCTGTCGAAATCGGCCCATGAGGCGCTGTTGCGGTCCTATTTCCCGGACATAAAACCGGTGACCTATGACAATGCCGATTTCCTGTTCGACGGCCTGAAAACCGGCGAAGTGGACTCGGTGTTCGGCGACGGTGTGCAGCTTTCCTTCTGGCTCGGCAGCAACCGCGCCGACGATTGCTGCGCCTTTTTCGATGGCCCCTATTTCGCGCCCGCCTATCTCGGCGAGGGCCTGGCTGTCGCAGTGCGCAGCGACAGCCCCGATCTCGCCCTGGCCTTCGACCACGCTCTGCAGGCGCTCAGCAAGAACGGCCGGATGAAGGAACTCTATCTGCGCTATTTCCCGAACGGGCTTTATTGAGCTGAGAGCGCGTTCTCGGGGATTGTCCGGGCAATCCTACAGACTGAGAAACGAAACCGACGTGTCCGCAAAGAAACTGCGGATCACCGGATCCAGGCTGCGGCTCTTGGGATCCACCAGTCCGCACATGCGAAGGGCTTCGCGGTAATCGACCTGCTCCGCCAGTCGTTTCCAGATCATGCGGGAACAAAACGGGGTGCGGTGCGGGCGCCACGCCACCATGACTGCCAGTCCGGTCACATAGGTGGACCGGTGCCGCTCCGGTGGCATGAGAATTGTCTGGGCCAGCGCATCGGAGGCGGCGTTGCCGCGCTCCAGCAGAAACAGCCGGTCTCCGTGAAACGACATCATCCCGCGAAACTTCGAACGATAAACGAGTGAACTGTGCGGGTCTTTCACCCGCCCGACATAGCGTGTCAGCACTTTGCCATCGACCTCGGTGACCACGCAGAGGGCGCGCTGTACCCGGTCCGGCCAGGTCCGGTTGACGAAATGGGAATGATAGATGCCCAGATAGTTTCGCAACACGCCCAGATCACCCGGAAACAGATTGTCCAACATGGTCGGCACGGCGAAACTCGATCCCGTGGCCGCGTGCGCGTATTCGAACCTGTCCGGCGGCATGAAAAGGCTCTGCTCATCGACACCGAAATACTGGCTTATCCGATAGGTGTTGTGGCTGGACGGCAGCGATTTGCCTTGAAGATATCGCTCGAATTGCTGCCGGTTCATGCCGATCTCGCGACAGATATGCGAGACGGAACGTTGCGTCCGGCAAAGGCTGCGTAGGTTCTCCGAAAAATTCGACATGGGATCGCCGGCAATCCGCGGGATGTTTACGTGACTATGCACTGTATCGCGCAAATGTACATAAACAAGCGTAAAAGCGCGAAATTGCAAATTGACGGTTCTGCCGCTCCATTGGCGCCGGGACGCGGTATCATCGGGAAGAAAAAACTGTCGGTCATTGAAACACAGGAACTGCGGATCATTCCGGATATGGGCATAACGCTGCCGGACGGCATCCGCTTGTCCGCCCGTGTCTGGATGCCCGCCGACAGGCGCGGCCCCCTTCCTGCGATCCTTGAATACCTGCCCTATCGCAAGACCGACGGCACCGCTGCGCGTGATCACGGCATGCACGCCCATTTCGCCCGCCATGGCTATGTCTGCCTGCGGGTGGACCGGCGCGGTTGCGGCGATAGCGAGGGTCTGTTTGACGACGAATATTCCGAGCAGGAACTGCAGGATGGTGTCGATGTCGTGAACTGGATCGCTGCGCAGGAATGGTGCGACGGCAATGTCGGCATGCAGGGCATTTCATGGGGCGGCTTCAACAGTTTGCAGATCGCGGCACGCGCGCCGGAACCCCTCAAGGCGGTGATAACCATTGCTTCCAGTGTGGACCGTTATGGCGATGACATTCACTACAAGGGCGGCATTCAGCTCGGCGCGAACATCGGCTGGGCCGCCGTCGCGATGTCCTGGTTTTCCATGCCGCCTGATCCGCATCTGGTGGGAGACCGGTGGCGTGAACTCTGGATGGCCCGGTTGCAGAACACGCCATTCCTGGCGCGCGAGTGGATGCGGCACCCCGATCGCGACACCTACTGGAAACACGGTTCGGTCTGCGAGGATTACAGCGCGATCCGGGCGGCGGTGCTGGCCATGGGCGGCCTGCATGACGGATATCGAAACACGGTCCCCCAACTGGTCTCCAATCTGCAAGCGCCGGTCAGGGGCGTCGCTGGCCCCTGGAACCACAAATATCCGCATATCAGCACGATCGGCCCTTCGATCGACTATCTCAACGAAGCGCTGCGGTGGTGGGACCGCTGGCTGAAAGGTGTCGACACCGGTGTCAAACGGGACCCCGGATATCGGGTCTACATCATGGACAGTGTTCCGCCCGACAGAAACCTCGATCACCGCCCGGGCCGCTGGGTCGCGGAACCCGGCGGGCCTTCCGACGCCATCGTCAGCGAGGTTCTCGCGCTCGCCGACGGAACGCTTGGCATGCCGGCGCCGTTCAACCGTTCCATTGCGCCGGATCTGGCCGTCGGCGGCGGGAGTGGCGAGTACTTCCCCTTTGGATTCGGCCCCGGCGAACTGCCGGATGACCAGAGCGAAGACGATGCCCTGTCGGCCTGCTTTGACTCCATGCCGCTGACGCAGGATTGGGACATTGTCGGTGCACCGCAACTAAGCCTGCGTGTCGCGGCCGACACGCCTTCAGCGCAATTGGTTGCGCGGCTGTGCGACCTGCGACCCGACGGTACGTCGGCCTTCGTCAGCATCGGTCTGCTCAACCTGCGCCATCGCGATGGATTTGAGGCCCCGACGGATCTCGAACCGGGCCGGTATTACGATGTTTGTGTGGCGCTGGACCAGGTCGCCTATCGGCTGCCCGCCGGACATCGCCTGAGAGTCGCCATATCGAGCAGCTACTGGCCCTATTGCTGGCCCGAGGGGCGCAATACGGTGTTGACGCTTGTGGCCGGAGAACTGCGGCTGCCGCGCCGATCGGAGACGGGCGGCGAGATCTTTTTTGACGGGCCGGTGCCGATGGACGAACGTCCCTGTCGCATCTTGCGCGGACACAGCGGTCGGCGTGACCGGCGCGAAGCCGATGGCCGGATTGTTTTCGACATTTCAGGCGACCACGGACGCCTTGAAGACCTCGAAAACGGCCTGATCACCGAAAGCGCTTTTTCGGAACGCTGGGAAATCAACCGGTTCGATCCCGCGACGGCACAGGTGGAAATCCAATGGAGCCGCGGACTGGAACGCGGTGACTGGAAGGTGTCGACCGTGGTGACCACCCGGATGTGGGGTCATGAGACGGATTTTTTCTTCAAACAGAAGCTCGAAGCCTTCGAGAACGGTGAACTCGTCTTCGAGAAAACCATGCAGGACCGGGTCCCGCGATATGCCGCCGATTGTGCGGCGGCAGCGGAATAATCGATAAGGAGAATATCATGAAAAGCGAACTGAATTGGCTTGCGGCGCAGACCCTCAAGGGAGGGATGAACCGCCGTGACTTCCTGGCGCGCGCCGGGGCGCTGGGTGTGAGCGCAGCCTTTGCCAACACGATCATTGCCGATACGGCCAGGGCCGCCGGTCCAAGGAAGGGCGGGACCATGCTGCTCGCCATGTCGGGCGGACAGGCCACGGACAGCCTGGACCCGGCGCTCGCATCGAACGAGGCCGCCTTCATGGTCCTCAAACATTTCGGCGATACGCTGGTCGAGGTCGCAGCGGACGGGTCGCTCGTCATGCGTCTGGCGACCGACGTGCGCAGTTCGGATGATGCGAAAGTATGGACGTTCGCGATCCGCAGGGATGTCCCTTTCCACAATGGTGCGAAATTGACGCCATCCGATGTCGTCGCCACCTTGCAGCGGCATGCGGGGGATGAGTCGAAGTCCGGTGCGCTCGGGCTGCTTCGTGGTATCGACAAGGTCGAGGCGAGCGGCAATGACGTGATTGTCACCCTGAAAGAGGCAAATGCCGACCTTCCCTACCTCATGTCCGACTATCACCTGATAATCCAGCCCGGTGGTGGCGTGGACGCACCGGATGCGGGGATCGGCACCGGCCCGTACAAAGTCGTTCAGGCGGATCATGGCGTTCGATACGCCTTCGAGAAATTTGCGGACTATTTCGACGACGATCGCGGCCATGTCGACGCCGCTGAAATGACGATCATTTCCGACGACACCGCCCGCGTGGCCGCGCTGCGGTCCGGCCAGGCGCATATGATCAACCGCATCCCGCCGAAAGTGGCTGGTCTGTTCGAACGCATACCGGATCTGACGCTCCACTCGGCCGGCGGACGCAGCCACTATGCCTTCCTCATGCATTGCAACACTGCACCGTTCGACAACAATGAACTGCGGCTGGCACTGAAATATGCGATGGACCGCGAGGAAATGGTCGACAAGATCCTGTTCGGCCATGGGTCGCTGGGCAATGATATGCCGATCAACGCGGCCTATCCGCTGTTCTCGGACGATATCGAGCAGCGGACCTATGATCCCGACAAGGCGGCGGAACATTACCGCGCGTCGGGCCATGAAGGGCCGATTGTCCTGCGCACCGCCGACACCGCGTTTCCCGGCGCCGTCGATGCCTGCCAGTTGTTCCAGCAGACCGCTGCGGCCGCCGGCATCACGATCGAAATCAAGCGCGAGCCGAATGACGGATACTGGTCCGATGTCTGGAACAAGCAGCCATTCTGCACCTCCTATTGGGGCGGACGGCCGACACAGGACGGCATGTATTCGACCGCCTATCTGAGCAGCGCCGACTGGAACGACACCCGCTTCTTCAATCCCGAATTCGACGCCAAGGTGCTTCAGGCCCGCAGCGAGACCGATGAGGCCCGGCGCAGGGCGATCTACCGGGACATGGGCCTGATGGTCCGCGACACCGGCGGCCTTCTGTGTCCGATGTTCGCCAATTGGGTGGAAGGCACATCCAACCAGGTCGCCGGCTGGCATGACGATCCTGCCCAAAACATGATGAACGGCTTTGCCACCATCAAATGCTGGTTGACGGCTTAGTCCGAATGCGACGCTCGGCGATTTAGAGTTTCTTGAACGGCAGCAGGAGCGACCAGCCAAGGCGCGTCGGCTTGCTGTCGCGATAGTGTTCGAGCCCGATTTCCATGCCGTGGTGGCCGCGCTCCGGCTGGGCGCAATAGGTGCGGAACAGGTAATCCCAGAACGGAAAGTTGAAGCCGTAATTGGAATTGGTTTCCGCCTTGTAGCTGGAATGGTGGACCCGGTGCATATCGGGCGTCACCAGCACCCGGCGCAGCCAGCGGTCGAGGCCGATCGGCAGTCTGGCGTTGGAATGATTGAACATCGCCGTGCCGTTGAGCACGATTTCGAAGATCAGGACAGCCACCGCCGGCGGACCGAGGCACAGAATGATCAGCGCTTTCCAGAACATCGAAAGCACGATCTCCAGCGGATGGAACCGCAATGCGGTGGTCAGGTCGAAACCGGTATCGGCGTGGTGCATGCGGTGGATGCGCCACAAAAGCGGGATCTTGTGGCTGACCACATGTTCCAGCCAGACCGCGAAATCGAGGATCACGAAGGCCAGGATGCCGGCGATCCAGGGTGGTATATCGAGCAGGGGAAACAGCCCGTAGCCTCTTTCCGCAGCCCACAGGGCGGTTCCGACCGCCGCCAGCGGAAAGATCACCCGCAGCGCCAGCGACGACAGCAGCAGGATCGAGAGATTGGTGAACCAGCGCCGGGCTTTCAGCGCACCGAGCATTTCGTCACGCTCGAGCCGCGGGCTCAGAAGCTCGAAGGCGGCCATCGACATGAAGATGGCGGCAAAGGCAAGGAGGCGGATCAGCGGTTCGGACAGGCCCCACAACTGCATGGTCGGTCAGTGCGTTCGATAGCGGGCCATGGCGCCGCGCTCGATGGCCGCGCAGGTCAGCTTGTCGAGGCCGAGCCGGTCGCGCAGGATCTGCAGCAGGCGCAGTTCCTCCTGCTCGACATGGAGGTCGGCGGCGGCCACCTCGACGGCCAGCGAGTAGGCGGTGTCGTAGAGGCCCGGCGGCAGCGCGTCATGGGCGATCAGCATCACGGTGTCGAGGCCGTCCGGCTCGCTCAGGATCGCACCGCAATCGCGCGACACGCGGACCAGCCGCTCCTCCTGGAAATCCTTGAAAATCGGCAATGTCCGCGTGACGTTTCCGATTTGCGCCAATTCGGCATCGGTCATCGTCTTGTCCACGGTCGACATGGTGACCATCACATAAATGAGGGCGTCCTGAATGGTGATCGGGGAGGTCATGCGAGGTCCTTTTGCATCTTCTTCCATTGGGCCATGACACGCTCTAAAACGATGCCGCGGCGTGGTCAAGCGCGGGGTCGCTCCGGGCGCGGCATGCGGTGGTCCGGTCCCTTTGGCCGCCGCTGCCGTGGGATACGACATTGACCTGCGGATGCGGTCGGCATAGGTTCCGCGCGCCGCGAGGTCGGCGGGCGGCAAATCGCCAACCGCCGTCTCCCAGCAAGCACCCAAACCGTTCGAAAGTATGACGATGAGCAACCAGCGCCCTTTGGAGATCGATCTTGATGACGAGATGCTAACGGCAGCGGCTGAGGCAAAGGCCTGGCCGTTCGAAGAGGCGCGAAAACTGATCAAACGCTACGAGAAAACCGGCACGCCGGATGTGGTGCTGTTCGAAACCGGCTACGGCCCGTCCGGTCTGCCGCATATCGGCACCTTCGGCGAGGTGGCCCGCACCTCGATGGTCCGCCACGCCTATCGCGTGCTGACCCGCGATGCGGTGAAGACCAGGATCCTGTGTTTCTCCGACGATATGGATGGCTTCCGCAAGGTGCCGGACAATCTACCCAATCAGGAGATGATGCAGGCCCATCTGGGCAAGCCGCTCAGCCGTATTCCGGATCCGTTTTCCAACGAATACACGTCCTTTGCGGCCGCCAACAACGCCCGGCTAAGGGCCTTTCTCGACCGGTTCGGCTTCGATTACGAATTCGCCTCGTCCACCGAATATTATACCGGGGGCCGGTTCGACGATGCCCTGCGGCGGATGCTGGAGGTTTATGACGATGTCATGGCGATCATCCTGCCGACCCTCGGCGAGGAAAGACGCGCGACCTATTCGCCATTCCTGCCGATCTGCAAGCGGACAGGTAAGGTGTTGCAGGTGGCAATCACCGCCATCGATCCGGCTGCCGGCACGATCTCCTATAAGGATCCCGAGACCGGGGAAACGGTGGAAACCGGCGTCACCGGCGGCCAGGTCAAGTGTCAGTGGAAGGCCGACTGGGCCCTGCGCTGGTATGCGCTCGGCGTCGACTATGAAATGGCCGGCAAGGATCTGATCGACAGCGTGACGCTGGCGTCGAAAATCTGCCGCGTGCTCGGCGGCCGGCCGCCGGAGGGCTTCAATTATGAGCTCTTCCTTGACGAGAACGGTCAGAAGATCTCGAAATCGAAGGGCAACGGGCTGACCATCGACGAATGGCTGACCTATGCGTCGCCGGAGAGCCTCGGTCTCTATATGTTCCAGAAGCCGAAGACCGCCAAGAAGCTGCATTTCGACGTGATTCCCAAGGCGGTCGACGAATATTTCAGCTTTCTGTCGGCCTATCAGCGTCAGGACTGGAAAAACCGGCTGGGCAATCCCGTGTGGCACATGCATGACGGCAATCCGCCGACGATCGACAATCCGGTGCCTTTTGCCATGCTGCTCAACCTGGTCAGCGCGTCCAACGCCCAGAACAGTGATGTGTTGTGGGGCTTCATCTCGCGCTATGCGCCCGGCGTCACCCGCCAGACGCATCCGGAGCTCGATGAACTGGTCGGCTATGCGATCCGCTACTTCAACGATTTCGTCAGGCCGACCAAGGTGTTCCGTGCGCCCGACGATGTCGAGCGGCAGGCGCTGGCCGCGCTTGACGAGAAACTGGCATCGCTACCGGCCGGTGCCGATGGCGCGGTGATCCAGGATGCGATCCTCGATGTGGCGCGTGCCATTGAACGCTATCAGGATCACAAGAAGACCAGGCCCGATGGCGGGCCGGGCGTATCGGTCGCCTTCTTCCAGATGCTCTATCAGGTGCTGCTTGGCCAGGATCGCGGCCCGCGCTTCGGCTCCTTCGTGGCACTTTACGGCATCGGCGAAACCCGTACGCTCATCGGTGAGGCTCTTGCCGGCACCCTGGCGGCCTGACGCACGGTGTCCGGATCAATACTGGGTCCCTCGCGTCTTTCGCGGGTCGGACCCGAAAATGCCTTTCTGGTTCTGCCGGGCGCTGTGCTGAAGGGCCAGATAGCCTGATCCTTCGCGGGCGCGGGCCCATCCCTGGCTCACCAGCCAGGCCGCGGGGTCCTGCGTGCCGACAAAACACTGGCTGACCACGGTTTGCGCCCACGATCCCTCCGGCACGATGCATGACAGGGCCCGCCCCCTCAGGAAATTGCGAAAGGCGGTTCTGGCGACAATGCCGCACGGCCAGTTGTCGCCGGTCTCGTCGGTACAGACCTCCAGCGGGTCGACCACGGTGATCCCGGCCAGTTGCAAGTCGCCCTGCGTGTAAGTGATGAGACCGGGAGCCGAAACGAGTGGCCGGTAGAGCAGGGTCCGTTTCTGGGTGATCGGCCTCGGCGGGGTCAACGGCTGGCGGGGTGCGATGCGCTCAAGCCGGACGGCATTTTGCGCGAAGGGCTGCGCAAACCGCTCCGGGGAAATCGCCCGCGGCGGTTGCAGTGCGGCCTCTAGGGTCTCCGCCTCAACGGCCGGTCCGGCCTGCGGTTGTGAAAGACTGGTCGACCGCTCGTCGCGGCCATCGAACACGGCCAGGAAGATGAGGATCAGCAAAAAGGCCAGCAGCGCCAGGAGGATGAACGGAATGCGCATCCCGCACGCCTACTGACTGGCCCAGGCGATGCGGGCAATCCACTCGATCTCGCCGATGTCGAGGGTCCTGTCGGGATGGTCCGGATTGAGCGACTGCAATTCCACGGTCTGCGGCGTCTGGCGGCACAGGCGCTTGGCGAGCACCTCGCCCTGCCGGGTCTTGACCACCACCCGGTCGCCGGTGCGCACCTGCGCCTCCGGTTCGACGATCAGCGTGTCCCCGTCGCGATAGAGCGGCAGCATGGAATCGCCCTGGACTTTCAGCGCATAGGCGTGCCTGGCGCCGGCTGCCGGCAGTTCGATGACATCCCAGCCATAGCCGGCCGGATATCCGCCATCGTCGAAATATCCGCCGTCGCCGGCCTGGGCGAAACCGAGCAGCGGCACCGCCAAACCCGCGCCCGGCTTTGCGCCTTTGCCCGACAGTGGTGGTTCCGTGAGTGTCATGAAACGGTCCATCGAGCAGTCCATGGCCTCGAGGATCCTGGAAAGCGATTCCGTCGACGGCCATCTAAGGCGTCCGTCGGCGCTCTTGCGCTTCGACTTGTTGAAAGCCGTCGGATCGAGGCCGGCCCGGCGCGCCAGCCCGGAGACAGACACGCCGTTGCGGTCCGCCAGCCGGTCGATCGCCGACCAGATTTGCGCATGAGACAGCATGATGCAGATTTATCCGTGCCAGCCGGCGGGTTCAAGGCCCCCGTGCGGCGGCCGGTCGGCTGCGGGCGGTGCGCCGCACTTTTGACTTCCGCTGCGGGCCGAAATCTGACATGACTGTTGCCGCGGACGGGGGCCGAAAAATCCAACCCATGGCGGAACGGACAAACACGCGGGAGTGACCGCTTCTTGTGTGCCGGGATTGGTTTGCAATAGAGTTCCATGCCCGCCGCGGCACCCTGAACGGAGACAATGACAGGACAATCCATGGCACCGATCGTTTCGATCAACAATCTGTCGAAGACCTATGAGGGCGGGCATCAGGCGCTGCGCGATGTTTCGCTGGATATCGAGGAGGGGGAGATCCTGGCGCTGCTCGGCCCCAACGGTGCCGGCAAGACGACGCTGATTTCGATCATATGTGGGATCGTTTCGCCAACCAGCGGCACGGTGACTGTCGGCGGCCACGACGTGGTCGAGGAATACCGCCAGACCCGGGCGTTGATCGGCCTGGTTCCCCAGGAGATCACGCTGGAGCCCTTTGAAAAGGTCATCCGCACCGTCAGTTTTTCGCGCGGCCTGTTCGGCAAGCCACCCAACCGGCCATTGGTCGAGGATGTCCTCGGCAAGCTGTCGCTGCTCGACAAGAAGGATTCGGCCATCAACCAGCTTTCCGGCGGCATGCGGCGGCGTGTGCTGATCGCCAAGGCGCTGTCGCACGAGCCGCGGGTGCTGTTTCTCGACGAACCGACGGCCGGCGTCGATGTCGAACTGCGCAAGACGATGTGGGACACGGTGCGTGACCTGCGCAGGAACGGCGTCACCATCATCCTCACCACCCATTATATCGAGGAGGCCGAGGCGATCGCCGACCGCATCGGCATCATCAGCCATGGCGAGCTTCTGCTGGCCGAGGACAAGGCGGCGCTGATGGGCAGGCTCGGCCGCAAGCATATGCGCATCGATCTGCAGGCGCCACTCGACGATCTGCCGGACGGGTTGTCGGGCTATGAACTCGAGCGCGCCGAAGACGGATCGTTCCTGACCTATACCTATGACACCCAGGCTGATCGCACGGGCATCACGGCGCTCCTCAACGATCTCGGAAAGGCCGGCATCCGTATCCGGGATGTCCAGACCCAGCAAAGCTCGCTCGAACAGATCTTCGTCGATCTCGTCAAGGAAAGTCCATGAACCTTCAGGCCGTCAAATCCATCTATGTTTTCGAAATGTCGCGGACCTTTCGCACCCTGCTGCAGAGCGTTGTCTCGCCTGTTCTGTCCACCTCGCTCTATTTCGTGGTGTTCGGCGCGGCCATCGGATCGCGCATCGAACAGATCGAGGGCGTCAATTACGGCGCCTTCATCGTCCCCGGCCTGATCATGCTGACCGTGTTGACGCAGTCCACGTCCAACGCCGCCTTCGGCATCTATTTTCCGAAATTCATCGGTACGATCTACGAATTGCTGTCGGCGCCGATCTCCTTTCTGGAGATTGTCATGGGCTATGTCGGCGCGGCGGCGACCAAGGCGCTGGCCATCGGCCTGATCATCCTGTTGACCGCCGCCTTCTTTGTCGATCTACAGATCGCCCACCCGTTCTGGATGCTGGTCTTTCTGGTCCTGACCTGCATTTCGTTCAGCCTGTTCGGCTTTATTCTCGGCATCTGGGCGCAGAATTTCGAGCAACTGCAACTGGTGCCGCTGCTGGTGATCACGCCGCTGGTCTTCCTCGGCGGCAGTTTCTATTCGATTTCCATGCTGCCGCCACTCTGGCAGACGGTGACGCTGTTCAACCCGGTCGTCTATCTGATTTCCGGTTTTCGCTGGAGCTTCTACGGCACGGCGGATGTCGCCGTCGGCCTCAGCGTGACGATGATCACCCTTTTCCTGGCCATCTGCCTTGTCATCGTCTGGTGGATTTTCAAGACCGGCTACCGGATCAAGACCTGATGCGTGGTTGCAAGCTGTTCCGGTCATTTGATTTCCGGATCGCGGGCGCCATGTCGCAATAGTCGATAGTGCCAAAAGCGCGGATATGAAAGGAAATGCACATGTACAGGAAAGCAATCGATCAGGGCGGCCTCGCCGTCGTTACCGGTGCGGCGAGCGGTCTTGGGCGCGTCGCGGCGCTGCGCTTTGCACAGGCCGGCCTCGGCGTGATCCTGGCCGACCTGCCGGGCGATGCCCTGGCAGAGGCGCTTGAAGAGGTCCGCGCCGCTGCCGCCGAAGGCACGACAGTGATGTCGGTTCCGACCGACGTCACCGATACGCATGCCGTTGCCGCCCTCGCCGACACCGCCTTTGCCGCTGGCGAAGTGGCGGTGCTGATGAACAATGCCGGCATCGGTCTGCCGACCGGCAGTTGGGACAAGGCGGAGAACTGGCGGCGGGTCATCGAGGTCAATCTTTTCGGCGTGATGAACGGCGTGCATGCCTTCCTGCCGCGCATGATCGCGGCCGACCGCCCGGCGATGGTCATCAACACCGGCTCCAAACAGGGCATCACCACGCCGCCCGGCAATCCCGGCTACAATGTCTCCAAGGCCGGCGTGAAGGTGCTGACCGAGGCGCTGGCCCACGATCTGCGGGAGGCCGGTGCGCCTATTTCGGCGCATCTGTTCGTGCCGGGATTTGCCTATACCGGCATGATCGCGGCGTTCATTCCCGAAAAACCGGCCGGCGCCTGGACCAGCGAGCAGACCGTCGACCACCTGATGGGGCGCCTGGCGGAAGGCGATTTCTATATCCTGTGCCCCGACAATGAAGTCACACCCGAACTCGACCGGCGGCGGGTGGCCTGGGCGGCCGGCGACATCATCGAAAACCGCCCGGCGCTGTCGCGCTGGAACCCGGACTATGCCGACGCCTATGCCGCGCATGAGAAAGGGAGTTCGGGAGCCGGGTGACCGGACTTCACCACACGGCGTGGTGTCTATTCCGACACCGAAACATGAATGCGCGCCGTATTCGAATTGTAATAGGCGCGGTAGAACTCCAGCGGCGTTCCGTCGGATTCATAGGCGATCGACTCGATCCAGATCATCGGTTCCTCCGGTGATACTTCCATCCGGGTGACGGTTTCCTCGTCGGGCATGGAGGCGGCGAACCAGCGTTCGGCGCGGTGCGGCCGGCGGCCGTACCGCTCGCGGATCAGGCCGAATATGGACCGTCCCTCGATATCCAGCATCTCCAGCCCCTGCACCTTGGCGGCCGGAAACGACATATGCGTGCAGGTGATGGGGCGCTCGTCGATCCAGAATACCCGGCCGATCCGCACCACCTCCTGGTCGGGGCTTAGTTCCAGCGCTTCCATTTCGCGGTCGTCGGGAGCCGTGCGGATCAGTTCAAAGGTCTTGGTCGAGACCCGTACGCCGCGCGCCGCCATATCCTCAAAAAGGCTGAGATTGGATGTGACGCAATCGGTCTCCCGCGGCGGGTTGCCGACGAACATGCCCTTTCTCGGCAGCTTTACGACCAGGCCCTTGGTGGCCAGCGCCCCGATGGCATTGCGCACCACCTGCCGCGACACGCTGAAGATTTCGCACAGGGCCGGTTCGGACGGGATCCGCGATCGCGGTGCGATCTTGCCGCTGTAGATCAGGTTTTCAAGCTGGTTGCTGAGTTGCTGCCACAGCGGCGCCACATCGTCCCGTGACAGGACGATCCGCTGGCCCTCCCGCCGGAACACCTCCGCGGCCAGGCCGTCGGCCTTGTCAAAGCTGGGACGTCCCGTCTTTCGCCTGTTCGAAATCTGCTGTTCCAATCGCACTGCCCGATGCTTGATCCGTTTTCGTCACGGATCATTTTGACGTTCAATGAAGGGCTTGTCCATGACCGTATCGTCACGGGTCGGGCCCGGTCAGTGCTCCAGCATTTTCCAGAGTTTCCGCTTGATATCCAGAAACTCGTCGGTCAGGCGCATCTCGCCGGTGCGCGGACGCGGCAGCGCCACGTCCTCGACATGGTGCACCCGGCCGGGGCGGGCCGACAGGACGATGATGCGGTCGGAAAGGAAGATCGCCTCTTCCAGATCGTGGGTGACGAAGATCACGGTCTTTTTCGTCACCTGCCAGAGGCTTTGCAGATCGTCCTGCATCCGCTCCTTGGTCTGGGCGTCCAGCGCGCCGAACGGTTCGTCCATCAAAAGGACTTCCGGATCATTGGCATAGACCCGGCCGATATCGACGCGTTTGCGCATGCCGCCCGACAATTCGCGCGGCCAGCGGTCCTCGAAGCCCTTCAGCCCGACCAGGTCGACCCATTTCTCCTCGATCTCGGCCTGCTCCTTCTTGCCGGCGCCGCGCAGGCGCGGGCCGTAGGAGATGTTCCTCGAGACCGACATCCAGGGAAACACCGCGTCCTGCTGGAACACCATGCCGCGCCGGCGGCTGGTTCCCTTGATCTCCTCGCCGTCGAGCAGCATCTGGCCGTCGGTGGGCGTGAACAGGCCGGCCATCATTTTCAGGAGCGTTGACTTGCCGCATCCCGAGGTTCCGACGATCGAGTTGAAACTGCCCGATTCGAACTGAAGGTTGATATCGTCAAGCACCGTCAGGGCGCCCGGCGTTCCCTTGCCGAAGGTATGGGTGAGTTTGTCGACGATGATTTCGGGCATTATTCGCGTGCCTCCGACCACTGCATCAAACGGGCCTGAACCGTCCGGAACGCCCGATCCATGATGAAGGCGCAGAACCCGATAATGACGATGATCATCATCACCTGATCGGTCAGGAAATATCTTCGCCCCTCCTGCAAGAGGTAACCCAGGCCGTTCTGCGCCGCGATCAGCTCGGAGGCCACCAGCGTGGTCCAGGCGGCGGCGAGCGCGATGCGCAGGCCGGTGAAAATGAAGGGGGTCGCCGCCGGTATGGCGACGGTGCGAAAGATCTGAAACCGGGTCGCGCCCATCGTCGCTGCCGCATCGACATAGACCTGCGGGACGTTTTTCATGCCGGCGATGACATTGACGATGCAGACCAGGAAACAGGCGATGGTGATGATCAGGACGCGGCTGAACTCCTCGATCCCGAACCAGATGATGATGATCGGAATATAGGCGAGCGGCGGGATCGGGCGCACCGCCTCGATCAGCGGATCGAAGAGATACTCCATGACCTTGTACCAGCCGATCAGGCATCCCAGCACCAGCGCCATGCTGGTCCCGATAATAAAGCCCAGTATGATGCGGAACAGGCTCGCCCACAGCGCCGTGAACAGGCTGCCGCTGACGATGTTCGTGTAGAAGGATTTGACGATATCCGAAATCGGCGGCAGCAGGGACGGATTATTGTCCGGCAGGTTCGTGACCCAGATATAGGCCGCGAATACCGTCGCGACGGACAGGGCGCCCAGAACCAGGCGCCCCGTCAGGTTTGATTTGAAAGGTTCCATCGGCCCTATATTCTGCTGACAATCTGATCGGAGACAAGGGCGTCGATATCGGGCATGCCGCCGATGCGCTTGTTGGCGACCAGGAATTCGGACTGGACCGTCAGGGCCTTGTGGAGAATGCCCTTGGCGTAGACATCCTTGATTTCCTGCGTGTCGAAATAGAAGTAGCCATTGAGGATCGGATCCACGTCCGCCACCGTCACACCGGCGCGGCCCATGCCGGACTGCCACTCGACCATGCGGTCCATCACCGCTTTGTTGTCATTGCGCAGCATGCCGATCGACTTGTCGTGGAAGGCGCCGACGATGGTGGTCAGGGCGTCCTGATTGGCATCCATATATTGCTGGGTGGTCATCAGCACGTCCATGATGCTGGGACGCGATTCCAGCGGCAACTGCGCGCCGTCGACGACCATGCTGGCATCGGGACGGGCATCGAAGATCAGTTTCTTCGATGTCGCCAGCGGCACCGTTGCATCCACGGCCCCGGCGATCAGCGCTGCCTGACCGTCGATCGGCTCCATATTGACCCGCGTCAGCGGCATGTCCTGCAGGCCGTTGGCCTTCAGCGCCACGTCGAGGAAGAAATCGAAATTCGAACCCGAGGTCACGGCGATCTTGCGCCCCTCCAGGTCGGCCAGCGTCCGGACATCCGGCGCGCCGATCACGGTGAACAGGCCACTGGCGTCGCCGCAGATCGAGATCTCGCGGAAATCGGCGACCTTGCGGAACATGGCGGCCAGCGGCGGAACGGATCCGACGGTGATCACATCGACCGACCCGCCGACCATGGCTTCGATCGCCGGTGGGCCGGACGGGAAGACACTGAACTCCATGTCGACACCGGGCGCGAAACCCTGGTCCTGCACCAGCCAGTACATGCCGAAGGAATAGGCCGGGATGATGCCGACCTTGATTTTCTCATTGGCGGCATGCGCCTTGCCGATGAAGAAGTTCGGAGCCGCCAGCCCGACGGCGGCGGCGCCAGCCGTTCCCTTCAGCACCGAACGACGGCTGACCGGCTTCGTTTTCATGCTTGACATCTAGTACCCTCCCAGTTGTCGGTCCGCGCCCCGTATTGCGGGGTCGCGATACCCTTTCACCTCACATGCTTCTCCTCTGGACATCTGAGTATCATCAGAATATATCACTTGTCAAACGAGTTTTCCAGTCCTAATACGGGTTGGTCTTATTCTGATAATTTCCAGATCGAAAGTCGAGGTTTTCGATTCTGGCCCCGGCGGGGCACGAATACCGGCCGCCCGCCACGTCTAATTCTGGTGCGTATCAAATCATCAAAAGCGCCGGATAAGGGAGATCCGATGAACATCATTCTTATCCTCGTGGACAGCCTCAACAAGGAAGCGCTCCGGATCTACAATCCGGAGACGGTCTGCCGGACACCCAATCTCGACGCCCTGGCTTCCAAATCAGTCGTCTTTGACAATCATTTCATCGCCAGCCTGCCGTGTATGCCGGCGCGCCGCGAAATCTTCGCCGGCCGCAAGGAGTTCATGTGGCGTCCGTGGGGGCCGCTGGAGGTGTTCGATCCGCGCCTCCCGCGCGAGGTGGAGAAGGCCGGTTACAACACGGCCATCGTCACCGACCACTATCATTACTGGGAGGAGACGGCGAACGGCTACATCCAGGCATTCATGTCATCGGAATTCATCCGCGGCCATGAATCGGACTTCCAGACGCTGCGCAGCAAGGATCCGGGTCCCAAATGGGTCGAAAAGATGTGTGAGTTCCGTTCGCCGGACCACATGCGTCAATATTACGAGAACGTGAAGGATTTTAAGGGCGAGGAGGATTTCTTCCCGGCCAAGACATTTTCCGCGGCCGCCGACTGGCTGGACAAATATGCCGATCGCGGCCCGTTCTTTCTGCAGGTGGAAAATTTCGACGTGCACGAGCCATTCCACGTGCCCGAACCCTATGCCTCGATGTATACCGACAGCGGCAGCGCCGACGAATTCAATATCTGGCCACCCTATCAGATGTATGACGATCTCGACGCATTCATGGCGCAAACGACGCCGGAGGAACTGGCGTTCCTCAAGTCACAATATCTCGGCAAGACGACGATGGTCGATACCTGGCTCGGCCATTTCATGACCAGGCTCGATGCGCTGGACCTGTGGGATGATACGCTGGTCATCTTCACCACGGATCACGGCCATGATCTCGGCCAGCGCGGTGTTTTCGGCAAGCAGTATCCCCATTATGACAGCCACGCCAATATTCCGATGATCGTCTGGGACCCGCGCAATCGCGGGACAGACCGGCGGGCATCGGCGTTGACGCAGACCGTCGACATCTTCGCCACCGTGATCGAAGCGGCGGGCGCGACGCCGCCGCCGGAAAACCGCCATTCGAAGAGCATTTTCCCGATCCTGGACGGCGCCGCCAGCGCACCGCGCGACACCATTCTCTACGGAACGTTCGGCCAGGGCGTGTGCATCACGGATGGCGAGTGGACTCTGTTCAAGTCACCGGTCGAAGGCGAACCGCTTTTTGCCTATTCGACCATGATCACCCAGCCGCTGATCGTCGACAACCCGGTCGACGGTCGCGTCGGCGCGATGCCGCCGCCGCCCGTCGGTCAGGACTATTATGATCCGACCATTCCCTATCCGCAGTGGAAGCTGCCGATCAATATCGACCCCCGCACCCGGGAGAATTTCCTGTTCAACCGCAAGGCCGATCCCGGGCAGACCGAAAACCTCTGGGACCGCGAGCCGGCCCGGCGCGACCAGATGCTGTCCATGTTGCGGGCCTGCCTGGACGAGGAAGGATATCCGGCCGAGCAATTGAAACGGCTGGGACTGGCGGACACGGAGACGCATGCCGGGCACGGCTGAAGTACGGCCGGAGCGGCCGGCGGACGTCGCGCGCCGTTGACGACCATCGGTCGGGCATGGCCGGCGGCTCTGCGTGACGCTTGCGCGGACACCGTCATCGGCCTATCATACTTTTGATACGTATCAGAATTATATGTCCGGTGCGCTTGGGGGAGGACGGAAAAGGAGATCATTGGCGCGCCGCTGTGAACAGCTCCGGTGATGACCGGACGCGGGAGCAAGATCGCCATGTCCGTTCCGCACAAAACGCGCGGCCGCCCGCCCTTTGAAGTTGCCGACAACCGGGCCGCCCGGGCCTTTGCGGCCTTCGCAGAAACATGCCGGGTGGACCGCGGTTCGGCCATACCGCTTTGGGTGCAGCTCAAGACCTGCATGGAAGACGCGATTTGTGCCGGGGTGCTGGCCGAGGGCGCCCGGCTGCCGTCGGAACAGGGATTGTGCGACATCTTCTCCCTGTCCCGGCCGGTCATACGCGCGGCGCTGGCGAGCCTGGCGTCGGAAGGGCTCGTCGTCAAGGAGGCCCGTCGCGGCGTGTTCGTCGCCGCGCAACCGCCCAATGTCGGATTCCTGGCCACCACGTCGGGTGTGTTCGAGGACCTGACGGTCAAGGGCCACACCGTCGATGAAAGAACCTACACCTTCGGCCTGTTCAGGGCCGACGCCGATGAGCGGTGTGTCCTGAAGTTGCTTGAGGACCAGAAAACACTAAGAATCTTAAGAGTTTACAGTGTCGATCACAAACCGCTGACCCATACGCTGATCTCATTGCCGGGGCACCGGGTTCCGGGCATGGAAAATCTCGACATCACCGGCCGGTCGATTTTCGAGACGATCCGCCTGAATTACGGGCTGCGCCCACAGCGCGCCGATCGATCGATCCGCTGTTCCGCCGTTTGCGCCGTGGTGGCAAAACGCATGGGAGTCGAAGCCGGTATGCCGATGCTGGACATCCGGTCCATCGCCTACGACCATGACGGAAATCCGCTGGAATTCTACAGAGCTTTTTTCAACTCCAATGTCGCACCGCTGAGGTTTTCCACCGACGCTGCTTCGACCTTCGACAGCCTCGTCGACGCGTCCGGAGCCTGAGCGCCGACGCCGTGCCCGGTATGGACAAGGGGTCAAAAATATGTTCTGATAATTACTAGAATATGATTTGGCCATTCAGGCCGTTTGGTCAGCCTGAGGGCAGAGGGAGTATCGGTGCGTGGACCCACAGGAGCTTGAAAAGCGCGAGGCGATCATCGCCCATTGCGTGAAGATGAACCGGTCCGGCCTCAACCAGGGAACGTCGGGCAACATCAGTATCCGGCATGGCGACGGTCTGCTGATCTCGCCGACCAGCCGGCCCTATGAGAGCCTCCATCCGCACGATATTGTCTATCTGGAACTGGACGGTACGCCCCACGGCGACTGGCAGCCATCGTCGGAATGGCGCTTTCACCGGGATATCCTACGCAGCCGCACGGACACCAATGCGGTGGTCCATGCCCACCCGGTCTACTGTACGACACTGGCGATCATGGAGCGGGAGATCCCACCGATCCACTACATGCTGTCGGTGTTTGGCGGGCCGAATATCCGCTGCGCGCCCTATGCGATCTACGGGTCGGAGCGACTGTCCGAACTCGCGCTGGACGCGTTACAGGACCGCAAGGCCTGCCTGTTGGCCCATCACGGCATGATCGTGACCGGGAGCAGCATCGAGCAGGCCTTCTGGCTGGCCGTGGAACTGGAGACCCTCGCCCGGCAATATTACGGATGCCTGCAACTGGGGGACCCGCCGCTGCTGAGCGAAAAGCAGATCCAGGATGTCATCGGCAAGCAGAACGGCTACGGCCTGACGGACGCACAAGAGGAGTAAGCAAACATGCCGACCTACGCATTCAGCGCCGTCGGGTTCCTGGTTCTCGATGTCCTGTGCCGCCATGCCGACGAGATGCCGCCGAAGGGCGGTGCGACATTTGTCGACGAGATGCTGATGACCGTTGCCGGCACCGCCGGCGCGACGGCGGTCGATTGCGCGATCCTCGGACTGGACGGACAGATCGTCACGCAAGTCGGACGCGACGATATGGGCGATTTCCTGATCGACAAGATGCGCGCCTTCGGACTGAACACCGACCAGGTCAGCCGCCACGCCTCCGTACAGACCTCCATGTCGATGCTGCCGATCAGCAGCGACGGCGCGCGATCGGCCTTCTTTGTGCCCGGAACCGCCGCGACCTTTTCGCTCGACGGGGCGGCAATGGACGCGGCGCTGGATGCCGACATCATCCATCTCGGCGGCACCGGGCTGCTGGAGGCGTTTGACGGGCCACCCTCCCTTGAACTTTTAAAGCGGGCCAGGGAACTGGGACGCACGACCGTCTTCGATCTGATCCTCGCCAATCCCGAAACGATCGCCAAGGTGGAGCCGCTGCTGCCTTATATCGACTATTTCGTGCCGTCGATCGAAGAGGCGGCGGCCATGGCCGGCATGCGCGAACCCGCCGATGTCGCGCGATGGTTCAAGGCCCGCGGCGTCGGGAACGCGATCCTGACACTGGAGGGAGACGGCGCCTATGTCGATCCGGCCGACGGCGACCCGTTCACCTTGCCGGCGCATCGCATCGACGTGGTCGACACGACCGGCTGCGGCGACAGTTTCACTGCCGGGATCATCGTCGGGCTGTCCCATGGTTGGGACGTACGCAAATGCGGGAAATTCGCGATGGCCGTGGCGGCGAGCGTCGCCCGCGGTCTCGGCTCGCAGGGCACGCTGAGCACGTTCGACGCGGCGGTGGAAGCGATGAACACCTGGCCGCTGCGTGACTGATGTCTAGAGCGAGTTGTGTTTAGATTGGATCATTTGATGGCAGCAAATCGGTTCACTCGGCAAGGCGCGGCGCGCAGCGCGATGTGGTGCATCGGGCAAGCGGCGCAACGCAGCCGATGGGCCGATTTGCCGTCACCCTTCGGGCCGGGCGCTTTTGGCCCCTGGACGTCGTTGGCCTGCCCTTGTGGTGGGGAGGCACCACGGCGGGCAACCCGCCTCGCCAGAGACCAAAAGCACCTCGGTCAAATGAGCCAAGCTAAGAACAACTCGCTCTAGGCAGCGTCCACCTGTCGCCGCTCCGACATCGCAGGACGATGTCGTCGGCGGTATGTCCCGGATGGAACATATGAATCTTTTCAAAGACTTTGAGAAGCGTGTTGTAAACGCACTTCAAACCCTGAAATGCGTTCAGGAAAACGCTGCCGAAATCAGTTTTGCGCGCGTCGGCGTCGAGCCGCCGCGCGACGCCAGCCATGGTGACATGTCGACCAATGCCGCGATGGTGCTGGCCAAGACCGTCGGGCTCAAGCCGCGGGCGCTGGCCGAAGAGATCGCACGGGTGCTTGAAAACGACAGCGATATCGATTCGGTCACAGTCGCCGGTCCCGGGTTCATCAATCTGAAGCTGTCGCCGGGCTACTGGCAGACGATCCTGGCGGGCATCATCGAGGCGGGCGACCGGTACGGACGCAGTGATCTTGGTGACGGCCGGAAGGTCAATGTCGAATATGTTTCGGCCAATCCGACCGGTCCTATGCATGTCGGCCATTGCCGGGGCGCCGTCGTCGGTGACACGATCGCCAATCTGCTGGACTTCACCGGGCACGCGGTCACGCGTGAATACTATATCAACGACGCCGGTGTGCAGATCGATGCCCTGGCCCGGTCCGTCTATCTGCGTTACCGGCAGGCGTTGGGCGAAGATATCGGCGAGATACCGGCCGGCCTCTATCCGGGCTCCTATCTCGTTCCGGTGGGCAGGGCGCTGGCGGAGGAATTCGGTGAAACCCTGCGCGGCATGAAGGAAGACGACTGGCTGCCGGTTGTCAGGGAGCGTTCCATCGATGCGATGATGGCGATGATCCGTGAGGATCTGGGGGCGCTCAATATCGTCCATGATGTGTTTTTCTCGGAGCGTCAGCTACACGCCGACAACCGCAAGCTGATCCGTGAGACAATCAATGATCTGACTTTCAAGGGCCACGTTTACCGGGGCAAGCTGCCGCCGCCGAAGGGACGGGTCTCGGAGGATTGGGAAGATCGCGAGCAGACGCTGTTCAAATCGACAGCCGTCGGAGACGACCAGGACCGGCCGCTGATCAAATCTGACGGGTCCTACACCTATTTTGCCGCGGATGTGGCCTATTTCCGTGACAAATTCGCCCGTGGCTTCGACGAGATGATCTATGTTCTCGGTGCCGATCATGGCGGCTATGTGAAGCGCCTGGAAGCCGTTGCAAAGGCTGTCTCGGAAGGGCAGTCGAAACTGACGGTCCTGCTTTGCCAGCTGGTGAAGCTGTATCGCGACGGCGAGCCGGTCCGCATGTCGAAACGGGCGGGGGACTTCGTGACCCTGCGCGACCTGGTCGACGAGGTCGGACGCGACCCGGTCCGGTTCATGATGATCTACCGCAAGAACTCCGAGCCGCTGGATTTCGATTTCGCCAAGGTGACCGAGCAGTCGAAGGACAATCCGGTCTTCTATGTCCAATATGCTCATGCGCGCTGTCATTCCGTGTTCCGGCAAGCGCGCGAAATGTTTCCCGATCTCGGTATTGATTCGGTCGATCTGGCACGAGAGGTCGCCGATCGCGTCACGCATGAGAGCGAAATCCAGCTTGTCGCCAAACTGGCGGCATTTCCGCGGGTCGTCGAGGCATCGGCGAAGTTCCGTGAGCCGCACAGAATCGCTTTTTATCTCTATGATGTCGCCAGCGCGTTCCATGCACACTGGAATAAAGGTAAAGATTCCGAGGCGTTACGCTTTATTAACCATAAAAACCCAGAATTGAGCCTAGCCAGGCTCGGGTTGGTGAAGGCTGTAGCATCGGTGTTGAAATCCGGATTGACCATTACCGGGACCGACGCACCGTTTGAGATGCGCTAGATGTCACCTTTTGCCCACATTGTACTGGCATGTTTTAATGCTCTACGCATATGAGTGAACGGTATGGCCGACAACCAGAATACGAACGCGCGCCGACAAGCGGAAGCGGATCAAAAGGACGATGATCCGTTTGCCGAGCTTGCGCGAATCGTCGGGTTTGATGAAGACAAGAACAAGGACGCCGCGCCGGCTGCCGCCGAGCCGAGCGCCCCGGTCGATGACGATCTGGATGCCGGGCTGAATCTTGAAGCTGAGCTGCTGCGTGAACTCGAAAGGGATGTCGGTGGTCAAGCCGACGCGCCGGTCGAGCAGACCGCTCTGCCTGAATCCACCTTCGGTACGGGCCGCGAGACGGCTCCCGCGGCATCCGATGCGCCGCTGGCGACGGGGCCGAGTTTCTTCGATCCGCCGGCTGGTCCGGCGGTGCCGGAATCCGAACTCCCAAAGCCTGCCGCACCGCCGCCGCAGGCTCCCGCGGAAACAGCGGTAACCCCGGAGCGGAGCGCCTGGCCCGGCGCGTCAAAGCCCGGCGGCCCGGCCGCCAGTCTGGAAGATGAGCTCCAGGCGGCATTTTCGGCGCTGGAGGAAAGTGGACCCGGGCCGGCGTCGCCCTCACAACCGATCCGGGAAAGTGAAGAGCTGGCATCTGCATATCGCACCTTTGAGGAAAATGTCGAAGCGGCCATTCCCAAGGCGACCCTGCCAGAAGCAACCATGCCAGAGGCGACGATGCCGGATGTCGCGCCGGTGGATGATGATGCCGTTGATGTCAATGATCTGCTCCTGGCGGAGATGATCGATGTCGAGGCGGAAGCAACTGAGGCCGCCGGTTCCACGGCTGACATGCCGTTCGACCCGGCGGGGATAGCCGATTCCGACGATGTTCCCGAACCGATGGTCGATCTCGACGTCCCGCATTTCGAGCCGGATGAAACGACCCAGGCGCCGGCGGGCGGCGCCGAGTTCGGTTTGCCGCTGGAAGAAGAGCTCGAGGTGCTCGCCTCCGAAGCATCCGGTGCGCCGGCTGGCAGCGAGCAGGCCGCACACTCCCATTATTCTTCCGGTCCCGAGGACGAACTGGATGATGTGCTGGACGGGATCGACGATGGGTTCGATCTCATGGACGAAGCCGAGGACGGCGTGCCGCACGACCCGGACGGCCTTGAGGCGTTCCCGGAAGAGACCTATGAAGACTATGACGACCTGCCGCTGGACCATGACGACGAATTCGCCATAGACGAAGACGATCTGTCAGTGCCGGAATATGAGGCGATCGTCGAATCCGGCAGTGACCATTCCAATCAGAAAGGGATGATCGCAGCGTTTGCCGTTATCGGCTTCGTGGTTGTCGGCGGCGCCGGATTCTACCTTTGGAACAGCAGTCTTGGCGGCAATGCGGGTGCCGATGGGCCGCGGGTCATTGCCGCCGACAACGAACCGGTGAAAATCAAACCCGACAGTCCGGGCGGCAAAACCGTCCCCAATCAGGATCTCGCGGTTTATGACAGGGTGGCCGGGACGGAGTCTGAAACGCCTCCTGAGCAGAATCTCGTCAATACGACCGAAGAGCCCATTGACGTTATCCAGCGGACGCTCGATCCCGAAACCTTACCACTGGAAGGGCGCGGGGAAACCCCGCCGGTCGCCGTGAAATCGGAGGACCGGCTGGCAGCGTCGCAGGAGACCGAGAGTGAAGACGGAGGCGGCTCGGCGGCCAGCGCGATGTCGCCGCGCAAGGTGCGTACCCTCGTGGTCAAACCCGACGGGACCATTGTCGCCCGCGAAACGCCTCCGGCTGCCGATCTGAACAGCGGAACGAGCGCCGGCTCGGACAGTGACTCCGGCACGGCAGCGTCGTCTGCCTCCACGGTAACGCAAGTGCCCGCATCAACCACCGAGATCGGTACCGTGGCGCTGGCCCCCGCCAGCAGCACCGCGCCGGCAGGCAATACTACCGGTGCAGACAATGCGACGGCAGTGAACGGCACGGCGACCACGGGCGCGACCGAGGCGGCCTCGGCGTCGACCAATGAAGGAACGACGGTCGCGGCGACGCCCGAAGCCCTGCCTCCGATCGAGAATGACCTGCGCGATACCGGCACCGTCCCCGTTCCGGGGTCGAAGCCCGGTGGCCAAAGTGTCACCACCGCGGCCGTGGCTTCCACTGACACCGCACGGCCGGTCGCCGCCGCACCGGTGCCGGCTTCGCGACCCACCCAACAACCGGTGGCCGCGGTCGAAAACGCCGCCGAGCGCAGCAATTCGACAGGTAGCGCTCAAGTCAGCAATCCCGGCGGGTATGTGATGCAGATTTCGTCCCAGCCTTCAGAGGCGGGTGCCCGGGAATCCTACCGGAACCTGTCAGCCAGATATGCGTCGATTATCGGTGGCAGAGGGGTGAGCATACAGCGGGCGGATATTCCCAACCGGGGCATTTTCTACCGGGTCCGAATCCCGGCTGGAACCAAGGCGGAAGCCACCAATTTGTGCAACCGCTACAAGGCGGCCGGCGGCAGCTGTTTCGTCGCCCGATAGGCGAATCTCAAGCCCGAACCAGGAATGGCCGGTTCCGGTGGCGTGACCGGTCTACCGGCGTCTTTGCGGGCTGAAACCGTGCCGGGGCTGGGCATTTGACGGCCCGTGTGTATGATTCTTCCATGAACGAATCAAAAGCGATGATCCTTGGATGCGGCGGATTAACGCTATCGGATGACGAACGGGCCTTCTTCAGGGCCGAACGTCCATGGGGCTTTATTCTCTTTTCGCGCAACCTGGCAGATGCCGCACAGATCAGCGACCTGGTGGCCGATCTGCGCGACTGCATCGGGACGGCCGACGCTCCAGTCCTCATCGACCAGGAGGGCGGCAGGGTCCAGCGCATCCGGCCGCCACTGGCTCCGGATTATCCGGCGCCATCGCGTATCGGCGCACTGTACAACGATGACGTGCGGGCCGGCTTGCGCGCCGCATGGCTGATGTCGCGGCTGCACGCGCAGGACCTTTCCCGTTTCGGGATCAATGTGGATTGTCTGCCGGTTCTCGATGTTCCGATTTCGGGCGGCGATAAGGTGATCGGAGACCGGGCCTACTCAACGGACCCGGAAGGCGTTGTGCAGCTTGGCCGGGAAGCTGTTGCCGGGCTGATGGATGGCGGTGTGCTGCCGGTCGTCAAGCATATCCCCGGCCACGGGCGCGCAAGCGTCGATTCCCATCATGAACTGCCAATTGTTCACGAAACGCGGGACGTTTTGAGTGCGACGGATTTTGTCCCCTTCAAGGCGATGGCCTCGGTGCCGATGGCGATGACGGCCCATGTGGTCTATGCCGCCATCGATCCGGACTGTCCGGCGACCACCTCACACCTCGTCATTGAGGAGGTGATCCGCCGGCAAATCGGATTTGACGGGCTGCTGTTGTCGGACGATACGTCGATGAAGGCGCTTTCTGGGGATTTCGCGACAAAGACCGGTGCAATATTCGATGCCGGATGCGATGTAATCCTCCACTGCAACGGCGTGATGGGCGAAATGGTGGAAGTGGCCGCAAACACGCCGGTATTGCAGGGTAAATCCGAAAGTCGGGCGCAGGCGGTCATATCGCTTTTCAGCGAGGCGGAGGCCATCGACGAGGACGCATTGCGCGTTGAGTTCAGGGATCTGGTTGCAGCCTATGCCTGAGGGAATTCACGCTGAGGGAGCCGTTTAGATGGCGGGTGCGGTCAACAGGCTGGCGGATGTGCCGGCTGGCGAAAAGGCGCCGATGGACCGGTTGTGGGAAAACGCCGAGGCAGCCGAACGTGGCCTCAGCGAGCCGGCCCTTGTCATCGATATCGACGGCTTCGAGGGACCGCTGGATCTGCTGCTGCATCTGGCCCGCACGCAGAAAGTCGATCTGGCCCGTATTTCGGTGTTGGCGCTGGTCGAGCAATATCTTGTATTCGTCGACAAGGCCCGCCGCCTGAGGCTTGAACTTGCCGCCGACTATCTGGTGATGGCGGCGTGGCTGGCCTTTTTGAAATCAAAGCTGCTGATTCCGCAAAAGAGCGACGGCGACGAGCCGACCGGCGAGGAAATGGCCGCGCAACTCGCCTTTCGGCTCAAACGCCTGGAAGCGATGCGTGATGCGGCGACACGGTTGATCAACAGGGACCGGCTTGGCCGCGACGTGTTTGCGCGGGGCGACCCGGAGCCAGTCATTGTCGAGCGGAAATCCGAATTCACGGCAAACCTTTATGATCTTCTGAGTTCCTATGCCGCGCTGCGCCACCGTCAAACGACAAAGCAGGTAACGATTTCCAAACGCCCTGTATGGTCTCTTGGTGACGCGCGGGTGATTCTGCAGAAGATGATCGGCGAACTACACGAGTGGACCGCGCTCGATCATTTCCTGTTGCGCTATCTGGCCGATCCGGATGAGCGCGCGACCGTGATGGCGAGTTCCTTCGCCGCGTCGCTGGAAATGGTTCGGGAAGGGCGCCTGGAGATGCGTCAGGAATTGCCCTTTGCGCCGATCTATCTGCGGCGCGGCAAGAACAGATCGGATGAAGACGGCGAAAAGGAGGGCCTGTCCAATGGCTGAAGGTTCACAGGCGCAGATCGTGCCCTTCAACAGCGGTTTGTCTGAAGAACCGGATGGCGTACAGGATGATACCCATTCGCTGCGTGACATCAGGGAAGCCGAGCGCATTGCCGAAGCGCTCGTCTTCGCATCGGCCGAGCCGGTCTCCGAACAGGCCATTGCGGAAAGGCTGCCGGACGGGGTGGATGTGCGGACCATCATGGAAGGGCTTGCGGGTTTCTACGGCCTGCGCGGTGTCAATCTGCAGCGGATCGGGGAGAATTGGGCCTTTCGGACCGCTGCCGACCTGTCATTTCTCATTCACCGCGACCAGACCGAGACGCGCAAGCTATCGAGGGCGGCGCTTGAGGTTCTGGCGATCATTGCCTACCACCAGCCGGTCACGCGGGCGGAGGTCGAGGAGATACGCGGGGTCGCGACCTCGCGCGGCACGCTCGACGTTCTGCTGGAATCGGGATGGGTCAAAATGCGCGGCCGCCGCCGGACGCCCGGGCGTCCGGTCACCTATGGCACGACGCTGGCGTTTCTCGACCATTTCGGTCTGGAGGAGCTTCGCGATCTTCCGGGGATGGAGGAATTGAAGGGCGCGGGGCTGCTCTCGTCGCGTGTCCCCAGCAATTTCGAGGTGCCGGTGCCGCCGGCCAATGACGACCTTGCCGAAGACGAGGATCCGATGACCCAAATGGATCTTGAGGAACTCGGGCTCTTGACTCCGATGGGCCAAGGAGACGAGTAGTAGTCCCGACAGACAGACAGGGTTTTCGTGGTTCGGCTAACCGGGTTTCGGGGGTCGCGCCACGGCGTTTTGCTATTGAAGGCAGCATTTGAGTTCAACTCGCTCCAGTATTCAGGTCTCTGCGGGCGCAGATCCGCAGCGCGGCGCCGGCGTTTCGGTCGCCGCGAAATTCGCCTTTGAAGATATCCGGCATGATTATCATGGGCAGTCGACCCTTGACGGGATCACGCTGACGGCGGAGCCGGGGGAGGTGTTGTGCCTGCTGGGACCATCGGGATCCGGCAAAACGACACTTCTGCGCCTTGCGGCCGGGCTTGAGGCGCCGAAGCAGGGCCGCATTCTTAACGATGGCCGGGAAATATCGGGACCGGATATTTTCGTTCCGCCCGAGCGTCGCGGCGTCGGTCTGATGTTTCAGGACTTTGCCCTGTTTCCGCACATGACCGTATTTGAAAACGTTCGCTTCGGACTGAGTGCCCTGTCGGAAGAGGCCTCCAGGAAGGAGGCGAAGACCGCGCTGGAAAGGGTGGGACTACTGCACTATGCGCAGCAATATCCGCATGCGCTATCGGGTGGCGAACAGCAGCGAGTTGCTCTTGCCCGCGCGCTGGCGCCGCGCCCGTCGGTTCTGTTGATGGACGAGCCATTTTCCGGGCTGGATTCCCGTCTGCGCGACACGGTGCGTGATGAAACACTGGCGATCCTGCGCGAAACCCGGGCAACATCGCTGGTGGTGACACATGATGCCGAGGAGGCGATGCGCCTGGCTGATCGCATCGCGCTGCTGAAGGACGGACGGCTGGTGCAGCTCGGCACGGCTGAAGAGTTGTACTATCGGCCGAAAAACCTGTTTGTGGCGGCCTTTTTCTCCGAACTCAACATTTTCGACGGCGTGGTGAACTCCGGAAAAGTGGAAACGCCACTTGGCCGTTTTGCCGCCGGATCGGCCGTTGAGGGGAGTCATTGTGCCGTTGCCATCCGGCTGCCCAGCATAACCGTTATGGAAAGCGGTGGCGATATTCCCGCCCGCATCGTCTTTCGCCGGTTTCTTGGCGTTGTCGAACATTTCGGGCTGGCCATTCCGGGAACTGGCCAATTGATTCAGGCTCGCATGAAGGCGGGCATACTGAAGTCTGGATTGCGCGATGTCACGCTTTGCGTTAACGAGCACGAGGTTTTGATGTTTGAAACGGTGTAGAAACGTCCTACATCTAGAATGCAATCCCGAGGGAGACGAGTATGGGTACGTTTAGCATATGGCACTGGTTGATCGTGCTGGTCGTGGTGCTTTTGCTTTTTGGCCGCGGCAAGATTCCGGAACTGATGGGCGATGTCGCAAAAGGCATCAAGAATTTCCGCAAGGGAATGGGTGACGAGGACGATCCGGAAAAAGCAAAAACGGTCGAGCACAAGGCGGACGAAAAAACGGAGAAAAGCTGACCAGGCCACCGGTGCGGCACGGGCATGGACGTGTCCATGAGTGCCGTGTTTATGGCGGTGTCGCGGAGTCATTCTCATGCTGGATCTTGGCTGGCCGGAGCTACTTGTCGTTGCGCTTGTCCTTATCATCGTCGTCGGACCGAAGGATCTGCCGGGGATGTTGCGGACATTCGGACGGACGACGAGAAAGCTGCGGTCGATGGCCGGGGAGTTTCGCAGCCAGTTTGACGAGGCCTTGAAGGAGGCGGAACTGGACGATGTCCGCCAGGTGATTTCCGAGGCGCAGAATCTCAATCCCAAGGGAATCCTGAAAGACGTTGTCGATCCGCTTCGGGAGGTCGGCAACGAGATCAAGTCCGACCTCGACAAGACCAAGGCCGATCTCGATAAAACGATGAGTGCGCCTTCGGTGCCTTCACAGGCGGCCACGTCCGAACCGAAGAAGACGGTCGAGAAAAAACCGTCTGAGAAAAAACCCGCAAAAAGCCGTGCCCGAACCACGGGCACCAAAAAGAAAACGGAAGCTGCAGCGACCAAGCCCGCCGCAAAAACCGCCGCCAAGCCAGCGGCCGGCAAGAAATCCGCCGCGCCGAGAAAAACGACGGCGTCAGTCAGGACGAAACCCAAAACTCCGGCAGCCCGTAAAAAACCCGCACGGTCGAAAACAGCCAAAACAGGCGGAGATGCCGCGTGAGCGACGATGAACTGGACGACACAGCGCAGCCCTTGCTGGCGCATCTGGTCGAATTGCGCCAGCGCCTTCTTTGGGCCGTCGGCGGGTTTTTCGTTGCCTTCATCGTCTGTTTTGCCTTCGCAAAGCAGATTTTCAATCTGCTGGTCGTGCCGTTTTCATGGGCGGTCGACCTGGCCGGTCTCCAGGGTCGGCAGATCGAACTGATCTACACGGCGCCCCAGGAATTTTTCTTCACGCAGATCAAGATCGGCATGTTCGGCGGATTGGTGATTGCCTTTCCGCTGATCGCCGCGCAGGTCTACAAATTCGTGGCGCCGGGGCTCTACAAGAACGAGCGTTCCGCCTTCCTGCCGTTTCTCGTCGCATCGCCGCTGCTGTTTCTGCTGGGCGGCGGGCTGGTCTATTTCTTCTTCACCCCGATGGTGCTGTGGTTTTTCCTGGCCATGGAGCAGCCTGCGGAAAGCGGCAAGGTGGCGATCGAGCTTTTGCCGAAGGTTTCAGAATATCTCGGTCTCATCATGACCCTGATCTTCGCCTTTGGCCTGGTGTTCCAACTACCGGTGGTGACGACCCTGCTGGCCCGGGTGGGGCTGGTGACCTCCCAAGGGCTGGCCAGCAAACGCAAATACGCCATTGTCGGTGCGTTCATCGCCGCCGCCATCCTGACCCCGCCCGATCCGGCCAGTCAGATCGGCCTTGCACTTCCCACCATCCTTCTCTACGAAATCGCCATCTATGCAGCCCGACTCGTGGAAAGAAGGCGTGCCGAAAGTGAGAACGCGGAGGATGCGGACACCGTGTCCAAGAGCGGATCAAGCGAAGCGGACGCATCGACCCCGTAGTCAGGATCGCCGGCCGGTTCCAGCAGGCGCCGCCGGGACGTGGCTGTTCGTGTGCGGCTGCTCATAGGATGAACGACAGGTCCGGGACCGATGCTTGATATCAGATGGATTCGGGAAAATGCCGCGGCCCTCGATGCCGCGTTGAAAGCACGCGGCGCAGACCCGGCCGCCGCACAGATCATGGCCCTTGATGAGGAGCGTCGGGCCCATGTCCAGAAACTGCAGGACATGCAGTCCCGCCGCAACGCCGCTTCCAAGGAAATCGGCGCGGCCATGGCGCGCAAGGATGTCGAGACCGCTGAAAAGCTGAAGGCGGAGGTCGCCGATATCAAGGGCGCGCTGCAGACCGCCGAAGACACGGTCAAGGCGGTGGAAAGCCGGCTGGACGCGGCCATGGCGGCCGTGCCCAACCTGCCGTTCGACGACGTGCCGGTGGGGGCCGACGAGGACGACAATCTCGAAATCCGCCGGGTCGGCAGCCAGCCGCGGTGGAATCATGCCAGGCTGGAGCATTTCGACATTGGCGAGGCGCTGGGGCAAATGGATTTTGAAACCGCAGCGCGCATCGCGGGCAGCCGGTTCGTGGTCCTGCGCGGTCAATTGGCCCGTCTGGAGCGGGCACTCGGCCAGTTCATGCTGGATGTGCATACGGGAGAGCACGGCTATATGGAAGTCGTGCCGCCGTTGCTTGTGCGCGGTGAGGCGGTCTATGGCACGGGGCAACTGCCGAAATTCGCCGACGATCTTTTCGAGACCACCGACGGCCGCTGGATGATCCCGACCGCCGAGGTGCCGCTGACCAATCTGGTGCGCGAGCAGGTGCTGGCCCATGAGAAACTGCCGCTGCGGTTCACCGCGCTGACGCCGTGTTTCCGTCTGGAGGCCGGCTCCGCCGGACGCGATACGCGCGGCATGCTCAGGCAGCACCAGTTCAACAAGGTGGAGCTGGTGTCGATCACTGACGCGCAAAGCGCGACTGACGAACACGAACGGATGACCGGCTGCGCGGAAGAGATCCTCAAACGCCTTGACCTTCACTACCGGGTCGTATCGTTGTGCACCGGCGATCTCGGCTTCGGCGCCCGCAAGACCTATGATCTGGAGGTCTGGCTGCCGGGCCAGGACACCTTCCGCGAAATCTCATCCTGCTCGGTATGCGGCGATTTTCAGGCGCGACGGATGAATGCCCGCTACAAACGCGCCGGCGACAAGGGCATGCATTTTGTTCACACACTCAACGGCTCCGGTGTCGCCATCGGCAGGGCGCTGATCGCGGTGATGGAAAATTACCTCGAGGATGATGGTTCGGTCACGGTTCCGGATGTGCTGAGACCCTATATGGGTGGAATAACCCGCATCGAGCGCGCCGGCTGACCGGGATAATCAGAGACCAGATGAGGGCAAAACAGCCATGCGCATATTGCTGACCAATGATGACGGCATTCACGCGGAGGGCCTTGCGGTCCTGGAACGCATCGCCCGCACTCTGTCCGACGATATCTGGATCGTTGCGCCGGAAACCGATCAAAGCGGCCTGGCGCATTCGCTGACCCTTTCGGAGCCGCTACGGTTGCGCGAGATATCCCATCGGCACTTCGCCCTGCGCGGCACGCCGACCGATTGCGTCATCATGGGCATCAGGAAACTGATGGACGGGCCGCCGGACCTGGTCCTGTCGGGCGTTAACTCCGGCCAGAACATTGCCGATGACGTGACCTATTCCGGGACCGTCGCCGGGGCGATCGAGGGCACGCTGCTCGGGGTCCGCTCGGTTGCGCTCAGCCAGGCCTATAATTGGGACCAGGGGCGTGTAGTGCCCTGGCACACCGTTGAAACACATGCGCCGGCCCTGTTGCGAAAACTCATTGATGTCGACCTGCCGGCGGGAACCCTGTTGAATGTCAATTACCCCAATTGCGAACCTGAAGCGATCGCCGGCGTGATCGTCACGTCTCAGGGCAAGCTCACCCACCGGATCGCGATCGAAAGCCGCGAGGACGGGCGCGGTCTGCCCTATTACTGGCTGCAGTTCCAGCGCCGTTCCCATGAGCTCAGACCCGGAACGGACCTGGCGGCCCTCGGCAGCAATCAGGTTTCCGTGACCCCCCTCAAGCTCGACCTGACGGATTACGATATGCAACGGCGGCTGACGGAGGCTCTTGCTTGAACATACAGCTTACAGAAAAAGAGGGTTTTGCCGCCCTGATCCTGCGTCTGCGCGCCGAAGGGATCACCGACAAAAAACTCATCATGGCGGTCGAAAAGACACCGCGCAGCCGCTTTGTTCCGCATGCCTACAGGGATATCGCCTATTCGTCGCGCACCATCCCGATCGAATGCGGCGAGGTGATGGAGGGCGTCGATCTTTGCCTGCAGATGCTGCACCTGCTGGATCTGCAGCCGGGGCAAAGGGTGCTGGAGATCGGCACCGGCTCCGGATTTACCGCGGCCGTCATGGCGGCAATCGTTGATCGCGTCGTCACCATAGATCGCTACAGGACGCTGTCGGCACAGGCGGGCGAAAGATTTGCCGATCTCGGTCTCGACAACATCGTTGTCGCCACCGGTGACGGACGGGGCTGGTCGGATGAAGAGGGGACCTTCGACCGCATTCTGGTGACCGCAGCCTTTGACGACATGCCGCGCTCATTTGCCGAGCGTCTTGTTTCCGGCGGTATGATGATCACCGCGATCGGCGAACCGGACCGACCGCAATCACTTGTCCGGCTGACCAAAATCGGCAGCCGGTTCGAGCGTGAGGACCTGTTTCCGGTGCGCTTTCAACCCCTGCAAGAGGGGGCCGCGGCCATTCTGTGACAAGTGTGCTGCAATAGGCCCGACACCTTAACTCAGCAGTAACCTTAACGCTGTTAAATTGAGCTCAGATTGTATCGCGTAATGGGCTCGTATAATGCGTATCAGGCTTTCAACTATCTCATCCCGAACGGCTGCTCGCCTTGCCGGCGCGGTTTGTTTGACCAGCCTTGCGGCCGGATGCAGTTCGGACGTGATGCGATTTGACCCCGGCATTACGGGTACGGTGCCGGCCCCGATTACCGGACGGGCACCCGCCAGTCAGCCAGGTGCGCCCGCGCAGCCCTATCCCGGCGATATGACGGCTTCGCAAGCCCCGTATGACCGGACCTATACCGGGTCCGTACCGGCGCAAGGGACTGCCAGGCTGGCTCCGCCGACCAATGTTCAGCCGGTTTACCAGAGGTCGCCTCAGGCCGGTCAACGAAATCAGGCAACTGTCACTCAGCCGGCCCCGGTCTACCGGGCGCAGCCCGAGTCGACGGTCACACGGCAACCGTTGCGCAACGCGTCGGCGCCACAGGCCGCGGAACCCCGGATCCAGTTGGCTCCGGTTCCGGTCGTGACCGCAAAAACCGCAGATGCTTCGACCGCCGCGGGCAGGCCCGCGACAATCACCAGGACGGTGGAGGTGCCGGTCGCCCGCATACCGACGCCGTCTCCGGCCAGGCGCGGCCCCGTTGCCGTGCGGGTTGCCGAAGCGCCGGCTCAGGCTTTCCCGCAGGGAACGGCAACGCATAATCCGGCTCCCGATCCGATCATCACCGGCACGACGCCTGGCGGGGCTGCCACGCGGCAGGAGCCGGGCAATGGCTGGACGACGACCGGCGGAACCCGGGTGACGATGGCGGCCGGCGAGACGATCTACAATCTGTCGCGCCGCTACGGTGTTCCGGCAAACGAAATCCTCAGGGCCAACAATATCGGTGATCCGTCGCGGGTCAGAAGCGGCCAGATCATCGTCATCCCGACCTATGTCTATTCACGCCGCGCGCCCGTTTCGGCACCCGACAACGATCCCAAGACACGGGCTGCGCGCGCCAGCACCGGCTATGAGGGGGAAGTACGCACGGATCGTGTGCCGCTGCCGAGGCCGGCGCCGAGCCGGAAACTCGCCGTCCTTCCGAGCACACCGGCGGCGCGGTCGTCGGAAACCGAACGCGAACCCGTCAAAGTGGCGTCCGCGCCGGCAAAACAGGGCGCGACCTATGAGGTGCAGTCCGGCGACAGTCTAAACCGGATCGCTTCGCGCTCCGGTGTGACCGTGGAGGCGCTGAAGCGGGCAAACAACCTCGACACATCGATGATCCGTGTCGGGCAGACATTGACAATACCGGCAGGCGGGGCAGAGCTGGACAGCGTCAAGACCGCCAGCGTTCCCAGGACCCCCGAACGGCCGAAGTCGACCGCCGCGCCGGCGCCGGCAGCCAGTGTGGCAGAACAGGCCACGGTCAAGGCCGAAACACCGAAGACGACCGGCATCGGCAAGCTGCGGTGGCCGGCCAAGGGCCAGGTCATGAGCCGGTTCGGGACGGTCGAGGGCGGTTCGAAAAATGACGGGATCGACATATCGCTGCCCAACGGGACGCCCGTCAAGGCGGCTGAAAACGGCGTCGTGATCTATTCCGGCAGCGGCCTTAAGGAATATGGCAACACGGTTCTTGTGCGCCACGCCAACGGCCTTGTGAGCGTCTACGGCCATGCCAGCGAACTGGTGGTCAAGCGCGGGGACAAAGTCAGCCGCGGCCAGGTCGTTGCTCTGTCGGGCATGAGCGGCCAGGCAAAGCGACCGAAACTGCATTTCGAGATCCGCAAGGACGCCAAGCCGGTCGATCCGCTGACTTACTTGGAATAGAGACCTCCAGTCTCTTGAAGGCGAAACCGGGTCTGCGCTTCCGGCGGATCCGGTTTTGTCATTTGCCCGGCGATTGCCGCTCCGTCAGCCGTTTGCCAAGACGCCCGGCAAGGTCCTGAATGAACTGCCAGGCAACCCGTCCGGATCGCGCGCCGCGCGTGGTCGACCATTCCAGCGCTTCCGCCCGCAACTGCTCGGCATCGACACCAAGGCCGAAATGTTCCGCATAGGCGGCCACCATTTCGAGATAGTCGTCCTGGCTGCATTTGTGAAAACCCAGCCACAGGCCGAACCGGTCCGAGAGCGACACCTTCTCCTCCACCGCCTCCGAGGGATTGATCGCCGTCGAGCGCTCGTTCTCCATCATGTCGCGCGGCAAAAGGTGGCGGCGGTTGGACGTGGCGTAAAAGACAACATTGTCGGCGCGCCCTTCCAGCCCGCCTTCCAAGGCCGCCTTGAGGGATTTGTAGGTCGTGTCATTGCCATCGAAGGATAAATCGTCACAAAACAGGATGAAACGCTGCGGCAGGTCGCGCAGCAGCGCCATGAGCTGTGGCAGGCTGTCGATGTCTTCCCGGTGGATTTCGACGAGCTTGAGCGCCGCCGCCCCAGATGGCTGGTCCGCCCGGACTGCCGCATGAGTCGCCTTGACGAGCGAGGATTTGCCCATGCCGCGTGCACCCCACAGCAGGACATTGTTTGCCGGCAGCCCGGCGGCGAATCGTTCGGTATTGTCGAACAGAATGTCGCGGACCCGGTCGACGCCGCGAATGAGCCCAAGATCGATCCGGTTCGGTCTTTCGACCGGATGAAGGCATCGTGCGGACGGTTCCCAGATGAAGCAATCGACGGCGTCGAGGTCATTGTCAGCCGGCTGAGGGCCGGATAGTGATTCGACCGCATCGGTCAGACGCTTGATTTCCGCAATCAGACTTCTCAACAACGCGTCCTGCAAGGCATGTTCCTCTTTCTGCGACCTTGGCGGTGCGGTAGCATGATGCCGGGGTGACGAAAAGGCTCAATGCCGGTGTCTTTTGTTGCATTAGCCGCCGCGACCACTATATTCCGCTCACCAAACGGCCGGTTCCGGCCGCCCTTTGTTTATTAGGTGACCAATTCCCTGAAGGAGCCAACTGATGTTTGTTACACCGGCATATGCCCAGACCGCCGGCGGAGCCGACCTTTTCACGAGCATGGTCGTGCCCTTCATTCTCATTTTTGTGATTATGTATTTCCTGATTATTCGGCCACAACGTCAACAGGCCAAGAAACGCCAGGAAATGCTGAACAATGTGCGCCGCGGCGATCAGGTCATCACCGGGGGCGGCATAGCCGGCAAGGTCACCAAGGTCGTCGACGACAGCGAACTGGAAGTCGAGATCGCCGATGGCGTGAGGGTGCGGGTGCTGCGCGCCATGCTGGCCGATGTCAAGGTCAAGGGCGAACCGGTGAAAGAAGCGGCCAACAAATAATCCATGACGGGGTGGCCACCGCCCCCATGTCTGAGAGATTGAGACCTCCATGTTGTATTTCTCCCGTTGGAAAACCACTCTGATCTGGCTGGCTGTTCTGGCCGCAGTCGTTTTTGCGGCGCCCAATCTGCTGACGCAGCAGCAATTGGCCGCGCTGCCCGACTGGATGCCGAAGAAGCAGTTGACGCTGGGTCTCGATCTGCAGGGCGGCTCGCACATTCTGCTGCGGGTCGAGCGGCCGGATATCGAAAAGGAGCGGCTGGAGGCGACGGTCGACGATATGCGGCGGCTGCTGCGCGAGGAGGGGATCGGCTATACCGGTCTTTCCGGCAACGGCCTTGTCGCGCAAGTCAGAATCCGCGATCTCGCCAATGTCGACCGGGCCAGGGAGGCGCTGTCGGAGCTGACGCAACTGATCAATGCGGGGTTGCTCACAGGCGGTACGCTTCGCGAGGTTGAGCTCGACGAGCCGCAGCCGGGTCTGCTTGAACTGACTCTTACGGAAGAAGGCATCGATCACCGCATTTCCTCGGCGGTCACGCAGTCCATCGAGGTCGTGCGGCGGCGGGTCGACGAACTGGGTACGACCGAGCCGGTGATCCAGCGGCAGGGCACCGACCGGATCCTGGTTCAGGTGCCCGGGTTCGATGATCCGCAACGCCTGAAAGGGCTGCTCAACCAGGTCGCGAAGCTGTCCTTCCGCCTTGTCGAGCGCTCCATGCCCGTCGAGGAGGCGCTGAACGGACGCCCACCGGCAACGGCCGAAATCCTCTACTCGACCGATGATCCGCCCATTCCCTACCTGATCCAGCGCCGCGAACTTGTATCAGGCGAAAATCTGGTTGATGCCCAGGCCGGCTTCGATCAGCGCACTAATGAGCCGATCGTCACGTTCCGCTTCGACACGAAGGGCGCGCAGCGTTTTGGTCAGGTCACACAGCAAAATGTCGGCTTTCCGTTTGCCATCGTCCTCGACGGTCAGGTGATTTCGGCACCGGTGATCAACGAGCCCATCCTTGGCGGTTCGGGCCAGATTTCCGGCAATTTCACGGTCGAGACCGCCAATGATCTGGCGGTGTTGCTGCGGGCCGGCGCGCTGCCGGCCACACTGACGGTGATCGAAGAGCGGACGGTCGGTCCCGGCCTCGGTGCTGATTCGATCGCCGCCGGCGAAACCGCCGGCATGATCGGCGCGGTCCTGGTCGTCGCCTTCATTTTTGTCGCGTATGGCTTCCTCGGTCTCATTGCCAATCTGGCCCTGATCTTCAACGTCATCATGATCATCGCTGTCCTGTCGGTCCTTGGCGCGACGCTGACATTGCCGGGCATTGCCGGCATCGTGCTGACGGTCGGCATGGCGGTCGATTCGAACGTCCTGATCTATGAGCGGATCAAGGAGGAAAGGCGGGGAGGGCGGTCACTCATCCAGGCAATCGATGCCGGTTTCAAGCGAGCATTCGGCACCATTTTGGACGCCAATATCACCACGCTGATTGCCGCCGTCATCCTGTTTCAGCTCGGGGCGGGGCCCGTTCGCGGATTTGCCGTAACCCTGGCCATCGGTATCGTGACCACCGTGTTCACCGCCTTCACCATCACTCGCTGGATGATTGCCGCATGGGTTCACAGCCGCCGGCCCAAAGCCCTTCCCAAGGGGTTGATGTCGGATATGTTCAGCAATGCGCGCTACAAATTCATGTGGCTGCGCAAGACGACATTCCTGTTCTCGGCGGCCGCCGCCATCGCCTCGCTGGCGCTGTTTGCGGCCTTTGGCATGAATTACGGCATCGATTTCAGGGGCGGATCGATCATCGAGGTCCAGGCCAAACAGGGCGATGCGAATGTCTCGGACATCCGCTCGCGCCTGTCGCAGCTCAATCTTGGCGACGTGCAGGTTCAGGAATTCGGCTCGCCACGGGAGGTGCTGATCCGGGTGCAGGCCCAGGGCGGCGGCGAAAATGCCGAGCAGTCCGTGATCAGCAAGGTACGGGGTGATCTGGAGCAGGACTACACGATACGCCGGGTCGAAGTCGTCGGGCCGACCGTATCCGGTGAACTCGCCCGCAAGGGCACCATGGCCGTCCTCGCCGCCCTGTTCGCAATTCTGATTTACATCTGGCTCCGCTTCGAGTGGCAGTTCGCGCTCGGTGCCATCATCGCCACGGTCAATGACGTCGTGCTGACCATCGGCATGTTCGTGATCACCGGGGTCGAGTTCAATCTGTCGAGTATTGCGGCGGTGCTGACGATCGTCGGTTATTCGCTCAACGACACGGTGGTGGTCTATGACCGGGTTCGCGAGAATCTGCGACGATACAAGAAGATGCCTCTGGCCGATCTGCTTGACCTTTCGGTTAACCAGATGCTGTCGCGAACGGTGCTGACATCGGTCACGACCCTCCTTGCGCTGCTGTCGCTGTTCATATTCGGCGGCGAGGTCATCCGTTCGTTCACCTTTGCGATGATTTTCGGTGTGATCGTCGGAACCTACTCCTCGATCTTCATCGCCGCTCCCGTGCTGATCCTATTTCGCCTGCGCGGCGAGACGTTCCGCGCCGGCATCGACCAGGACAAGGACGAGCAAAAGGAAGGCCAGGGTCCGGCGGCCGGAGTCGCTTAAGCCCCGATGGGCAAGGGCATCGAAATTCGCGAGGCGCATTTCCCCGGAAAGGCCCCGATCGATGCCTATGGGAATGGCGGCTTTCGGTTTGCCGACATGTCGCATCGCGGATCCCTGCTCTGTCTTCCGTCGGGAATCCACGGTTGGGACGCAGTCGACGGCGACGCCCTGGACGAGCGTCTGTTCCAGCGTATTTTCGATGAGACAGCGGATTTCGATGTTCTGCTGGTCGGGACCGGCAGCGCGATCCGGCCAATACCGGAAGGCGTCAAAACGCGGCTTCGCCAGGCGGGCATTGTTTCGGATGCGATGAACACCGGTGCGGCGGTGCGGACCTATAATGTGATGCTGGCCGAATCGCGTGCGGTTGCCGCCGCACTTGTTGCCGTTTGACCGTCAGGATGGTCTGTGGGCAAAGAGGAAGATACCTGTCTGGCGATGCTGCGCGAGGGCGATCGCGACCGCTATCTCTGCGCCCTGCTGTCGCCTGACAGCCATCGCGGTCCGATCGCGGCCCTCTACGCCTTCAATATGGAAATCGCCCGCCTCCGGGACGTTGTCAGCGAGCCGATGATGGGCGAGGTCCGTCTGCAATGGTGGGCCGATCTGATCGAAAGCGGATCGGGCGGGGATGCGGCGGGACATCCCGTTGCAGCGGCCCTGCTGCAGGCGATCGACGATCACGACCTGCCGCGCCGCACGCTCATCAACATGATCGAGGCCCGCCGCTTCGACCTTTATGACGATCCGATGCCGGACCGCAACACATTCGAGGGATATGCCGGCGAAACGGCCTCCGCGCTCATTCAGCTCTGCGCGCAGATTCTCGATGCCGGGAAAAGCGGCGGCCTGGCTGACGTGGCCGGACATGCCGGCGTTACGCAACTCGTGGCTGGATCGCTGCTGCTGCTGCCGACCCACCGGGCGCGCGGTCAGCTCTATGTCCCCGGGGAAATCCTTGCAGCGGCGGGCCTCGACCGGGAACGGTTTCTGGCCGGGGATGACGTGGCCGGGGTCTCGCAGGTCCTGTCGGCCTTTATCGCGCTTGGCCGCGAGCATCTGGGCAGGGCGCGAGACGCTGCCGGAGGCGGCCGGCCGGCGTGTTTCCCGGCTTTTCTGCCGGTTTGCCTTGCGGAACCTGTCTTTGACCGGGCCGAGAAAGGCGGTGCTTCGGTGATGGAGCAGGCGCCGGTCATACCGCAATGGCGGCGTCAGATCCGCCTGTGGAACGCTGCGCGTAGACAGCGGTTCTGACAATTCCTTGGTCAGGTCGGTTGCGGATCAGGCCGATTGCTTCGCCTCGAGCGGCAGGGCATACTTTGCCTTGATGAAACAACCTTGTCTCGGCAAGGCAAACGGAGGGTTTCAGTGACTGCCGGTTTCTGGGTTCTGTCGCTCACCATCCTGGCCGGTGTGGTCGTTCTGCTTTATCTGCGGTGGTCACGCCTGAACAATGTCGATTCCGAAGCGGCGGAGGATATGGGGTCCGTCATCGTTGCTTTCGCGCGTGCCTATCCGAACAGTCCGATTCGTGAAATGCTGCACACGGAGGACGGGGAGGGCACGTTCCTGCGGACCGCAGACGGTGCGGTCGGGCTGGTCCAGGCTTCGGGCAATCACCGCCTCGCCACCCTGCTGGAGCCGGGCGACGTGCAGGTCGAATCGGTGGAAAACGACCGAACGATCCGCCTGCATTTTTCACGCGAAAATGTCAGGGACGGCGATTTCACGTTCGCCGCCGTCGCCGATGCGGCCGAGGTCGCGTTATGGCTTTGCGGGAATTTCGTGCCAACCGCCGCGAACGATCCTGCCGCCCCGCCGGCGGACTGACAATCCAGCGCTCGAACTGCTACTGTGCTGCGTCACTTTGGCCCGAAAGGCCCAGCCAGTCGCGGCAATCGGCCAGCGCGCGGGCAGACACGGCCTTTTTCTTGGCAATTGCCTTGTCCTTGCCGCGAAACCGTCTGACGCCCTCAGGCTTGACGACCTCCACTGGCGGAAACAGGCCGAAATTGACATTCATCGGCTGAAAGGAACGTTTGCCCGGCTCGTCATCGCTGGTCAGGTGACCGCCGGTTATATGTCCGAGCAAAGCGCCGAACGCGGTGGTCGCAGGCGGCAGCGACGGCGCGTATCCGAGCCGTTCGGCGGCGGCAAAGCGGCCGGCAAGCAGGCCGATCGCCGCCGATTCGACATATCCCTCGCATCCGGTGATCTGTCCGGCGAAGCGCAGGCCCGGCCTGGTCTTGAGCTGCGCCGTTGGATCCAGCAGTTGCGGTGAATTGATATAGGTGTTGCGGTGGAGGCCGCCCAGCCGTGCGAATTCGGCATTCTCCAGTCCGGGTATCATCTGAAAGATGGCCTTCTGACTGCCATATTTCAGTTTCGTCTGGAAACCGACCATGTTGTAGAGCGTGCCCAGCGCATTGTCCTGGCGCAGTTGCACGACGGCGTGGGCCTTCACGTCCGGATGATGGGCATTGGTCAGGCCCATCGGTTTCATGGGGCCGTGCCGCAGGGTTTCGCGGCCGCGTGCGGCCATGATTTCGATCGGCAGGCAGCCGTCGAAATAGGGCGTGCCCTCCCATTCCTTGAATTCGGTCTTTTCGCCCTCAAGCAGCGCATCGATGAAGGCGTTGTACTGCGCCTCGTCCATGGGACAGTTGATGTAATCCTTGCCGGTGCCGCCGGGGCCGACCTTATCGTAGCGCGACTGAAACCAGCAGACATCCATGTCGACGCTGTCAAAATGCAGGATCGGTGCGATCGCATCGAAGAATGCCAGCGATTCCTCTCCGGTGGCCTGCTGAATGGCTTCGGCAAGCGCCGGGGCCGTCAGCGGCCCGGTTGCGATAATCGCCTGATCCCAATCGTCCGGCGGCAGGCCGTGGACCTCCTCGCGGCGTATGGTGATCAGCGGGTGGTCTTCGATCGACGCCGTCACGGCGGCCGAAAAACCGTCGCGATCGACGGCCAGCGCACTGCCGGCGGGAACCTGATGGCGGTCCGCTGCGGCCATGATCAGCGAGTTGGCAAAACGCATCTCCTGATGCAGCACGCCGACGGCATTGGTCTGCGCATCGTCGGAGCGGAACGAGTTCGAGCAGACAAGCTCGGCCAGCCCGTCGGTCTTGTGGGCGTCCGTGCCGCGTATCGGCCGCATTTCGTGCAGAATGACCGGCACGCCCATATGGGCGGCCTGCCAGGCGGCCTCGGAGCCCGCCAGACCGCCGCCGACGACGTGAATGGGATTGTCCGTCTTTGCCATGAGGAGGGATTTAGAACAGTTTCGCCGCAAAGGGAAACAGTTCCGTTCGCCGCGACATCAGGGTGTACCGTTTTGCGAGGCGCAACGGTTTGCGGCGGATTCGATTTTCAGGAGGGGATGGGTATTGAAGGGTATTGCAAATGGAAACGGCGTCGAGACATTTGTTTATCGGCCGTTGGCTTTTTCCTTGTGTCTCGACGCCGTCCTGGGTGACGGGTCCATGATATCAGTACCCGGAAACCCGGCGTGCGTATTCGCTGATCGCGCCACGCTCGACACCGATATCCTTCAATGTGCTGTCGGACAGGTCCCGGAGTTCGGCGACGGTGCGGCGATAGTTGCGCCAGTTGCGGTAGTCTTTGATAATGTTCATTTTTTTCTCCTTGTGCGGTGCTCTTTGTTTTCACCACATTCGCTATGTAAGAAAATTTCGCGGCGTTGTTAGCGCAAAAATGACAGGGCTGCCATGCGTTTGCCGCATGTCTGCGTGGGTCCGGATAAGGACGCCGACGGCTCGCCGGTGCAGGGGTGCGAAAGCAATGCGCCCACCGGATTGAAACCGATGGGCGCAGTGTTTGCGGCCGGTTATCTGCGAGGAGGTCGATAACCAACCTGTCCTCAAGTCCCGGGAGGAGGGGGACTTGAGAAATCCGATGGCCTTTACCTAGTTTGCCGTGCAACGAAAGGAATGTCACCGCGGGAGATGCCGATATCGTCCAGTTCCCGATCGGACATGCGGTAGAGTTCGTTGCATGTGGTGCGGTATTTACGCCAGTTCCTGAAAGATTGTCTCATCGAGGTCATTTTCTCATCCTTCACAGCCGTGCGGCTTTCGTAAGATCACCGCTGTTTCTCAAGTGCAATATAGGGACAGAGTCGGTTTTTGTGCAGTGCAATATAAGCAAGGGAGTCATGCGAAATTGCAGGGCTGCGCTAACCGAATGTTCAGACTTGTGCCGTCGGTCAATTCTGTCCGGGATTGCCGACGGGCCAAAGAAATAGCGCCCGCTGCGGGAGGAGGTGCAGCGAGCGCCATTTAGTGCGGTTGACACCCGGGAGGAGGAGTGGTGTCAACCAGATCGCAGGAACACTGGGAGGAGGATAATGTTCCGGCGAAACTTTTTGTCTCCGGCCGCGGGCATCAAACCGATTTAATTTCCGGTCGCGCCGCCCGCGTCATCAACATGGTTCGAATATAGGGTCGAAAGATCGTTTTGTGCAGTGCAATATATGCAAGGTAGCTATGACGAGAATGCATGGCTTATATGCGCTGGCTGCCGGGCCGTGGCTCTTCTGTAGCCAAACGGTGGCTTTGGTGCCTTTGTCTGACTTCTTGAGTTTCCGATCTCCTCGCTGTGGTACAGAACAACAGGCTTCAACATATCTTCCTACACGTGCTCAGGTCGGTAGCGCGGCACATTCAATTCTCCGGCCTTGGCACGAATAACCATGCTGTCATGTAGCGCCTGCATGCGCAAAAGCAGGTCAGCCTTGATATCAAAGGCCAACTCAATCCGCATAGCCATCTCGGGAGACAAAGAGGCTTTTTCGTTCACAAGATCGGATACGGTCGCAGTGCGTACGCCCAATGCTTTTGCAGCTCCAGCAATGGAAAGCCCCAATTCGTCCAGTATTTCGGTGCGGATGAATTCGCCCGGATGGACTGGCGGCATCCCCATTTTCAGTTTGTTCTTGGCCATCAGTGGTAGTCCTCCAAATTCATATTCATGATTACGCCGCCCTCAATCTTGAAGGTGAGACGCCAGTTTCCGGTTACAGATATGGACCACTCGCCCGCGCGATTGCCTTTAAGCTGGTGAATCCTCCAACCCGGCGGTCCTTCAACGGCTGCCATATCGGGCGCGGCTTCAAGGGCAAAGAGAATTGTACGTAACCGCGGAATGACGTCCTGCTTCAAGCCTTTGGCGTTGCCGTGCAGATAGTAATCCCGCAGTCCTTTGTGAACGATTGATGTTATGTCCATTCCCCAATTCATACGGTGTCACCGTACGAATTTCAAGGAAATACACCACGCATTCAAGGGCGCGTTGTGGTTGGGTTGCAGCGCCAAAAAACAGCCGCACATTCAATTCGCGTGTAAACAGCTTCAAGTCCAAACACGTTGGGCGAAAATGCTGGACAATCACGAAAATGGTGCGGGTGGAGGGACTCGAACCCCCACGCCTCTCGGCGTCTGGACCTAAACCAGGTGCGTCTACCAGTTCCGCCACACCCGCACATCCCTGCGATGGCTGCAGGGCGGCTCTTTTCAAGAGCGCGTCTCTATATCACCGTGCCGTGCGAGGTCAACGGTAAAAGCCGGTTTGGCGTGCACGGGAGGGCCGGTATCTGCCGTATGTCCTCTCCATATGCATAATATCTGACTATGAGTATTCAATAAAATATCATTTGATATTATGTGTTGCTTCAACAACCCTGTCATTGTGTGAGCGGGTGTCTGCCATGCTGGCGGTTCGGCTGGCACGGCATTGATGCGTCTTGAAACCGGTTAGCCCGCGCGGCTTCATTGTGCGCATGAGCTGCGTGCCGGAGGACCGATGCAAATCCTCCGGCATCCGCGGCAAACCTGCGGCTGACCGCGTTCGGCGCCGCCTGTAACAAACAATCAAAAGGATCCGGCAATGAATGAGACAGGTGATATCCGATCGGGCAGTCTGGCAGTCCAGAATATGGTGCTGGATACTGGTATCTACAAAGCCCTTGAAGGAACGATCGATATCCATTGTCACGGCAATCCGGATTTCTGCCCGCGGCTTCTAGACGACGTCGAACTCGCATCGCTTGCCAAGGCCACGAAAATGCGTGCGATCATGATCAAGAGTCATGCCGGGCCGACGGCGGACCGGGCCTATATCGCCCAGAAGGCGGTGGGCGGCGGCATTGATGTCTTCGGCTTGATCTGCCTCAACACGACGATCGGCGGTTTCAATCCGGCGGCGGTTGCGATGGCGATCAAGAACGGCGTCAAGGCCGTCTGGATGCCTTCCATGTGGGCCGAGAACCATGCCCGCTATGTGCGCGAGATGGGCAGCGGCATGGGTTACGAGACCATCGGCATGGAGTTTCCTGATCAGGGAGAGACGATTTTCGACGCCAACCGGAACATCAAGGCCGAGGTCCTGCAGATCCTCGACATGGTGGCCGAGGCCGATATCATGCTGGCCACCGGCCATCTCGACCTTGACGAGGCGCACGCCCTGCTGGAGCAGGCCAAGGCACGGCAGATCGGCAAGCTGGTGGTCCACACGGCGAATTACCATGTGATGAAATATCCGGCGGGCGATCTGAAGGAAATGGTCGACAATTACGGCGCCGTTCTCGAACTGGGATTCAGTTCGCTTCCCAATGGCGTGTGGGATCCGGTCGATTCGACCCGACTGGTGTCGCTGACCGATATCTGCGATCTTATCCGCTCGGTCGGCACGAAGAACTGTCTGGTGTCGACCGATTGTGGGCAATTCTCGACGCCGATGCCGATCGAAGCCATGCGGCTTTGGATCGATCATCTCGGATCGCGTGGCTTCAGCCAATCGGAGATCGACGACATGACCAAGATCGTACCGGCGCGGGTGATGGGGCTCGATTGAACAGACGGACAATCAATAACGGGGTCAAGGGGACCCGGACATAACAGGAGAACGATATGACGATTCTTGGAAAGATCAGCCGGCGCCTTTTTTCGCTTGCGGGTGTGGCGCTCGTCGGCGCTGCCATCTCGACCGGCGGGCATGAGACCGCCATGGCGCAAAGCCCGTCGCATCTGCAGACCGTGCTGGAAAACGGTGTCCTGCGGGTGGGAACGACCGGCGATTTCGTTCCGATGACGGTCCGGGATATCGCCAGCGGGTCATATAAGGGGTTCGAGATCGATGCTGCCAAGCAACTGGCGGCCGATCTCGGTGTCGAGGTGGAATTCGTTCCGACCGACTGGAAAACCCTGGTGTCGGGGGTGCTGGCGGACAAGTTCGATATCGCGATGACCGGCTCTTCGATCAATCCGGGCCGGGCGAAGACGGTCGGTTTCACCCAGCCCTATTTTTTCGTCGGCACGGTTCCCATGATGCTGGAAAAAAATGCCGACCGGTTCAAAACCTGGGATGACGCCAACAAGTCGGGCGTGACCGTTGCGGTGACGCTCGGGACGGTGTTCGAGGAGCAGGCCCAGGCCGCTTTCCCCGATGCGACCATCGTCAAGGTGGAAGCGCCCGCGACCGGGTATCAGGAGGTTCTTTCAGGCCGGGCGGATGTCACCATTACCAGCAATGTCGACGCCGCTTCGTTGATGGAGCGCTACGCGAATATGAAGACCTTCGGCGAAGGCGAAGTGCGCAATCAGCGGCCTCTCGGCTATATCACGACCCAGAGCGATTTTGTCTTTCTCAATTATCTGAACACCTGGGTCGACATGAAGAAGGCGGACGGGTTTTTCAAGAGAAATGCTCAAAAGTGGGGCCTGGAATAGATCGAGATCGCAGCGCCCGGCGCCTGAAAAGCAGACACCCGCGATCCGGCCGATTGCGGGTGTTCTTCGTTCAGGACATGCCGAAATGGTTTATATAATTCAAGTGGTGTGATTTTGTGAATCGATAACAACTCGTTATAGTAGGGTGAAGCAACCGGGCACCCGATGATTACATTGCGCCAGATCGAGGCCTTCCGGGCAATCATGATTTCCGGATCGGTAACCCAGGCCGGCAATCTGCTTTTTGTATCGCAGCCGGCCATCAGCCGGATGCTGACCGATCTGGAACGCGCCATTGGCTTCAAGCTGTTCACGCGGGCCAACCGCGTGCTGAAGCCGACCGAGGAGGGGCTGGCGCTGTATGACGAGGTCGACCGCGCCTTTATCGGCCTCAAGCAGATCGAACAGGCGGCCGCGTCAATCCGGCAATATCATCGCGGCAATTTCCGGCTGATCACGATCAACAGCCTGGCATCGACCATTATGGCCGATCTGATCGCCCGCTTCTTCGAGCATTATCCCGAGATCGCCGTTTCACTGGAAGTGCGTCCATCGCAGCGCGTGTTCGAATGGATCGTTTCGCAGCATTGCGATATGGGCCTGTCGATGACGCCGACGGACAGCGCCAGCGTGATCACGCGGCGGATTGCGACGACCAGGGCGGTCTGCGTGATGCCGAAGTCCCATCCGCTGACCACCAAACGGGTCGTCGGTCCGGCCGATCTTGCGGGGCTGCCGTTCATTTCCTTTACCAGGGATGCCGTGTTTCGGCGTCAGGTTGATGACATTTTCGAGCAGGCGAGCGTCGCGCGGGACATGAAACTGGAATCGCGGACGGCCGAGGGGATCTTCGGCCTGGTTTCGGCCGGGCTCGGCCTGTCGATTGTCGGCCAGCTCTTTTCCGACGATTCCCTGCCGGCAAATCTGACGTTCCGCCCGTTTCGACCGGAAATCGAGGAAGAGTTGCTGTTGATCTATTCGGCGTCGAAGCCGCTCTCGCGCCTGTCGACCAAGTTCATCGAGGTCGTCGAGGAATATATCGGTCCGAACGGCCGGATGCGCGATCGCATTGGCTTTCGGCCCACCGATCAGACCTCCATGCGGGCTTAGGGTCCGGTTTTTCGATCACGGGACGGGTTTGCAAGGGTTTTGCATTGCGGCTTTGCGGGCAATTTGCTATTGCGCGCCCCAACGCCCGTTGGCGGCAGCCGCAACGGATGCGACCGGGCCCTGTGGTTCGGGAAGCTTCACGCGGAAAAGGTCAATAATACCAAGGACGCTGTCCCAACATGCCGTGGCGAGACCGTCACGGCAACCCATTGCCACAATCGGCTGGCAAATTGGTGACCGGGCCGGTCGTGTCATCGACGGGCGCGGTGCCGGAACATTGAAGGTTTGACGATGCAGGTTACAGAAACACTGTCCGAGGGACTGAAGCGCGAGATCAAGATCGTTGTCCCGGCCAAGGACATGGAATCGCAGATGAATGAGCGGCTGTTGGACGCCAAGGACAAGGTGCGTCTCAACGGTTTCCGTCCCGGCAAGGTGCCGATCGCCCATATGCGCAAGATATACGGCAAGTCGGTGATGGCCGAACTGGTCAATGAATTCATCAACGAGAAGCCGACCGAGATCCTGTCGGAGCGCGGGGAAAAATCCGCCACCCGGCCGGAAATCACCATGACCGAGGACGAGGCCGAAGCCGAGGAAATCCTGACCGCCAAGAAGGATTTCGAGTTCTCGTTCGCCTATGAGGTCATCCCGACTTTCGAAGTCAAGGATGTCAGCAAGCTGAAGCTGACCCGGCAGGTCGTCGATATCGACGACAAGGAAGTCGAGGAGCAGGTCCAGCGGGTCGCCGAAAGCGCCCGGACCTACGAGACCAAGAAAGGCAAGGCCGCCGACGGTGACCGCGTCACCATGGATTATGTCGGCAAAATCGACGGCGAGCCGTTTGACGGCGGTGCGGACAATGATGCCGAACTGGTGCTCGGCTCAGGGAATTTCATTCCCGGTTTCGAAGAACAGCTTGTGGGCACCAAGGCCGGTGATGAAACCACCGTCAAGGTTACTTTTCCGGAGGACTATCAGGCAACGCACCTCGCCGGCAAAGACGCCGTGTTCGATGTGACCGTCAAAGACGTCGCGGCACCCGGAGAGCTGACGATCGACGATGAGCTGGCCAAGACCCTCGGCCTGGAATCGGCTGACCGGCTGCGGCAGGTCGTGCGCGAACAGATCGAGAGCCAGTATGGCCAGTTCACCCGCCAGAAGATCAAGCGGCAGATCCTGGACGCTCTCGACAATGACTACAAGATCGAGACCCCGGAAGGGCTGCTCGAGGTCGAGTTCAACAATATCTGGGGCCAGATCATGAACGACCTCGAACAGGCCGGCAAGACCTTCGAGGACGAGGAGACGACGGAGGAAGAGGCGCGCGAGGAATATCGCAAGCTTGCCGAAAGGCGGGTGCGCCTGGGCCTTGTCCTGTCGGAGATCGGCGAAAAGGCGGAGATCACCGTTTCCGATGAGGAAATGCAGCGGGCGATCTATGATCAGGTGCGCCAGCATCCGGGCCAGGAACAGCAGGTGATGGACTATCTGAAGAACACACCGGAGGCCGTCGCCCAGTTGCGTGCGCCGCTGTTCGAGGAGAAGGTCATCGACCACATCATCAGCCAGGCCAGCGTGACCGACCAGACGGTCAGCAAGGAAGAACTGATGGCTGATGACGAAGAGGACGCCGAGAAGAAGCCGGCCAAGAAGAAAACCGCTGCCAAAAAGAAGGCGGCGCCGAAGAAGGCCCCCGACGCGGAGTAATCCGGACGGGGCCGCGCGGGACGCGGCCCTTTTCATGATTCATGGGGATTTCCTGTGCCCGGCGGAACCGGATGCCGGGTTCTACCTAGCTGCGATGAACCGGTCCCATTGCCGCTTCACATCCGGCCAAAGCGCATCCCCGCCGGCACGCATTTTCGCATCCGCCTGCGGGTCGATGTAGGGATCATAGGCGGCCGCAAAGCTTGGCCGCGACCGGGACGCGGCCAGCCAGTCGCCGACCCGCGGTGTCCGATCCACCCAGAGTTGCTGCATGCCAAGCCGCTCAAGTCGGTCGACATAGGCCAGGAGCGCCGTGTCGGCGAGGCTGTATTGCGCGCCGAACAGCCATGGCTGCGTTTCCAGTGCCTGCTGCATATCGTCGAACATCCGCCGCAGCGTGAAGAACGCCGCCATGACCTCGGCCGACCGCAATCCGTTTTCCAGAAGGTTCCTGCGTTTTGCCGCCGTCGCCGGATTGGCCATTTTTGCGATCGACGCTTCGATTTCCTCCGCTGATTTCGAGGCAAGGATCTGCTGGCGCATCACGGTGGAAAACGTCATGGTGTTGATTGCCGCGTGGATGTCGATGCATCGCGTCAACCAGACGCGGGTGCGCGCCCGCGCTTTCCGATCGGCAGGCATGAGTGGATTTTCCGCCGACAGCTCATCGACATATTCAAGGATGACGCTCGATTCGACGACAATGAGATCGTCATCGACAAGCGTCGGTACGACACCGTTCGGATTGAGCTTCAGATAGGCCGGATCGTTCTGTTCGTTTTTGGCGAGATTGAGCAGGACACCGTCCCATTCCAGCCGCTTTTCGGCGAGCCCGATCCGGACTTTCGCGGAACAGACACTTGTGTTGCCATGGTAGAGCGTGAGCATCAGACTGTCCTTTGCAAATCTCTTTGGGTTTCAAATCAGCGACAGCGCCTTGAAGCTTGCATGTTCGCTGCGGCCGACAATGATGTGGTCGTGGACAGTGATTCCGAGAGGTGTGCAGGCCTCGATGACCTTGTGGGTCATTTCGATATCGGCGCGCGACGGGGTCGGATCGCCGGAAGGGTGGTTGTGGACCAGAATGAGGGCGGTTGCCGACAGTTCCAGGGCCCGGCGGACCACTTCCCGCGGATAGACAGGTGTCTGATCGACCGTGCCGCTCTGCTGCACTTCATCGGCCATCAGCGCGTTCTTCTTGTCCAGGAACAGGATACGAAACTGCTCGCGCGGTTCTTCGGCCATGGCGGTTCGGCAATATTCAACGACGGATGACCACGAGTCCAGAACGTTCCGGCCGATCAGATCGGTCCTCAGCATGCGCTGTGCCACGGCTGAGACGATCTTCAGATCGTCGGCAACGGCGGTCCCGACTCCCGGCGTTTCGCGCAGGAGGTGCGGGGGAGCCCCGAGCACGGCCGATATCGAGCCGAAGCGCTCGAGGAGCGCCTTGGCAACCGGTTTGGTGTCCTTGCGCGGTATCGAGCGAAACAGCAGCAGTTCCAGCAATTCGTAGTCAGCCAGCGCATCGGGTCCCGCCGTCTTGAAGCGCTGGCGCAGACGGTCGCGGTGGCCATGCCGGTCGTCGCGGCGATGGTCAGCGGATTGGACGGCGGGTGCGGCGCTGTCGTGCATCGCCGCGTCGGAACGGCTTTCGACGGCTGGGGATTTTCGACGACCGGGCAGGGGCCTTACCCGTCCGTTGTCGACAGCCCGGTGGCGAACAGGCCGGCCGGGGAAAGGGTAAAGACTTCGCAGCCGTCGGCAGTAACCCCCACCGAATGCTCATACTGAGCGGTCAGTGAACGGTCCCGTGTGACCGCGGTCCAGCCATCGGACAACACTTTCACATGGGGTTTGCCGAGATTGATCATCGGCTCGATGGTGAAGATCATGCCTTCGCGCAGTTCGACGCCTTCATGGGCGCGGCCATAATGCAGGATGTTCGGCACGTCATGGAAGATCTGGCCGAGACCATGTCCGCAGAAATCCCGCACCACGGAGCATCTTTGCGATTCGGCATAGCGCTGGATTGCCTCGCCGATCGCCCCGGTCCGGGCGCCCGGCTTGACGGCGGCGATGCCGAGCAGCAGCGATTGATGGGTGACTTCCATCAGCCTTTGCGCCGCCCGCTTGATTTCACCGACCGGGTACATGCGGCTGGAATCACCATGCCACCCTTCGAGCACATAGGTCACATCGATATTGACGATGTCGCCTTCGCGCAGCGGCTTTTCATTGGGGATGCCGTGACACACGACGTGATTGATCGAGGTGCAGCAGGATTTGGTGTATCCGCGATAGTTCAGCGTGGCGGCAACGGCATTGTGATCCCTGCCGAATTCGAAAACGAAACGGTCGATGGCCTCGGTCGTGACGCCGGGCCTGACGAGAGACGCCAGTTCATCGAGACAACGCGCGGTCAGCTGGCTGGCCTTGCGCATGCCGGCAAAACCTTCCGGTCCGTGGAGCTTGATCTGTCCGGTGTTCTTTTGCGGCGCGGCAACGGCCTCTATATAATTTACCACCTGTCTTCCTCACACACCCGGTTCGTCGACGGGCACCAGCCTGTCAAAGCGAATTTCCCTTGGCGAGATGTGGCATCGAACCGCCAGCGCTTCAACCCCGCGTTTCATGGCCTTGTCAAAGGCCACCCCGTAATTGCTATCGAGATCGCGGCAGATTTTCAACGTCTCGCAATCGGGCCTTTGTATCAGATAGACCATGACCGCGCGATGCCCCGCCTCGACCATGTCGCCCATTTCCTCCAGATGTTTGGCGCCACGGCTGGTGGGGCTGTCGGGAAACTCGGCCAGTCCCTGCTGCCGCATGAAATGGACATTCTTGACTTCAACATAGGTGTCCGGCTGTGACGGGCCGGTCAACAGAATATCGATGCGGGAATTTTTTCCATATTTCTGCTCGCGTTTGAGGTCGCTGTATCCGGCCAGCGGTTCTATGTCGCCGGCCCGGATGGCTTCCTCGACGACCTTGTTGGGCATGCCGGTATTGATCCCGACGACGACGCCATCGGCTTCGACCAGTTCGAGGGCAAATTTATATTTGCGCGTCCTGCTGTTGTGCTCCGACATCCAGATGCGCGAGCCCGGCGCTGTCAGACCCAGCATCGAGCCCGTATTGGGACATGAGCCGGTGATCGTCCGGCCGTCGGGCAATGTGGCGTCGAACAAGAAGCGCTTGTAACGCCGGATCAGCGTTGCGTCCTTGAGAGGCGTCGGAAATTCCATAGGCCCCTATAGGCAGCTTCCGCAACTGCGGCAAGAGTGTTTGCGATCAGACCCGGACGCGAACATAGCTGCCCGGTGCATCCTCGATGGAATTGAGTTTGCCGCCGCCCGGCTCCCGCGGATCGACCATGTGATGGTCCTGCTTTTCGATCCACGATTGCCAGTGGGGCCACCAGGAACCGGGATGTTCCTTGGCCTTCGCCACCCACGCATCGAATTCGCCGACCGGTTTGCCGCCGGTCCAGTATTGATATTTCTTGCGGTCCGGCGGGTTGACCACGCCGGCGATATGTCCCGAGCCCGACATGACATAGGTCACCTTGCCGCCGAAACAGCCGCTGCCGATGAAGACTGAACGTGCCGGTGCGATGTGATCTTCCCGGGTGGCAAGGTTGTAGACCGGGATCTTGATGTCCTTGAGCGAGATCGTCTTGCCGGCGAGAACCATCCTGTCATTCGACAGATTGTTCTCGAGGTAGCAATTGCGCAGATAATAGGAGTGATTGGCCGCCGGCATGCGTGTGGCGTCCGAATTCCAGTAGAGCAGGTCGAAGGGCATCGGTTCCTTGCCCTTCAGATAATTGTTGACGACATAGGGCCAGATCAGTTCCGACGCGCGCAGCATGTTGAAGGCGGTCGCCATCTTGGAGCCGTCCAGATAGCCGTGCGCCTTCATATTTTCCTCGATCGAGTCGATGTTTTCGGCATCGGCGAAAACCATCAGATCGCCGGCGTGGACGAAATCGACCTGGGTGGTGAAGAATGTTGCCGATGCGACCCGGTTGTCGCCTTCTTTGGCGAACAGGGCGAGCGTTGCCGCCAGCAGCGTGCCGCCGACGCAGTAGCCGATCGCATTCACCTTGCGCTCGCCGGTGACCTTTTCGACCGTATCGAGGGCAAATCCGACGCCCTCGCGGGCATAGGCCTCCCAGTCCTTGCCGGCATGCCGCTCGTCCGGATTGACCCAGGAGATGACGAAGACCGTGTGTCCCTGTTCCACCGCCCATTTGATGAAGGATTTTTGCGGATTGAGATCGAGGATGTAGAATTTGTTGATCCAGGGCGGGCAGATCAGCAGCGGGCGCTTGAGGACCTTTTCCGTCGCCGGCGCGTATTGGATGACCTGGCAGATCTCGCTCTGGGCAATCACCTTGCCGGGTGTCAGCGCCAGATTTTCACCGACCGCGAATTTGTCGTAGTCCGTCTGGCGCAGGCGCAGATCGCCCTTGCCGGCCCGTATGTCTTCGGCCAGCATGCGCATGCCGCGCACAAGGTTTTCACCGCTTTCCTCGACCGTGTCCTTGTAGAGTTCGGGGTTTGTCAGGACGAAATTCGAGGGCGACAGCGCGCTGGTGAGCTGCTTGACATAGAATGCGGCCTTGTGGCGCGTGTGGGGATCGAGACCGTCGGCATCCTTGACGAGCTTGTCGGCCCAGTCGGACGTGACCCAGTAGACCTGCCGCAGAAAACTGAAGAACGCATTGTTCTGCCAGTCTTCGTCGGCGAAGCGGCGGTCCTTCAGATGGCTTGCGGCGGGATCGACGGTTTCCTCGCCCGACATCTTGCGCATCGACCCGGACCAGATGTCGAAATAGCTGGACAGGAGGTGGGTCTGCGCCTCGATGGACCGCTTGGGGTCGGACAGCCAGTATTCCGACAGTTTGGAGAAGGTGTTGACGATGTCGGTCGCCGGGCCGGACAGGCTGTCGGTCTTTTCGCCGGTTTCGCGCGGTTTCACCCAGGCCGCGGCCGCCTTGCCCATCTCTTCGACCATATGTGCCATGTTACGCGCCATGGCCTCGGGATCCTTGACGACAAAGGGTTCGATGGCGGACAGGTCTGTCAGATCCTGGTGGCCGGGGCTGTCGTCCTGTGGTCGATCCACTGTGTCCTTGGCGCCGGGTTCATCGGCCTTGCGGGCGCTCTTTTTGCTGCTGTCCTCACCATTGGCGCGCCGGGTTTGACCCTTGCGGTGTTTTTTTGCCGCCAATTGTACCTCCCAGTTCTCTTTTGCGCATATTTGCCCTAATAATCACGCGATCGGCCGGCGACGGTGTTGCGCGCAATCCGCTGGCCGATATGTAGAGCAAATTTATTGCAGAATCGTGTTTATTGGTAGGGAAAACGGATGGCTCGAGAAACGGGCGGCCTGACACACAGAAGAAGGGCAGGGCTGCTGCTGAGCCTTTTTGTGCTGCCGGTGCTGTCTACCTGCGTGTCGGCTTCGCTCGAGGATGCGGCTCCGGTGCTGCCGCCCGAGCAGGATCAGGCGGTCGCTGGCGACGAATCCGTCAAAGCCGGCTCCGATGCCGAGACACGCGATATGCGTTTCGTGGAAGAAGGCGCCCTGCGCAACAGCGAATTCCCGACCTTCGCCAATACGCCGGTGGGCGCGACGGAACAGCTCAGCGCTGCCGACAAGGCGCAGATCGAAGCCGAGATGGAAGCCATTCGCCGTGCCTATGGATCGGGCGGGCTGTCCGAGGCCGCCTATAATGCCCGCATGCGGGAACTGGAGAGGCTTGCCCGCACCCATGCCAGCGAGGCAAGACAGGAAATTGAAAACTGATGGTTTTCCGCGTCGATCGAAAGGTCTTCAAGGCGCCGCAAAGCCGTGTGATAAAACCGCCTGACAGAAGCTGAACCGAGTCCGCCATGGAAGAGTTTCACAAAGTCCGCCGCCTGCCGCCCTATGTGTTCGAGCAGGTCAACCGATTGAAGGCGAGCGCCCGGGCGTCGGGTGCCGATATTATCGATCTCGGCATGGGCAATCCCGATCTGCCGACGCCGCAATCGATTGTCGACAAGCTGTGCGAAGTGGTTCAGGACCCGCGAACGCACCGCTACTCCACCTCGCGCGGCATTCCGGGGTTGAGAAAGGCGCAGGCCGCCTATTATGGACGCCGCTTCGGCGTCAAGCTGGATCCGGAAACACAGGTCGTCGCGACGCTCGGCTCCAAGGAGGGCTTTGCCAATATGGCGCAGGCGATCACCGCGCCGGGCGATGTGGTGCTGTGTCCGAACCCGACCTATCCGATCCATGCATTCGGCTTCATCATGTCCGGCGGCGTGATCCGCTCGATGACGGTCGATCCCGACGACAGTTTTTTCCATTCGCTGGAGCGGGCGGTGCGCCATTCGATCCCGCAGCCACTGGCCTTGATCCTCAACTACCCGTCCAACCCGACGGCGCAGGTCGCGACGCTCGATTTTTACCGGGACGTGGTCGCTTTTGCCCGCAAGCACGGGATCATCATCCTGTCGGATCTCGCCTATGCGGAAATCTACTATGACGATGTCCCGCCGCCCTCGGTTCTCGAGGTTCCCGGCGCCATGGACGTGGCGGTGGAATTCACCTCGATGTCCAAGACATTCTCGATGCCCGGCTGGCGCATGGGATTTGCGGTCGGTAATGAGCGTCTGATCGGCGCGCTGTCGCGGGTGAAATCCTATCTCGACTACGGGGCCTTCACGCCGATCCAGGTGGCCGCCACCGCGGCGTTGAACGGTGACGGGTCCGAAATCGAATCCGTGCGCGACACCTATCGGCGGCGGCGCGACGTCATGGTAGATTCCTTCACCAAGGCGGGCTGGTCCGTGCCGGCGCCGCAGTCGACGATGTTTGCCTGGGTGCCGCTGCCGAAGCGTTTCCACGATATCGGATCGCTGGAGTTTTCGAAGCTGCTGATCGAAAAAGCGGATGTGGCCGTGGCGCCCGGTATCGGCTTTGGCGAGTATGGCGACGACTTCGTCCGCATCGCGCTGGTGGAGAACGAACACCGCATTCGCCAGGCCGCGCGCAACATCAAACGTTTCCTTGCGTCGAGCGAGGAAAGCATGCAAAACGTCGTCCGTCTGAATTCGCGACGGTAGCCGCCAGGGGACTGCGGCCCATTCTCACCAAAGTATTCGGCCACACCGGCGCTGAATGCTGCATTCAAATGAACGGATTGCAAATCGATGGCTGACGCCCTGAAAATCGGCATTGCTGGTCTGGGCACCGTTGGCGCGGCGCTGGCCCGCATCCTGACGAGCCGCCACAACAGGATGGCCGATATCTGCGGCCGTCCGATCAACATCGTCGCCGTCTGCGCACGCGACAGGGAAAAGGATCGCGGCGTCGATCTTTCATCCGCCGATTTCTATACCGACGCCGCCGAAATGGCGGAAAAAGCCGACATCGACGTCCTCGTCGAACTCATCGGCGGTGAGGAGAACCCAGCGCTGGGCGCCGTGCGCACGGCGCTGACACGCGGATGTCATGTGGTGACCGCCAACAAGGCGCTGCTGGCGCGGCATGGCGTGGACCTGGCGCGGCTCGCCGAGGAAAAGGGCGTGTTGCTGAATTTCGAAGCGGCGGTTGCCGGCGGCATTCCGGTCATCAAGGCGATGCGGGAATCGCTGACCGGCAACAATATCTCGCGCGTCTTCGGTATCATGAACGGCACCTGCAACTATATTCTGACGGAAATGGAACGGGGTGGCCTTTCCTTCGAGGCCTGTCTGAAGGAAGCTCAGCGCCTGGGCTATGCGGAAGCCGATCCGACCTTCGATGTGGAGGGCAATGACACGGCGCACAAGCTGGCGCTGCTGACCAGCATTGCCTTCGGCACGCAGATCGCGCCGGACGACATCTATCTGGAGGGCATTTCCAATATCTCCATCGAGGATATCCGGGCGGCCCGTGATCTGGGCTTTCGGATCAAGCTGCTCGGCGTGGCGCAAAAGACCGATTCGGGCATTGAGCAACGCGTTCATCCGACCATGGTGCCAACCGACTCGGTGATCGCCCAGGTCGATGGCGTGACCAATGCCGTCGCCATCGATGCCGACATTCTGGGCGAGTTGCTGATGTCAGGACCGGGGGCGGGCGGCGATGCGACCGCATCGGCTGTCATGGGCGATATCGCGGACATCGCCAAGAGCCGGCCGGGACATCAGCATGGACCGGTTCTCGGCCGTCCGGCTATTCACCTTGAGCCCTATAAGAGGGCGCGTATGCGCAGCCACGAGGGCGGCTATTTCATCCGCCTGTCGGTGGAGGACCGGGCCGGTGTCTTCGCCAGCCTCGCCAAACACATGGCCGACAACGAAATCTCTCTGGAGTCGATCGTGCAACGTCCGACGGATGGCACGGACGCGCAGAATGGCGGACGCAAGACCATCATTCTGGTCACCCATGCGACGATGGAGGCATCGGTTCGCCGGGCGGTCGACGCCGTGACCGGCGAGGGCTATCTGCTGGACAAACCGCAGGTCATCCGGATCGAGCGCCCGGCGCGTGGAGAGGGCGCATAAGGTTGGCGGCCGACACGCTGTTTTGCCCGGCTGACGGCGGGCGGTGCCGTAGGCGGATTACGACCGGCAGACCCTAATCGATTTAGTTGAGGGGATCGTCCGGGAACAATGGACTTTGCCTTGATTTTCAGCGAATGACGTTGCCATTGACCGCTTCTACGCGATATCAGACCCGCAATCGGTTTTCACAGGATCACATGGAATGGCGACCAAATCAGGCACGGCCGGTCTCGACCGAATTCTGACACTGGAAATCGCGCGCGTGACCGAGCGGGCTGCCGTCGCGGCTTCCCGTTTGCGCGGCCGCGGCGATGAGAAGGAAGCCGATCAGGTGGCCGTTGACGCTATGCGCCAGGAGCTCAACAAGCTGCCGATTGCCGGCACCGTGGTCATCGGCGAAGGCGAGCGGGACGAAGCGCCGATGCTTTATATCGGCGAGGAAGTCGGCACCAGAAAGGGCCCCGAGGTCGATATCGCCCTCGATCCGCTAGAGGGGACCACCATCTGCGCCAAGAACCTGCCGAATTCGCTGGCGGTGATCGCCGTTGCGGAAAAAGGCAGTCTGCTCTACGCGCCGGATGTCTATATGGAGAAGGTGGCGATCGGGCCGGGCTTTCCGGAGGGCACGGTGTCCCTCGCTGCGACTCCAACCGAAAACATCACCGCTGTTGCCGAAGCCAAGGGTGTCAAGGCTGGCGATGTGACGGCCTGTATCCTCGATCGGCCGCGTCACGCCCTGATGATCGAAGAGGTCCGGGCGACGGGCGCCGCCATCCGGCTGATCGGCGACGGGGACGTTGCCGGCGTCATCCACACCACGAATCCGGACGAAACCGGTATCGATATCTATATGGGCATCGGCGGGGCACCGGAAGGGGTTCTTGCGGCCGCCGCGCTGCGTTGCATCGGCGGACAGATGGAGGGACGGCTGGAGCTCAACACCGATGACAAGGTCGCACGGGCGCGGAAAATGGGTATCGAGGATCCGATGCGGGTCTATTCGATGGAGGACATGGCGAGCGGCGACGTCGTCTTTTCGGCGACCGGCGTGACTGACGGCAATCTGCTGGGCGGCGTGCGTTTTGCCCGCGACGCGATCGTGACTCACACCATCGTCATGCGCTCCTCGTCGCGGACGGTGCGGGAAATCAAAGCGCGGCATCAGGATCTCGGCAAGTTCGGTTGATGTGGCCGGTCATCGTTCTGCGGGTGCATATCGACCGGGCCTCCTGCAGCTTGCCGTTGCCTGCCATTTGATATTTCCGGTCGATCAGCGAAGATAGGCCGCCGGAATGGGAGCCCCCGGTTTGACCGAACCCGCCAACAGCCAGTCACAGACCTTTCTCAACGTCGAATCGTCGCTGTCGGGACAGCGCTGGGTCCACCGCCTCGACTCGGCCGGCCTCAATCGGGCGCTGGCCATCGCCCAGACGCGGCGGCTGCCCGATCTCGTTTCACGCGTTCTGGCCGGCCGCGGCGTCGCGCTGGACGAGACCGCGACCTTTCTGACGCCGACGCTCAAGGAACTGATGCCGGACCCGTCGATCTTGCGCGACATGGACAGGGCCGCGTCGCGAATCGCCGAGGCGATTGCGCAAAAGCAGAACGTTGCGATATTCGGCGACTACGATGTCGACGGAGCGGCGTCCTCGGCGCTGATGGCGCGGTTCCTGTCGGCGTTCGATATCGTGTCGGAGACCTATATTCCAGACCGGGTTTTTGAAGGATACGGTCCGAACCCGGCGGCCATGGACCAGCTCATCGACCGGGGCGCCGAACTCATCGTGACGGTCGATTGCGGCTCCAACAGCCAAGCCGCGCTCGAACGGGCGGCCGAACGCAATGTCGACGTGATCGTGCTGGATCACCATCAGCTCGGTTATGACATTCCGCCCTGCGCGGCGCTGGTTAATCCGAACCGTGATGACGATCTTTCGCACCAGGGTCACCTGTGTGCCGCGGGCATCGTGTTCCTGACACTCGTCGCCGTCCTGCGGCATATGCGACAGCAGGGCGATCAGCGGGCGGGTTCCGTCGATCTGATGGGCATGCTCGATCTGGTGGCGCTGGCGACCGTTTGCGACGTGGTGCCGCTCAAGGGGCTCAATCGCGCCTATGTGGTCAAGGGTCTGCTGGTGGCACGGCAGATGAGCAACAAGGGACTGGCGGCACTGATGCGGGTGGCCGGCGTCGACGGTCCGTTGTCGCCCTACCATCTGGGCTACATGATCGGCCCGCGCATCAATGCCGGCGGCCGCATCGGCGATGCCGCCCTCGGCAGCCGGCTTCTGACGCTGAGCGATGCCGCCGAGGCAAGCACCATTGCCGAGACACTCAACCGTCTCAATCAGGAACGACAGGCGATGGAAAAGGACGTCCTTGCGGCGGCCGAGGCCGAAGCCCTGGCCGAACAGGGGCAGGGTGACGGCCCGGCCGTGGTGGTGACGGCGGGCGAGGGCTGGCATCCGGGCATTGTCGGCATCGTCGCGGCGCGGCTGAAGGACAGGTTCCGGCGACCGGCATTTGCCATCGCGCTGGACGCTGCCGGACATGGAACGGGCTCCGGGCGGTCGATTGCCGGGTTCGATATGGGCCGCATGGTGGGCCGGGCGGTCGAAGCGGGCTTGCTCGTCAAGGGCGGCGGGCATGCGATGGCGGCCGGCCTGACGGTCGAGCGCGCGAATCTCGGCGCGCTACGCGCCTATTTCGAAGAACAGGCGGCCGACACGGTCAGGACATTGGTGGCCAACCGGTCACTGAAGATCGATGGCGCCCTGGCGGCGCGCGGGGCAACGATCGAACTGATGGAGCAACTCGAGGGCGCCGGTCCCTACGGGGCCGGCCATCCGCAGCCGGTTTTCGGACTGCCGGAACATCAGCTCCTGGATGCCCGCATTGTCGGCCGCGACCATGTCAGAATGCGGCTGGCCGATGCCACCGGCGGCAAGATCGACGCGATTGCGTTCCGCGCCGCCGAGACCGATATGGGGGCCGCTCTGCTGGCCGGGCGCGGAAAGGCCTTCCACTTTGCCGGGACGCTGTCGGTCGACCATTGGCAGGGCCGCCAGCGGGTGCAATTACGGGTCATCGATGCGGCAACGGTTTCGTGACCGTTCGCTTTGCGCGGATATGGTCGGGACCCGGATATTTTGTGGACCGTGGCACGCCCTAGGGGAATCGAACCCCTCTTTCCAGAATGAAAATCTGGCGTCCTAGCCGATAGACGAAGGGCGCACGGTGACGGTTATATAGTCAGGTCGCCGGTTTTGGGCAAGCGCGAATATGGCTTTTGGGAAAAAAATGAAGACGTGTGATTCGGCAAGAAAAACAGGCCCTCAGCGCCTTCGGCAGCGCCAGTTCCAGTCCCTTTTCCTGCCGATGTCGATATGGACCGAATTGGTGTGGCAGTAGGTGCCGACCCCGCCGCGCCCGCGCACGGTGCGCAGATATCTGGCGAGTTCCCATTTGCTGACACCGGGCACCTGAATGTCGGCGGCCTCGCAGGTCGTATGGCGCGAGCCGCGGGCGCCGCCGGCGCGGCGATTGGCCTTGGCCGAGCGATAGCCGGAGGTGACGATGATGTCACGGCCGTAATGCCGCCTTACCTTTTTCAAAAGCCGAATCAGTTTTGGTTTCAGGCATGCCATCTGCACATTGTCGTGCTGGGCCCGCAGGCCGTTGGGCGCCAGACGGGCCAAGCCGGCGGCGGATGCCAGCCGCACATTTCCATCGTCCGGCGGGGTTCGGCCGCCGATACCGAAAAGCGACCATCTGCGCTTGACCGGCATAGCTTCGAGCTCTGCCTGCCGCATGTCGATGACCGGCCGGGGCGTTCGGGTCGCGGCCCCGTTGGCCGGTGCCGCATTGCCGCTGCCGCCGGCAAGATGAATGATTTCGGCCGGAGGCCGGGGTTTGCCAAACGAGAACAGGCCGGCGAGGCGCGATTGCCTGCCCAGCGGTTCCGCCGTGTGTGGAACAGCCATCGTTTGCGGCGCCGGTTCGGGCAAGGCCGAGGCGCTGGCGCCCGGGGCTTCGCTTGCTTGCGGCGTCGGTGCGATGGCGAGCATGTATTCCGGCTCGGCATCGGCGGTGGTGTTGACGGTGGTATTGGCGTAGGGCACGGTTTGCGGGGCCGCATCGTCGAATGCCATTTCGACGACCATGTGGCCACTCGCGGCCGGATCGCCGGCGGTTTCCGTGACGGGCACGGCTTCGACGTCGCCAATGGTTTCCTGCGGGATGAGACCGAGACCCGGATCACCGGTGGCCATGCATCCGGCAAGCGCGGACATCATGAGAACCATGCCGGTGACCGGCGCAACGCGCGCCGGCTGTTTGCTGATGTACCGGTTTGCACCCAATACAACATCCCCGTAAATTACCGCCCGCCGTCGATCCGCCGCGATCGACACGCCACAGCGATGAACCACCGCGACGCCTGGCCAGCAAACGCAAAAACCGAGCAAGGTGATTGCGACATAATTGCGGCGGAACGATGATCCGCTATCATACTTGTGCCAAACTTGCCTTGATTGTCGCTCTGTCCGGTGGACCTACCAGCTTCCGGTATTGGGCATCGACGCCCAGGGCTCCTGCGGCGGCAATGCGTCGCCACGCTGAAGCAGTTCCAGGGAGATTCCGTCGGGAGAACGGACAAAGGCCATATGGCCATCCCGGGGTGGCCGGTTGATGGTCACGCCGCTGTCCATCAGGGATTGGCAAAGGTCGTAGATGTTTTCCACCGTATAGGCGAGATGGCCGAAATTGCGGCCGCCGGTATATTCCTCCGGGTCCCAATTGTAGGTCAGCTCCAGCAGCGGCGCCTGCGCCTTTTCGGCATTCTCCCTGTCTTCGGAAGCCGCAAGAAATACCAGCGTGAAACGGCCGGCCTCGTTTTCCGTCCGGCGGATTTCCACAAGCCCGAGTTTGTTGCAATAGAAGTCGAGAGATTGTTCGAGGTCGGTGACCCGAACCATAGTATGAAGATAACGCATTGATCTTTCCACGATTTTTTCCACGTCTCAAAATTAGGCGAATGCCCTGCCGAAACAAGGCGCTGCAGATTCTGCTGCGACACCAAACTAATGCTTGCATCACCTAACGCAACCAATGTTATTCTTATGTAAAGAATCAGTGACTGATTTGAGGGTTGCGTAGGCGAAAGGCCGGGGTAAATGGGGGACAAAGCTCCAGAAAAGGATGAAGCCGCCCTGGCTGCGATGTCGGGTGAAGCGGTCGATCTGATCGAGGTCTCCGGCGTCATCAAATGGTTCGATGTCGCCAAGGGATTCGGCTTTATCGTCCCCGACAACGGCATGCCGGATGTTCTGCTGCATGTGACATGCCTGCGCCGGGACGGCTATCAGACGGCGCTCGAAGGCACGCGCGTGGTTTGCGAGGTGCAGAAACGCGACCGCGGCTATCAGGCATTCCGGATTCTCTCCATGGATCAGTCGACTGCGGTGCACCCTTCACAGATGCCGCCCGTGCGCACCCATGTTCAGGTCACGCCCACCAGCGGGCTGGAACGGGCCCTGGTCAAATGGTTCAATCGCTCCAAGGGCTTCGGATTCCTGACGCGCGGCGATGGAACCGAGGATATTTTCATTCACATGGAAACGCTCCGGCGTTACGGCCTGACGGAGCTGCGGCCCGGGCAAGTCGTTCTGGTGCGTTTCGGCAAGGGTGAAAAGGGGCTGATGGCCGCCGAGATCCACCCGGATGTGGATTTGACTTTCCCGAAATCCCATTGAAATACTTCTCATGTGGTGTGACGGGCCGGCCGGCCGGATGTTCATGATCGCCGTCGGAGTGTGGAGTTTTTATCGTGACGAACGGATGTCGGTTTTCTCCTGAAAGACCGCTTCTCGGGCTGGTTTTTCTGCTACTGTTCACACTGGCATCGGGCGCTGCCGGACTCGACAGGCTTGAAATCGAAACCGACAGCGGAAACCACGTCTTCCAGGTTGAACTGGCGCTGACCGGCAATCAGCGGGCGGTCGGACTGATGAACCGCGCGCATATGGATCAGGACGCCGGAATGCTGTTTCGCTTCGATCGGCCGCAGCGAGTGCAGATGTGGATGAAGAACACGCTGATTGCGCTCGACATGATCTTCATCAGGGCCGACGGAACGGTTGCCAACATCCACAAAAACGCCGTGCCGCATTCCCTGAAGATCATCCAAGCGAGCGAACCGGTCCTCTATGTCCTTGAGCTCAATGGCGGCATGGCCGACCGGATAGGTTTGAGACCGGGACACCGCGTGATCCACCCGATGGTCGGCAAGTAGCGGGCATCTCTATCGTCCGAAAACGGATCGGCCTGAGATTGTCACCCATGTCTCCGGTATAAACTGTTACCTATGTGTCCGGTATAGACCCTGTGAGATGTGGCGACCCCTGCAGGATTCGAACCTGCGACCATCGGCTTAGAAGGCCGGTGCTCTATCCAGCTGAGCTAAGGGGCCCCATGGCTTGTCGTTCTCGTTACAGCCGTATCGATTAATGGGTCCAGGGCTGTCGCCTGTCAAAGCGAAAATTGTCGGAATAGGCCATGCGCCGGCGTTTGGGATCATGTGGTTCGATGACCCGGTACTCGATTCCGTTTCGCTCCGCATAGGCGACCGCTTCCTCGCGATTCGGGAAGGTCAGGCGTATCTGCTGCTTCATGTCGCCGGACGAGGTGTAGCCCATGATCGGTTCGATGGTTCTCGGGCTTTCCTGATCGTATTCCAGCACCCAAAGATGCGTCTTGGCTTTGCCTGATTGCATCGCTGTCTTTGCCGGACGGTAGATTTTCGCGGACATGGCCGGGTGTCTCCCTGTTCCTGCTTTGCCTGTGCGGCGATGCCACTGGTCGGAGCGGCAGGATTCGAACCTGCGACCCTCTGGTCCCAAACCAGATGCGCTACCAGGCTGCGCTACGCTCCGAGACGCCGTAAAGGCCCGGCCTGCTTAGACTTACGGTGTTTCAAGCGCAAGGGGAAAAATCGTTTGCCCCGGAAATAGGGTGTGTTGCGCCCGGATCGGGGCACTTGCTCCGGCAAAGCGGTTTGACAGCCCTGCCGCCTGTCGCTATGTTCATGTTTTGTTCTAGTTGGAGAGGCAGGCATGAAGTTCGGCTATGTTATCTTGTATGTGCCCGATGTGAAGCGATCCATGGCGTTTTACGAAGCGGCCTTCGGGCTTGAGCAGGGATTTATCCATGACAGCGGAACCTATGGGGAAATGGCGACCGGAAACACCAAGCTGGCATTTGCCGCTGAAAGTCTTGCGGAGAGCCATGGATTTGCAATTCGCCGCCAGACCCCGGATGAAAAACCGGCCGCATTTGAAATTGCACTGGTTGCCGATGATGTGGCGGCCGCCTATCGCCTGGCGCTGGAAAAGGGCGCGCGCGCCCTTGCCGAACCGAAGGAAATGCCTTGGGGGCAATGGGTGTCCTATGTCGCGGATTTGAACGGCTTTACCGTTGAAATCTGCTCGGAAATCAAGGCTTGATTGTCAATGGGACATGAAGCTTTCGGAGAATATTGTCATGGACAATGAAGCAATACACGACATGTTCGTTGCGCTCGGGCCGGTCACCATCAAGCGGATGTTCGGCGGCAAGGGCATCTATCATCAGGGGAAGATCCTGGCCCTGGAAGTCGATGGCGAAATCCTGCTGAAGGCCGATGATACGAGCGCTCCCGAATTTGAAGCGGCCGGATCCCGGCCATGGGTCTATTCGGGCAAGAGCAAACCGGTCAAAATGCCCTATTGGTCGATACCGGATGCGGCGCTTGACGATCCGGACGAACTGGCGAAGTGGGTCAGGCTGGCATACGCGGCCGCGTTGCGCGCCAAATAGGGCGGTGGTCCGACGGAACGGCTCTCAGTGCTTTGCGCCGATCATCATGAATGCGGGGATTTCGTCGCCGAAGCCGATGGGAGTCGGTGTATCATCGTAGTCGCGGCCACGTCTTCCACGCTTGTTGCTGTTGTCGTTGGTGGCGGTTTTGGCGGGTGGTTTTTCGGCGCGCTTGTCCGGGCTCGGAGCTGCCGCATCGCCCGTTTCCTTTTTCCCCTGCCGGGCCCTGGCGGTGCGGCGGGACCGGGTCTTCGGCTTTTCCTCATCCGTTTCATCGACGGCGGCCGGTTCGCCGTCCTGCCAGGCAATCTCCTGGCCGATCAGCGTTTCGATAGCCTGGACGAATTTCGCCTCACGGCGGGTTACCAGCGTAAAGGACGCCCCGGACTTTCCGGCGCGGCCGGTCCGGCCGATCCGGTGGACATAATCCTCGGCGTGAATGGGAACATCGAAATTGATTACATGGCTGACATCGGGAATATCCAGGCCGCGGGCGGCGACATCCGAGGCGACGAGCAGCTGGATCTTTCCGTCCCTGAAGTTCTGCAACATCGCCATGCGGGCGCGCTGATCCATGTCTCCATGCAGGGCGCCGACGGAAAATTCGTGGCGCTCGAGTGACCGGAACAGGTCCGACACATCGCGTTTGCGGTTGCAGAAGATAATGGCGTTCTTCAACTCGGTCTGGGTGCGGATCAGGTTGCGCAACGACTCGCGCTTTTCATAGTCTTTTGACGGCACCGCGATGAGGCGCTGAACCACCGTCTTGGCGGTCGTCGACGGCGGTGCCACCTTGACCTCCTCGGGGTTCTGCAGGAAGCGGTCCGCGAGCTTTTGAATCTCCGCCGGCATGGTGGCCGAGAAAAACAGGGTCTGACGCGTAAACGGGATCAGCTTGGCAATGCGTTCGATATCGGGGATGAAGCCCATATCGAGCATGCGGTCAGCCTCGTCGATGACGAAAATCTCGACACCCGTCAACAGCAGTTTGCCGCGCTCGTGATGGTCGAGGAGGCGTCCGGGCGTCGCGATCAGAACGTCGGCGCCGCGCTCGAGCTTGCGATCCTGCTCCTCGAAGGAAACGCCGCCGATCAGGAGGGCAATGTTCAGCTTGTGGTATTTGCCGTAGTTGACGAAATTCTCTTCGACCTGTGCCGCCAGCTCACGGGTCGGCTCGAGAATCAGGGTGCGGGGCATTCTTGCCCGGGCGCGACCCTTTTCGAGCTTGGTCAGCATCGGCAGAACAAAGGAAGCGGTTTTCCCGGTCCCGGTCTGGGCGATCCCCAGGATATCGCGGCGCGCGAGAGCAGGGGGGATGGCGCCTTCCTGAATCGGTGTCGGTGTCGTGTATCCGGCGTCTTCAACAGCCGAAAGCACTTTCTGGCTCAAGCCAAGATCAGAGAATGTTACCAAAGGGAGCGTCGTTCCGTTAATCGATCGGTTAACCGTAGGCGCCACATCCGCGCCTGTATTGAGCCCCGACTAGTCCGATCGTCCCGCCAAGTCAAGAAAATCGGGGAATTTGGGCTGCTTCGACATCAAATGTGGGCGTTTTAGGGCAATTACAGTTAATTACCAATTGTTAACGGTATGATGACAGGAGCCCCGGATTTTTCCGTGTTTGGCACATAGGATTGAAGGAGATTGAAGGGTTCCCGCTGCCTAAAGCAGGGGACGAAGCTTTTCGCCGGCCTTGAGAAAACGCATTGGGTTGATGGCCTTGTTGTTATAGCGAACCTCATAGTGAAGATGGGGACCGGTGGATCGGCCTGTGCTGCCAGCGGCGCCGATCTTTGCGCCCGGCTCCACGGTCTGGCCGACCTTCACGTCAATGCGCGACAGATGGGCATAGCGTGTCCTGAAACCATGGCCGTGATCGATCTCGACCATCTTTCCGTAGCCGCCCTGACGCCCGGCCTTTCTGACGACGCCCGACCCGGTGGCCTGGATGGCCTGTCCGTAACGGGTCCTGAAATCAATTCCGGCGTGATGAGCCATCCTTTTAAGGAAAGGGTCGCGGCGTTTGCCGAAATAGCTGGAAATGGCGTGATTGGGGGCCGGGTTGCCCACCGGCATCTTGCGCGCCTGGCTGCGGGCCTTTTCCAGGCGCTGCAGCGCCGTGCCGAGTTCATCAAGCGAGGAATCAAATTCGGTAGGGTTCTCCGGGTTGATGAACGGCCCGCCGATTCCGGTGTCGGTTTCGACCGGGATACCTGTCTTGTGGAGAATCGTGTTGATCGTTTCCGCGGTCTGATAGGCGTTCGAGGTCAGGCTGTGGATATGGTTTGCCTGTTCCCGCTCCATGGTGTGCAGCGATGTCAGCAGTTCTTCAAATATCCGGTCCGCCCGCTGTCCTGCCGGAACCTTGACCGGCGCATAGGCGAGGCCATTGCCGCGCAGGCCCAGGGATGCCACGGCGAGAGTCTGACCGGTCTCAGGTCTGGTGATCTCAGCCCTTTGCTGTTCTGACGATGTGCCGCGATTCACCGGTTTTGCCCGGGGCACCGGTATTCTCGCCGGGACGAAGTTCACGACATCGGCGTTTTCGAGCAGCAGTCCGAGGCGGCCGTGCCGGTTGCTGAGGCGCGCCTGCTGCTGCATCAGTTCGGCCATGCGCCCCTCCATCATCTGCTGATCGAGCAATTGCCGGCTGGTAATGCTGTCGACCTGCGAGCGGAGCATGGCGATGCGATCCTCATAGGCATGCTGGATGCGGGCCTGGCGGGCCATTGCGGCGCCGATCAGATCATCGCGCAGGACAAGGTAGGTCGTCGCCATCAGATAGCCGATTGCCATGACGGCAAGAAAACTGGCGGCCAGGCCGAACACCCAGGGATGGATGGTCCAATGACGGATGTGGTCGCCACTTGCCAGGATGATAGTGTGCTGCTTCTTGCGCCTGCCAAATACGCGGCTCACGGAACCTTGTGACACGATATTCTCCCGGCAAAATCAGACTCAACAACTGGACGTATTAGACTCTGTTAAGGTTAACAAAGCTTTGAACTGCGGCTGTGCGCCGTCATGTCACGATGCGTTGGCTGATGTCAGATTGCGGTAGAATGAGGGGGTGAGGCCGGCTTCGGCGCGGGCGAGGTCGTTGAACGGGGCCTTCATCTGGCCGCGGAAATTGGCACGTACCAATTGTTTGAACGCGGCTTCGGGGTTTCTGCCGTGCCGATGGCACAGGAACCGGAACCACTTGGCGCCCACCGCGACGTGTTTCTTCTCGTCATTGTAGATGATGTCGAGAATGTCGGCGCTTTCAAAGTCGCCGGTATCGCGCATTTTGCGCTGCAGGGACGGGGTGACGTCCAGGCCGCGCGCTTCAAGAATGAGCGGCACCACCGCCAGACGGGCGACGAGATCGTTGCGCGTATCATGCGCCGCCTGCCAAAGGCCGTCATGGGCGGGAAGATCACCATATTCGGCGCCCAGCGCCCGAAGACGGTCGCGGATCAGCCGGAAGTGCTTGGCCTCCTCAAAGGCGACCTGCATCCAGCCGTCGAAGAAGGAGCGCGGGACCGGTTCATCGGCGAACCGGGCGACGATATCAAGCGCCAGATCGATGGCGTTGAGCTCGATATGGGCCAGGGCATGCAGCAGTGCGATTCGACCGGCCGGCGTGTTCAGATTGCGCTTCTTGACCATGCGCGGCGGCAGCAGCGGCGGCCGGTCCGGCCGTCCCGGGCGCGCCGGCAGCGGCGGATCGAGTGGCGAGCGCAGGGAGATGGTGCGTGCCGCCCATCGGCGCGCTGCTGCCTGTGTGAGATCAGTCTTGCGGTTCAGGTCCGCCGCGCCGATGGCTTCGGCCGCCCCGGCTCGCAAGGTGGTGAAACCAGGCGTCGAAGCCATGTCCGCAGACCGTCCGGTGTCAGCCGGTGACGGCTTCGAGGACGGCTTCGGCGTGGCCCGGAACCTTGACCTTGCGCCAGACCTTCTCGATCTTTCCGGCCGCGTCAATCAGGAAGGTCGACCGTTCGACGCCCATATATTTGCGGCCATACATGCTTTTTTCGGCCCACACGCCATAGGCTTCCAGCGTTGCCTTTTCCTCGTCCGATGCCAACGCCACCTTGAGATCGTGCTTGGCGATGAATTTGTCATGCTTGGCGACACTGTCGGGCGACATGCCCAGTATCGCCGCATTTGCCGCGTCGAATTGCGGCAGCAGAGCACTGAACGCGTTCGCCTCGGCCGTGCAGCCGCTGGTGTCGTCTTTCGGGTAGAAGAAGAGTACAAGCTTGCGGCCTGCATAGTCCGAGAGCGCCACAGATTTGCCGCCATCGCGGGGGAGGTTGAAATCCGGGGCGTCCATGCCTTCCGCAAGAGCTGTCATTGTGCGTATCCTTTCATGATAATGTGGGCTTTCATCGATGCTGGCGTGGTATATATAAGTTCCAAGTGAATCGTCCATGGTCCTTGGCCGGGAAGACCGGCAAAATCTGGATCAATGCAGCGGGAGCGGTTTGTCGATAGATGACAGTTGACGGCGGCGACAACAATTCCGAAAGGGCCGGACGTCTGACAGCGTTGCATTCCATGCCATCAGCGAATGCCATAGATCCGATTGTCGTGAACACGCCGCGCCCTGGCGGGCCCTTCTGGCGTCTCGCTCGGCTGTCGGTCATGCTCAGCGCCGGGCTGCTCGTCATCGTGCTCACCATATTCGTGTTGATCGAAGCCGGTGTCGGCGACGGCCCGCTGGCGAACCGGGCGCAGGCGCTGCTGCAAAATGCGGTTGGCGAGGACTTCGTCGCAGAAATCGAAGGCGCGGGTTTGCGGCTGGCCCGTGGCGGCCGGATGGCGATCGTCGCGCACGGCGTTCGCCTTTACCGCAAGAATGGCGGTGGCGAAGCCGTCAGCGCCCTGTCCGTGAAGATCGCGCTGCACGCTTTACCGCTCCTGTCAGGACAGATCAGCGTGTCGCATATCGAAATCGATGGCGGCTTTGTCGATCTGGCCCATATGGGGACGGACGAGATGACGGGCGATCTTTCGAATGACCGGGCCCTGTTCAAGATTACCGATATAGACAACAGGCTGGACCAGGCCTTTGACGGGCTGCGAACCATTGCGACGGTGATGGAACAGCGTGGAACCCGGCGGATCATCCTGAAGGATGCCATCATCACCGGCCTTGGCGCGAGCGGCTCCGCCACCGAGGACAAATCCGTGCGGCGGGAGATCGACATTAAATCGGCTGAAATCGTCGAAAGCCCGGCGACCGGCCTGGACGTTGCCGCAAAGATTGTCTTCGGTGGCCAGGATATCGGGATCGATCTGCAGATCCGTCCCGGCGAGGATGGTGGCGGACAGACGATCAGCAGCCATATCTCGGGCGTCAAGATCGGCAGCATGATTCGCGAATTCACCGGCGATCCGCGCCGCAAATTTCGTCTCGAAAGCAGTGCGGAAATCGATCTCAGTGCAACGGAACGGACGGCCGACACACCTTCGGGCATCAAGGCCGATCTGCACCTGAGCTCCGGCGAACTCTTTATGGACGGCGTTGCGGCGGAACTCGGACGCAGCACCATCCATATCGCGCTCGATCATGATCGCAAGTCCCTTGAGATCCTGCCGTCACGGCTGAAAATCGGCGCCTCGTCCTACAGCTTCAATGGCGGCCTCATCGACCTTGAAAACCTGCCGGGGCAGGGCGAGGAAGGCTATGGCATCGATCTGCTGGTGGATGACGGGCTGGTGGCTCCGACCGACTCGAGCGAACCGCCGGTCAGGGTCAAGATGAAAGCGTTCGCGCGCTATGTGAAACGCGAAAACCGTCTCTATGTGGATGACTTCATCGTTTCGGGCGCCCGCGGCACGATGTTCTCATCCGCCAGCATCCAGTTCGCCGATACCAGTCCCGAGGTCAGTTTCGTTGCCAATATCGAGAAGATGGACACCGGCACCGTCAAGCAGCTCTGGCCCTACTGGATTGCAAAACAGGCACGCAACTGGGTGCACCAGAATCTCTTCGGCGGAACCGTCAGCAACGGATCGATCCGTGTGTTCATCCCCGAGGGCCGGATGGCGACGGGCCTGCCCAATTCCCTCAATCTCGATCAGAACCAGCTCCAGGTTGCCTTCAACATGCGCAATGCGCGTTTTGATGTCGCCGGAGACATCCCGCCCGTCCGTGATGCCGTCGGGGTGCTTGAATTGCGTGGCCAGCGACTTGATCTGAAGATCGATGAAGGCACGGCCTATTTCCCGACCGGGCGCACGGTGGAGATTTCGAACGGCTTCTTTGAAATCCCACTCACCAATGCGCGCCCGCTTATGGCGCATCTGGACATCGATGTGTCAGGCGATGCCTCGGCGGTCGCCGAACTGGTGTCCTATCAGCCGATCAACGCACTGGAGCGCACGCCGTACAAGCCGGAGGATTTTGATGGCGCGGTCATGGCGAATGTGGATGTCACCTTCGGCCTTATCCAGTCTCAGAACCCGCCGGAACCCGATTGGAAGGTGGAACTCGACCTTGGCGGTGTGAATGTCGGACCGCTCATTGACGGCGTCAAGGTGACGGACGCCGAGGGAAAGATGTTCGTCGACCCTGAGAAGATGGTGTTTGACACGGGGGCCTCGCTGAACGGCATTTCGGGACATCTGAATTTCACCGAGCCGCTCAGCACCGAGGAGGTGCGGGATCCGGACCGGGTTGTGCATATGACCATGGACAATAAGGACCGGGCGACCGTTTCGGCTCAGCTCAACGAATTCATCGATGGCACCATCGATGTGACGGCCCGGCTTCACGGTAACGGCCGGCAGAGCGTCACGGCGGATCTGACGCGTGCGCGCCTCCTGTTGCCCTGGATCGGCTGGTCGAAGGGCAGGAACATCAAGGCCGATGCGACCTTCACGATGACCCTGTCACCCGACGGCGAGGCCAGCAGCGCTGGCGGCGGATCGGCATTGCCCGACAGAATTGACATCGATGATCTCGTCATTACCGGCGAAGGGTTTTCCCTTCGCGGCAAGTTGCGCTTCGACAAGGGCGAACTGATGTCGGCGGATATCAGCCGTGCGACATTGAACCGAAACGACAATTTTGCCGTCAAGATCGTTCGGCACGGTGCGGCCTATCGGATCGACGTCACCGGCAAGGCGGTCGATCTGCGCTCGTCAATCAAGGAGTTTCTGTCGGAAAGCGGTGGCGGCGGCGGTGTCGAGGAGACGAGCACCAGGGTCGACATCACCGTCGAGGCGGCGCGGGCCATCGGGTTCGGCAATGAGGTGCTTAACGGGTTCAACATGAAATATAGCGGCCGCGGCAGCACCATATTTGCGCTCGATCTGACGGCAAAGACCGAAGGCGGAAAAACGGTTCTGGCCCGCAGCACCCGCGACGAGGGCGGCAATACGCTGACCCTGAACAGCGGCGATGCCGGCGTCACCGCACGGTTTCTGGATCTGTATGACCATATCGAGGGCGGTACGCTGACCGCCGATCTCTTCAAGGCTGAAAACGGTCCGTATCTCGGAACCGTGGATATTCGCGACTTCGATGTCGCCGGCGAGGAGCGGCTGCAGTCGCTGGTGTCCAGCCGGCCGAATGGCGGGAGAAGCCTCAACGAGGCGGTCCGGCGCGACCTGCCGGTCGGCCATGTCCATTTCGACCATGCCTCGGCATTTATCGACAAGGGGCCGGGATATCTGCGCCTGAGTGACGGGATTGCACGCGGGCCCATCGTCGGGTTCGCCTATCAGGGCACGGTTTACGATTCGGATGGCGAGATGAACATCACCGGCACCTTCATGCCGGCCTATGGGCTGAACCGCATTTTCGGTGAAATTCCGATTCTCGGCGCCATTCTCGGCAATGGCCGGGACCGGGGGCTGATCGGCATCACCTTCCGACTGACCGGAACCTTTGAGGATCCGAAGCTCGAGATCAATCCGATCTCCGTCATTGCGCCCGGTATCTTCCGCAACATCTTCCAGTTTCAGCCGGCAGAGCCCAACCGGACCCGCAGGACCAATGCGACCGTGTCCGATCGGTAGGCGCGGGTTGCCTGCGGATGCGGTCAGGCGGGACGAACGAGAACGTGCTTCTTCTTTCCCAATGACAGTTTGATGACGCCGTCATCGGTTGTGTCTGTGGTGGCGACAACCCGTTTCTCATCGGTGATCTGGCGATCGTTGATCCGGACCGCGCCACCCTTGACATGGCGGCGTGCTTCGCCGTTGGACGCGGCCAGTCCGGCCCTGACGAAGAGGGTCAGCAATCCGACCCCGTCCTGGAGTTCGCCGGCCGGGATCGAGATGGACGGCAGGTTCTCGGCAAGGGCGCCTTCCTCGAATGTCTTGCGCGCCGTCTCGGCGGCGTCCTCGGCGGCGCTGCGGCCATGCAGCAGCGCCGTGACCTCGGTTGCCAGGATCTTCTTGACCTCGTTGATCTCGGAACCGCCAAGCGCCTGCAGGCGGTTGATCTCGTCCATGGGCAATGTCGTGTAGAGCTTCAGGAAGCGGATGACGTCATCGTCCTCGGTGTTGCGCCAATATTGCCAGAAATCGTAGACGCCCAGCAGATCGGCATTGAGCCACACCGCGCCGGTCGCCGACTTGCCCATCTTGGCGCCGGAGGAGGTGGTCAGCAGCGGCGATGTCAGCGCGTAAAGCTGCGGCGTTCCCATCCGGTGTCCGAGATCGATGCCGTTGATGATGTTTCCCCACTGGTCGGAACCGCCCATCTGAAGCAGGCAGCCGAAGCGTTTGTTCAGCTCGACGAAATCATAGGCCTGGAGGATCATGTAGTTGAATTCCAGAAACGACAGGGACTGTTCGCGATCGAGGCGCAGCTTGACCGAATCGAAGGACAGCATGCGGTTGACCGAAAAATGACGACCGACATCGCGCAGGAACTCGACATATTGGATGCTCATCAGCCAATCGGCATTGTTGACCATCACGGCGTCTGTGCTGCCGTCGCCAAAGTCCAGATAGTGGGAGAAGCAGCGTTTTATGCCGGCCAGATTATCGTCGATGGTCTCCGGCGTCATCAGTTGCCGGGCTTCGTCCTTGAAGCTCGGGTCGCCGACCATTCCGGTGCCGCCGCCCATCAGGGTGATGGGCCGGTGTCCGGTCTTCTGGAACCAGTGCAGCATCATGATCTGCATCAGCGAGCCGACATGCAGGCTGGATGCCGTCGGGTCGAAGCCGATATAGGCCGTCACCGTTTCGCCTTTCAGCAGCGCATCGAGCCCGGCATCGTCCGAGGTCTGATGGATGAAACCGCGTTCGTGCAGGATGTGCAGGAAATCGGAGGTAAAGGACGGCATGGTTTTTCTTTCTTTGCATTTGCCGGGGGCCGGCTCGGCGGGCGTGTATCATCCTTTGCCGCAGAGATCACGCCATTTGTTTTGAGCAATCCATGATCAGGATCGATGGGATCGGATGACCGTGCCGGCCTGATCCTCGCAAAATCTGGCTTCGGCAGCTCAGGAGCCGTCGCGCACCAGCCGAAAGCCGACAAGGATGTGTTTGATGTCATCCGGCCGGGAATGGCGGGCGGCAGGCCGGCAGACACCGCATCCGCGATCGTCCCAGGACCCGCCCTTGACGATATGCCGGGCGTCGCCGGCCTTCGTCGATGTCCATTCGAAAACCTGGCCGGCGGCATCGAGCAGGCCGAACGGGCTGGCGCCGTCGGGGAATGAGCCGACCGGAACGGTTGCAAAGGGACCGGCATCATGGCTGTTCAGCTTTTCCGGATCGAACCGGTTGCCCCAGGGGAAATAGCGTCCGTCGGTGCCGCGGGCCGCCTTTTCCCACTCCGCTTCCGTCGGCAGGCGCCAGGTCTTGCCGGTTTGCCGGCTGAGCCAGCGGGCATAGGCCCGGGCATCGCCATGGCTGACCATGACCACCGGGTGGTCCAGCCGGTCCGGCGGCGGCATGGCCGTTTCCCACATATAGGGCAGCGCACGCTCATAGGGGTGGATCAGGCCGTAGCCGTCCCAGGTCGTCCGATCGACCGCTGGAGGCGGGTGGCCGGTATCCTGCAAAAATCGTGCATAGGCTGCATTGGTCACCGGCACGCTCTGGATTTGGTATGCGTCAAGGACCACGGTGCGCTGCGGTTCGCGGTCGTACCAGCCGTTTTTGCGGGTGACGCTGTGCCCGTAGGCAGCCTCGTCAAGGCGATAGGCGGTTTCCCGCTCCTCAGGATCGGACCCCATGATGAACGGCCCTGCCGGGATGTCGATCAGGGCAGCTTCCGGCTGTGCCAGGACCGGCGGCGGAACCATGGCGCAAAGCGTGCCACCAAGAAGCAGCGCGGCAATCGTCACCCTGCATTGCCGCTTCATGGTCCGCTCCATTCGATTGCCGGTCAGCGTATGCGCTTGGCCGCGGGTTCGGGGACAAGTTCGCCGTTGAGGCGCCGATCAAGATAATCCGAGCACTCGGTAATCAACTCATCCACCTGGCCGGTGAAGAAGTGATTGGCGTCCGACATCGTCTTGTGGGTGATCATGATGCCCTTTTGGGCCTTGAGTTTCTCGACGAGGCCCTGGACGTCCTTTTCGGGCGCCACGCGGTCTGAGTCCCCGTGGATGATCAGGCCGGAGGACGGGCAGGGTGCGAGAAACGCAAAATCATAGGTGTTGGGCTGCGGTGCGATGGACATGAACCCCTCGATTTCCGGCCGGCGCATCAAAAGCTGCATGCCGATCCAGGCACCGAAGGAATAGCCGGCGACCCAGCACCCCTTGCTGTCGGGGTGCAGGCCCTGAATCCAGTCGAGGGCCGCGGCGGCATCCGACAGTTCGCCGGTGCCGTGATCGAAAGTGCCCTGGCTGCGACCGATGGAGCGGAAATTGAACCGCAGCGTCGTGAAGCCGCGCTTCTGGAACATGTAGAAGAGTTGATAGACAATCTGATTGTTCATCGTGCCGCCAAACTGCGGGTGAGGGTGCAGGATGATGGCGATGGGAGCGCTCTTCTCCTTGGCAGGTTGATAACGGCCCTCGAGGCGTCCGGCGGGGCCGCTAAATATGACTTCTGGCATTGGGTCTCCGGCTTGATTGCGGAAATTGGGTGGCAGGATCTGAACGCGCAGGGCGATTTTCACTCTACCGCCAACTCAATTTACATTGGTTGATCGTTGTTTTTGCTTATCCATATGGATATCACCGAGTGTCATAAGGCATTGGCATTCGAAATTTCAAGGAAAATGAGGCTCCGCCGACATGGCGGGCCGGAAACCGGTATGGGCAAAGAACGCATTTACCTTGATCATAACGCCACGGCGCCGCTGTTGGCCGAAGCGCGTGAAGCGATGCTGGGTGCGCTGGATCTGTTGGGGAATCCGTCATCGGTGCATTTTGAGGGCCGCGCTGCGCGGGCCGTTGTCGAAAAGGCCCGGCGGCAGGTGGCGCGGCTGGTCGGTGGCGATGCAGCGGGTGTCGTGTTCACCAGCGGAGCGACGGAGGCCGTGGCAACGGTTTTGACGCCAAACTTCAAGATGGGAAAGGCCGATCTCCGGCTGGGCCGCCTTTTCGTCGGTGCCGCCGACCATCCCAGTTTGCTTGGCGGCGGTCGTTTTGATCCGCAACAGGTCGCCAGGCTGCCGGTCGATCGCGACGGGCAGCTCGAGCCCGGCATGCTGGATGATGCCCTTGCGGCGCATGATGCAAAGGCGGGGCCGGCCATGGTGTGCTTGATGCTGGCCAACAACGAGACCGGCATCGTGCAGCCGATGGGGGCGGTTGCGCAGGCCGTCAAGCGGCATGGTGGAATTCTTGTTGTCGATATTGTCCAGGCCGCCGGACGGATGGTGTTGGATCTGGAAGGGCTGGGGGCCGATTTCCTGATCCTGTCATCGCACAAGATTGGTGGTCCGAAGGGCGCCGGTGCGCTGATCTGCGCCAGTGAGATCCTGCGCCCCGCGCCGCTTATCCCAGGCGGCGGGCAGGAAAAAGGTCATCGGTCGGGCACTGAAAATCCGCCAGCCATTGCCGGTTTCGGGGCGGCGGCTGAATGCGCCACGGAGCGGATCGAACACACTTGCGACCGGACGACCGAACTGCGGGACCGGCTAGAGGCCGGCATGCGACAGCAATGTCCGGATGTCATCATCCATGGCGCGCATGCCGCGCGGCTTCCAAACACAAGCTTTTTTTCGGTGCCGGGCATGCGGGCCGAAACGTTGCAGATCGCTTTCGACCTTGAGGGGATCGCGGTCTCGGCCGGGTCGGCCTGTTCATCCGGCAAGGTCGGTCCAAGTCATGTGCTGGCGGCCATGGGTTTCGATTCGGAGCAGGGCGGCGTCAGGGCCAGCGTGGGGACGACAACGACGGATGCCGATATCGACGCCTTTCTTGCGGCATTTGAAAAAATCATCGGCAAGCGTGCGGCGGTCTCCGAAGCAGCGGATGGCGGCACGGCCATTCCCTGAGGTTGTTATCGGGCGTCGAGAAAAGCCAGCAACCGTTCGGAAAACCCCTTGGGATCGTCCCAGTGCAGGGAGTGGGCGGCGTCAGGCAGGATTTCGATCTGGATATTGCCGATCGATTGCAGGGCCTGCGAGCCCTCCTCGGGTGGAAACAGCAGGTCCTTGCCGCCGAGCACAGCCAGTGTCGGGGCTTTGATTCGGCCCGCGATGTCCCGGGCGTCGTACCGCGCGATTGCATCAGCCTGCCGGCGCATCGCGGCAATGGATTGCCGGTAGGGATAGGTCGCGGACAGTTTGACGGCGTTGTCCAAAACAGCCGGGTCATCGAAAAAGGGTGGCGCGAACAGCCAGTGGAACAGGGATCTGAACCAAAGATCGTCAGAGGTTCCGGCCTCGCCAAGGGCAACAAGCGTATCGATCAGGGAGACCCTGCGGGCACTATGTGCGGGGCCGGATGCAGCGATAACAAGGCGGTCTACCCGGTCGGGCCATTGTGCCGCCATATGCATGCCGACAATCCCGCCCATGGAGTGGCCGAGGACTCGCACCCGGTCCAGCCCGAGTGCGTCGAGCAGGGCCGCGCAATCTTCCGCCATCTGCTCGATGCTGGTCTCGGCGTCTGCCGGTTCGGTTCTGCCGACGGCGCGGTTGTCCGGCATGATCAATTGGTAGTGGGGTGAAAGGTGCGGGACGACCGGCATCCAGCTCTGGCTGTCACTGGAGAGGCCAGCGATCATCAGCAGCGGCGCTCCGTCGCCCGCCGTTTCGTAATAGAGGTCGACATCGTTGATCGGAATCATCGTCATGGGGTTTTATCGCCGTGGCCGCGATGGCTGTAAAGCCGTTTTTGACAGGTCCCGCCACCCGTTCGTGGAGGTCGGCGAATAAAATTGATGGCAAAATTCAAGATTTTGACGCTTCCACTCTGGAAATATTCTAAAAAACCGCTTACAAGCGCTTCAGGCCATGGAAAACCGTTGTTGCGATCCTAAATGAGAACGTGCGGCGGGGTTTGCAATCCGGCCCGACATAGTTGACGTTGACAAACCGCCGGACCTTGAACCCGGCGAGATTGGAGAGCGCCGATGCCTGCCGTGCAGGAGACGATCGATCAGGTCCGCCGGATCGATGTGGACCAGTATAAATACGGTTTCGAAACCTTCATCGAAATGGACAAGGCCCCCAAGGGTCTCAACGAAGACATCATCCGCTTCATCTCGGCCAAGAAAGATGAGCCGGAATGGATGCTGGAATGGCGTCTTGAGGCCTATCAGCGCTGGCTGACCATGCGCGAGCCGAACTGGGCGCGGGTTGAATATCCGCAGATCGATTTCAACGATATCTATTATTACGCCGCGCCGAAGAACCAGACCGGGCCGAAGACGCTCGATGAGGTCGACCCCGAATTGCTGGCGACCTATGAGAAGCTCGGCATACCGCTGCGCGAGCAAGAATTGCTGGCCGGCGTTCAGGAGTCGAAGATTGCCGTGGATGCGGTGTTCGATTCGGTGTCCGTGGTGACGACCTTCAAGGAAGAACTGGCCAAGGCCGGCGTGATCTTCATGTCGATTTCGGAGGCCATTCGCGAGCATCCCGAACTGGTCCGCAAATATCTCGGATCGGTGGTTCCGGTTTCGGACAATTTCTATGCGACGCTGAATTCGGCGGTCTTTACCGATGGCTCCTTCGTCTACGTGCCGAAGGGCGTGCGCTGTCCGATGGAACTGTCGACCTATTTCCGCATCAACGAACGGGACACCGGCCAGTTCGAGCGGACGCTGATCATCTGCGAGGAAGGCGCTTATGTGTCCTATCTCGAAGGCTGCACGGCGCCGCAGCGCGACGAGAACCAGCTTCACGCCGCGGTTGTCGAACTGGTGGCGCTGGACGATGCCGAAATCAAATACTCCACGGTGCAGAACTGGTATCCCGGCGACAAGGACGGCAAGGGCGGGATCTATAATTTCGTCACCAAACGCGGTGACTGTCGCGGCGTCAACTCGAAGATCTCCTGGACCCAGGTGGAAACGGGTTCGGCGATCACCTGGAAATATCCGTCCTGCATCCTGCGCGGCGACAATTCGCGCGGCGAGTTCTACTCCATCGCCGTGTCGAACGGACGGCAGCAGATCGACAGCGGCACGAAAATGATCCATCTGGGTAAGAACACCTCGAGCCGGATCATTTCGAAGGGCATCTCCGCCGGCGATTCGAACAACACCTATCGCGGTCAGGTTTCGGCCCATCGCCGCGCCGCCAATGCACGCAACTTTACACAGTGCGATTCCTTGCTCATCGGCAACAAATGCGGGGCGCATACCGTGCCCTATATCGAGGCCAAGAACTCAACCGCGCAGTTCGAGCATGAGGCGACGACCTCGAAAATATCCGAGGACCAGCTGTTTTACTGCCTGCAGCGCGGCATCCCGGAAGAAGAGGCGATTGCACTTATTGTTAATGGCTTCGTGAAAGAGGTTATTCAGGAACTGCCGATGGAATTCGCGGTCGAGGCGCAGAAGCTGATCGGCATCAGCCTCGAGGGCAGTGTGGGATAGATCGATCCGGCCGTGCGCTGCCGATACGCCTGAACAACGCAAATGAACCAACCGCCAAGACGCATGCCGATCATGCATCGCGGTGACTGAAACTCCGGATAGACAGACATGCTTGAAATCAAGAACCTTCACGCCCGTATCGCCGAAGATGGTACCGAGATCATTCGTGGCCTCGATCTGACCGTCGGGAACGGCGAGGTGGCTGCCATCATGGGACCCAACGGGTCGGGCAAATCGACCCTGTCCTATGTTCTGACCGGCCGCGAGGATTACGAGGTGACCGAGGGCGATATTCTCTATAATGGCGAGAGCATATTGGACATGGACACGTCGGAGCGCGCTGCGGCGGGACTTTTCCTGGCGTTTCAATACCCGGTCGAAATACCGGGCGTTGCTACCATGCAGTTCCTCAAGGTCGCACTGAACGAGCAGCGCAAGGCGCGCGGCGAGGCGGAACTGACGACACCGGACTTCATTCGCAAAGTCAAGGAAGCGGCCGGCGCACTCAATATCGACATGGCCATGCTCAAGCGGCCGTTGAATGTCGGATTTTCCGGCGGCGAGAAGAAGCGCGCCGAGATTCTGCAGATGTCTCTGCTCGAACCCACTTTGTGCATTCTGGACGAAACCGATTCAGGGCTTGATATCGATGCCCTGAAGGTTGTGGCCGACGGCGTCAATGCCCTGCGGTCGCCCGACCGGGCGATCGTGGTGATCACCCACTACCAGCGCCTGCTGGAATATATCGTCCCCGACAGCGTGCATGTTCTCTACGAGGGCAGGGTTATTAAATCCGGCGACAAGTCCCTGGCGCTCGAACTGGAAAATGACGGCTACGCCAACATCATTGCGGATGCGGCCTGACGGTCGGGTTCAAAGGGATTTATGATGAACATGCAAAGCAAGAGGCCGATCACCGCCGCCGAAGAAGCACTGGTCCAGGGGTTTGCCGACCGGGCGGCCGATCTGCCTGGCAATGATGCCATTGCCGCATTACGCGCCGGTTTCATTCGCGATATCGAGGAAACCGGGCTGCCGACACGGCGCGTCGAGGCTTGGCACTACACGGATCTCAGAAGTCTTCTGAAGACCGTCCCGTCCGTGGAAACAGGCACTGCGGTGACCGCGGTGGAATCGCTGGTCGCCGGTTCGCAGGTGATTTCGCTCTGCGACGGGCGGTTGGTCAGCGACCGGACGCCTGACGGCGTGTCCTGCGCGGCGTTCCGGGACGCTCTGAAGAGCGGCGAGGCAAGCGACGGCATGGTCGCCCGCGACACCGATGACGTGATCGGGCGTATCAACGGCGCCTTTGTCACCGATGGTTGCCGTCTGGCGGTCGATGACGGCCTCGAACTGGACACGCCGTTGGAAATACAATCCGTTCATGGCGGCGGACAAGCCCATACGCGCTTGCCGGTGGTCATCGGCGGAGGTTCCAAAGGGGTGTTTGTCGAGCGCCATCTGGCGGCGGGCGACAACGAAGCGCTGGTGTCTTCGATCACCGATCTCGAGATCGGCCGGGACGCCGAGATTGTCTGGATCGTCAGCCAGGAACAGGGCGCTTCCGACACCCATCTGGGCCAGATCAACATCCGGCTGGGCGCCGGGGCGAAACTGACGTTGTTCGTCGCCAATTCCGGCGGCCGCCTGGTGCGCCAGGAGCTTCATATCGCGGCGCATGGGGAGGGCTCCGAACTGGTGTTGCGCGGTGTCAACCTGCTGGGCGGCGACAGCCATACGGATGTGACGATGACGCTCGATCATCTGGTGCCCAACTGTGTTTCGTCCGAGACCTTCCGCAATGTCGTCTATGACAGGGCGCGCGGGGTCTTTCAGGGGCAGATCAAGGTTGCCTCGATTGCCCAGAAGACCGATGCGCGCATGGCCTGCAATACGTTGCTGCTGTCAGATACGAGCGATTTTTCCTGCAAGCCGGAGCTGGAGATTTTTGCCGACGACGTCCAGTGCGCGCACGGCGCCACGGTTATCGATATCGACGACGACCAGCTGTTTTACATGCGGGCGCGCGGCATCAGCGAAAGGAAGGCGCGGGCCATGCTGGTCAAGGCGTTCATCGCTGAAATCGTCGAGGAACTCGACCATGAGGGTCTGGTCGAGGCGCTTGAGACCCGATTTGAAGCCTGGCTGGACGATCATGACTGAGACGCAGCCGATGCTCGCTGACGACAAGCGGACAGAGACGTCCGATCGCTACGACGTCGAGGCCATCCGGCGCGATTTTCCAATCCTGTCGCGCACCGTCTACGACAAGCCGCTGGTGTATCTGGACAATGGGGCATCGGCGCAGAAGCCGCAGGCGGTCATCGATGCGGTAAGCCGGACCTACTCCAATGAATATGCCAATGTGCATCGCGGCCTGCACTTTCTGTCGAACGCGGCGACCGACGCCTATGAGGCGGCCCGCGAGAAAGTGCGCCGGTTCATCAATGCCGGGTCGGCGGACGAGGTGGTGTTCACCAAATCGACGACCGAGGCGATCAATACGGTCGCCTATGGCTACGGCATGCCGAAAATCGGCGAGGGCGACGAAATCGTGCTCAGCATCATGGAGCACCATTCGAACATCGTACCCTGGCACTTCATCCGCGAGCGCCAGGGCGCCGTGATCAAATGGGTTCCCGTCGACGATGACGGCGTGTTCAGCATTGCCGATTTCGAAGCGCAGTTGACCGAGCGCACGCGGCTGATTGCGCTGACCCACATGTCCAACGTGCTCGGCACGGTCGTTCCGGTCAAGGAAGTCTGCCGCATCGCCCGTGAGCGCGGTATTCCAGTGCTGCTCGACGGCAGCCAGGCGGCCGTTCACATGCCGGTCGATGTCCGCGACATCGATTGCGACTGGTATGTCTTCACCGGACACAAGGTCTATGGGCCATCCGGAATCGGCGTGCTTTACGGCAAGGCGGCCATGCTGGAACAGATGCGGCCGTTCCAGGGCGGCGGCGAAATGATCCTCGACGTCAGCCAGGAGGCGGTCAGCTACAATGCGCCGCCGCACCGCTTCGAAGCCGGCACGCCGCCGATTGTGCAGGCCATCGGTCTGGGGGCCGCGCTGGATTACATGGAGCGCATCGGTCGCGACGCCATTGCCGCCCATGAGGCGGATCTGTGCGCCTATGCCCATGAAAAATTAAGTCAGATCAATGCGCTGCGTGTGTTTGGCACAGCGCCCGGCAAAGGCGCCATCGTGTCTTTTGAGCTTGAAGGCATCCATGCGCACGATATATCCATGGTAATCGACCGGTCCGGCGTCGCGGTGCGCGCGGGAACCCATTGTGCGCAGCCTCTGCTGCAGCGTTTTGGTGTGACATCGACCTGCCGGGCGTCTTTCGGTATGTATAATACGCGTCATGAGGTGGATGTTCTTTATGATGCCCTGGTGAAAGCGCGCGCGTTTTTCGCCTGACAGAGGAACAATGGAATGGGTGCAATGAGTGAAGAAGTGATTGCAGAGCAGGCACCGAACTCAGCGACGTTCACCGCGTCCTCCATATCGCGGGACGAATTGGCGCGCATGACGGATGACATCATTGCCGCCATCAAGACTGTTTATGACCCGGAAATTCCGGCTGATATCTATGAACTCGGACTGATCTACCGGATCGATATCGAGGATGACCGGTCGATCAAGATCGACATGACGCTGACCGCGCCGGGTTGTCCGGTGGCCGGCGAGATGCCCGGCTGGGTCGAAAACGCCGTGAGCGCGGTCGAGGGTGTTTCGGGGGTTCAGGTCAATATGACCTTCGATCCGCCCTGGACGCCGGACAGAATGTCGGAAGAAGCGCAGATCGCGGTTGGCTGGTACTGATTGAATTGGAGAGATTTTCCATTATCTTTCCCTTTTGAGTTAAGATTCATGGCGCAACGCGCCACAAACGGTGCAACGGGCCGCCGAAAGCACGTCTTGGAGAATGGATATGGGCCGATTTGAAGTCATGACATTGACGGACAAAGCCGCCGAGCGTGTCAGGAGTCTCGTTGCTTCCGCCGACGAACCGGTGGCCGGGTTGCGCATCGGTATCAAGAAGGGCGGCTGCGCCGGCATGGAGTATACGGTGGATCTCGCCAAGGAAGCCGACGCCAAGGACGATCGCGTCGAAAAAGACGGAGCGACGGTGTTCGTTGCGCCGGAAGCGGTCCTGTTCCTTCTCGGGACTGAAATGGATTTCGAGACCACCAAACTGCGCTCCGGTTTTGTCTTCAACAACCCCAACCAGACATCGTCCTGCGGATGCGGCGAATCGGTCGAGTTGAAACCGGCCGATCTCAAGGCGCTTGCCGACAAGGGCGATCCGGTGGTCCGCACCACTCCCTGATCGTCATCCTGACGCCATCGGTGGTTTTGCATTGCCGGCCTTCCGACAATAAGATCGATGCACAGCGGTTCGCCGTTCGCGGCCGCCTGTGTGTGGGATTCCGGCTCAACGGGTTCGGCAATGATGGAAATCCGCGATGCGACCTCGAGAGATTCGCAGGCTTTGGCGTCGATCGGAATCCGGTCCTGGGAAAGCGCGGTGGTCGGCTGGGGTGAAAACACCGAGGCCCTGCGCAGCAAGGCGCATGCGGCCTACCGGGATTTCTGCACCAATCAGTGGTCGAAAATCCTCATCGCGCATGATGGCAGCCTGACGTTCGGCTGGGGCGCGCGCGAGAAGCTGGACGACAATATCACCGACCTCTGGATTGATCCGGAGCATCAGGGGAAAGGCGCCGGGACATTGTTGCTGGCGACGATGGAACGCCACATCGCCGAAGCCGGATTTACCGAATCGGTGCTTGAAACCCATGCGAAGAACGAGCCGGCCATCGGGTTTTACGAACGCTATGGCTACCGCGTGGTGTCGCTGGCGGTCGGCTATTCGAACAGTCTGGAACAGGATATACAGGTCGTCACCATGCGCCGGAGCCTGGACGATCTGTCGCCGGATAAACGGAAGATACCATGACAAAGACGATTGCGCTTGTCGCCCATGACGCCCGCAAGGATGCGCTGGTTGAATGGGTCGGCCGCCATATCAACCGGCTGGACGGAGTTGACATAGTCGCAACCGGGACCACCGGCGGCAAGATCCTTCAGACCCATGAATCGCTGCGGATTGTCACCGTCAAAAGCGGGCCGCTCGGCGGCGATCAGCAGATCGGCGCGATGATCGCCGACGGCAAGCTGGACGGGCTGGTGTTCTTTGTCGATCCGCTTTCGCCGATGCCCCACGATGTGGACATCAAGGCGTTGATGCGCCTTGCCGCCGTCTACGATCTGCCGTTGGCCACCAGCCCGAGCACGGCGGATGCGATTCTCGACTATCTCCTCTGACGCACCCTAAAAAGCACTGCGCGCGGCTTGAATTCCTGATAGTCAACGGGTTCGAGTGCAAACGGACCGGATTCGGACGTCATGAACGAGCAGAGCGCGCACGGCCCGACGGGCGAGGCGGAGGAAAGCGGCCCGGACATCTACGATGAAGACGGTGTCATCGACGGCGATTATGTCGCCCGTGTCGGCGCTGCGATCGCCGACCGGGATATCCTGTTCCTCAGGGATCTCGTCTCGACTCTGCACGAATCCGAACTGGGCGACCTGATCGTTTCGCTGCTGCCCGATCAGCGCCACGCGCTGGTCCGGCTGCTCGGCGACGATTTCGACTTTGCCGCCCTGACCGAGGTCGATGATGCAATCCGGCTGGATATCGTCGAAAGCCTGCCGAACGACAAGATCGCCGAAGCGCTGGGCGAGCTCGATTCCGACGATGCCGTCTACATTCTGGAGGATATGGACGAAGAGGATCAAAAGGAGATCCTCGCCAAGCTGCCCTTTACCGAGCGTGTCCGGTTCAGGCGGTCGCTGGAATATCCGGAAAACACCGCCGGCCGGCGCATGCAGACCGAATTTGTAGCAGTGCCGCCATTCTGGAGCGTCGGGCAGACCATCGACTATATGCGCGAGGAGGACGATCTGCCGGACTCCTTTGCACAGATATTCGTCATCGACCCGACCTTTCGCCTGCTCGGTGCTGTCGATCTCGACCGGATCCTGCGCAGCCGGCGCGAAACCAGGATCGAAGACATCATGCACGACACCAGCCGGCCGGTTCCGGCGACCATGGATCAGGAGGAAGTGGCGCAGATGATGGGCCAGTATGACCTGTTGTCGGCCGCGGTGGTCGATGAGAACGACCGGCTTGTCGGTGTGCTGACCATCGACGACGTCGTCGACGTCATCCAGGAGGAGGCCGAGGAGGACATCAAAAGGCTCGGCGGCGTTGGCGACGAAGAACTGTCGGACGATGTCATCTCCACCGTGCGGTCACGTTTCCCGTGGCTGATGGTCAATCTGCTGACCGCGGTCATTGCGTCCCTGGTCATCGGGATTTTCGATGGGACGATCGAACAGATGGTGGCGCTGGCCATCCTGATGCCGATCGTCGCGTCCATGGGCGGCAATGCGGGAACGCAGACCCTGACGGTCACCGTGCGGGCGCTGGCCACGCGCGATATCGACATCCACAATGCCGGCCGCGTGATCCGCAGGGAAGCGATGGTCGGCATTTTGAACGGGATGATCTTCGCCGTGGTGGTGGCGCTGCTGGCCTATGTCTGGTTCGGCAGCCAGCAACTCGGTCTGGTGATCGGCATGGCGATGATCGTCAACATGATCGCGGCGGGCCTTGCCGGCATCCTGCTGCCGCTGCTGCTCGACAGGCTGGGCGTCGACCCGGCAATTGCCTCCTCGGTGTTTGTGACCACCGTCACCGACGTCATCGGGTTCTTTGCCTTTCTCGGCCTTGCGGGCTGGTGGTTCGGCTTTCTATAGCATCCGGTGCGCCGCTTTGGGTGCAGGAATAAGTAATTGCAAATTAAACAAAAAACGTGTTGATTGACTTTTACGTAAGACATTTACTACATAGAAGCGGATGAAACGGCCGGGAATCGATGTGCATAAATTCTACACCATTACCGAGCTGACCCGTGAATTCGGCGTCTCGACGCGGACCTTGCGGTTCTATGAAGATGAGGGCCTCATTCATCCGGACCGCAGGGGCCGGACGCGGCTGTTCAAGGCTTCCGACAGACATTTGATCAAGGAGATCCTGCGCGGACGCCGCCTCGGTTTCACGATCGCGGAAATCCGCGAGATCATCGAGATCTACAAGGGGCCGCCGGGAGAACTGGGGCAATTGGAATTGATGATGAAACGTGTCGCGGAAAAGCGCGAACAGCTCCATCAAAAGCGCAAGGATATCGAGGAAACGCTGGCCGAGCTCGACAATGTCGACGAAGCCTGCCTTGCGCGCCTTGCCGAATTGCGCGTTGGTACCTGAAGCCCAGCGAGCGGCGGCTCAGAGCCAGCGGCGGACGCGTCGGCAGTAGAATTCATACTCCGCGCCGAACCGGGCCAGCAGATGCTCCTCCTCGCGGCGGATACCGAGCGCGTATGTGGAGAGGCCGGTTATGACTGCAAATATCAGGAACCAGCTATTGGTGGTCGCGAGGCCAAGCCCCGCCAGCAACAGGGGCTGCGCCAGATAAATGGGGTTGCGGCTGATGGCGTATGGTCCGGTCGTGACCAGGTGGTCAGACCCGCGATGCGACAACACGGTTGTGCGGGCGGATATCAGCGTGAGGACCGCCCACGCCGACAGAAAGACGGCGGTGACGGCCAGCGCGGCGCCGAACAGGCGCAGCAATGCGCTATCGGGCAGGCCGGGCGTATAGAGCAGCCCTAGAAGGATCGACAACAGGATTGACGAGATGCTGATGATCGGCGGCCAGGGAACATTGTTCGGCTTGGCCCGGTAGGCGTTCATTGCGAAGGCATTTCCTCTATGGCTTGCGACGTGCAGGCACGGGCGATTGCCTGAATGTCGGGTTGCGGCTGTCCGCGCATTGACTCGCTCATGACCCGGTCCAGCAGATCATCCTCTATCAGCCGGTTCATGGTGCAGGTGCAGAACCGGTCGCAAAATGTCCTGTCATTGTTCCGGGAACAGCTGTAATTGCAGCTGTTCATGAACGAAACCGTCGGATCGGGAGGGGATGCCGGCACGACCAGGCTGGCCGCGTAGACACCCGCTATCAGCACCGGTTGGTGGATCAGATAAACGGCAAGACTGTGGCGGCCGGCGAATGTCAGCCCGGAATTCACCGGGCCGGTGCCGCGGTAGATTGACGCAAGGGGCGGAAGCAGACCCCGTGCGACCGCGAATCTCGCCGCGGCCATGCCGAGCAGCACCGCGCCGAACCACGGAAAGATCGGAACGTAATCGTTGGACTGGACAGTTTCGGTGGACAGGCCCAGCCACAGAAGGGTCGGCCGATCGAACCATGGTGCCGCCAGATCCGGTGCGAAGATGATGATCGCCAGACCGGTCGATGCGCTGACGATGGCGGGCGCCCTGATGAAAGCCAGTCCGAGGACCGTAGCGGCCGCAATGCAATGCAAAATGCCGAAAAAGATATAGCGATCGGGCGTCGCCAGCCGGCTTGCCAGCGTGATGAGTGCCGCGGCCGCGACGATCATCCCGAGCCGTCTGAGAAACGGCCGCCAGCAGATCTGGCGGCCATGGGCCAGAACCAGGCTGAATCCGACCAGAAAGAGGAAACTGCCGGCAATGGCGCGGGCAAAGATCCGCCAGCCGCCGACAGCCGTCATGCCCGGTGGTGCGTAGCCGAAAAACTCCAGGTCCCAGGCAAAATGATAGACCGCCATGGCCACAAGCGCGGCGCCGCGCGCTGCGTCAATGAGCGCGATGCGGCCTCCGGATCGGCCGGTCCCGGCTGTTGCCGTCATGGATTTGCGGGCCGGCGCGTGGTCACGCAAAGGCCCGATCGGGCGGGCACGACGGGGAATGTGGTGTGGGCGAGGGTAACGTTCTGCATCGGCTGCACGCGTGAATCCGGATTATGTTTGAAGGCCGCGACGGGCAGCCGGCGCGCGATCATGCCGCGTCGCGTTCGTTTAATCCAGCAATGTTTGCTGTGGCGCGAACGGACGTCGGGCCCCGAGCGGGAGTCGTCGCTGTCTTGCGTGCGATTGCCGTGATCGCACGGCCGGCCGGGTGTCAAATGCGGATCGAATCGATGATCGGACCGGTCAGGGCAAACGGGTCGTTGGTTGCGGGCCAGACATTGCGGCGAAATTGCGAGAATATTTTTCCCCAGAAGCCTGGTCTTTAAATTGTTGAAAAGCTTTACACCTTTCACGCTGCTGCCGGCGGCAGGCCCCGGCGGTGTCACAGAACGGTCACTTTGCGGTTGCGGAGGTCTGCTGATTCGAGTAGAAACCGCGGCTACCACATGGCGGGAAGACAATCGCCGGTGGCAGGGTTTGGGGCATTCATCGGAGCCAATATGGAAGACACCGTTGGGAAATCCTGCTGGGGCATTACCGCCCGTGCAGTGATCGGTTTTATGGGACTGCTGGCATTAATTTATCTTTTCGGCGGAATATAGTCCGAAACTCCAGTTTGACATCAGACGAGACAGCGTGGGACGATCTCCCGCGCTGTTTTGTTTTGGGAACCCGGTCCGGATAACGACATGTCGCGCTCAAGGAAGCCCATGTCGGTCGGCAGGCGCAATTCGGCCCGTTTGATGTGTAGATTGAGGCCGGTTTCAGCGGGGCGTGCGGGCGATGTTTCTTTCCGTATTCGATGTGTTCAAAATCGGCGTTGGTCCGTCCAGTTCCCATACGATGGGGCCGATGGTTGCCGCCAACCGGTTTCTCGATGAAATTCTCAACGGCGAATGGCCGAGGCCGGCGGAATACAGGGTCTCGCGACTAAGGGTCAGCCTGCACGGTTCGCTTGCTTTCACCGGGATTGGGCATGGCACCGGCCGCGCGGTGATTCTCGGCCTGGTGGGACATTTACCGCATACCGTCGATCCGGATGCCATGGACAGCATCATCGACCGGGTTGAAGCGGACAAGACGGTCTCGCCCGAGGGGCATGGTGACTATGATTTCGACCCCGATGAGGATCTGATCTTCGACCGGACCCAGCCATTGCCGGGCCACGCCAACGGAATGGTGTTCAGCGCCTATGATGCGGACGAACGGCTGCTGCTGCGCCGCGTCTACTATTCGATCGGCGGCGGATTCGTGGTTACCGATCTTGAGCTCGAAGCGCTGAAAACGACCGCTGCGTCCGCCGATGAATCCAGAGTGCCTTTTCCGTTTCACAATGCTGCCGAAATGCTCGACATGTCGAGCCGTTCGGGACTGGGCATTGCCGAGATGAAGCGGGCCAATGAGGAACTGCATCTGTCCCGTCCGGAAATCGACCGGCGTCTCGACGAGATCTGGAACGCCATGACTGGATGTATCGACCGTGGCCTGACCGGCGAGGGCGTCATGCCGGGCGGCCTCAATGTGCGTCGCCGGGCGCGGGCGATGCACGAAAAGCTGCGGGAGGAGTGGAAACAGAACAAGTCGAATCCGCTGCTGGCGAATGACTGGCTGAGCGTCTATGCCATGGCGGTCAACGAGGAGAACGCCGCCGGCGGACGCATCGTGACCGCGCCCACAAACGGGGCGGCGGGCGTCATCCCCGCGACCATCCGTTATTACACGCAGTTCCATGATGGCGCGGACACCGAAGGCGTGCGCGATTTTCTCCTGACGGCTGCCGCGATCGGCGGCATCATCAAGCACAATGCCTCCATTTCAGGCGCCGAGGTCGGCTGCCAGGGGGAGGTGGGGTCGGCATCGGCGATGGCCGCGGCCGGACTGACGGCCGTTCTCGGCGGCACGCCAGAGCAGATCGAAAACGCGGCGGAAATCGCGCTCGAACACCATCTGGGCATGACATGCGATCCGGTCGGCGGACTGGTGCAGGTTCCCTGTATCGAGCGCAACGCGCTCGGCGCCGTCAAGGCGGTAACGGCCGCGTCGCTCGCCCTCAAGGGCGACGGCACGCATTTCGTGCCGCTGGATGCGTGTATCGAAACCATGCGGCAAACCGGGCTCGACATGAATCAGCGCTACAAGGAAACCAGCGAGGGCGGGCTGGCGGTCAATGTTGTCGAGTGCTGAACCATAGGCCTCGGTCGTGGTGCTGTGGAAAGATCGCTGTGGCGCTTGACGAAAGCGCAGGGACCATTAGGTCAGATTGATGACCTTGAATCTCGTCAAGCTGTGTGTCGGCGTGGATGCGGTGGAAGACCTGCAGGCCTTCATCGATTCCAGCCTGGCGGACAAGCGGCGGCGCGGTGTTGAGGTTATCCAGTTTCACACGACGCGAATGATCCCAAAACGTTCGGATGAACTCACCGACGGCGGTTCCCTGTATTGGGTCATCAAGGGCAACATCCAGGTGCGGCAGCACATCGAGGCGATTCGGCCCTTTACCGACACATCCGGCATTTCCAGATGCCGCATCGTGCTGGAGCCGCGCCTGATCATGACCGAATGGCAGCCGCGCCGGGCATTTCAGGGATGGCGCTATCTCACCGGCGCCGATGCGCCCAGTGACCTGCCGCGGGGCCGCACGGGTGTCTTTGCATTGCCCCCGGAACTGCGGCGCGAACTGGCCGACCTTGGGCTGCTTTGAAGCGGCGACACAAAAGCCGTGCTTCGCCACAATTTTTTCCGGCCGCTGCGCGATGCTTCAATTCTCGCTGCTGTGCACTAGATTCGTAAGATCGTTTCCTATTCAATCTGCATGGGTTGCAATATGCGGATTTTCGAGGGCAGACTGAAAGTGAGGAGAAGTCCATGCAAAGGCGTGATGTCACGGCGAAGCGCGGCTCTCGGCAAGTCGCGGACGGTACCGAAAAGCAATCCTCGAGCACCGATGTTGCCGATTTTCTGAATGCAGCCCGGTCAATCGCGCCGCAGGCGGATGGTACGGCCGGCCGGCTGGTGTTTGCGCTTGATGCCACCATGAGCCGGCAGCCGACCTGGGATGCCGCGTGCCGGCTGCAGGGCGAGATGTTCAATGCCGTCGGCAAAGCCGGAGGCCTGAATGTCCAACTGGTCTATTTTCGCGGGTTCGGCGAGTGCCGGGCCTCGCGCTGGGTCAGCGACACGACCCAGTTGCGCGATCTGATGACCCGCATCGACTGCCGGGGCGGACATACCCAGATCGGTAAGGTTCTCAAACATACCCGCGATGAAACGCTGCGCAAACCGGTCAGCGCTCTGGTCTATATCGGCGACGCCATGGAGGAGGACATCGATCGGCTGTGCCAGACCGCCGGCGAACTCGGCATGCGCAAGGTTCCCTGTTTCATGTTTCAGGAGGGCGGCGATCCGGCGGCGCAGACGGCGTTTCGTGAGATCGCCAGGCTTTCGTCAGGCGCCTATCTGCGGTTTGACGGCAGCGCCGCGGGGGCTCTGCTCAACCTTTTGAAGGCGGTCGCGGTCTATGCCTCCGGAGGGTTGCGGGCGCTGGAGCGGCACAGCAGCCGCGAGTCGCGTCTTTTGCTCGAGCAATTATCGGGAAGGTGAGACGGCAATAGCGTGGTCTTGATGTTTTACCTGGTGCTAGCGATTCTGGTGTTGGCCGGATTGTCCGTTGTCTTTGTCCGCATGGACCCGAGGCGGCTGGCAACGGTCATGCGCTATGTTGCGCCGGTGCTGCTGACCGGGTTCGGCATCGTCTTGACGCTGCTCGGCCGCGCCGGCATGGCCTTTGGACTGTTCGGGCTGGCGGCTATCCTGTTCGGCCGCGCCCGGGCCCGTTCCAACAGCACCGTCAGTCCAAACCAGACATCGCATGTGCGCACGGCGGCGCTGGAGATGGAACTGGATCTCGATACCGGAGCGATGAACGGTCTTGTGCTGGCCGGCCGCTTCGAGGGCCGGCAGCTGGACGACATGAATGACGGGGAGCTGGTGTCGCTTTACAATGAGCTGATGCAGGATGCGGAGAGCCGGCAGGTCCTAGAGGCGTATCTTGACCGGCGTATACCCACTTGGCGAGACAGCTTTGATACGCACGCGGACGACGGGCTGGGTGCTGCGCCAGCTTCGGGCCCCGTGAGCGAGGAGGAAGCCTACGAGATCCTTGGTCTTTCGGCTGGTGCGTCCGAGGCGGAAATCCGCGAGGCGCATCGCCGCCTGATGAAACGCGTGCATCCCGATGCCGGCGGCTCGGTCTTTCTGGCGACTCGCATTAATGAGGCCAAGGATGTCTTGCTGAGTCGTCGTCATTGAATTATCCCCACTACAAAAAACAGACGAAGAGGATGCAATTGCCGGCTGGCGCCGACATTCGTTCTCGGTCACATCATTGCTGCGTTGCCCAGCAGCCATATCCCTTTTTCTTCAGCGCCTTGCAGGCGTTCCAGGCCTGTGATTTCCCGGAGAACCCGGCAAAACGCGCCCTGTGCAGTTGTTCGCCGTTGCGATGGGTCACCACCGTGAACGGTTCGGCGTCCGACATGATGCCGCCGGTTTTGGCCTTGGCTTCCGAAAGCAGGCTCTCAGCCGCCTCGCGGCTCGGCGATGCGCCGATCTGAACGACCCATCCGGTCGGCAGGCCGGTGCTCGATGTCACGATATTGTCGACCGGCGGCTCGAGGTTGGCGGTCCGGTCTCCGGCGCCGATATCGACCTTGGGACGGGGAGCGGGGGTTGCCACGGCGCGCTGTTTCTTCAGGCCGTTGATCAGCGCCTGTTTGCCGATGATCGGCCGTCCCACCGGAATCGGGAACGCCGAAGTCTTTTCCGGTTGCGCATAGGCGAGCGCGACACGAACCTCGTTGAAATCCCGGAAATTCGGAATAGGACCGGATTTCGGCAGCGCCACACGGGTGCCGGTTGCCGGAGCCCTGGCGATCAGATTGCCCTTGCCACGCCGCGATGCTTTCGGCAGATAGCGGCCGACGAGCTTCTTCATCTGCGCATTGCGGCTGGCACCGGTCTTGCCGCCCATAACGACGGCGACAATGCTGCGGCCGTCCTTGCGCACCGAGGTCACCAGATTGAATCCGGATGCGCGAATATATCCGGTCTTGATGCCATCGACGCCCTGGACGGTGCCTAGCAGCCGGTTGTGATTGCCGAACCGCGTTTTGCCGTATTTGAAGCTGCGGGCGGAAAAATAGTGATAGTGATGCGGGAAGTGTTCGCGAAGCGCCAATCCGAGGCGGGCCATGTCCCGGGCGGTGGTCTTCTGGCGTGAATTCGGCAGGCCGTGGGCGTTGCGGAAGGTTGTCTTGCTCATCCGCATGGCGCGCGCCTTGCGGGTCATCTGCTTGGCGAAATTGGCCTCCGTGCCGCCGAGATGCTCAGCGACGGCGGTCGCAACATCGTTTGCCGATTTGGTCACCAGCGCATAGATGGCCTGCTCGACGGAGACGGTCTGACCGGCCCGCACACCCAGCTTGGACGGCTGCTCGGCGGCGGCGTTCTTCGAGATGCGGATGCGGGTCTTTTTGGTGACGCGGCCGGTGTCTATCGCCTCGAATATCATATACAGCGTCATCATCTTGGTCAGAGATGCCGGATAGCGGTGTGAATCGGCGCCCGACGCGTAGAGCGTCTTGCCGGTCTTGGCATCGATGACGATGCCGGCATATTTCGAGTTGGCGCTGGCCGTGCTTGCCAGCGATGCGAGGATCAGGCCGATGAAGAAAAGGTGAAGCAGGGCCTTGAAATGTCCGGGCCAGGGGAGGGCGTTACTGTGACAGCCTGACGACGCTTTGTTCACTGTGTTGGTCCAATCAATCTACGCACAACGGTCAATCGATAGCGCCGCCGACATGGCCGCGTTTCGCGCGAGGTTAGCCAGACTGCGTTACCAATCCGTTTATGGTTTCCGAATTCTTGCCGGAAATGTGCAATTTTTCTGTTTGGACAGGTGAGAGGCCGTCTTGAAGGTCCTCGGAGGTATTGTTGCAATGCACAAGTAATATTGACAATTATGTTGCATTGCATATAAATGGTCGGCACGGATCGGGCACGATCAGCGATGTCCCGTCCGCCCCCGACCCCAACCCATTGCAACAACAGGATATCGAGATGTTTTCCTTCGATGACGCCAGCAAATATGGCAAGGATGCCATGGACAACATGCTGAAGAGCTACTCCGCCCTCGCGCAGGGAATGCAGACGTTCACAACCGAGGCTTCGGACTACTCAAAGAAATCCTATGAGGACAATGCCAAGGTGCTGGAACAGCTGGTTGCCGCCAAGTCCTTTGAAAAGGCCTTTGAAATCCAGAGCGACTATGCGAAGGCCGCCTATGAAGGTTTTGTCGCGCAGGCCACAAAGATGAGTGAAATCTGCGCCAACACCGCCCGTGACGCATACAAGCCCATCGAGGCGGCTGTCACTCCGGCCGCGCCCGCCGCTCCGGCAGCACCGGCCAAGAAGGCCGCCTGATCAGATACGGCCAGCCGAACGGTTGCCCGAATTACCGGCCCGGTTGCCTCAGGCAGCCGGGTCTTTTTGTGTGTTCGGCGTTGCCACGGTTTTGAAATCGGACCATTGCGGGACGGCGGATTGCCGCGGGGACGGCGTGATCTTTCTTTCAGTCGATTCCTCTACGAAAGGGGGCTTTATCAGCGTCGGTCAAGGGCTTAAAATCAAACAAAAGCGACCTAGATTAGGGTAGACTGCAGACGGTGGCGTGATCGCGGTCCAAAAAACGACCGGAAACAGGAAACGGGATAAGGGACATAATGATTGCTGAGCCTATATGGGCAAGTGCAGACGGCGACGACGGCGAAAACGATGGGGACGGTAACAGCAATGGCGTCTCCGTTATCACGCGCACTCAAAAAAAGCTGAAGAAGCCGAGTCTGTACCGGGTGTTGATTTTGAACGATGATTACACACCCATGGAGTTTGTTGTGCATGTTCTGGAACGCTTTTTCCAGAAAGACAGAGAGGCCGCAACGCGGATCATGTTGCATGTCCATAACCACGGTGTCGGTGAATGCGGAGTCTTTACCTATGAGGTGGCGGAAACCAAAGTCACCCAGGTCATGGATTTCGCCCGGCAGAACCAACATCCGCTGCAATGCGTGATGGAAAAAAAATGAGGATCTAATCGTGCCGACATTTTCTCCCAGCCTTGAAAAGGCGCTGCATCAGGCACTGACATTCGCCAATGACCGGCATCACGAATATGCCACGCTCGAGCATCTGCTGCTGGCGCTGATGGACGATTCGGACGCCGCCGCGGTCATGCGGGCCTGCGGTGTCGATCTCGACGCGCTCCGGTCTACCGTCACCGAATATATCGACAATGAACTTCACAACCTTGTCACCGGCTATGACGAGGATTCCAAGCCGACCTCCGGTTTTCAGCGGGTGATCCAGCGGGCGGTGATCCATGTGCAGTCGTCGGGCCGCGACGAGGTGACCGGCGCCAATGTGCTGGTTGCCATCTTCGCCGAGCGCGAGAGCCATGCCGCCTATTTCCTGCAGGAGCAGGAAATGACCCGCTACGATGCCGTCAATTTCATTTCCCACGGCATTTCGAAACGCCCCGGAATTTCGGAGAGCCGACCGGTGCGCGGCGTCGAGGAGTCGGAGGCCGACAGTCCGTCGACGCCATCCGACGGCGAGGACGGCAGCAAGCCCAAGAACCAGGATGCCCTGACCGCCTATTGCATCAATCTCAACCAGAAGGCGCTGGACGGCAAGGTCGATCCGCTGATCGGACGCGAGAAGGAGGTCAACCGGACCATCCAGATCCTGTGCCGACGGTCGAAGAACAATCCGCTCTATGTCGGGGACCCCGGTGTCGGAAAGACCGCCATTGCCGAGGGCCTGGCCCGGCGCATCACCAATGGCGACGTGCCGGAGGTGTTGCTCGATGCAATGATCTTCGCGCTCGACATGGGGGCGCTGCTGGCGGGAACCCGTTATCGCGGTGATTTCGAAGAACGCCTGAAACAGGTGGTCAAGGAACTGGAGGACATGCCGGGTGCGGTCCTGTTCATCGACGAGATCCACACGGTGATCGGCGCCGGTGCGACGTCGGGCGGTGCGATGGATGCGTCCAATCTCTTGAAACCGGCTTTGTCGAGCGGCGCGATCCGCTGCATCGGTTCGACCACCTACAAGGAATTTCGCCAGTTTTTTGAAAAGGATCGCGCGCTGGTGCGCCGGTTCCAGAAAATCGACGTCAATGAGCCGAGCATCGACGATACGGTGGAGATCCTCAAGGGCCTCAGGCCCTATTACGAGGATTACCACAATGTCAAATACAGCAATGATGCGATCAAGACCGCCGTCGAACTGTCGGCGCGCTATATCAACGACCGCAAATTGCCGGACAAGGCGATCGATGTGATCGACGAGACCGGCGCCTCGCAGATGCTGGTCGAGGAAAGCAAGCGGCGCAAGACCATCACCGAAAAGGAGATCGAGGAGACAATCGCGTCGATGGCGCGCATCCCGGCGAAATCGGTCTCCAAGGACGACAAGCAGGTGCTGGCCAATCTCGACAAGCAGTTGCGTTCGGTCGTCTATGGACAGGATACCGCCATTTCGGCCTTGGCATCGGCGATCAAACTGGCGCGGGCCGGGCTGCGCGAACCCGACAAACCGATCGGCAGTTATCTGTTCTCCGGTCCGACGGGTGTCGGCAAAACGGAAGTTGCCCGGCAGCTTGCCAGTGCGCTCGGCGTCGAATTGCTGCGCTTCGACATGTCGGAATATATGGAGCGCCACACCGTTTCGCGGCTGCTCGGCGCGCCGCCCGGATATGTCGGATTCGACCAGGGTGGCCTGCTGACCGACGGCGTCGACCAGCATCCGCATTGCGTGCTGCTTCTCGACGAGATCGAGAAGGCCCATCCGGACCTGTTCAACATCCTGCTGCAGGTCATGGATCACGGCAAGCTGACCGATCACAATGGCAAGCAGATCGATTTCAGGAACGTTATCCTGATCATGACGACCAATGCGGGGGCGGCGGATCTCGCCAAACCGGCGATCGGGTTCGGTTCGTCGAAGCGCGAAGGCGACGACATGGAGGCGATCAACCGGATGTTCTCTCCGGAGTTCCGCAACCGGCTCGACGCCATCATTGCCTTCGGGTCGCTGCCGACGCCGGTCATTCATCAGGTGGTGCAGAAATTCGTCATGCAGTTGGAGGCGCAGCTTGCCGAGCGCGGCGTGACCTTCGATCTCACCAAGGAGGCGGTCGCCTGGCTGGCCGACAAGGGCTATGACGAGCGCATGGGCGCGCGGCCGCTGGCGCGCGTTATCCAGGAACACATCAAGAAGCAGCTTGCTGACGAGGTCCTGTTCGGAAAGCTCAAAAAGGGCGGCACGGTCAAGGTCACCGTCGCCAAGGGCAAGGATGGCGAGAGCACGCTGAAGCTGGAGGCCATTCCCGACAAGGCGCCGGCCAAGCCGAAGAAACAGCCGGCGACGCGCAAGAAGCCCGCGGCGCGGGCGAAGGCGGCAACGGCCGAGGCACCAAAGCCGGAGATCAAATCCGGTCCGTCGGCACCCCCCGCGGCCGAGCCCCCGGTCAAGCCGGCCAAAAAGACACGGCCCCGCGGCAGCGCGGTGCCCAAAGTGCCACGAAGGAAATAGTGGCCGGGTCCGACTGGCTGCGCGATCGCCTTGCCGAAGGCGATCGCCGGGTTCCCGGTGCCGCCGGGACGGTGGCTGACGGTGTCCTTTCGGACAATACCCTGCTGGCCGATCTGGTTGCGCTTCTGGATGATGATGATCCGGTCATCGTCTCCCATGCGGCCCATGCGGCCATGCAGGTTTCGTCGCGAAATCCGGCGCTTTTCGATCCCTTTGTCGACCGTCTCGTCGCGCTTCTGCAGGCCCTGAAGCAATGGGAGCTGGGCGAACAACTGCCGAAGATCCTGGTTCGCTGCAGCCTGACCGAAGAGCAGGCGCGCCGGATCAGCGATATCCTGCTGGTCAATCTGGAAAGCCGGTTCAATATCGTGGCCGCCTGTTCCCTCCAGGGCCTTGTCGATCTTACTGCCGATGGCCGTCTCGATCGGGCGGTGGGCGAGGATGCGCTGGACCGCGCCCTGGCATCGCCGCGCAAGGCTCTTTCGGCCCGGGCGCGAAGATTGCGGGCAAGGCTGGGTGCGTCTCCGCCACGGTGACGTCGGCGATCCGGTATTGCTTTTTGAATGCCATTTGTGTCAGGTGCGGGCTTGCTGTCTTCACGAGGTCGCATCGTGGCCACCGCCGAGTTGATTACGTCCGATGCCGTTGGTTACCGCCGGGGAATCCTGCTGGTCCTGGCGGCCGGGGTCGTCTGGTCGACCGTCGGTCTGGGCATTCGTTTGATCGAAGACGCAAGCGTCTGGCAAATCCTGTTTTATCGGTCCTTGAGCCTGACACCGTTTCTGTTTCTGGTGCTGTGGATCCGCTCCGACGGACAGCCGATCAGGACCATACGCAGCGCCGGCCGGGCTTCAGTCGTGGCCGGATGCGCGCTGATCCTGGCCTATGCCGGCGGCATTTTCTCCATCCAGACGACATCCGTCGCGAGCGCCCTGCTGCTTTTTGCGTCCGCGCCGTTCATGGCGGCGATCCTCGGACGGATTGTCCTTGGCGAAACGATCCGCCGGGCAACTGCGGTCGCCATCCTGTTTGCCGTTGCCGGCGTTGCGATCATGGTGGCGGACGGGTTTTCATCAGGGCACATGGTCGGAAACCTCGCAGCTCTCGGCTCCGCGCTGGGATTTGCGGTTTTCACGGTGGCGCTGCGACGGGGAAGGGCGCAGGACATGCTGCCCTCGGTGTTTCTTTCGGGCGTGTTCGGCATTGCACTTTCAGCGCTTGTCTGCCTGTCGCTCGGCTTGTCCTTCACTCTTTCGGTCCAGGATACATCCGTGGCCCTTGCGATGGGCGTTTTCCAGATCGGTGCCGGCCTGGTGCTGTTTACCATCGGCTCCAAAAGGGTGCCGGCGGCCGAGTTGACGCTCCTGTCCATGGGCGAAGTGCTGCTCGGGCCGTTCTGGGTGTGGCTGTTTCTGGGGGAAACCGCGACCGGCAATACGGTGCTTGGCGGACTGGTGCTGCTTGCGGCGATCGCCGGCAATGCGTTGTCAGGGCTGCGACGCAAACCGCCGATCGTGCCGGCGCCCTGAAGCGTGTTTCGCCTGACTTTACTTCAGCGCAGCACCTGCTGCAGGCGTTTGATGTCCTCGAGTTTCGACAGGGTTTCCTCATAGCCGCGATCGATGGCTTCGCTTGCCCGGTGAAACTCCGACAAGCCGATATCGGACAGCCTCGGCATCAGCAACAGGTCCGGCGGGTCGCCGGCAAGACGGGCGCGGGAAATGCGATCCTGGATGATATTGTAGGATTCGACCATGACATTGGTCATCCCGATGCGGGCTGATCTGCGCCGGTCTCGCTTTGACAGCGTCTCCGTTTCCCTCCCCACTGTCTCGGACGCGGTGTGTTTGACCACGGCCGAACGTCCGTAGAGATCGTAATGGAGGTTGACGGCGACGACCAGCGGCTCCTCCTGGGCGCGGCATACGGATACCGGAACCGGATTAACCAGCGCCCCGTCCACCAGGGTCCGGCCGTTGCACTGCACCGGTTCGAAAATGCCGGGCAGAGCGTAAGACGCGTGGATGGCCGTCGTCAGCGAGCCGCTGTGGATCCAGATTTCGTGACCGGTTGCGATTTCGGTGGCGACCGCCGTGAACGGCCGATCGAGATCCTCAATCTGGATATCGGACAGATGTTCGCGCATGCGCTTGCTGAGCCGCATGCCGCCGAACAGCCCGCTGCCGCCGATGGCGAGATCAAGCAGGCCGACGATGCGGCGCATCGTCAGGCTGCGGGCGAATTCCTCAAGCTCGTCGAGCTTGCCGGCAAGATAGCAGCCGCCGACAAGGGCGCCGATGGACGTTCCGGCCACCATGCTGACGCCGACCTGTGCCTCATCGAGGGCGCGCAGCACACCGATATGGGACCATCCCCGCGCGGCACCGCCACCAAGCGCCAGCGCCAGTTTGGTGTCCGGCCGGCTGTCGGGCGGGCTTTCAATCCCGGCGATATCCATTTCGTTCATGGGCCACCCTCCCGGGGCGAATATCGGCTTTGCGCCGTCCCATTCTAACACCGTTATCTTTCTTCAATATTGACAGATGCGATCAGCCGGCCGCAAGGCGTGGAAACGACCGTATTGTCTGGAGGGCAGGCACAGCCTGCTCAATAGACCTTTTCGGGATCAAAACGCGGCTGGTCGTCGGTCATGACGAGCGCCGATCTGCCGTCTGCGGTCTCGACACGCCGGTAGAAGCAGCTTCTGCGCCCCGTGTGGCATGTCGCCGCATGGCCGGCAACGCTCACCTTGAGCTGGACGGCATCCTGATCGCAATCGATCATGATCTCGTGCACTGTCTGGACGTTTCCCGAGCTTTCGCCCTTCTTCCAGAGCGCTGCCCGCGACCGGCTGTAATAGTGGGCGATGCCCGTAGAGATGGTCAGGGCCAGCGCCTCGCTGTTCATGTGGGCGAGCATCAGGACCGCGCCGTCGGCAATATCGGTGACGACCGCAGTGACAAGACCATCGGCATCGAAACGGGGCGAAAGAACATCACCCTCCTCAAGCGCTTTCTTGTCGCCGGGCGCGGCCGGAAAGCGCGAATCAGTCACGACCGCGCAACATCGACATGAATCGGGCCTGTTCCTGCGGTTCGGTCTTGAACCGGCCGGTAAAGGTCGATGTGAGTGTGGTGGAACCGAGCTTCTGAACACCGCGCATGACCATGCACATGTGCTCTGCCTCGATCATGACAGCCACGCCGCGCGGTTTGAGCGTCGTGTCGATCGCTTCGGCAATCTGTGCGGTCAGGGCCTCCTGGGTCTGGAGCCGCCGTCCATAAAGGTCGACGACGCGGGCGATCTTGGACAGGCCAAGAACCCGACCGTCCGGCAGGTAACCGATATGGGCCTTGCCGATGATCGGCACCATGTGATGTTCGCAATGGGAGAAAAACGGAATGTCCTTGACCAGGACCAGTTCGTCATAACCGGAAACTTCCTCGAAGGTTCGTCCGAGGACATCCTTGGCCGATTTGCCGTAGCCCGAGAAAAGCTCGTGATAGGCCTTGGCCACCCGCGAAGGCGTGTCACGCAGGCCTTCGCGTTCCGGGTTCTCTCCGATCCAGCGAAGCAGGACATCGACCGCCGCCCTGACCTCCGCCTCGCTCGGCCTCTCGATTGCCGCATTATCTTCCCCGGAACTGTCGTCCAGCCCCTTCGGGAAGTTCTTGATAATGGCGTCCATCGTCACATCATTCTCCGCATATGCGCGTCATTCTCGCTGCCGGGAGGCAAACCATCCGGCCACAGACGCTCCGATCGTCCTTGCCGGAGCTTGCCGTCGGTTCATGCACTGCACCATGTTTCGCAGCAACACAACCCTTGCAATGGTGTTACCATGTTCCAAAATAGGGTATAGACGTCGCAATTGCCATCGAAATGGCGACGTTATCGTGTCGAAATTCGGCCGCGAGCCACGTCACGGGCGCCGGTGACCGGGGATGAGTGAATGATCGATGATGTCTACAACGCCAGGATATTGGAGTTTGCCGGCAACATACCCCGTATCGGCGTTCTGGAAGATGCGGATGCTTCTGCGCGCGCCCATTCCAAGCTGTGCGGTTCGACCGTCAAGGTCTGGCTGAAGCTGGATGGCGATATTGTCAGCGATTTTTCCCACGAGGTGAAGGCCTGTGCGCTGGGGCAGGCCTCGTCGTCGATCATGGCTCGCCATATCATCGGAGCATCGACTGCCGAACTTCGCGCGGTTCGCGAGCAGATGATCGCCATGCTGAAACATGGCGGCCCGCCGCCGGAAGGCCGTTTCGCCGACCTCAAATTTCTCGAGCCCGTGCGCGACTACCGGGCCCGCCATGCGTCGACCCTTCTGACCTTCGATGCGGTGGTCGATGCGCTCGACCAGATCGAGAGCAAACGGGCCGATGACGCGGCCGCGTAAATGGCTTCTCGCGATGTCATGACACGTCCCAGAGGCCGTAATTATGACGGTCCGTTTCCGAAAACGCCCGGCAGGCTGGCGGGAATGGGTCTCGTCCGGCTCTATCAGCTGACCCTTTCGGGCTTTATCGGCAATCATTGCCGCCACCTGCCGACCTGCTCCGAATATGCCTATGAGGCCATTGCCCGCCACGGCCTGTGGCCGGGGGGCTGGTTATCCTTCTTCAGGATCATTCGCTGTGGTCCAGGCGGCACGCGCGGGGTCGATCCCGTACCGGAGACCCTGCTGCCGCGCATGCGCTGGTATCTGCCGTGGCGCTACTTCATCCGGCATCGCTGAGAGGCCGTCTCGAAGGTCCGCCGGGTCGGCTTGGCGGCCTCTGAGGTACGTTGCCAAACCTGGTCCGACAGGATAAAAGGCCTTCGCCCGGCGGTCGCCGGGCCTAATCAACCACCCGCATTCGTTGGCGGGACTGGACAGGAGCATACCCATGGCAGACGCCGTATCCCTACGATTCCCCGATGGTTCAAACCGCGAATTCCCCGCCGGCGCAACCGGCCGCGCGGTGGCCGAAAGCATATCGAAATCGCTTGCCAAAAAGGCCGTCGCCGTCACGATTGACGGAGAGATCAGGGATCTTGCCGATCCCGTCAGCGACGGCGCGATCGAAATCCTGACGCGTGAAGATCCGCGCGCCCTTGAACTGATCCGCCACGATGCCGCCCATGTCATGGCAGAGGCGGTACAGGAGCTCTATCCGGGCACCCAGGTGACGATCGGTCCGGTGATCGAGAACGGGTTTTACTATGATTTTGCCCGCAACGAACCGTTCACGCCGGACGATCTGCCGCGTATCGAGAAGAAAATGCGCGAAATCATTGCGCGCAACAGGCCGTTCACCAAGGAAGTCTGGTCACGCGACAAGGCGCGCCGGACCTTCGCCGACATGGGCGAAGCCTACAAGGTCGAACTGGTCGACGCGGTTCCCGAAGATGAAGATCTGAAGATTTATCATCAGGGCGACTGGTTCGACCTGTGTCGCGGGCCGCATATGGCCTCGACGGGCCAGATCGGCAACGCCTTCAAACTGATGAAGGTGGCCGGCGCCTATTGGCGCGGCGATGCCAACAATCCGATGCTGACGCGCATTTACGGTACGGCCTGGGCCGACCGGAAGCAGCTTGATGCCTATCTCCATATGCTGGCGGAGGCCGAGAAGCGGGATCACCGCAGGCTCGGCCGCGAGATGGACCTCTTTCATTTCCAGGAGGAAGGGCCGGGCGTCGTCTTCTGGCACGCCAAGGGCTGGCGGATGTTCCAGAACCTGGTCAGCTATATGCGCCGCCGGCTCGATGAACATGGCTATGAAGAAGTCAATGCGCCGCAGATCCTCGATAAGGCGTTGTGGGAGACGTCCGGCCACTGGGGCTGGTATCGGGAGAACATGTTCGCCACCGAAACGGTGGACGACCGGGTCTTCGCCATCAAGCCAATGAACTGTCCGGGGCATGTGCTGATTTTCAAACACGGGCTTCGGTCCTATCGCGAATTACCGGTCAGGATGGCCGAATTCGGCAGCGTCCACCGCTACGAGCCGTCTGGCGCGCTGCACGGGCTGATGCGTGTGCGTGGCTTCACCCAGGACGACGCCCATGTGTTCTGCACGGAGGATCAGCTTGCCGGCGAGTGTTTGCGGATCAATGATCTGATCCTGTCGACCTATGGTGATTTCGGCTTCGACGAGATCACTATCAAGCTCGCAACGCGGCCGGAAAAGCGTGTCGGGACGGATGCCATGTGGGATCACGCCGAAGACGTGCTTGCAACGATTCTCAAACAGATCGAAGCGGAGTCCGGCGGGCGTATCAAGACCGGGGTCAATCCCGGTGAGGGTACGTTTTACGGGCCGAAATTCGAATATACGCTGCGCGACGCGATTGGCCGCGAATGGCAGTGCGGTACCACGCAGGTGGACTTCAACCTGCCGGAACGGTTCGGTGCCTTTTACATCGACAGCGATTCGGAAAAGAAGCAGCCGGTGATGGTGCACCGCGCCATTTGCGGATCGATGGAGCGCTTTCTCGGCATTCTCATCGAGAACTATGCCGGCAATATGCCGCTCTGGTTTGCGCCGGTGCAGGTCGTCATTGCGACGATCACGTCGGATGCCGACGACTATGCGCTGGAGGTTGCCGCCCGCCTCAAGAAGGCTGGATTGCTGGTCGAGACGGATCTGCGCAACGAAAAGATCAATTACAAGGTTCGCGAGCACTCGCTGACCAAGGTTCCGGTCATCCTGGTGTGCGGCCGACGCGAGGCCGAGGAGCGGACGGTCAATATGCGCCGTCTGGGAAGCCGTGACCAGACGTCGATGACGCTTGAGGAAGCCGCCGTCCTGCTGGCGGATGAGGCAACGCCGCCGGACCTTCGGCGGGATTAGAGGGTATGCTGAGCGCCTGGCCGGTCACTCGGCCAGGTCGAGCATGACTTCCACGTCGACATTGCGCCCGGCGACCACCTTGAAGTCGCGGCGGAACAGTCGCTCCTTGTGGCGGGCGATGGCGGTATACTCGCCTTCGGCAAGCACCAGCGACGGGAAGGCGCCGACGCTTTCGCTGATCAGATCGCCGGCCAGGTTGGTGATCGACCAGGCGGTGTCGGCGATCGCTTCACCGCCGGCTTCGGCGACGAGCTTGAGGGTGAGTTGCGCCGCCCGGTGCTGGATGGTCGCTTCGGTCAGCTTGCCGGCCTGGACACTGATGTCGGAGCGGATGACGGCGTTGAACTCACCGTATTCGGACACCACGTGATAGATACCGTCATTGAGCCGGACCACCTGGTTGGGCTTGACATCGGCGATGATCAACTGGCGCTCGTCATTGTCATCGAATTCTTCGGAATAGATCGAAAACCGAAGCTTGGCCGGCGGTATGCGACCTTCATTTCCCGATACGGCGCTGAGCGACAATCCTCCGGCGTTCAGGACGAAGCTCTGATTCTCGATCGGCGCGTTGGCAGGGACCGCCAGCTTGCGGGTGACGCCCGCCAGGCCGAAAGCGACATGGACGAAATACTCGCCCGGTTCGAACTCGAAATTGGCGCGACCGCCCTCGGATGTCGCCAGGATCGGCAGCTTGCCGGTTTCATCGGGAACCGGGTTGAAGATCCGCCATACAAGACCATGTTCGAGCGGCTGCCCGCCTTCGACCAGAAGCGCATCGAGCTGGACACGCCGCAGGAACGGCCCGCTGGAGCCGGACCCGCCATTGCCGCTTGGCGCCACGAAAGGTGTCAGGGTCGGCACATCGAGCCGATTGAGCGGCAGCGGATCGGTGACGCTCTGGGCAAGCGCGCTCGCCGGCAGCAGGCCTGTCGCCAGGCCGGCGGTCAAAATCAAAACGATGCGCGCGAGTGATTGCATTGCGTCCCCGGACTTGTCTTTTGTTTGAAACGGATGCACATGGCAATTTCAAGGCCAAATTTCAGCAAGGGTAAAGAAGACGCCATGAATCAAGCATTGATTTCCTATCTCGAATCGCGCCGATCGGTTGCGGCCAACCTGCTCGCCGAGCCCGGTCCCGATGAGGAAACGATTCGCGGCATCCTCAAGATCGCGTCGCGCGTGCCCGATCATGGCAAGCTCGCGCCGTGGCGTTTCATTGTCATTCGCGGCGAGGCGCGACACCGGCTGAGTGCGCAGTTCGGCGCCATTGCCGAGCGCAAGGACCCGGACATGCCGGCTGAACGGCGCGAACAGGACAGGACCCGCCTGAGCCGGGCGCCGGTCGTCATCGCGGTGGTGAGCCGCGCCGCGCAACATCCGAAAATTCCGGAATGGGAGCAGATTCTTTCGGCGGGCGCGGTTTGCACATGCCTTTATATGACGGCCAATGCTTACGGATTTGCGGCCAACTGGCTGACGGAGTGGATGAGCTATGATCGCGAGGCGCTTGATCTGCTCAACCTGAAAGACGGCGAGCGTCTTGCGGGTTTTGTCCATATCGGCACCGCCGACTTTGTCCCGGCGGATCGCCCGCGACCCGATCTTGACGAGATCACAACCTGGATTTCCTGACGTGTTTTACGAGACCGACACGAATGATCACGGATTGGCGCATGACCCTTTCAAAGCGCTGGTTTCGCCGCGCCCCATCGGCTGGATCGGGACAACCGATCCGGACGGCACACACAATCTCGCACCGTATTCCTTCTTCAACGCCATAAGCGACAATCCGAAAATGGTGATGTTCGCTTCGGACGGCAGAAAACACACTTTGAGCAATATCGAGGCCAGCAGGGAGTTCACCGTCAGCCTGGCGAGCCGGCACCTGGCGGAAAAGGTCAATCTGAGTTCCATTGACGCGCCTGCGGAGACCGACGAGTTCGCCCACAGCGGACTGACGGCCCGGATCGGCACGCTGGTCCGGGCGCCCTATGTCGCTGAGGCCTTCTCGGCGCTCGAATGCAAATTGATCGATATCGTCCAGCCGACCGCGCTCGACGGGACGCCGTCCGGCTATATCATGACGATCGGGCAGGTGGTGGGCATCCACATCGATTCCGTCATTGTCAAAGGCGGCAAGATCGACATGCCGACAGCCGCACCGCTGGCGCGGCTCGGTTACAGGGATTATTGCGACGGGGCGGTGACCTTCGAGATGATCCGGCCGAAATGGGACGATCAACGGGGCTGAGATGATCTTTGTCAGGCCAAGCCGACGGATCGGGCGCGGTCGAGCAGGCGCTCGGCCTGCTTCAGGTGGGGCCGGTCGATCATTTTTCCGTCGAGGCTGAGGACGCCGGCGTCCTCTCCGGCTTCGGCAAACAGATCGACAATCTTCTTGGCCCAGGCAATGGCGGTTGCCGTTGGCGTAAAGATGCGATTGATCGGTTCGACCTGGTTGGGATGGATGGCCATCTTGCCGGTAAAGCCGTCGCGGACCGCGGCCGTGCACTCGTCTTCCAGTCCTTTTTGGTCGCGAAAATCGACAAATACGGTGTCGACGGCGCTGATCCCGGCAGCCGCGGCGCCGAGCAGCGTCACGGTGCGGGCATAACGGAAGAGATCGGTATAGTTCCCCGCTCCGTCGCGGTTGGTTTCGACGCCAAGATCCGCGGAAAGATCTTCGGCGCCCCAGGAGAGCGTGCGAAGGCGCGGCGAAGCGCCGGCATAGCTTGCGGCGTTCAGCGTGCCTGCCGCCGTTTCGGTCACCAGCGCATGGATATCCGTATCGCCTTCACCGATGCCTGCTTCGGCCTCACGGACCGCCATCATCACGGAGAGGTGCTGAACATCAACTCCGGATTCGGATTTCGGCAGCAGGACACCGTCGGGACGGCTTGCCATGACCGCCGCCAGATCCTCATCCGTCTGGCCGGAGGAAAGCGGGTTGACACGAACGATCAGCCCCGGACCGCCCTTGCTCTCAGCGCGTTGCCGTCTGATGAACTCGGCCGCGCGTTCCCGCGCGACGCCCTTTTGTGACCGGGCGACCGAATCCTCCAGATCGATCAGCAGGCAGTCGGCGCCGCTGGTCAGCGACTTTTCAAGCTTGCGCTCCGAATCGCCGGGGACGAACAGGTAGGACCGCATTGTCTCAATCCATCTTCTTGCGCATCATCGCCTGCCGCGTGCAGCGGGCGACCAGGACGTCGTTTTGATTGTAGCCCCGGTGTTCGAACTCGACGATGCCGCGATCCGGTCTGGATTTTGATTCACGAACCGACAGGACTTCGGTCTCGACCCTTAGCGTGTCGCCGTGGAAGAGGGGATGCGGAAACACCACATCCGTCATGCCCAGATTGGCGATGGTCGTCCCGACCGTCGTGTCATTGACCGATATGCCGATCATCAGGCCAAGGGTGAACAGCGAATTGACCAGCGGCTTTCCCCATTCGGTTTTCGAGGCGAAGTCAAAATCGATGTGCAACGGCTGCGGGTTCAGCGTCATGTTTGAAAACAGCATATTGTCGGCTTCGGTGATCGACCGACGGAGCGAATGGTGGAACAACTGGCCTGGTTCGAACTCCTGCAGATACAATCCCGCCATCGGGTCTTCCTCGCTCGCATCAATCCACTTTTGCCGGCAAATCCTAAAGTGTGTCGGCGTGAAAGGAAATGATTCTGTCCACCTGTGGGAACCGATCCGTGGGACGACGCGGGGCAGGCCCTGCTCACGGCGTCGGCACGGCCGGTTGCCGAGTTGTTAATGGATATGGTGAACCGATCGTAAACCTTTTGGCGTGTAAGGTTCCAAGACCTTGAGTGCAAACGGTTGCGGGATGTTTGAATGATCGTTGGGAAATTTCTTCGGTGGTCTGAAAGTGCCGGCGCGCGGGAACGTGCCAAGGCCGCAAGCGCGCTGGCGCGTGCCTTCGTCCGTTCCGATCTCACCCATGAAAACCGGAGGGCAGCCGAGGCCGCCATGGCGCTGTTGCTCGATGATCCTTCGCCCATGGTCCGGTTGGCTCTGGCCAAGGCGCTGGCGACGAGTGACAAGGCGCCGCGCGCGGTCATTCACGGATTGGCGCGCGATCAGCTCGAGGTGGCGGGGTTGATCGTTTGCTGTTCTCCGGTGCTCAGCGATTCGGATCTTGTCGATCTCGCTGCCGACAGCCCGGTCGGCGTGCGCCGCGGGATCGCCATGCGCAGCAATCTCACGCCGGCCGTCTGTGCAGCGCTGGCGGAGGTCGGCGGGCAGGTGGCGGTTGTCGAAATGCTCGACAACCGGACCGCCCTGATTGCCGGCGTCACCCTGCGGCGCATCATGGAGCAATATGGCGATATTGGCTCGGTGCGGGCGCGTCTGCTGGACCGTGCGGAGCTTCCATACGACGTGCGGCAGGCGCTGATCGAGAAGGTGGGCAGCGCCCTGGCCGAATCGGATTTCGTCACCAAAATCGTTGGCCGCAACCGCATCCGAAACGTCACCGGTGATGCCTGCCAGCAGGCAACGCTGCAACTGGCGGGAACAATGACCGGTGACGACATGCCGGCGCTGGTCGAACATCTGCGGGTGGCCGGCAAATTGACCCCCGCCTTTCTCATGCACACCCTGTGTGTCGGCAATATCGACTTCTTTGCGGCGGCGATTTCCTCGATATCCGGAATCGAACAGCACCGGGTGAGGGGGTTGCTGGTCGACGGCAAACGCAACGCCATTCAGGCGCTCTATCGGTCCGGCGGCATTGATGCCGACACCTGCGATGTCTTTGTCAGCGCCACGCTCCTGTGGCGCCGTGCGACGCGGGCGGACGGCGCTCCGAGCGCCCTGAAAATCACCGATGAGCTGATGGTTCGCTATGAGGCCGCCGATGCGGGCGGCGGCATCGGCGAATTGCTTGCGCTGGTGGAAAAACTCAATCTGAATTTCCGCCGACAGGCCGCGAAGGATTACGCCGTGTCGATGACGCGGCAGGCCGCCTGATCCGCTCTATATATCAAGGTCGTCGACGAATTCGGCGCGTTCCTGAATGAACTGGAAGCGTGCCTCGGCCTTGGTTCCCATCAGATTGTCTACGGTCTTGCGGGTGGCGTCGGCGGTGGTTTCGTCAAGCTGAACGCGCAGCAGCGTTCGGTTTTCGGGGTGCATGGTCGTTTCTTTCAGTTGCGCCGGCAGCATTTCGCCAAGCCCCTTGAAACGGCCGATATCGATCTTGCCGCTGCCCTTGAATTCCGTTTCCATCAGTTCGGCCCGGTGTTCATCGTCGCGCGCGTAGAGCGTTTTTTGACCCTGCGAGATGCGATAGAGCGGCGGCACGGCAAGGAACAGATGCCCGCCATGGATGAGGTCCGGCATTTCCTGATAGAAGAAGGTGATCAGCAGCGACGCAATGTGTGCACCGTCGACGTCGGCATCCGTCATGATGATGATGCGGTCATAGCGAAGATCGTCCTCGCGGTATTTCGAGCGCGTGCCGCAGCCCAGTGCCTGAACCAGATCGGCGATCTGCTGGTTGGCGCCCAATTTATCGCGGCCGGCACTGGCGACATTAAGGATCTTGCCGCGCAAGGGCAGGACCGCCTGGTTGGTGCGGTTGCGGGCCTGTTTGGCCGAGCCGCCGGCGGAGTCACCCTCGACGATGAACAGTTCGGCGCCGGCGGCGGCATTCTGCGAACAATCGGAGAGCTTGCCGGGCAGCCGCAATTTGCGCACCGCGCTCTTGCGATTGATCTCCTTTTCCTTGCGGCGGCGGACGCGGTCATCGGCCCGTTCGAGAACCCAGTCAAGCAGGCGGGCCGAATCCTGGGGCGAGTCGGCCAGAAAATGATCGAAGGAGTCGCGGATCGCGTTCTCGACGATCCGCTGAGCCTCCACCGTTGCCAGCTTGTCCTTGGTCTGACCGACGAATTCCGGCTCGCGCACAAAGACCGACAGCATGGCTGCTGCCGAGATCATGACATCATCGGTGGTGATGATCGAGCCGCGCTTGTTGCCGGTCAGTTCGGCATAGGCCTTCAGGCCGCGCGTCAGGGCAAGGCGGAAACCGGCCTCGTGGGTGCCGCCTTCCGGTGTCGGGACCGTGTTGCAGTAGGAATTGACGAACGGGTCGCCGGTGAACCAGGTGATCGCCCATTCGACGGTTCCATGGCCGCCGGGCTTTTCGGACCGGCCGGAAAAGATCTCGTTGGTGACCTTGTGTTCCGACCCGATCGAGGCTTCGAGAAAATCGCGAAGACCACCCGGAAAATGGAAAACCGCCTTGGCCGGCGTTTGGTCCTTTTCGCCGATCAGCGACGGGTCGCAGGACCAGCGGATCTCGACGCCGCCGAAGAGATAGGCTTTCGACCGGGCCATCTTGAACAGGCGCGCCGGTTCGAAGCGGGCATTTTTCCCGAATATCTCCGCATCGGGATGAAAACGCACCCGGGTTCCGCGCCGGTTGTGAACCTCGCCGAGATCCTCCAGCGCCCGTTGCGGAATGCCGCGGGCAAAGGTCTGCCGGTAGAGACGCCGGTTGCGCGCGACCTCGACTTCCAGCGTGTCGGACAGCGCATTGACCACCGAGACGCCGACACCATGCAGACCGCCGGAGGTCTCATAGACCTTCGAATCGAATTTTCCGCCGGCGTGCAGGGTCGTCATGATGACTTCGAGCGCCGATTTGTCCTTGAATTTGGGATGCGGGTCGACCGGAATGCCGCGGCCGTTGTCGCTGACCGTCAGAAAGCCTTCGGCATCGAGTTCGACATCGATGAAATTCGCATGGCCGGCGACCGCCTCGTCCATCGAATTGTCGATGACTTCGGCAAACAGGTGATGGAGCGCACCGACATCCGTGCCGCCAATATACATGCCGGGGCGACGGCGCACCGGCTCCAGCCCCTCCAGGACTTCGATATCGGCGGCGCTGTAGGAATCGCCGGCTTCACCGCTGCCGGCCTGTCCGGATGATCGCTTCTTTGCCACGGATCGTCCGCCGGCTTTTCCCTTTGCACGGGCGCTTCCTGTTTTGGCGTCATCGGCGGCAGCGGTCGGTACGGAATTGCCGATGCCGGAAAAGAGGTCGGTCGTGTCATCCATGAAACAGGTAGGCCTCAATCGTCTTCGAACGGTGCCCGCCGGGTTGTTGGCCGAGGTCCGTCCAAGGGTGATTCGAATCGTGCCGAGTCTGCCAGATTCCGTTGTCTTTTGCGAGCGTTAGCACGTTTCCGCCGGCGGGCGGCATGTCCCTTCGGCGATTTCGGGACGGTCAGCCGCGGCTGGAGATCGGTACGTAATCGCGATGCGTGGCGCCGGTATAGAGCTGCCTGGGCCGGCCGATCTTCTGATGCGGGTCTTCGATCATCTCTTTCCACTGGGCAATCCATCCGACGGTGCGCGCCAGGGCGAACAGCACCGTGAACATGGTCGTCGGGAAGCCGAGTGCCTTGAGGGTGATGCCGGAATAAAAATCGATATTCGGATAAAGCTTTTTCTCGATGAAATATTCATCGGTCAGCGCAATGCGTTCCAGTTCGATCGCGACATCCAGCAGCGGATCATCCTTGATTCCAAGTTCCGCAAGCACTTCATGGGTGGTCTTCTGCATGATCTTGGCGCGCGGATCGTAATTCTTGTAGACCCGATGGCCGAAGCCCATCAGGCGGAACGGATCGTCGTGATCCTTGGCGCGGGCGATGAATTCGGGAATGCGGTCCACGGTGCCTATGTCGGAGAGCATTTTCAGGGCAGCCTCATTGGCGCCACCATGGGCCGGGCCCCACAGGCAGGCGATGCCGGCGGCAATGCAGGCGAATGGATTGGCGCCCGATGAGCCGGCAAGCCGCACCGTCGATGTCGAGGCGTTCTGCTCGTGATCCGCATGGAGAATGAAAATCCGGTCCATGGCGCGCGCCATGACCGGATTGACCTCATATTCTTCACAAGGCACGGCAAAGCACATGCGCAGGAAATTCGATGCGTAATCGAGGTCGTTCTGCGGGTAAATGAAGGGCTGGCCGATATGATATTTATAGGCCATGGCGGCAATGGTCGGCATTTTGGCGATCATGCGCAGGCTTGCCACCATCCTTTGATGGGGGTCGGTGATATCCGTTGAATCGTGATAGAAGGCCGACAGCGCGCCGACCACACCGCACATGATGGCCATCGGATGGGCGTCCCGGCGGAAGCCGGTGAAAAAGCGCGACATCTGCTCATGGATCATTGTGTGCCGGGTCACCCGGTAATCGAAATCGGTCTTTTGCGCTTTGGTCGGCAGTTCGCCGTAGAGAAGCAGGTAGCAGGCCTCCAGGAAATCGCCGTGTTCGGCAAGCTGCTCAATGGGATAGCCACGGTGCAGCAGGATGCCCTCATCGCCGTCAATATAGGTTATCTTCGATTCGCACGATGCGGTGGAGGTGAAGCCGGGATCGTAGGTAAAGACTCCTGTCTGCTTATAAAGACTTGCAATATCAACAACATGTGGACCAACGGACCCGTTGAGAACCTGCAATTCAATTTCGTTTCCATCGACAGAGAGCTTTGCCTTTGATTCCGTCATACTGGTCCCCTTCTACAATCTCATCATACAGGATCCGGCCTTTGCTCCGGATCGGGCAGGTCGTGCGTTCGCCGTTGCTAGACGATTTCCCGGGCGCTGCCAAGATAGGCATAAGTGTAATGCTGCGCCGCAGTGCCAGGGTTGCCCTGATGGGGTGGCCCGGGCAGCCAAATTGGGTAGGCCGCAATTTCCTGACGATCAGATTATTATCTAAAAACAAGAAGATAACAATGCTGATCTCAACCTTCTGACGAGGCGGGCTCCGTCCCGTCAGGTCGGTCTGCCTATCATTACTATGCCCGGACGGATTTTTCCAGTGCGGGGCGCCGCATCAGGACAACTGATCCCTGATGCGGCCGAGCGCTTCCTCCCGCCCGAGAACAGCCAGAACATCAAAGACGCCGGGTGAGGTTGTCCGTCCGGTTAGGGCGGCCCGCAGTGGCTGGGCCACCTTGCCCAGCTTGAGATCGTTTGTTTCGGCGAAGCCGCGAACGCAGGCCTCGAGCGCCTCGATCTGCCAGTCGGCGAGGGTTTCAAGATGCGGTGAGAGGTCGCGGAGGACCGCCCGCCCGCCGTCGGCCAGGATCTTTTCAGCCTTGTCCTCATTCTGAAGCGGCCGTTTGGCAAACAGGAACCGGGCACCGTCGGCCAGTTCGACAAGTGTTTTGGCGCGTTCCTTGAGGCCAGGCATCGCCGCGACGACGTTGGCCTCGACCCGGTCATCGACGCGTTCGGTGAAATAGGCGCCGTCTTCCATCTCCGGCAGGATCGACAGCATGGCCGTGGCCAGTGCCCGGTCATCGCCATGGCGGATATAATGGCCATTGATGGCTTCCAGCTTTTTGATGTCGAAACGGGCCGCGCCCTTGTTGACATCGGCAATGTCGAACCACTCGATCATCTGGTCCATCGACATGATCTCGTCGTCGCCATGGCTCCAGCCCAGCCGCACCAGATAATTGCAGAGCGCTTCGGGAAGGTAGCCCATCGCACGGTAAGCCTCGGCGCCGAGCGCGCCGTGGCGCTTCGACAGTTTGCCGCCGTCGGGACCGTGAATCAGCGGGATATGCGCCATGCGCGGCACCGGCCAGCCCATCGCCTGATAGATGATGGTCTGCCGGGCGGCATTCGTCAGGTGATCATCGCCGCGAATGATGTCGGTAACGCCCATGTCGTGGTCGTCGACGACGACGGCGTGCATGTAGGTGGGATTGCCGTCCGACCGCAGAATGATGAAATCGTCGAGATCGGCGTTGGGAAAACGCACGTCACCCTGCACACGGTCGGCAACCACCGTGGCGCCTTCGCGCGGCGCCTTGATGCGGATGGCCGGCGCGACGCCCTTGGGCGCGTGTGACGGATCGCGGTCGCGCCAACGGCCGTCATAGCGCGGCGGCCGGCCCTCGGCGCGGGCGAGTTCGCGCATTTCCGCCAGTTCCTCCGGTGTGGCGTAGCAGTAATAGGCCTGCCCGCGGCGCACCAGGTCCTCGGCAACCTCGCGATGCCGTCCGGCGCGGGCATATTGCGAGATCGGGTCGCCGTCCCAGGAAAGGCCCATCCACTGCAGTCCGTCGAGAATGGCGGCGACGGCTTCGGGCGAATTCCGGCTGCGGTCCGTATCTTCGATGCGCAGCAGCATCCTGCCGCCGGCATGTTTGGCCTGAAGCCAGTTGAACAGGGCCGTGCGGGCACCGCCGATATGCAGAAAGCCGGTCGGCGACGGGGCGAAACGGGTGATGATTTCTCCGGACATCGAGGATCCCTGATTGCGTGTTCACGGATGCCGGGCGCAACGCGCCATGGTGGCGCGTCTTGAAACATCGGACACTTTTTATCAACCCCGCGGCGTAAAAAGTGCTTTGATGGCTGGCGATGAGCGACACGAGGGCATCCGAAGGACGGGCGGAGGTCGAGCGCACGGCCGCCGGCCGTGCGGATGAACCGTCGATGCCGGCCCGACCCCGGCCGGACCTCCACCGGCTCAATCCTGCCGCGATCGCTGCCGGCGTGAGACGCGCACTGGCGGTCGAAGGCCGTTACGGTCACGGCTTTCTGTGGATCCCCGTCGCGATGGCGGCGGGCGCCGCAACCTGGTTTGGCCTTGACCGCGATATCGCCCTTTGGCCGGTGATCCTGCTGTTTGCGTGCCTGGCCGGCGGCTGCCTGTTTCTCGCCGGCGCGCCGGCGTGGCGTTTCCTTCTGATCCTTGCCTGCGGTTTTCTGGTCGGGGTGATGGCGGCAGCCGTCGAAACACACCGCCATGCAACGATACTGCTCGACGGACCCGTGACCACCCGCATCGAGGGGATCGTCGCCAGTCGCGATGTCGACGACCGCGGCCGCTGGCGCTACACCGTCCGTCTTACCGGCACCGACGATCCTGAAATCGGACGGCCGCCGGAGCGGGTCCGGCTGCTGGCGCGAAGCCGCCACGATCCGGTCGGGGTCGGCTGGGGGATATCCGGTCTGGCGCGGTTGCAGCCGCCCTCGGGACCGGCCCTGCCGGGTGCCTATGATTTTGCGTTCAACGCCTATTTCCAAGGACTTGGCGCCTATGGCTTTTTCATGGGGCGGCCGGAGCATGCCGGTGCCGACGATCCGGGCGTCAAAACGGACCTCGCGGCCACGCTGGCCCGATTTCGCGAGCAGATCGCTTTTCGCATACGCGATGTACTGCCGGGCGATGCCGGCGCCTTTGCCAGCGCCCTGACCGTTGCCGACCGGCGGGCGATGAGTCCGGCGGCGGTGGAGGCGCTTCGCGGCAGCGGCCTTGCCCATGTTCTGGCGATATCGGGCCTGCATATGGCGCTGGTGGCCGGCACGGTGTTTTTCGCGCTGCGCACCGGCCTCAGCCTATTTCCGACGGTCGCGCAGGCATTCCCGGTCAAGAAACTGGCGGCGCTGATTTCGTTGCTTGTCGCCACGGCCTACCTGCTCATCTCGGGAGGCAGCGTCTCCACGCAGCGGGCCTGGCTGATGCTGGCGATCGTGCTGATCGCGGTGATGGTCGACCGTCCGGCGCTGACGCTTCGCAACGTCGCCCTTGCGGCGATCGGAATTATCCTGCTGTCGCCATCGGCGGTTGTCGGACCGGGTTTCCAGATGTCCTTTGCCGCTACAGCTGCATTGGTCGCGGCCTATGCGGGGTGGCGCCAGCGCGGCCGCGCCGCGCAGGGTTCCGGCCGAGCGTCGACGGGCGGATGGGTGGGCCTGGTCCTGACGTTCTTCATCGGGCTCGCCGTCACCTCACTGGTTGCGGGGCTGGCAACGGCGCCCTTCGCGGTCCATCATTTCCACCGGGTGGCCGCTTACGGCCTGCTTGCCAATCTGGCGGCGATGCCCATCGTCACGCTCGTGGTCATGCCGGCGGGCCTGGTTTCGGTCCTTGCCATGCCGCTGGGCCTGGAATTCTGGCCGTTGCAGCTCATGGGCGTCGGACTGGACGGCGTTCTTTTCGTTGCCCGGACCGTTCAGGAACTCGGCGGTCATGTCACCATCGGACGCCTGCCGGACGTGGCCTTCGTGCTCATGATCGCCGGGTTCTTGATCCTTGTCCTGATGCGATCGTGGCTGCGGCTCGTCGGCCTGCCGGTGATCGCGGTCGCATTGGCGGCCTTTTTCGTTCTTCCCGCCAGGGGCGATCCGGAACTGCTGATCTCCGAAGACGGCCGGCTGGTGGCGCTGGTCGATGCAGAATCGCTGGCCACCAACCGGTCTCGGCCGTCGACATTCCTGTTCGATCAGTGGCGACGGGCGCTGCGACGCAACGCGCATGTCAAGCCGGATGGCATTGCTGTGGAAGGCGAGGGGGCTGCGATCCCCGCATCGATCTGGACTTTCGGTCAGCGGGGCAGCGGTGAGGCCGTGCCGTTTCGCTGCGTGAAGGATGCAATCTGCGTTGGACAAACCGGTTCGGGCGTGATTATCGCGCTTGTTGACGATCTGGCGCTGCTGGGCACGGCCTGCGATCGGGCCGGCATCGTCATCACCCACCGCGCCATTGCCATGCCGGCGTGCCGATCGGGCGCGCTGCTCATCACCGGCCGGATGCTGCGGCAGACCGGCGGGGTGGAAATCTATCCGTCGGATACGGGCGATGAACCGCGCATCGTGACGGCTCTTGGACAAAGCGAGCGTCCATGGACCGTGCATCGTTCCTATGATTGGAGACGCCGCAGTTTCGGCTTCGACCGGCCCGACTGGGCAAAGCCCTGACCGGAGCGCCGCCGGTCACATTGCATGATCAGTGATAACGGCGGATCAGGCCGACGAGCTTGCCCTGGATCTTTACCCGATCGGGGCCGAATATGCGGGTTTCATAGGATGGGTTGGCGGCTTCGAGGGCAATCGAAGCGCCCCTGCGGCGGAAGCGCTTGAGCGTTGCTTCCTCATCGTCGACCAGTGCGACGACGATTTCGCCCGGATTGGCTGATGACGTGTTCTTGACGACCACGGTGTCGCCGTCGAATATGCCGGCGTCGATCATCGAATCGCCCTTGACCTCCAGCGCATAGTGTTCGCCGCCGCCGATCATCTCCGGCGGGACGCTGATATTGTGGGTGTTGTTCTGGATGGCGGAAATCGGAACACCGGCTGCGATGCGGCCCATGACAGGCACGCTGACGCCGCTTTCGGCCGCCGCAGGCGCCGGCGGTTTTTCGCTTTCACGCGGAGATTTTCCAAGACTGCCTTCGATGACGCTGGGTGAGAAGCCGCGCCGCGGCTGCAGGCCGGGCGCCATCGTTTCGGGCATTCGAATGACCTCAAGCGCGCGGGCACGATTGGGCAGGCGGCGAATGAACCCGCGCTCCTCCAGCGCCGTGATCAGCCGGTGGATCCCGGATTTGGACGCCAGGTCGAGCGCGTCCTTCATCTCGTCGAAGGAGGGCGGAATGCCGCTTTCCTTCATGCGTTCATGAATGAACAGCAGCAATTCGTGTTGTTTGCGCGTCAGCATGGCCGGCTCCCGACTCAGTAGAAACAAATACAGAACATACACTATATGTTCCAGTTGTGTTCTGCAAGTGTCTGGGAAAATGCCTGAGAGAGGTAAATCAAACATTAAACGGGAGGCACCGAGGAGTCGGTTCGGACACAAGGAATCGACGAATGCGCCGGGGCAGGCGCGGTCAGCCGGCTTGGACCTCCCCGGCGACGGCCCGTGATGAACGCTGCGCGCGATCCCAGTCCAGCGCGCCAATCGCTATGTCGCCGATGGCCCACATCAGATTCGCCGCCGCAAAGGTCAGGCCTTCGACCGATCCGGTCGCCAGCGCCGCGACGGACTCGATGCTAGCCTTCGTCAAGTCCGCCAGTTCACGCGACAGGGACTCGGCGTCGAGCGGAATT
>JANQMU010000122.1 GCA_028279875.1 Rhizobiaceae bacterium
CCAGCAGGAGCAGCCTGGCAGCCGGACATAGTTCAGTCCATAGGCAGGCAATTTACATGAAAAAAAACAGTGCTATAATGCCGCCCGCCCTGCAGTTACCCGTGAGCAGTGGCAAGCATTTCGGAGCGTAGCGCAGCCTGGTAGCGCACCTCGTTCGGGACGAGGGGGTCGGAGGTTCAAATCCTCTCACTCCGACCATTTCTCAAAGGTCCATACCGGACACATAGGGAACAGATTGTCCCTAAGAGCCCCGTATTTCAGCGAAACAGGCGCTTACAGTCGTTCATTGCGTTGCCTTCGCGCCCTCATAGCGGGATTGACGACCGTATCCGCGAAATCCGGAGGAAAACAGCCGACAGGGCGGATCAGTTCTGTATGCACTTTATGATAATTTCGACCGGGTGTTTTTTGGGTTGATCAGACCCGTCATTATAGCACGTGCACTGAGCCACGGATGGTCCATTCGTGGCCATACCGCAACTAATAAATATTGATCCTGATGTTATGCAAATGATATCGACCTCCTTGAGATTTGGCACGACGCATCTGCCGAGATATGTGTCAGTCTGAAGGTTCTTTACAACCTGACTGTATTTGCACTCCGCCGCGTTGCAAGGCGGCGTCAACTCGACGTTGCCACCGGCTGACAGTGGAGTTGGCAGCAGGACAAAACTCAAAGCTGAAACACAAAATACACACCAGGCAACAAACACGTTTTTCTGACGAAACGGCGAAGATCGCATTTTTCCAACCCTATAGGTGAGCTTTAGGGCGGATTGTAAAATCATCGGAATATCGGTCAAGCAAATCATAGAGCACGCGAGATCCTATGTTCGATCTCAGCGCACAAATATTGTCTCGTAGACAACAAATGTGATCAGTTCTGTATGCACTTTATAATGAATTCGACGGGGTGTTTTTTTGGCTGATCGGATCCGGTATTTAGGCACATGCACTGAGCTTGGGTTGGCCCATTCATAGCATCTTCGCATTCAATATATGCTGATCCTGATGTTATGCAAATGATCTCTACCTCTTTGAGATTTGGTACGACGCACGTGCCGATATATGTGTGCTGCTGAAAGTCCTTTACGGCGTGACTATATTTGCACTCCGCCGCGTTGCAAGGCGGCGTCAATTCGACGTTGTCACCGGCTGACAGTGGATTTGGCAGCAAGACAAAACTCAAAGCTGAAACACAAAATACACACCCGGCAACAAACACGTTTTTCTGACGAAGCGATGAAGACCGCATTTTGCTAATCCTTTAGATGAGCTACGTTATGGATTGTAAGCTCATGTGAATATCGGTCAAGCAAATCATAGACCATGCGAGATCCTGTGTTCGATCTCAGCGCACGAATATTGTCCCGCAATCTCTATCTAGACTGCGCTAGGCACTGGCCCTTAGGCCGTCAAGGCACTGCCGCTTACTGCGGCCTGTGGCCATAACAGCTGTAGGTCAGTTGAGGGATGCGGTCGTGTCGCCGCCCGGTCGCCGCCCCGTTCTTGTCGGATCGGAACGCGCTCGCACTGGCATTTTTCTTCGCATCGCCGGAACAGGTCCCGGAGGCGTTGCGGCGAACAAGGACAAAAAACCGGAGGCAGCCGTGAAAAGTCTGGTTAAAACGCTCATAATTGCCAGCGCCCTGTCCGTATCGGGAGGCGTGGATGTTGCCGCGATTGAGGATTTGCCCTGCGGGGAAACGAAGTGCGTTTTTCACGTAGAGCTGAAAAAATCGACGACCGAGGAAATTCGAGGATGGTGTACCGCAGCACCAACACACCCGAGTAGTTCGAGCATGACATGTCATCCCGTAAAGGGCATGACTTGCACGGGGGCGAGCTATGTAAACATAACGCACCCCTATTGGAGTTGCACGTGTACGAACTGGAGCGCGACGAAGAAACAAACGGCAACGATTGATGTTTTGTGCCCCCCTTCAGACGACAAGCGGAAATAGCCGCCCGCCGGGCCGGTGGCTGCGGACAAAGTACTGTTCTGGAATTCCAATCAGCTTATCGCCAGTATCCGCTCAAGACGGGCGCCGGCCTATGGCGCGCGAGGAGAGGCGGCGGTCGTCTTAGCTTGACTTTGTAGCGCGCTCCGATTTTGAGTCAGAAATGGGGTAACAGTTTTCCGTTATGGAGGACTGATGAGGAATGAGGTTGTGGGGCGATGGTGAAATTCGATTCAACGTCATGGTCGCCGGTGAGGATCGGTTCGCGGCTGATGATTGTCTGGCGGTGACGGAGCTTGGCGCCACCGGACTGACATTCGACTTCCGGGCGTGGGTGAACGTCGGGCTCCCATTGGTCAGTGGCGCTGTTGCCGGTTTCAGACACTGGTCGCGCCGCCCTGCCCTCAAAGCCGCTTTTTTCAGCGTGCTTGAGAAACATATCACCACGTCATATGGTTAAATGATTGTGGGCTTGAATTCCAACCTGATGTTCACTGTCATCTCGATGTGGGTTTTGTCCGAATAAGACCGGACCGCCGGCCAACCGCACCGTGTTCTCAGTCCGGGATCAGCTTGGCCGCATAGAGAGACAATTCTGGGGTGACTGACAAGGTACACATCGACAAGACAGTAGTCGATTTTGCCAGCACGATGCCTGAAAACCACGACGGTCTTTGGGTCGATACAGTCCGTCCCCTTTATGCCGTGTCACCACTGGAGAACCACTCGCTTACAAACCCGCGTCTTGGTCGGAGCTGGTTGCTCGATCAACTTGTCCTCAGCGAGTCGGTCTTTCCCAATCAACTTCTTCATCGCGGGCAGAGCCATGTGCGCGGTTTTTCCGATGTGTTGTGGCTGGGAGTTCTGTCTCGCGGCGAAATCAAAGGCAGTCTTGATGGCGAGCAGGTTCATATCCGCCCTGGTGAAATTCAAATTCTGGATTTCACCAGGGTTTACTCAGCGAAATGCTCTCCTGCCCATCTTCGCAGTCTTATGATCGCACATGAGGCGATCGGTTACGACCCGAGTCGACATCCGCCAATCATCCGGATTTGCGAAAGCACAGTCATGGGAAAGGTTCTCCTGCGCACGCTGATGAGTGTGTTCGCCCAGTTGGACAACACAACAAGGGCCGAGGCGCCAAGCATGGCTCGGGGGCTGATCGCTTTGTTGAAGAGCATTCTTTTCGCAGAGCCGGGCACCGAACCCGTATCGCCGAGCTTCACAGCCGCTCGAGTCGGGGCGATGCGCTCCTATATCGAACAGAACCTGCATTCCGGCTCGCTCGACCCTGAGGCAATCGGTGCCCGGTTCCAGGTCTCGCGATCCACGCTCTACCGCGACTTCAAGGAGGAGGGAGGTGTCGAGCGCTTTATCCGCGCACGGCGGCTCGATGCCGCACTGACGGCGCTTGCTTTCGGGCCAGTTGAACGCGGTGCCGTAAGCCGCGCCGCCAAGCAGTGCGGTTTCACCGCGACCCCCCATTTCAGCCGCGAGTTTCGCCGGCGGTTTGGCATTTCGCCGAGCGATGTGGTTGGTCAGCGCCACAATTTCAAAGCTGGAGAATGGAGCGGTCGGTCTGCCGAGGATGTTGCGGCCTCGGGCGACTTTGGAAGCTTCCTGCGAAGGCTCTGACGGGGCTGGTCTTGGCGGAAACCGGAAATGGCGGAATTTGTCTTTAAGGGCATATCTGCCCTAATTTTTTTCACCAGTGGCATTTATGCCAATGTTTATTTGCCCAAATCAGATGGAAAAGGTGAAATTGTCCTGTGACAATGTTCTTGCACGGGATGGTTGGTCCGGTTTTGATTACCCTGTTGCCGGGATCTGCGAACAGGGCGGCTGGTGGCGGGGAGCGACAGATGCAGCCATGGGCTGGCCCACCCCGGTGCTTGAAGGCGATAATTTCCAAGGTGATTAGTGAACTGTAAGGAACCCTGCGAGCGACAAAATGAGACTGTTAACTGAATATTTCGCGTATTTGTTGAGTTTGCTCAGCTTCCGCTATAGCAATTTTTGCCGGTCTGTTGCTCAACTAATCAGCGGGACCACATATCAAGCAAAATTCTCACTTCGCCGTCATCCCGGCGTTCAGAGCAATCGCGTCCACGGGCCGTCCAGGTAAGAGAAAATGCCCGATCTGATCGAAAAGATAGCACTGACTCCTGATGCCAGTCTGGAAGAAAAACGCGACTTCTGGGCCGATTCAACCAGGCCGATCTACGATATTCGCCGGATCGATCAACGGACGGATACGCCTTTCGCCAAACTGTCTGCCTGGCTGGTGGACCGGCTGTTGTTCACCGATGTGACGTTTGACGGCCACATATTCATGCGCAACCGGAAACACATGAATCGCGATCTGGCGGACTACGTTTCTTTGCAGATATACACATCCGGTTCATGGTCGGGCGAGGTGGGCGGCGTTGGCTCGCAGATGCGGCCATATGAGATCAACATCATTGATTTCACGCGCGAAATGCGTTCAAAAACCCAGCCATCGCGGGTGAAGGGGCTGCTGGTTGCTCACGATCTGATCGGATTTGACCGCTCAATCCATCCGGCGAAGATCACCATCCCGGTGAGTTCGCCGCTCGGCAAAGTGCTGCTGACGGTCTTTGACGAGATTTTTGCTCAGTTGAACGTACTGACCAAGAATGATGCACGGACGCTGTGCCAGGGTTTTAGCGGATTGATGCGTGCCATTGTTCTTTCTGCCGGGCTTGACAGCGAGCATGACAAGTACGTCGTAAGTGCACGCCAATCAGCAATACGCCGCTATATCGAACAGAACCTTCTCTCCGAGGCGCTCGACGCTGATACGCTTTGCGGCGTCTTCAATATTTCGCGTGCAACGCTCTACCGTGACCTGAGCGACGGTGGCGGTCTTGGCCGAATGGTCAGGTCCATCCGCCTGAACCGCGCTCATGACGAACTTGTTTTGGGTGCGTCGACGCGAGGTGTTATCAGCCGAACCGCGGAACGCTGGGGTTTCAGTTCCGAAAGTCATTTCTCGCGGGAGTTCAGACGGAAATTCGGTTTTCGCCCCAGCGACGCCGTTGTCGCAGGTCCGGCAATCTTCAACCGCGGAACCGTTCCCAACACGGGATTTGATGCCCGCGTGGAGAAATGGCTTCACCAACTGTAGCCGTCCTGAAATCGCGGTAAATATCACTGCATAAGAGCCAACACAGCGCAACCGTCCGTTTTGCAAGATGTGCAAATCGGTTTTGTCAGCCGGCAACCGGCGGCCGCAATTGGCACGTGGATATCGATGATCTCGGTGAGACACACAGTCATTTATCTTGAGACACCTGTGACGTGACAACGGTTCGGCGATGGTCAAAATAGGTCAAGTCGCGGTTGACGATCCATTGCATGTCGGAAGCCGGGACCTGACTGGCAAAGTGAGTGATCCTGTTGGCGTTTGAAGATATAGGGTTGCGAACGATATCCGACCTCTTGTGTTGATCGGGCTGTCGGATTTCGCCCACGTTCGAAACTAAAGGGACCAAGGGGCTTATATTGATTTTACATTCATTCTTCGGTTTTTATTGGAATCACAAGACCCCCTACAGGAATTGCCTCGTCCGTTGACCATGCACGAGAAAGCGACTTCGCGGGGTCGATTTGATGCTGCGCATAAAACCGCAATCAGCTATTTCGAAAACAATATAAGCCGCAGGACAGGTCGTCAGCACAAGATCAGCTACGGGCCAAGGTGTTCGACAAGATCGACCGGAATGCGAAACACAGATATTTCAGGTGATCGTGAGAACTGCTGGAGCAGCAACAGAGAGCTTCTTGAAATCGGGCTCAACGAGTGCGGATTCAGTGTATTTTGCCTCTTTGCCGTGGGTTTTGGCCGGCATGCCAAATACCCTGTCGCGAGGGCTTACGCGGACAATATGCATCAGAGATATGGTTTGTTCTATGAGCAGCTTCGCGCAGAAATCGTCGACATACCGTCTCAGGAGAGAGCATGGATCTCGGAAATCATGCAAGAGCGAAGTCCCAAGCTCTGGCTTTATTACAACGCCTATGACCACAAAAGGGCGGAGTTTTTCAGGCTGCCCGTCGACTATGGTTTTCCGAAATTCAAATCCATTTTGACCGTTCCGTTTCGCGGTCGGATCCATGAGAACCTTTGTTTGGCATTCTCGACAAGCCTGCCAAGGAAGCAGGATGTTGATGAAGCACTGGGTCATATCGCTGACTGGCAGACATTTCTTGCGAGACGATCACCTGGATCTGTCAACGCACACCGTTTGCGGAGTGCGAGAGGAGACAAGCCGGATATTCTGTGTGAAACCGAATTGCAATGTCTGAAGTGGGCTGCTGCCGGCAAGACGCTTCAGGACATTTCGGAGATAACCGGCCTGTCCTACAAATCGGTCCGATACAATCTGGAAAAAGCGAGAGACAAATACGGTTTTTCTTCGATGAACCAGACTTTGGTGCAAGCCACCATAGACTACAATCTGTCTCCATATGGCGATGATGATCCGGGCGCTTGAATGGCCGATCTTCCGGGCGTTCCACCCTTCCGACTGTTTGCCGCGGGGCAGCCGCTGGGTAGTGGTTCTGACCTGCCCTTTTCAGATCCTCTCACTCCGACCATTTTTCAAAAGTGTCCTGGACTGATCCCACTCATTGAGTCAGCGAAATAGGTTACAGCGAAGCAAGCGCTTACAGACCTTCATTGCGTCGCCTTCGCGGCCTCATAGCGGGGTTGACGACCGTATCCACGAAATCCGGAGAAAAACAGCCGACGGAGGTAATCAGTTCTGTATGCACTTTATCGTGAAATTGACCGGGTGTTTTTTGGGTTGATCAGACCCGCTGTTTTGGCACATGCACCGAGCTTGGGTTGGCCCGTTCTCAGCCTTTTCGCAATTAATAAATACTGATCCTGAGGTCTCGCAAATGATCTCTACCTCCTTGAGATTTGGCACAGCGCACGTGCCTATATATATGTGCTGCTGAAAGTCTTTTACGGCGTGACTGTATTTGCACTCCGCCGCGTTGCAAGGCGGCGTTAGCTCGACCGGCAAATCGGCTAATAGTGGAGTTGGCAGCAAGACAAAACTCAAAGCTGAAAAACAAAAAGCACGCCAGGCAACAATCACGTTTTTCTGACGAGACGACGAAGACCGCATTTTACTCACTCCTCAAACGAGCAACTGTGTGGATTGTAAGCGCATTTGAACATCGGTCAATCAAATCATAGAGCATGCGAGATCCTATGTTCGATCTCAGCGCACGAATATCATCCCGCAACCTCCATCGAGATTGCGCTGGGCACCGGCCCTTGGGCCGTCAAGGCACCGCCGCTGACTGCGGCGTGAGGCCGTAAGCGCTGTAGGTCAATTCAAGCATGCGGTCGTGTCGCCGCCCTGCCCGTATCGGGAGGCGTGGATGTTGCCGCGATTGAGGATTTGCACTGCGGGGAAACGAAGTGCGTTTTTCACGCCGAGTTGAAAGAGTCGGCGACCGAGGAAAATCGAGGATGGTGTTCCGCAGCACCAACATACACGGGTTATTCGAGCATGACGTATCATCCCGTGAATGGCATGACTTGTACAGTTGCATACTGTGTAACGACAACGAACCATAATTACTGGTCCTGCACGTGCACGAATTGGAGCATGACGAAGAAACAATCGGCAACGATTGATGTTACGTGTCCTCCTCCCCAACGATAAGCGGCAATAGCCGTCCGCCGGGCCGGCGGCTGCGGACAAAGTACTGTTCTGGAACTCCTTTCAGCTTATCGCCAGTATCCGCTCATGACGGACGCTGGCCTGTGGCGCGCGGTGAGAGGCGGTCGACGTCTCAGCCCCGTGGGGTTCAGTCCAAAAGCGTCACCTATGTCTTAAGTCCTTCACAAAATGGCGGTCATGGCCTTACACATCCGGCAGGCTGTCGCGATAGGCGCCGATCCGGACAAATCATCTGCTACCGACAGTCTGACGGGCTAAAATGGTGGTGAACATTCTGCAGGCGTATAACTCGGCGCCTAAATATCGTGGAAAAGTTGGATCAAACCATGCTGGCGGAATGTCGTCGTCGGAGATGGAAACATGCTGTGGCCGCAATGCCTTTGAAATCATCGCAAGTGGTCGAATAACGGCCGCATTTGATCAGTAGAACGAAGTATTAATCTCGTTCCTGAAAGGTTTGGACGCCTGCGTTGAAAAACGGATTTGATTGAGAGATAGTACGCGCAAACGGAGAAACAGCGGCATGAACAGGTTTTTTTCTGGGACCGTCATTGCAATTGCCTTGATGCTTACCGCGGCGCCCGCCGCCGCAAAGACGATCGGCTATGCCGACGCCATGCGCATTCTGGTGACGAGTTGCGGCGAGGACATTCAGAAATACTGCAAGGATGTCCGGCTCGGCGACGGTCGCATCCGAAATTGCCTGGCGGCCAATGCCGACAAGGTTTCGGCGATGTGCAAGCGCGATTATGCGCAGGCCTATATCCATCTGCAGGAGCGTTTCGCGGCGCAGGAGTCAGCTGGCAAGATCTGTGCGGCGGATGCAAAACGGCTTTGCCCGGGCACGGTAAGAGGCAAAGGCTATGTGCTTCAATGCCTGCTTAACAAACGCAATCTCAGCAGGGCCTGCTCGCAGATCATCACCGATGCGGGATACCGTTGATCGCCCGACGATACTGACCGGGAAAGGACGCTTCATGAAAAACCGCTTTTTCGCATCAAGCCTTGCTCTGGCCGTGCTGTTGCCGGTCGCGACGGCCGATGCGCAGAATATGCTCTCCACTGAGCAGATCGTTGAATCGCTGCGCGGCGTCGAGCGGCAGGCAACGCTGCATCCGGACGAACTGCGGAATCTTGCGCTGGACAACATCAAGCGGAACCCGGGCGAAAACGCGCCGAAGGGTGTTCCGGTGGTCAACCTGCTGGAGAATCTGCGGCAGTTCAACGTCGAAATCAATTTCGATTTCGATTCGGATCGCATCAAACCGGAATCCTTCGTGGCCATGGGCGCCATCGCCGACGCCCTTCATACGCCCTATCTGCTGCACCAGAAATTCCTGATCGTCGGCCATACCGACGCCAGGGGCTCCCGCGAATACAATCTCGACCTGTCACAGCGTCGGGCTGACGCCGTGCGCGAGGCGCTTGTGACCACATTCAGGGTGCCACCCGAGAGCGTTCAGGCCGTCGGTGTCGGCGAAGAGGATCTGCGCGACCCGGCCAATCCCGATGCCGCCGTCAATCGCCGGGTGCAGTTGATCAATACCGGGTTCTGACCGGGGTCTCCTTTCCCATCACCAAAGACCACTGTCCGCCGATGCCGGCGGACCGCAACCGGCTATGACCCGGCTATGACAATGTCCAGACCGTCATGCCGGTTTCGAGCCCGCGGATCGCGACATTGTCGTGGCGCTTGAGACCAGCCACCGCCTGGTCGCCGCCATTCACCTCACGGCGTGCCCGCTCCAGCAGTTCGTCCGTCGCCGCCAGATCGACCGACATTCCGCGCGTCAGGGCTTCAACCCGGCTCGCAATGTTGACCGTGTTGCCGATCACCGCGAATTCCAGCCGGTTCGATCCGATGTCCCCCAGCACAGCGGGACCGTAATGCAATCCGAAACTGGCGCGGATCGGCTGCTCGCCGGTCGAGGCTCTTTCGGCATTCCATTGTTCGACCGACCGGATCATCGCACGGGCGCAGCGCAGCGCGTTGATGGCGTCCGCATCGCCCGCGAACGGCGTTCCGAAGGTCGCCATCAAGCCGTCTCCGAGATATTTGTCGAGGGTGCCGTTGTGACGGAAGACCTCCACCTCCATGCGGTGGTGAAACTGTCGCAGCGTCTCGATGACTTCTTCCGAGCTTCGGTCGGCGGAGTAGCGGGTGAAGCCGACAATATCGACGAAAAGCACAGCAATGTCCTGGGTGCGGACCTGCTTGAGGGGCTCGTCGTTCTGCGAGAGCTCTTCCACCACATTGGGAGAAAAGTAGCGGGCGAGATTGGCCCTTTCGCGTTCAAGCGCCGCATGGCCGATCAGAAGCCGTCCGTATCGCCGGACAGAAACCGCGAGCGTCGCCGCGACGATCAGGAACGCGACGACCTCCTGAACACGGATATAATAAAGCAGGCTGTTGGGATTGAGGATATAGGCCATTTCGCCGTACTGGCTGAAAGCCGCATCGGCGGCTGCGGTCAGCGCAGCATTCTCATCCGACAGGAGCCACATCAGGCCCAATGCCAAAATCCAGAAGCCGGCCGTTATGGTCCCGATCCCGCGGACCGTGCGCCAGGAATAGGTCAGGGTGCCGATGGCCAGCAGGACGTAGAAATACATAAACCCTTCGGAACGGTATTGCATCGGCAGCGGCCAGTCGTTCTGCGAAAGCGGATTGGGCACCGTCACGACAACGGTCATCAATGCCAGGTCGCAGAACAGCAGGAAAAGCTCGGCTTTTGACAGGCCGACCCGCGCGACGCGCAGCTGGACCCAGCCGATCAGGGCGAAAATCAGCGCCAGGCCATGGTAGTAGATGATCTCTGTCCTGAAATCGATGAAAGGGAGCATGATCGAGATCAGGGCCATTGCAGCCCAGCGCGCCTTGACCGCCAGCTCCGTCCCTTCCCGCTTGTGGCGCTCAAGCGCCGCCTCGGCGAAGCTGTTGTTGAGCGCACTATCGTCGGGCACCGTTTCAGCGCCGGCGCGGCCGGAGGCGTCTTCCTCCGGCTTGCTTTCTTGATTGGTCAAGATCAGGCTCCTCCTGATTCAAACTGATGTGGTATCATCACAAGCCGCAACGGGATCCATCGAGCCATAACTTCAGTATGGTCATTGTGCCAAAATACGTTGTTTGACCGTTGCACCTGAGAAATCTCTAATTTGAGAATGGCCGAGTTGTGGTCATAAATACAGACAGAACGTGCATTATGATCTGTTTCGACGTCTGCATTGATTTCAAAGGCCGTCCGGGCGGAGGCGGCAGGGAGATTTTGCAGGCATGAATTGACCGCTTGTCTCAGGCCCGGCCGAACGCGCCGTGTCTGATCCGACACCATTTCGACATCAAGAAAACGATCAAAACAGGGAGACCCTTCATGAGAACGTCAGAACCAAAGAGAACCAGGGCATTGCCGGTATCGCGACGCGGGCTGCTTAAGGGCGCCACGGCGCTCGGCACCGCCGCCCTGGTCGGACCGCTGGGCGCAGGCAACGCAGCGGCGGAGCCCAAAAAGGGCGGCACGCTGCGGGTCGGCATGGCGCATGGCAATACATCGGACAATTACGACCCGGCGCTGTGGACCCACGCCTTCGTGCAGACATTCGCAACGGCACGGCACGGCAATCTGACGGAAGTTGCCGCCGACGGTTCGCTTGTCGGCGAGGTCGCGGAGAGCTGGGAAGCCTCGCCCGATGCCAAGGTCTGGACCTTCAAGATCAGGCCCGGCATCGAGTTCCACAGCGGCAAGACCCTGACGGGTGACGATGTCGCCGCTTCGTTCAACTATCACCGCGGCGACGACAGCAAATCGGCAGTCAAGCCTTTTCTCGAGCCCGTCACGGACATCAAGGTCGATGGCGATTATGTCGTGATCTCGCTGACCGAAGGCAATGCGGATTTCCCGTTCATCGCATCGGACTATCATATTCCGATCATGCCCTCGAAGGATGGCAAGATCGACCCGACGAGCGAAGACGGAGCGGGCGCTTACAAGGTGAGCGCGTATGAACCGGGTGTCCAGGCATCCATGACCCGCAATCCGAACTACTGGAAGAGCGGCCGTGCGCATTTCGACGGCGTCGAACTGCTGACCATTCTCGATCCGGCGGCGCGCCAGAGTGCGCTGAGAACCGGGGATGTCGACGTGATCGACCAGGTCGACCTCAAGACGGTCCACCTTTTCGACCGGTTGCCCGGCGTCAAGGTTCTGGCCCCCTCGGGCACGCAGCACTACACGTTCGCCATGGATACGCGCGCCGCGCCGTTCAACGACAACAATGTCCGCATGGCGTTGAAACATGGTATCGACCGGCAGGAACTGGTCGACAAGATCCTCTTCGGCTATGGCGAAATCGGCAATGACCATCCGATCGGCCGGTCCAACCAGTATCACGCCGATCTGGAGCAGACGAGCTACGATCCCGACAAGTCGAAATTCTACCTGAAACAGGCCGGGCTCGACAGTGTCGATGTATCCCTTTCAGCCGCCGATGCTGCCTTCGGCGGCGCCGTCGATGCCGCCCTGCTCTTTTCCGAAAAAGCCAAGGCCGGCGGCGTCAATGTCGAGGTCGTGCGGGAGCCGAATGACGGTTACTGGTCAGATGTCTGGATGAAGAAACCGTTTTCCGCCGTTTACTGGGGCGGCCGGCCGACCGAGGACTGGATGTTCACGACGGCCTACGCGTCCGGTGCCGCGTGGAACGACTCGTTCTGGGAGCACGAACGGTTCAACAAGCTCCTTCTTGAGGCCCGTTCCGAACTCGACAGCGCAAAACGCGCCGAGATGTATCGCGAGATGCAGGAAATCGTGCGTACCGAAGGCGGCGTCATCATTCCGATGTTCGCCAGCTATGTGATGGCGCATTCCGACAAGATCAAAACGCCGGACGTTGTCGGCGCCAACTGGACGCTTGACGGGTTCCGCGCTCCGGAACGCTGGTGGTTCGGCTGATCCACGGCCATTGACCGGCCTGTTTCCTCCGAGATGGGCCGGAACCGTTCAAGGCCCGCATCTGACCCGGTAAAACTCGGGATCGGTGCGGGCCTTTTTGAACTGCGCCGCCTCCGTCAGGCGGCGTTTTGTTCGCTCTTTACCTCCTCCAGCAGCCATTGGCGAAAATATTCGGCGTGGGGGTGGGTCGCGACATCGGCGGGTGAAATGAGGTAGAACGCCTCATCGATCGGAACCGCAAGGTCGAATGGCGGGACAAGGCGCCCCGACAGGCGCTCGCGCTCGCTGATCGATGACCGGCCGAGGGCCACGCCCAGGCCCTGCGCGGCGACTTCGTAGGTGATCAGGGTGGAATCAAACTGCAATCCCGGACCGACGCTGAAATCCGGGACACCGGCGGCCTTCAGCCATACGGCCCAGCCTTCGTCGAAACCCATCACATGCAGAAGATCATGATGCTGCAAATCGTCTGGCACGCGCAGCGGCGCATCGCCCTGCAGAAGCGCCGGGCTGCACAGCGGGATCAGCGAGTCCCAGGTCAAACGGTCGGCCCGAAATCCGGGCCAGTCGCCATGTCCGTAGCGGATGTCGAGATCAAAACGCTCGCGGTTGAACGCGTCGTTCCAGACGCTGCTGACGATCCGCAAAGGCCGGTCGGGGTGTTTTTGATAATAATCGGCCAGCCTTGGCGCCAGCCAGCCGACCGAAAACCCGATCGTGACGCGGACCGTCAGCACATCGGAGCGACGGTCCCCGAAGACCTCATAGGTTCCTTCTGCCAGCATCTCGATCGCATCCCTGACCTTCGGCAGATAAGCCGTTCCGACCCGCGTCAGCACCAGGCTGCGGGCCTTGCGCTGAAACAGCGGTTCGCCCAGTTGCTGTTCCAGCAGCTTGATCTGCTTGGATATGGCGGCCTGGGTCAGGTTCAGTTCCGATGCGGCACGGGTAAAACTCAGATGACGCGCCGACGCCTCGAATGTCCTGAGCCAGTTGAGTGGGGGAAGATTTCGCCGCATGACGCATGCACTCATAACTATATTTCGGTCATAGCCTAACATACGTCAATTGACGGCCGATCAAAAGATGTCCAACACTTATCTCTGCCGTGCAGAACGGCAACTTCAGCGAGTTGAGCCATGTACACCATCAGTCCGACAGCCCGCATGCGTAAATCGCCCTTTTTCGACGCAACCGTGGCCGAGGGCGCCAGCAGTTTCACGTCTTACAATCACATGCTGATGCCCACCGGTTACGGCCATCCCGAAGAGGAGTACTGGCGGCTCATCGAGGCTGTGTCGATGTGGGATGTCGCGGTGGAACGGCAAATCCAGTTGCAGGGCCGAGATGCAGCAGCACTGGCGCAGATCCTGTGTCCCCGCGACCTGACGCAATGCACGGCCGGTGACGGCAAATATGTCGCCCTGTGCAATCATGCCGGCACGATCATCAATGATCCGATCCTGCTGAAGCTGTCGGACCAGCGATACTGGCTGTCGATCGCCGATTCCGACATCCTGCTTTGGGCACGTGCCATTGCCGCCGAGCGCGGGCTGGATGTCGAGGTGACGGAACCCGATGTCTCGCCACTGGCGGTCCAGGGGCCGCTGAGCGACGATGTGGTGGCGGCCATTTTCGGAGACTGGGTGCGGACACTGAAGCATTTCCGGTTCCGGGAGACGACGGTCGGAGACATACCCGTCGCCCTTGCCCGCTCCGGCTGGTCGAAACAAGGCGGTTTCGAGATCTATCTGATGGACGGAACGCGCGGAACGGAACTGTGGAACATCGTCCGGGAGGCCGGCGCGCCGTACGGCATCGGACCGGGCAATCCCAATGCCTGCGAGCGCATCGAAAACGGGTTGCTGTCCTGGGGCGGCGACACCGACGACGAAACCAATCCGTTCGAGGTCCGCATGGAACGCTATGTCGATTTGAATGTCCCCGACGATGTCATCGGAATCAAGGCGTTGCGGCAGATCAAGGCCAAGGCGCCGAAACGGCACCAGTTGGGGGTGATCCTCGACGGCGAGAGGCCGCATGTGCCCGGTTGGGACTGGATGGGCATCACAATGGACGGGACACGGATCGGCGACATGACAAATTGCGTCTGGTCGTATCGGTTGAAAGCCAATATCGGATTCGCACTCGTCTCGGTCGAGGCCAAACCGGGGGATACTGTCACGGTCAACATGCCAGATGCGCCGGCTTCCGGCCGGTTGACGACCCTGCCATTTCTTTGAAACAGGCGATCGCGCAAAGCCGTAATCCGGAGTCTTTTCAAAGACCTGTCAGTGTCTTCTCAGCAGTTGAATCATCTTGAACCACGTCGGCGGCGCGGCTTGCTTTGTTTGCTGTGTTGGTCCATCACTTTTCCTGCGGGCCGGACTGAACCGATCCTTTGGCCGGTTCATGTGATCAGACATGCGAGGCGTTCAATCCCATGGATCATGTTGAATGCGTTGTTGCCGGCGCCGGCGCGATCGGGCTGGCCGTGGCCCGCTCCCTGGCGCTTGCTGGACGCGAAGTCGTGGTGATCGAAGCCGAAGAGATCATCGGGTCGCAAACCAGCTCCCGCAGTTCGGAGGTCATCCACTCCGGCATCTATTATCCGACGAATTCCCTCAAGGCCCGATTGTGCGTGGCGGGCCGCAAGGCGCTCTATGCCTATTGCGCGGAACGCGGCATCGCCCATGAAAAGACCGGCAAGCTGATCGTGGCGACCTGCGACGAGGACTTGCCGCGCCTGGCGGCCCTGCATGCACAGGGCAAGGCCAACGGTGTCACGAACCTGGAGATCCTGCCGGCCGAGGCGGCCATGGCCATGGAACCGGAGTTGCGGTGCGTGGGTGCCTTGTATTCCCCGTCCACCGGCATCATGGACAGCCATGGCCTGATGCTCTCCTATCAGGGCGAGGCGGAAGACCATGGCGCGATGATCGCCTTTGGCAGCCGGCTGAGCGCCGTACGCCGCACCTCCACCTCGCTGGTGTTGGCCATCGACGGCCCGACGCAGACCGAAATTTCCTGCTCGGTGCTTGTCAATGCCGCCGGCCATGGCGCCTGGGACATCGCCCGTTCGGTGAGCGGCATGCCCGCCAGGGCCATTCCGCCGCATTATCTTGCCAAGGGCAATTATTTTGCGCTGGGCGGTCGCTCCGGGCCTTTTCGGCGGCTGGTGTATCCGATGCCCGGCAATAGCGGCCTTGGTATTCACTACACCCGCGATCTGGCCGGACAGCCGCGCTTCGGTCCGGATGTTGAATGGCTTGACGGAGAGATGCTGGACTACCGGGTGACCACCGATCGATTGCAGGAATTCGAGGATGCCGTCCGCTCCTACTGGCCCGGCCTGCCTCGCGATGCGCTGACACCGACCTACAGCGGAATCCGCCCGAAACGTGTCGGTCCCGGTGCTCCGCCGGCCGATTTCCTGATCCAGTCGCCGGCCGATCATGGCATCGAGGGCCTGTTTCAACTGTTCGGCATCGAATCGCCCGGGCTGACGTCGTCGATGCCCATTGGCGACCATGTTGCCGGTCTCGTTGCAACCGCGACGCGGTGAAGCAGGCCCACTGCAATAATACGCCCGATACCGTGCTTGAACTCGGCGCAATAATGCAATACGGCATGGTCGCGCGCGGGGGCGCGACTGCAGCATGACTGGTTGGAGCGAAGGTGTGACACCAAACTTATCCGTCAATGTCGGACCGGTTACGTTTTCCAATGCCCTGCCCTTTGTGCTGATTGCCGGACCCTGCGCGATTGAGAGCCGCGACCATGCCGCCGGCGTCGCCGCCGAACTGGTTTCGCTGTGCGCGGATCTGGACATCCCGCTGGTCTACAAATCCTCCTATGACAAGGCCAACCGGTCTTCGATTGCCGGCAAGCGCGGCATCGGCATCGATGAGGGCCTGCAGATCCTCGCCGATATAAGGGAAAAACACGGCTGCCCGGTCATTACGGATATTCACGAAAGACAGCAGGCGAAGATCGCCGCCGAAGCGGTGGATATCCTGCAGATTCCGGCCTATCTGTGCCGTCAGACCGATTTGCTGCTGGCGGCCGGCGAAACCGGCAAGGCGATCAACATCAAGAAAGGCCAGTTTCTCGCGCCCTGGGATATGGCCAACGTCGCCGACAAGGTGGCCTCCACGGGCAATCACAATATTCTGCTGTGCGAGCGCGGAACCTCTTTCGGTTACAATACGCTGGTGACGGATTTCCGGGCTTTGCCGCAAATGGCCGAGACGGGCTATCCGGTGGTGTTCGACGCGACCCATTCGGTTCAGCAACCGGGCGGCAGGGGCACATCGTCGGGCGGACAGCGCGAATTCGCGCCGGTGCTGGCGCGGGCCGCGCTGGCTGTCGGCTGCGCATCGGTCTTTATGGAGACCCACGAAAACCCGGTCGCCGCGCCTTCGGACGGCCCCAACATGATCCCGCTGAGCGAGATGAAGACGGTGCTGATGCGCCTCAAAGCCTTCGATTCGCTCGCCAAACCATAAAATGTTCTTGGAATCTGTCATGTCCCCGGAAGTCAATCTCCGCGCTGAAATCCTCAAAGCCGCAAAGGTGTCACGCGACGGGATCAACAACGTCGTTGCCAGCCTCGAGGGGCCTCTCGGCGATGCGGTGCTCGAAGCCATCGAGGTGGTCGCCGGTCAGCGTGGCCGCGTGATCCTCTCCGGCGTCGGTAAAAGCGCTCATATCGGTGCCAAGGCCGCCGCCACCTTTGCTTCGACCGGAACGCCGGCCCTGTTCATCCACGCGACCGAGGCAAGCCATGGCGATCTCGGCATGATCACGCCGGAAGACTGCGTGCTGGCCCTGTCCTGGTCCGGCGAGACCCGGGAATTGTCGGACGTCGTCTATCACGCACGCCGCCTGGACATTCCGCTCATTGCCCTGACATCGCGCCCCGACAGCACCTTGGCGCGTAACGCCACCACTATCGTCACCCTGCAGAAAGCCGAGGAGGCCTGCCCGCTGGGGCTTGCCCCGACGACATCAACCCTCATGCAGATGATGGTGTGCGATACGATCGCCATCGGGTTGCTGGTGCGCCGCGGCTTTTCGGAGCGGGATTTTCGCCATTTCCATCCCGGCGGCACTTTGGGGGCGAGCCTGACGCTGGTTCGGGACGCCATGCATGGCGGCGACGAATTGCCGACCGTGGCACGGGGTGCGGCGCTGATGGACGCCATTCGCATCATGTCGGAAAAGACCTTCGGCCTGGCGATCATCACCAGCGAGGACGGGCGGATATGTGGGGTCATCTCCGATGGCGATCTGCGGCGCCATGCCCATGTCGACACCAATACGGCCATCGTCGATGACATCATGACCGTCGGCGGCCAGACGATCGGGCCCGACATGCTGCTGGCATCGGCGCTGAAGACCATCCAGGACAACAAGATTGGAGCGCTGGTGGTCGAGGAGGACAACCGGCCCGTCGGGGTCATTCACGTGCTTGATCTGCTGCGCATTGGCGCCGCGTAGAGCACGAACGGGTTCTCCGGACATGGCGCCACCCCGTTTCGAGACAGATTTCCTGCCCCATCACGGCCAGGCCATCGAGGTCGCGCCAGGGGTTCAGCGCCTCACGGCGACGAATGACGGGCCGCTGACCTTTCACGGGACCAACAGCTATATCGTCGGCGGCACTTCCGTGGCGGTTATCGATCCGGGGCCGGAGATCGAAAGCCACTATCTGGCGTTGCGCAAGGCACTGCGCGGCCGTGAGGTCAGCCATATTTTCGTCAGCCACACGCACAAGGACCATGCGCCGCTGGCGGCCCGGCTTGCGTCCGAGACCGGTGCAACGGTGGTGGCGGAAGGACCGCACCGGGCAGCCCGCGATCTTTATGTCGGCGAAGTCAATCCGCTTGCCGAAAGTTCCGATCAGGATTTCCGGCCGGACATCCAGGCCGCAGATGGTGAAGTCTTCGAGGGCGACGGCTGGGCACTGCGCGTTGTCCATACGCCGGGCCACACGGCCAATCACGCGGTCTTTGCGCTGGAGAAGGAAGCCATCCTGTTTTCAGCGGACCATGTCATGGCATGGGCCACCTCCATCGTCGCACCGCCCGACGGGGCGATGTCCGATTACATGGCATCGCTGGATAAATTGCTGGACCGGGACGACCGGATCTACCTGCCCGGCCATGGCGGGCCGGTCGCCGATCCGCCGCAATTCGTCCGAGCGCTCAAGACCCACCGCAAGATGCGGGAGGCGGCGGTGCTCGACCGGTTGCGCAAGGGCGACCGCTATATCGCCGACATGGTCAAGGTGATCTATCGCGACACGGATTCCCGCCTCCACCGGGCTGCCGGGCTGTCGCTGCTGGCCCATCTGGAGGACCTGCTGCGGCGCGACCTCGTCGAAACGGAGGGACCGCCCTCCATCACCGGTGTGTTTACCCTCAAGACATGAACTTACCGCACCGAGATGCCGAGCAGTTCGGCGTCGAGCGTGGCAAGGAAATCAGCGATGATCCGGGCATTGGCGCCGAGGTCGTGCGGTCCTGACCGGGAAACGGACCGCATGTCGACAAAGGTCGTTTCCGCTTCCTCGCTCAGACGAATGCTGACATCGGATTCAAAACCGAACAGCAGCGTTCGCGTTTCGCCCTGCAGCAGGATCTCGACTGGAACCGTCACCACCGGTTCCACCGCACCCTCGCCGCTGCCTTCCAGAGGAAGCGGTTCGCCGGCCTCCGGGCTGTCTGACTCCGCCAGGGTATCGGGCGGGGGCGGTGAATCTGATGCGACCGGCTGATCGGTTGTCTCTTCCGAAGCCGACGCCGGCGTTTCGTCAGGATCGAGCGAAACGTCCGGGTCGATCGGTTCATCGGCCACCTCGATGGCCTCCGATGCCATCTCGATCACCGAAGAATCGGAATCATCTCCCGCCGGAGCCTCCTCGCCATTGTCCTCTGCCTGCTCGGGAAGCTTGGCTTGCGTGATACGAATGCCGCTCTTCTCTGCGACCAGATAGACCGCCTCGAGGACCCGGTCCACCGCGCCTTCATATCGCCGGCCGGTCACCTCCGGATAGGCTTCCGCCTGACCGGCATAGGCGCTGGCGCTGCCGCCGATGACCGGCAGCCAGCCCATGCTGTGATCCACGGGTTCAAGGAAATCCGGCACATTGACAATGTCGGTGGAAATGTCGTGAAGCTGCGGCAGCGTGTATATGCGATAAAGCGTCAGGCAGACCGGTATGAGAACGAGAATCGAAAAAAACATGCCCTTGGCCGATGCTCGCCCGCCCTTGGCCCCGACCATCCACAGCCGCAGCAAGCCGACCGCGGCCAGCAGGAACGCCAGCGCGGCAATCGCACCGCTCAAAACGAAAACGGCCGCGAAGAAATCGGTCTCCAGAACGCCAAACCGATGCATTGCGGCGGACACCAGAAACAGGGTGAATGCGAACACGCCGAAACGCCCGGCCCAGGTTGCGGCATGGGAGACGGGACGTTCGTAGCGAATCTTCATGGCAGGGCGCGGTTTCCGTCACAGGTGGCCGTGTTCCGTCTCGCTTTAGCGTATGTTTCCGGCAAGCGAAACCCTGCCGGCGGGCCCGGCTATTTGCGCCGGCTCCACCGCAACCCGATCTTGGGAATTGCTCGTCCATTCGACCGCCGATAGGATGAAGCAGCATTAAATGGGACAGGAATGATGACACGCCAGCCACCGCAAGGTCAGCCCCTCAGCAATGTGCAAAAGCGGGACATCGAGGCGATATTGCATCCCTATACGCCCCTGCACACTTTGCCGGATACCGGAGCGCTGGTGATCGGGCGCGGCCAGGGCGTGTTCATCTACGATACGCAGGGCAAGGAATATATCGAGGGTATGTCCGGCCTGTGGTGCGCGGGGCTCGGTTTCGGCGATGAGGAAATGATCGAGGCGGCGACCGAACAGCTCAGGACCCTGCCCTATTATCATCTGTTCGGGGCGAAGGGTACGGAGCCGGCAATCGAGCTGGCGGAAAAGCTGAAGGAAATCGCGCCGGTTCCGATTTCAAAAGTGTTGTTCACGTCGTCCGGCTCGGAAGCCAACGACACCCAGGTCAAGCTTGCCTGGTATTACAACAACGCCCGTGGAAGGCCGGAAAAGAAGAAGATCATCTCGCGGCACCGGGCCTACCACGGCGTGACCGTCATGTCAGGCTCGCTGACCGGCCTGCCCAGCTATCACACTGGTTTCGACCTGCCGGTCGACCGGGTCCTGTATGCGGACTGTCCGCACCATTATCGCCACGCAAGGGACGGCGAGAGCGAATTGGAGTTTTCCGCTCGCCTGGCGGCATCACTGCGAATGCTGATCGAGCGGGAAAACCCCGATACCATCGCCGCCATGATCGCCGAACCGGTGATGGGCGCAGGCGGGGTCCTCGTGCCGCCTGAAGGCTATTTTGAGGCCATCCAGCCGATCCTCGACGAGCACGACATCATGCTGATCGACGACGAGGTGATCACCGGTTTCTGCCGCACCGGCAATTGGTGGGGATGCCAGACGCACAAAATGGTTCCGACCACGATCTCCGCTGCCAAGCAGATGACCTCGGCCTATGCGCCGCTCGGTGCAGTACTGGTTCCCGAGGACATCTACCAAGCCTATGTCGACCACAGTGCGCAACTGGGCTCGTTCAGCCACGGTTTCACCTATGGCGGACATCCGCTCGGCTGCGCGCTCGGAGCCAAGGCCATCGAGATCTACCAGAAGCGCGACATATTGGGCCATGTCCGCAGCCTGATGCCGCTGTTCGAAAGACGCATGAAGGCGCTTGGAGACCACCCGCTTGTCGGCGAAGTGCGGTTCTCCGGCCTTCTGGGCGGGGTCGAACTGGTTGCTGACAGGAAAGCAAAGCGCCCGTTTGACGCCAAACTCGGTGTCGGATCAAAGACGACCGCCTATCTGGAGAACCGCGGCGCAATTCTGCGCGCTCTCGGGGATACCATTGCCGTATGTCCGCCGATGATCATTCAGCCCGATGAACTCGACGCACTGTTCGACCGGCTCGAAGGAGCTCTGGATGACACGGAGGCTCTTGTCGCACGCGAGGGCCTGCGTGAACATTGACCCTAAATCTGATGCTTGCGGATATTGGTGAGCACCTTCTGTAGGGTCGATACGAATTGCGAATATTCGGCGGCCCCGATGCCTTCGAACATGGCCTCGAAGGCCTGCTGCATCGGCCGCCACGCCAACGCGAATTGCGCCCGCCCGGCATCCGTCAGGATGACATGTTTGATCCTGCTGTCCTTTTGCGAGGTCTCCCGGCGGACGAGACCCTGGGCCTCCAGCGTGTCGAGCGTGCGGCTGAGCGTCGACTGCTCAATGACCGTATAGACGGAGAGATCGTTGACGGTAACGCGATCAATGACCGACAGGACGGCGAGCGCCCGCGCCTGGGGAACGCTGAGGCCCTGCCGGCGCAAATCCTGGCGCAGCGTGTCATTGTAGCGACCCATGATGCGGTTCATCAGATAGGGCGCGAATTGCTGCAATCCGATCTCGCCCAGTGTCGAACTGCCCTGTCCGGCCGGCGGTGCTTTCTGGTCCATCACAGGCGCGTCCCCAGCAGGAAACCGGAGCCACCGCCAAGTCCGGCGCCCGGATGGGTCGATGCGCCGATATGATAGAGGCTCTTGACCGGCGTGTCGTGATTGACGCTGTGCTTGAAGGGCCGCCAGGCGAAAAACTGGTCCATCGATGAAGCGCCGCCATACGGATCGCCGCCGACAAGGTTGATATTCATGGTCTCCAGATCGGCCGGAGAATAGGCCCGCCGCTGGAGAACGATGTCGGGAAAATTCCCGATCCGGGCCGCCAGAATGCCCTCCACACGATCGGCGAACGCCTCGCGCAGCGCCTCGGTCCACACACCATCGTCAGGGACATCGATCGTGCCGGCGGCATCCCCCTTTACGAAGCGCGGCGCTTCCGGAAGCTGGACCCATAATATGGCCTTTCCCGGCGGGCAGCGGGATGGATCGAGCGCGTGCGGCTGTCCCACACAAATGGTCGGCACTTCGGGCAGCATCCCGCGAACGGCTTCATTACAGGCCTTGGAAACACCGTCCAGTCCCGATGTCAGATGCAGCAAAGCGACGTCCCGCAACGCTTCGTCGGGCCATTCGGGCGCCGCGTCCAAGGCGTAGTGAAGCTGGAAATTGCCCTTCCCATGACGGAAGCCGGACGTCGCCTCCCCTTCGCTCTCGGGCGCATTCGCGCCCAAAAGGCGTCCATAGAGCTGGTTCGGCGCCGTCGAGCAGATGACGGATTTGCGGGCGCTGAACGTCTCGCCCGATGCCAGACGAACGCCGGACGCCCGGCCGTCCCGCAATTCGACCGTCTCGACATCGCATCCGGTGCGTATTTCCCCGCCGCGCTCCTCGATCAGCCGTTCGAAGGCGATCAGCAATTGTCCGGCCCCACCCTTTACGATGGGAGCGCCGGCGGCCTCGAGCGCGAAGGCGATGACCTTGCCGATCTGTCCGGAAAACGCCTCTTCGGGATCCAGGCCGGCGTGCAGCGACCAGGGCGCCCACAGGGCGCGCATCAATTCGCTTTCATAGTCGGCCTCAAGCCACCCCCGCGCCGGCGTCAGGGCTTCGCCGAAAAAATCGACCAATCCGTGGATGCCGCGTTTCCAGGCCTGACGCGCCAGCAGCCTGACGGTGGCAAAGGAGCGGATGCGCCCGCCGAGAAGCCCGAACAGCAGATCGGCATTTTGCTCTATGCCGCCGACGACACGGGCATGGCGGTCCCCTGCCCCGGCGCTGATGGCATTGAACGCGGCGACATTTGCGGAGCGGTCCATCGACAGGACAGCATGGCTGCCGTCCGGGCGCAGAACGCCTGTCGGATGGTCCGTGTTGCAGAACTCCAGCCCGTGCCGGGCGAGATCTTCTCCAAGTTGCGCATAGGCCGGCGATGTGACGAACAGGACAAAGGTGGTTGCCATCACGTCGTGGACAAAACCGGGCACCGTGATGTCCGCCGTCCTGATGCAGCCGCCAATGACCTCGTTGCGTTCGAGCACAAGGACCTTCTCGCCCTTTCCGGAGAGAATCGCCGCGCACACCAGAGCGTTGATCCCGCTGCCAACGACGATGTGATCGACACCGCTCATATCAGGTCGCGACCGTCAGGCTTTGGGAATCAGGGCAAGGACCCTACAGGGACTTCCGGTTCCGTGTTTGATTTTCAGCGGTGCGGCGATCATGATCGCGCCTTTCGGCGGCAGCCTGTCGAGATGGGCGAGGCTCGCCAGGCCGTAGCGGTTGGCCTTGTGCATCAGATTATGAGCCGGAAATGGCGGTTCCATCCCGCCGGCCTGGCCGGCATCGGTCCCGATGGTTTCGCTGCCCCAGCCGACGGCGCCGGTCGAAATGATGTATTCGATGGCCTCGGCCGTAGGCCCCGGCGTGTGCGGGCCCGTTTCATCGGCGTTCAGGAACGCCTCCTCCGAACCGCTGCGCTTGTACCAATCGGTGCGCATCACCACCCATTCGCCTGGCGCGATGGCACCGTGTTCGCCTTCCCATGCCTTCACCGCATCGGCGGTCAGCAGAAAATCATGGTCCTGTGCCGCTTCCCCGGAGCAGTCGATCACATTGACCGGCGCCACGAAATTGTGCGGCGGGATCGTGTCGGTGGCACCGTCGGCGAAATCCTTGCCGGTGATCCAGTGGATCGGCGCGTCGAAATGCGTGCCTGAATGTTCACCGAGCTTGAGCCAGTTCCAGGCCCACCACGGCCCGTTGTCATCATAGGCGGAGATTTCGTGAATTTCGATCTTCGGCGTATCGACCGCCAGTTCCGGCGGCAGCTTTAGCAGCGGCGTGTCGGGACCCAGGACACCGGCCAGGTCCACGACCTCGATCTTGCCGGAAAGAAGCAGCTCTCCAAGACCCCCAAGCAGTTCACCAGCGTCCATGGCTCTCCATCCTTTTCCTGTGCGCTCTCCAAACAACAGTCCAATTCTTCTACTAGACGAAAACATATGCATATGCAATAAATTCCACCGGTTACGTTGAAGGGCATATTCTGAATTGGGTGAGTTCGATGCGATCATAATCGGCGCCGGGCACAACAGCCTGGCCTGCGCTTCGCACCTTCAGAAAAGGGGCTGGAGCACCGCAATATATGAGAGGAATGAACGACCAGGCGGCGCTGTCAAAACACTTGAACTGACCCAGCCGGGATTTCATCACGATTTCGGAGCGATGAATCTGAGCCTCTTTGCCGGATCCGCTTTTCACAAGAAATATGTAAATGAGTTGAAATCCGCCGGGCTGGAATTCGTACCGGCAAGCATGTGTTTCGCCAGCGTATTTCCCGATGGCCGCTGGCTGGGCGTCGGCACCGACCTGCAGGCCACTACGGAACGGATCGCCGCATTCTCGTCGCGCGACGCGGAAAGATGGACGGCGCTGGTGTCGGCATTTCCTCAGGAACTGGAGGCCATCGGCGGCATTTTGGGTTCGCCCATGTCGGCGCGGTCCGTGGCCGGCAATGCCTGGAAAATATGGCGCCGAAAAGGGACCATCGGCACACTTGAACTGGCCCGCCTGCTGGCGTCATCGCCGCGCGCCTGGCTCAACGCCAATTTCGAATCCGAACACGTCAAGGCGACCCTGGCGGCATGGGGCATGCATCTGGATTTTGCCCCCGACATCGCCGGTGGTGCGGTGTTTCCCTATCTTGAATCGATGGCCAATCAGAGCTTCGGCATGGTCATCGGTCGGGGCGGCGCCAGGACCATGATCTCCGCCCTCGCCGGCTTCTACGAGAAAGCCGGCGGCACGCTCGTAACCGATGCCGAGGTCAGGGAAATCATCACCGAGAACGGCACGGCCGTCGGTGTGCGCCTTGCCGATGGCAGCGAACACAGGGCCAGGAAAGCGGTGATCGCCAATGTCGCGCCAGGCGCTCTGGTCGGATCGCTGCTTCCGGGCGGTACCGGAAACCGGAGCTTCGACAGCCAGGCAGGCGATTTCACCCACGCGCCGGGCACCATGATGATCCATCTGGCGCTCGATTCCCTGCCGGACTGGGCCGCCGGCGAGGCGCTGCAGACCTTTGCCTATATCCACTTGGCACCCTCCCTGGAGATTATGGCCAGGACCTACGGCCAAGCGCTCGCCGGCATCCTGCCGGACACGCCGGTCATCGTCGTCGGCCAGCCGACGGTGCTGGACCCGACCCGCGCGCCCGAAGGCAAGCATGTGCTTTGGGTTCAGGTCCGCGTTCTTCCCGCCAATGTCACCGGCGACGCGGGTGGCGAGATCGAGCCTGCGGACTGGGATGCCCTCAAGGACCGTTACGCGGACCGGGTTCTGGACATCATCGAACGCTACGCGCCGGGGCTTGGTAAGAAAATCCTCGGCAAGGCGGTGTTCTCGCCCATCGACCTGCAGCGCGAGGACCCGAACCTCGTCGGCGGCGACCAGATTTGCGGCAGCCATCACCTGTCGCAAAATTTCTTTTTCCGTCCCGTGCCCGGTTACGCACGCTGGAATACGCCGGTCGGCTGTCTGCATCTGGTCGGCGCCGCCACCTGGCCCGGCGCCGGCGTCGGCGCGGCATCCGGCTTCATGCTCGCCCAACAATTGGCCGGAGGATAAACGACACGCAATTTAAAAGGCCGCCGCGGCCGGGCCTCGGAACTCGATGAGAGTTTCAATCCGGTGCCGCCCAAAACCAGAAAGCTCGAAAACAGGGGAAAATCAATGCCATATACGAGACGAAAGATCCTGGGTTACAGTGCTGCAGCGCTCGGTATCGCCGCCGTCGGTCTGCCAACGGGCGCGCTGGCCCAGACGGATGAACTGGTCATCGCCTATCACGTCAACCTGCCGTCATGGGACCCGACGGTCGGCCCATCCGCCGTCAACCCGACAATCCAGGGCATCTATCAGTCGGTGTTCGATCAGTTCATCGCGCAGAAGCCGGATCTGTCCTTCGCGCCCGGTCTCGTCACCGAATGGGGCTGGAACGACGACCGGTCGAAAATCATGATGAAGGTGCGTGAAGGCGTGACCTGGCATGACGGCTCGCCCTTCACCGCCGAGGATGTGGTCTGGTCGCTGGAGCGCGCAGCAAAGGCCGAGACCGGCAATCCGATCCAGTTCATCTGGTCCAAGATCGGCAATTTTTCCATCGACGGCAACACGATCACCGCCGATGTTCTTTCCTTTGAACCGACGCTGTTCAAATGGATGTCGTTCCTCACCGGCTACGTTCTGCCGAAAGCCTATTACGAAAAGGTCGGGCCGGAAGGCTTCGAGGCCGCGCCGATCGGCACCGGGCCCTATATGGTCGACAAATTCGAACGCAATGCGTTCATCCGGCTCAAGGCCAATCCGAATTACTGGGGAGACAAACCGGCCTTTGAGAACGTCACGATCAAATTCGTCACCGATGCGGCCAGCCGTGTCGCGGAAATCGAATCGGGCGGGTCGGATGTGACGCTGGAGATTCCCTACGAGGAATATGACCGCCTCGTCGCCAAGGACACGCTATCGGGATCGGCGACGCCGATCTCCGACATCGGTATGATCTTCTTCAACGATATCGATGTCATGACCGATGAGAATGTCCGCCATGCGGCCGTAATGTCCGTCGACAAGAAACTGCTCGTTGACCGGCTGCTTCGCGGCTACGGCATACCGATCAGCACGCTTGAAACGCCGGACTACGCCGCCTTCGATCCCTCTATCCAGACGGAGTACAACCCCGAGAAGGCGAAGGAACTGCTCGCCAAATCGGGATATTCGACCGACAATCCGGTCAAGTTCGTCATCCAGACCACCAGGGGCTTCAAGCCCAAGGACTATGAAATGATCCAGGCGATCGTCGGCATGTGGCGCAAGGTCGGGATCGAGGCGACGATCGAGGTCTATGAGATCGCCAAGCACTTCGAACTGCGCGCGGCCGATCAGCTGGCGCCGGCGGCCTTCTACAATTGGGGCAACGCCATCGGCGATCCGACCACGTCGACCGGCTTTGCCATGTACGGGCCAAGCCCGCATTCGGTCTGGGACGGCGAGGATGTCATTAACGCGATCAACCCGCTTTGGGGCGAGCCGGACGAAGAAAAACGCATTGCCGGCTGGAAGGATGTCGACCGGATGATCGCGGACAACGCCTATGTCCTGCCGCTCATCCAGTTCGTGCAGCCGATCGTCCACTCAAACAGGGTCAAGGTCGTTCCGCATGTCTCGGGCGCCCTGCTGCCGGCCCTGATGACGCCGAGCTGAGCTTTCCACCGGGCCGCCTGCAACGGGCGGCCCGCGCTTTGCGCCAAGACGCGTCCCGATCGACCGAGGCGCGGCAATGACAGCCAGGCACAGGAAAACGTGGTAAAGCTCAATCCCACCGGAAAACTCGGCGGCGCATAATCATGCAGAGAATTCTCATCCGCCTGCTGACGATGCTGATCACGCTGTTCGGCGTCGCGGTCGTGGTGTTCATCGTCATACGGATCGCTCCCGGCGATCCGATCGCGATGATGCTGCCGCCGGGCGCAACGGATGCGGATATCGAGCGGCTGCGGGCGCTTTACGGTCTCGACAAAAGCATCCCGCAGCAGTTCTTCATCTGGTTTTCCGGGATCGTCCAGGGCGATTTCGGCACGTCGATCTCGCTGCGCCAGGATGTGCTGGGGTTGGTGCTCAACAGGCTGCCGGCAACGCTGGAACTCTCGTTTACCGCCCTTCTTATGGCGGTGGCGATTGGCGGCCCGCTTGCCATTCTCGGCGCCCGGGAACGCGGCACGGCCATCGAGGCGGGGATCGATGTCGTCAACGGCGCGGCCTTGTCCATTCCCGATTTCCTCTGGGGCCTTGTGCTGATTCTCGCCTTCGGCGTCCTGATCCCGGTTTTCGGCATCACCGGCCGCGTTTCGCCGCGTCTCGACCTTCCTTTCGACACCCAGTTCTATCTGTTCGAGAGTATTCTGAGGCTCCGGTTCGATCTGACAAGGGATCTTCTGAGCCATATGTTCCTGCCGGCGCTGGCGCTGGCACTGCCGCTGGCGGCCATCATTGCCCAATTGCTCAAGCAATCGCTCAAGGAAGTGCTCGAGCTGGACTATATCGTGCTTGCTCGCGTCAAGGGGTTTTCGGAAACGCAGGTGATCCTGCGCGAAGCACTCAAAAATGCCGCCCTGCCGACGCTGACCCTGATCGGGGTGCAATTCACATTCCTGATCGGTGGCACGGTCATCATCGAAAGGCTGTTCTCCTATGAGGGCCTCGGCAACCTGGCCATCGACGCGGTGATCAATCGGGATTTGCCGCTCATTCAGGGCATCGTTCTGGTCTTTGCCCTCCTGTTCATACTGGTCAATCTGATTGTGGATCTGAGCTATGCCCTGCTGAATCCAAGGCTGCGCCATGGCTGATGTCAGGCCGCGCCATCGCAAACCCAATTTGAGGCTGTGGCTGGCCGGTGGCTGGATCTGCGCCGCTCTGCTGGCGGCACTACTCGCTCCCTGGATCGCTCCGCACGATCCGCTGGCACAGGATTTGCTGTATGGGCGACTGCCGCCCTTCTGGGCACCGGGCGCGGAACCGGGCTTCTGGCTCGGCACCGACAGCCTCGGCCGCGATCTGCTGTCACGGCTGATCCACGGCGCGCGGATCGCCTTCATGGTTGCATTTGCGGCCGCGGCGGCCGCTTGCCTCGTCGGCTCGGCGCTGGGGCTCATCGCCGGCTATTTCGGCGGCTGGGCCGACCTGATCATTTCCCGCATCGTGGATATCTGGATGGCTTTCCCACCGGTCCTGTTCGCCATCTTGCTTGTCGCCGTCCTCGGAACGGGACTGCATTCCGTGATCATCGCCATCGCGGTGATCGACTGGACACGGTTTTGCCGGGTGATCCGCGCCGAAGCGATGGTGCAGGCGCGCATGGATTACGTCGAGAGCGCCCGCATTGCCGGCTTCGGACGCCTGCGGACGATGATCGACGAGGTACTGCCTAATGTGCTGCCGTCGATTGTGGCTCTGCTGTCGCTGGAAATGGGGATCGCCGTCATCGTCGAAGCGATTTTGTCCTTCGTCAATCTGTCGGTGGCGACCGACGATCCGACCTGGGGTGGCATCATTGCCGAGGGTCGCCTGTCGATTCATCAGGCCTGGTGGGTTCTGGTGTTTCCGCTCATTGCCCTGTTCCTCACGGTGCTGTCCTTCAGCCAGCTTGGCGAAGGCCTCAAACAGCGTTTCGATCCGGTGCTGCGATGAGCGATTGTCTTGCCATCTCCAGACTGAGCGCCACCCTGCCCAACGGCGTTCGACTGCTGCGGTCGGTCGATCTGACGGTCGCACCCGGCGAGGTCCGGGCGCTGGTCGGCGAAAGCGGCGCCGGCAAGAGCATGTTGAGCAAGGCGGTGCTCGGCGTGCTGCCGGTCAGCGTGAAGATCGTCGAGGGGGACATCCGGCTGCATGGCACCGATCTGGGCCGGCTTTCGCCATCCAGACGCCGGCAGACCGTGGCGGCCAGCATTGCCCTGATCCCGCAGGATCCGCTGACGGCGCTCAACCCGTCGCGGCGTATCGGGCCGCAAATGACGGACCGCCTCGTTAAAATCCTGGGCTGGAGTCGCAGCGAGGCGCGGGCGCGCGTCGAAGCCCTTCTCGACGAGGTCCAGATCCGCGACGGCGAGCGGGTGTTGCGGGCCTATCCGCACGAGCTTTCGGGCGGCATGCGCCAGCGGGTGCTGATCGCCGCGGCCTTCGCGGCGGAACCGAAGCTGATCATTGCCGATGAACCGACAACGGCGCTCGACGTAACCGTGCAGAAGCAGATCCTGCGGCTCATTGCACAGATGCAGCGGCAGCACGGGACCGCCATATTGTTCGTCACCCATGATCTGGGCGTCGTCGCCAAGATCAGCCAGAACGTCACCATTCTCTATGGCGGAATGGTGGTGGAGGAAGCCGGCGTGGAGCAATTGTTCGCTCGGCCCGCGCATCCCTACACACGGGCCCTGCTCGCCGCGACGCCACGCTATACGGACCCGATGGCGAGCCTTTTGCCGGTCGACCAATCGGTCCTGACCGGCCTGGCGGACGATGTCCTTGCGGCCGACCGCGCCTGGGAGGCAAGCCATGGCCGATGATCTGTTTTCGATCAGCGGGCTCAGGCTGTCGCTTCCGGATATGACACGCAAGCCGGTGTTTGGCGCGGCACCGCCGATCGAGATCCTCAAGGGTCTGGATTTCACAGTCCCGCGCCACGCCGTGACCGGCATCGTCGGTGAATCCGGCTCCGGCAAATCGACACTCGGACGCGCCATGGTGCGCCTGCTTGAGCCGAGCGCCGGCAAAATCCTGTTCGACGGGCTCGATGTGACGCATCTTGGCGAAGGCGATCTGCGGCCGCACCGGCGCAATCTGCAGATGATCTTCCAGGACCCGATGTCTTCCCTCAACCCGCGCCGGACGATTGCCGGCATCATTGCCGCGCCGCTGAGACAATACGGCCTCACCGACAATATCGGCAGGCGGGTGGGCGAGGCGCTTGACCGGGTGGGACTGCCGCAGAGTTTCGCGCAGCGCTACCGCCACGAAATATCCGGCGGCCAGCGCCAGCGCGTCGGCATCGCCAGAGCCCTGGCGCTGTCGCCGACATTCGTCCTGGCGGACGAGATCGTTTCGGGACTGGACGTCTCAACGCAGGCGCAAATCCTCGCCCTGCTGGAGCAGCTTTGCAAGGAGCTGGGCCTGACCATCGCCTTCATCAGCCATGACCTTTCGGTCGTCCGCCGGCTGTGCGCCCAGGTCATCGTCATGCGCCATGGCGAGATCGTGGAAATGGGCTCGACGCAATCCGTCTTCGACAATCCGCAGGAGGCCTATACACAGGCGCTGATCGATGCCATCCCCCTGCCGGAACCGGACCCGAACTGGCTGGCCGCCGAGCCGCTATGATTTCCCCTGGAGCGCCGCCTGTGCAGCAGCCAGCCGCGCAATCGGGACCCGAAACGGCGAACAGGACACATAGTCCAGCCCGATTTGCTCACAGAAATGCACCGATGACGGATCGCCACCATGTTCGCCGCAGATGCCGAGCTTGATGTCGTTCCGCGCCTTGCGGCCCTTTTCAGCCGCTATCCGCACCAGTTCGCCGACACCGTCAATATCGAGCGACACGAACGGGTCCTTTTCGATGATGCCCTTCTGCTGATAGGTCGTCAGGAACGCCGCGGCATCATCGCGCGAGATACCGAAGGTGGTCTGGGTCAGATCGTTTGTTCCGAAGGAGAAGAACTCCGCGACTTCGGCGATCTTGTGTGCCCGGATGGCGGCGCGCGGCAGCTCGATCATGGTTCCGACCAGATAGTCGATCGGCTGCTTCGCCTCTTCCATGACGTCCTTGGCAACGGCATCGATGCGGGCCTTGACGAACCGCAGTTCCTCCATCAGGCCGACCAGCGGAATCATAATTTCCGGCACGACCGGCGCGCCGGCTGTCCGCACCGCCGCGATCGCCGCCTCGAAAATGGCGCGGGCCTGCATTTCGGCGATTTCCGGGTAGGATACCGCAAGCCGGCAGCCCCGGTGCCCCAGCATCGGATTGAATTCGTGCAGCGCTTCGGTGCGCTCGCGTAACTGTTCGACCGGCACCGCCATGGATTGCGCAACCTCGGCGATTTCCTCGGCGGTCTTGGGCAGGAACTCGTGCAGCGGTGGATCGAGCAGTCGGATCGTCACCGGCGTGCCCTGCATGATCTCGAACAGTTCGGTGAAATCGGACCGCTGCATGGGCAGCAATTTGTCCAGCGCCACCCGCCGGCCGGTCTCGTTGTCGGCCAGGATCATTTCGCGCATGGCGATGATGCGGTCGCCTTCGAAGAACATGTGCTCGGTCCGGCAAAGACCGATTCCTTCGGCGCCGAAGCTGCGCGCGGCACGGGCATCCGCCGGCGTGTCGGCGTTGGTACGGACCCGCATCCGGCGGGCCGCGTCGGCCCACTCCATGATGCGGCCGAAATCTCCGGAAAGTTCCGGCTGCAGCATGGCAACGGCGCCTTTCAGGACCTGTCCGGTCGACCCGTCCACCGTGATGATATCGCCCTTGTTCAGGCGCCCGGCCATCGTCAGCAGGGTCTGCGTGTGCATGTCCACCCGCAGGCCACCGGCCCCCGAAACGCATGGCGTTCCCATGCCGCGTGCTACGACGGCCGCATGGCTGGTCATGCCGCCGCGTGTCGTCAGGATCCCCTCGGCCGCATGCATGCCGTGAATATCCTCGGGGCTTGTCTCGACCCGCACCAGGATGGCCTTCTCACCGGCCTCGTTCAGGGCTACCGCGTCTTCGGAGGTAAAGACGATCTGGCCCGTGGCGGCGCCCGGCGACGCCGGAAGGCCGGAGCCGATAATGTCACGCGGGACACGCGGATCGATGGTGGGATGCAGCAATTGATCCAGCGATGCCGGATCAATCCGCCGTACGGCTTCTTCGCGGCTGATCAGGCCGGCATCGGCCATGTCGACGGCGATTTTCAGCGCCGCCTTGGCCGTCCGTTTGCCGGAGCGGGTCTGGAGCATCCACAGCTTGCCGCGCTCGATGGTGAATTCCAGGTCCTGCATGTCGAGATAATGGGTTTCGAGACGCTGGCAGATATCGAGGAATTCGGCAAAGGCGTCCGGCATCAGCTTTTCAAGCGACGGCCGGTCGGAGCCCGCCTCGATGCGCGCGTCTTCCGTGATGTTCTGCGGCGTGCGGATGCCGGCGACCACATCTTCCCCCTGGGCATTGACCAGGAATTCGCCATAGAGCGCGTTTTCGCCGGTCGACGGGTTGCGGGTGAACGCCACGCCGGTGGCGGAACTGTCACCGAGATTGCCGAAAACCATCGCCTGGATATTGACCGCGGTTCCCCATTCGGCCGGTATGTCGTGCAGTTTACGATAGGTGATCGCCCGGGCGTTCATCCAGCTTGAAAAGACCGCGCTCACCGCACCCCAGAGCTGCTCGTTCGGATCCTGCGGAAACTGCCGGCCCAGTTCTTCCCCGATGACCTGCTTGTAGCGGTCGATGACGCCGATCCATTCATCCGCCGTCATTTGCGTGTCGAGGTCATGGCCACAGGCGGCCTTTTCGTCCTCGAGAATTTCCTCGAAAACCTCATTGTCGAGCCCCATCACGACATCGCCATACATCTGGATGAAGCGGCGGTAGCTGTCATAGGCAAAACGGCGATCACCGGCATCCTCCGCCAGCGCCAATACGGATTGATCATTGAGGCCGAGATTGAGAACCGTGTCCATCATGCCGGGCATCGAGGCCCGGGCACCGGAGCGCACCGAAAGCAAAAGCGGCCTTTTGTCGTCGCCGAAACGGCGGCCGGCCAGTTCGCCGATGCTGCCCAGTGCCTGTTCAATCTGATCGTTCAATTCCGGCGGATAGGTGTGTCCATTGGAGTAGTGCCAGGTGCACACTTCGGTGGTGATGGTCATGCCGGGCGGAACCGGCAGGCCGAGATTGCACATCTCGGCAAGATTGGCGCCCTTGCCGCCGAGCAGATTGCGGTCCTGCGCGCTGCCTTCGGCCCGTCCGTCTCCGAATGTGTAGACCCATTGGGGCATCTTTCCCTCCAAACCATGACCCGCCCGGGTTCACATAGCGGAATCATCCTGTGCAAGGCCATAGGTCAAAACCGCCGCAAACGGATATTATCGATTGAAATTGGACAGATTATGAGAACCGCGCGCGTTGCCATGGGATTGGCTAAGGGCCGGGCAAGACGATGACGACCGATCTCATAGGGAAGGCAATGGCCAATTCTGAGGAAATCGAAAGCGGCGCATTTTCGGCATGCCCGGCACTGCGGAGCGGCGGCTTAGAGCATGCGTTAACATTCGCCGGATGGCTATTCGTGACGAAATGGCCTTGAATCGTGTCAACCTGGACTTGACCGTGCCCGGCGCTGCGGAGGGGCACCTCAGGTTCCGGCAAACGGCCGGTCAATGCGCCTCTCACATGTGGCCAGATGACAAACCGACTCTGTTGCCCAGCACTCAGCTCGGAGCGGGGCACTTAATGTCGATTGTTGTGCTATGTTTCTTCGTGTTCCAATTCGTGCAGTGACAACTCCAGTACGTGTCCGATTTGTTCGCATTCACCAGAAGTGCCTGCGTGCACGTCAAGCCGCTCGCCTTATGACAAATCATTTGTGAGTTGGAAGCGGTCATCTTGGTGTTTGTCCCGTCACAATGTCCATGAAACTTCTTCTTCTGGGATGCTTTGAACTCTTCGTTGTATTTGCAACTCGTTGTACCGCAACTCAATGATGTATCTGCCCTGGCACCCTCCGCGCCTGCCCAAAACAACGCGCAGCTGCCCACGATCAGGATCATGACTAGATTTCTCATGGCTGTCCTACTGTCCTCCGTTTAGTCCTGCGTCAGTATACCCAGGATGGCCCGTCATGGCGAACTGACCTCAACCCATTTTGCCCGGGCGGGTCGACTGGCTCATTGCTCGAACCGATCGGATATAGCACTCAGGCGGAAGCCGAAACGCGCTACCATACGCAATCAACCGAGTTCGCCATGGCGACGCGACTCACAACAAGCAGCCTCCGGAAAAACCGCGGCAGTCCCCAATGTGTGCATGCCCCTGTCGCATGCGGCGGAGGAGGAGTCATTCTCGCATGCCACAGATATTTCCGGGGTTGAACATGTCAGCGAGTTGGCAGGCTCCCAGACCGATTTCGTGCCACAAAATGCCTCAAAAGCGCTTTATCGCGTCCTCCGCCGGCAACACCGCCTCCCCGCGACTGTCTGCATTCAGTTCTCAGCGGGGCACAAAACATCGATTGTCGCGGTTTGCTTCTTTGTCGCAGACCAATTCGTGCAAATGCAGGCCAAACTACCGCGGTCATATATCGGAGTCGTGCATGTCATGCCCTTCACGGGATGACAAACCATCTTCATTCCGTTGGGGACATCACCGTTACACTCTGCGTAGAAGTCATCGGTTTGCGACTTCCCCATATCTTCGTAGTGGACACATTTCGCACTGTTCTGGCAGTTTATATATACTTCCTTCGCGGTGGCCATACCGGACAAAAGGCACAGGGCGCTTGCGAGTAACAGAGTTTTAGCCAGGCCGTTCATGGCAGGTCTCCCTGAATAAATGAAGCTTCGCCGTTGGTAGCTCATCGACAGTTGCGCAAAGACACTCGCGATCTGGAACGATCGCCCTCCGCCTGAACCGCCGTCGTGTTCCGGGGCCGGCCAGTGTTCAACCGATATCCACCCGATGGATGGCCTCGTTGACGTAACGCTATCCGCCCCTGCAGCTCCTGGCAAGGTATGAGCGACGGGCTGGCAGCGACGAGCGCCGACAACAGCAAGTGGCGGCGCATGGCCCACCTCAAACCGAAAGCTGTCTCAACGAATCCATGACAAAAAATACAACCAAGTCTTGTCGAGACGCAGGCAACCCGTCACCGCTCCTACACAGCGAATGACGGCAATAGAACGAGCCTGGCACAAGCGAACGACAAGCTCTTTCGAAGCCGACGCCCCGGTTTTCACATGGATTCCATCTGCCCTTGAGATTGAATGATCACTCGCAGGAAATCCCCCATCTCCCAGCGATTTGCGCGCAAGCAGACTGATTGACGCCGGAATAGAAGTCGGCGCCCAACGGCGGGACCGGAAAGGATATCGCGGCCAATCCGGCGAATGAAAGCGCTTCATCGCGCCCCACCGGCAACACCGCTTCCCCCGCGGCTGTCTGTGCATTCAGTTCGCGGCGGGGCACAAAACATCGATTGTTGCGGTTTGCTTCTTTGTCGCAGACCAATTCGTGCATTCGCATACAAGATATTTAGCATCAATGGATGGGTTCGCTGGCGAGCATGTCATGCCCTTCACGGGATGACAAACCATCTTCATTCCGTTGGGGATATTGCCGTTACACTGTCCGTAGAACTCATCGGTTTGCGACTTCCCCATATCCTCGTAGTGGACACATTTCGCACTGTCCTGGCAGTTTATATGTACTTTCTTCGCGGCGGCCATACCGGACAACAGGCACAGGGCGCTGGCGAATATCAGAGTTTTGGCCAGATATTTCATAGAATTCTCCGCTTTCCTTCACTCTCCGGGCGACAATCGCCACTGGTCACGACAATCGTCAATCCTGGATAGCGTATCAAACCGACATCCACCCAATAGACGGCCTCGTTGACGTAACAGCGCCCGCCCTTACAGCTTTTGGCAATGTTCGAGCGACGGGCTGGCAGCGACGAATGCCGATAACAGCATGTGGCGGCGCGTGGCCCGGCTCAAACCGGAATCCGTCCCAGCGCATGCATAACAAAACTACAACCAAGTCTAGTCGAAGCGCAGGCAACCCGTCACTAGGCTGTGGTAACCATTTAACCTGTGTGCCGGTTTCCCATGGAATCCATCTTCATCTGCCCTTGAGATCGAATGATCACTCGCAGGAACCCCCCATTTACCAGAGATTTGCGCGCCTGCAGACTGATCGACGCCGGAACAGAAGTCGGCGCCCAACGCCGGGACCGGAAAGGAAATCGCGGCCAGTCC
>JANQMU010000133.1 GCA_028279875.1 Rhizobiaceae bacterium
CCTCGCTCGAGGTCGGCGGCGAATATCTTTACCGGATCCGCGGCGAAAACCATGTCTGGTCGCCCGATTCGGTGGCCTATCTGCAACATGCGGTGCGCGGCAACCAGGCGGAAAAATATGGCGAATTCGCGCGCATGGTGAATGAGCAGACCGAAGGCCTCAACACCATCCGGGGCCTGTTCAAGATCCTCGAAGCAAAGGAAGCCGGCCGCACGCCGGTCGCGCTCGACGAGGTGGAGCCGGCGGCCGACATCGTCAAGCGGTTCTCGACCGGCGCGATGTCGTTCGGCTCGATCAGCCGCGAGGCGCATACGACACTGGCGCGGGCGATGAACCAGATCGGCGGCAAGTCGAATACCGGCGAGGGCGGCGAGGAACCGGACCGTTACAAGCCGCTGCCGGACGGATCGATGAACCCGGAACGCTCGGCGATCAAGCAGGTGGCGTCGGGACGGTTCGGCGTGACGACCGACTATCTGGTCAATGCCGACATGATACAGATCAAGGTGGCGCAGGGCGCCAAGCCGGGCGAGGGCGGCCAATTGCCCGGACACAAGGTCGACGCGACGATCGCCAAGACCCGGCATTCGACGCCGGGCGTCGGGCTGATCTCGCCGCCGCCGCATCACGACATCTATTCGATTGAGGATCTGGCGCAACTCATCTTCGATCTTAAGAATGTCAATGAGAAGGCCGACATCTCCGTCAAGCTGGTCTCCGAAGTGGGGGTCGGGACGGTCGCCGCCGGCGTTGCCAAGGCGCGGGCTGACCATATCACCATTGCCGGCTATGACGGCGGCACCGGCGCTTCGCCGCTGACATCGCTGAAACATGCCGGATCGCCCTGGGAAATGGGCCTGGCGGAAACCCATCAGACGCTGGTGCTCAACGGCCTTCGCTCCCGCGTTCCGCTGCAGGTCGACGGCGGATTGCGCACCGGGCGCGATGTCGTGGTCGGGGCGCTGCTCGGCGCTGACGAATTCGGCTTTTCGACGGCGCCGCTGATTGCCGCCGGCTGTCTGATGATGCGCAAATGCCACCTGAACACCTGTCCGGTGGGCATCGCCACCCAGGATCCCGTGCTGCGCAAGCGCTTCAAGGGAACGCCGGAACATGTCATCAACTATTTCTTCTTCGTCGCCGAAGAGGTCAGGGAACTGCTGGCGGCGATGGGCTATCGCAAACTGAACGATATCATCGGCCAGTCCGACCTGCTGCGGAAGGACACGCTGATCGATCACTGGAAGGCGAAGGGGCTCGATTTCAGCAAGATGTTCCATAAGCCTGAGGCGGCCAAGGACGAGACCTACTGGACGCAGCGGCAAAAGCACCCGATCGACGATGTGCTCGACCGGCGGCTGATCGAAGGCGCCCGGCCGGCGCTTGACGACCGGACGCCGGTGTCCCTGGCGGTCGATATCCGCAATGTCGACCGGTCCGCCGGCGCGATGCTGTCGGGGGCGGTCGCCAGGAAATACGGGCTGAAGGGCCTACCCGACGACACGATCTCGGTGACGCTGAACGGGACGGCCGGGCAGTCCTTCGGGGCGTTTCTGGCCCGCGGCATCACGTTCGACCTGGTCGGCGACGGCAATGACTATGTCGGCAAGGGGCTGTGCGGCGGACGCATCATCATCCGGCCGCCCGAAGACAGCAAGGTCGTGCCGGAGGAATCGATCATTGTCGGCAACACGGTGCTTTACGGCGCGGTCGAGGGCGAATGCTATTTTCGCGGCGTTGCCGGCGAGCGTTTCGCCGTGCGCAATTCGGGTGCCCTGGCCGTCGTTGAGGGCGTTGGCGATCACGGCTGCGAATATATGACCGGCGGGATCGTGGTGGTGATCGGCGAAACCGGCCGCAATTTCGCGGCCGGCATGTCGGGCGGTGTCGCCTATGTGCTGGATGAGGCCGGCGATTTCGCCAGGCGCTGCAACATGGCGATGGTCGAACTTGAGCCGGTGCCGGAAGAGGATGATCTGCTGGAGGAACTGCACCACCATGGCGGCGATCTCGACCACAAGGGCCGGGTGGATGTCTCCGGCGACATGACCCGCCATGACGAGGAGCGGCTTTATCAACTGATCTCCAACCATCTGCATTACACGCAGTCCGACCGGGCACGTGAGATTCTGGAGAACTGGGCGGATTTCCGGCCGAAATTCCGCAAGGTCATGCCGGTCGAATACCGGCGGGCGCTTGAGGAAATGGAACGGATGCGCATGGGCGTCGCCGCCGCGTAGATTTCAAATGGGTTCAAGACCGGCGGGCCATCGACCAACGGGTGCGATGAATCTGCCGGGGAAACCGGGACACGGTTTCAACGATTGAGGGTGGAACGGATATGGGCAAGGTTACCGGGTTTCTGGAGATCGATCGCCAGGTTGCGCGCTATCAGCCGGCCTCGGACCGCATTCGGCATTTCAAGGAATTCTCCCTGCCGATGTCGGATTCGGAGATCAAGAAGCAGGCGGCCCGCTGCATGGATTGCGGCATTCCCTTCTGCCACGGGCCGACCGGCTGTCCGATCAACAACCAGATCCCCGACTGGAACGACCTCGTCTACAATGACAATTGGGAAGAGGCGATCGACGATCTGCACTCGACCAATAATTTTCCGGAATTCACCGGCCGAATCTGTCCGGCGCCCTGCGAGGAGGCCTGCACGCTCAACCTGGAAGACGTTCCGGTGGCGATCAAAACAGTGGAGCAAGCGCTGGCCGACAAGGCCTATGAAATGGGCTATGTGGTGCCGCGGCCGGCGAAGACCAAGACCGGCAAGTCCGTCGCCATTATCGGCTCCGGCCCCGCCGGGATGGCGGCGGCCCAGCAACTGGGCCGCGCCGGCCATGAGGTGCATGTCTATGAGCGCGAAAGCCGCGCCGGCGGTCTGTTGCGGTTCGGCATTCCCGATTTCAAGATGGAAAAACAGACCATCGACCGGCGGGTCGAACAGATGGAGGGCGAGGGCGTCCAGTTCCATTACAACACCAATATCGGTGTCGACATCACCGTCGACAGCCTGCACAAGGACCATGATGCGGTGATCTATTGCGGCGGGTCGGAAAAGCCGCGGGATGCCGGCATACCCGGCGTCGAACTTGCCGGCGTCCACGATGCCATGCCGTTCCTGGTCCAGCAGAACAAGCGTGTCGGCCACGAACCGATCGATTCCACCGGCTGGCCGTCCGAAGCGATCGTGGCGGGCGGAAAACATGTGGTGGTGGTCGGCGGCGGCGATACGGCGTCCGACTGTATCGGAACGGCTTTCCGGCAGGGCGCCGTCGCCGTGACGCAGCTCGACATCCGGCCGCAGCCGCCGGTCAGGGAAGACAAGCTCGCCGTCTGGCCGTACTGGGCAACGAAAATGCGCACATCCTCGTCGCAGGCCGAGGGTGCCGTGCGGGAGTTCCAGGTGGGAACGCTGGAATTCGTCGGCGAAGACGGTCTCCTGACCGGCGTCAAATGCTGCCAGGTGGATGAAAAGAGAGCCCCCATTGCCGGAACCGAGTTCATTATCAAGGCCGATCTGGCCTTCATCGCCATCGGCTTTCGCGGGCCCTTCGAAAACGGTGTGCTGGCGGATCTGGGCGAGCGCCTTTCCATCGGCGTCGACGGGCGCGGCTCGACCTATGTCGAAGCAAATGATGTGGATTACCGCACATCGGTCGACGGATTATGGGCGGCCGGCGATGTGCGCCGCGGCCAGTCGCTGGTGGTGTGGGCGATCCGCGAAGGTCGCCAGGCGGCCCATGATGTCGACAAGGCGCTGATGGGATCAACGACCCTGCCGCGTTAACGCAAGGCGGTCCCAGTCCCGTCGAAATAGTCGGCTCGCCCGGGCGGCGCCGGTGTTGTCTTGCCGTCGAAGACCAGATCGTCGCGCGGTGTACGGCCGAGTGACAGCGGCGCCACGCCGGCGCCCAGAAGCGCCGTGGCGCCGTCCAGCTCGGGATCGCTCATTTCGATCGGCGGCGTTCGAACCACCTGTTCGCCCTGGTCCGGGTGAAGCACGAGAAGTTCCGGCAGATTGTCTTCGCCAAGAGTTGCGACGGTCTCGCTGGCATCGTCGCCGAGCAGGCGCCGCACCGATTTTTCCACGTAGAAGGCAAGCTTGCGCCGTCCGGCCCTGGTCATGCGGATTCCGTCCGATGTGCGCAAGCGCACCTGCTGGCCCTTGATGTCCGAACCGGTATAGATGAACTTGCCCTGTTCATCGACGAAGCCGTCCCAGATGTCGACAAACTCGCCCTGGACATCGCCGACGACGTTTCTGACAATTCCGTTGATGGCCAGGATGTCGGCCGACATCGACGCGGATTTGTAGGCCGGCGCGCCGACCCAAACCAGCGGAATGTCGCGCGATCGCACGGCCCGGGCCATTTCGTCGACCCGTTCGGTATATTCGCTGATCCAGGCATCCGTGCGCACCGGAATGCGCTTTCGACCCCGGCGCATCTGCTGCCGGTCGTTGGAACCGACCATGATGATGGCGACCGATGGCTCGATCCTGTCGAGCATTGACGGCAGTTTTGCCGGCCAGTCGTAATAATCGTCGCGGACAAGGCCCGAGGAGCCATTGGTCTGGTGCACCACGGCGACGCCCGGCGATTGCTGGAAGGCGGTTTTCAGACCGTCGGCGAGCGCCTTGGCCATGAAATCGCCGACGACCAGAATCTTGCGGGCATTTTCGATCTTTTCAACGGTCTCGACTTTCCGTGTTGCCGACGTCGACTTCCTTGAACGCGATTTGGATCTGGTCTTCTTGGGTCGCCGGATCACGCGTTCCGGCTGGCGATTGGTCTTTTCGGGGCGGATCTGGCGCGGTCCGAACAGCATGTCGATGATCGAGCGGCGTTCATATTTGACCTGCGCGGCGGCCGGGTCGACGGGCATGGCGACGACAAGACCCATTGCCGCGACCGCCAGCAGCGGCAACGCCAGGCACCAGATCAGGAATCGTCGCGCGATCGCGGCCAAAGCGATCTCCGGTTATCGTCGCAGGGTCTTCAGCAGTTTCTGCGACGGAACGCCATCCGGCGTCAAGCCGGTTTGCGACTGGAAGGCCCGGATCGCCAGTTGCGATCCGGATCCGATATTGCCGTCGATCTCACCGGAATAATAGCCGAGGGCCTGCAGATGGACCTGGATCTCGCGGCGCTCGTCCATCGACAGAACGCCCTTGGGTTTCGGCCATTCCTGCTGCACGCCGCCATAGCCGGCGATACGGTCGGCCAGCAGGCCGACGGTCAGCGCATAGGTGTCGGAATTGTTGTAGCGCTTCAACATGAAGAAATTGCGCACCATCAGGAAAGCCGGTCCCTTGCTGCCGGCCGGCATTTTCAAAACCGCCTTTTCGCCGGGCCGGGCAAAGCCTCTGCCATTGGGGCGCTTGAAGCCGAGCTTTGTCCACTGAGCCAACGTCTTGGACGCGCCGACATAACGCTTGGCATTGCGCGGCACGCGGACTTCATAGCCCCAGGTCCTGCCGGTCTTCCAGCCATTCTTGCGCAGCAGGTTGGCGGCCGTCGCCAGGGCATCCGGAACGGACTTCCAGATGTCGCGATCGCCATCGCCGTCAAAATCCACCGCGAAGGCCAGATAGCTGGTCGGA
>JANQMU010000158.1 GCA_028279875.1 Rhizobiaceae bacterium
AGCCCCCGCGGCTTCCTCCTTGGGAGGTTTTCCAACGCGGGCCGACGCCGGTTCCAATGGCAGCCATCGAGCAACGGCCCGCATCGAAAAACCTTCACCATAGCCGAAATCAAAGACCTATTCATTCAATGGCTGCTTCGCGCCGTCATTTCGGTCGTTCCAGCGATTTTTGCGACGACTAAAACCGGACGTCGTCTTTGAAAGGTTTGAGTAATGTCCAGTGAGTCATAATGCCACCTTGGCTTGGAGCAGAACTTCCGGCAAAAGTAGGCTGGAGGATAAAGAGGCTGGTCACAATGACGTTGGGAACGAAAGACGCAGACATTCGCGCTGCGCTCCACGCTAAACGATTGCGACGCGCCAAATCTCATCCCAATACGCTTGTGATCGACGAATTGGGCCTTGCTCACGCTCGGAGCCGCATCGACGTGGCCGTCATCAACGGCTGCATCCATGGCTATGAAATAAAGAGCGCCAAGGACAACCTCGACCGATGTGCGACCCAGATCGAAATCTACCGACAGACGCTCCAAAAGCTCACGTTCGTAGTATCGCCAAAGCATGTCGCAGGCATCATGAGTCATGCCCCCGAATGGTGCGGGGTGATCGAGGCTGAGCGGGGCCCCAGAGGTGGTATCAATCTCCAGGTGTTGCGAAACGCTGCCGCCAATCCCGAAATCGATCCTTTCATGATGGCTCATCTTCTCTGGCGTGATGAGGTCATTCAACTTCTCGGGCAGATTGGACATACGCCAAAAGAGCTTCGACGCCCGAGAAAACAGCTCTACGAGATGCTGTGCGAGACCATGACCACTCGCGAAATCACTGCTTCCATCCGCGCCTTCATGGCGCAACGCCAGATGTGGAGAGATCGTCCAACACGTGCACGATGTGATGGTTGATCGCTACATTCTTCCACCGCGTTAAGTCACTTGGACCAAGTTCCTTACTAGCACATTTGGCAATATAGTTATCTCCGTAGCAATAGCCGCTTCCTTTGAAGACGCCGGAATTCTCCACCAGTTCCTTACAGTGCTCGTGCATTTGTACTTCATTACCTCGAAACGCGCCGCCTTTACGTACCCACCATGATTCGCTTGTCGTATAAACAAGCTTGCCGGACGATTTTATCCTACGCATATCTTGAGGTGAGAAATTCGGATGAACTATCGTGTAGTCGCCGTAATTTGGTCGCCTCATGCCCGACGGCAATTCGGTGAGAAACGTCTGGAAAAACAACCAGTCGTGACGAGGGAGCACGTCCTGCCCTTTAGGAATGTCCTTGAACGTCTCCGGAATCGCGGTTCCCAGGAGTACAAAGTTGCGAAACCTTTTGAGATCGCCCAGCCGACGCAGGGCGGCAATCAGCGCGATTGAAAATGTCTCGTAAGGTTTAAAATTTGGCTCCCCGAGATCGACGATGAGATCGATTTCGTCTTCATTGACACCAAGCGACGTAAACATAGCGACAACACGGGCAAACGCATCTTTTTTCATAAGGTCTTCAAGCCGGATGGCAATGGCGACGCCCTGCCCGTCACGCCTGACAATGGCAGCAACGGATTCCGTAAACCTACTTTCGGCATCGAGTCGGATAGCAGGCATAATTTTGTGGTCTAACAAGGTCCGCAAACCGTCGAACACGTAAGTCATAACGTCGCGGCCGTCATTCATCACGCCATCTGCAATCGCAGGATGAACACCAATCCACGCAGGTCTACCGCCCCATTTCTTTTCATATCGGGTGACAAAAGGATGGACGTGCTCATGGATAGTCTTTTTCGGCTGCCAGGAATCGAAATCGAACTCGCGCTCCGGGATCGTAATGTATGGAACAATCCGTTCTTTGGCCTTTCGAGCCAAACGCGCAAGGGCTAGAGATTCAGCCTTTCTCCACCGTAGCGCAGGAACATACATATCCCTAGTCAAGATCATCGCTCGCTTCCTCCAGCTGCGACCGCACTTGGCCTTGGCCAACCAAGTCATTCAAAATAGTGTAGTTCCCCCGCTCCTTCCTTATGCGCCCTGCAATTATGCTCGGATCGACGCCAATCGTCTCCGCGTCGATCTTCACTGCCTCATCCGACAGTGCGAAACGGGAAAGACACTGATCCCATAATGCTTCCGGTATTAGTGCGTCGAGCGCGAAGTTGTCTGCCTCCACCTCGATCGCATCACCGTCATTGCTGCCTTCCTCGTCAAAGAAGTCGAAGCGCAAACTATCGAAGAGATGCAGGAAGATGTGACCGAGTTCGTGCATCAGTACAAACCAGAAATTGTCCAGGCGGTCATGGCGCAACGTAAGCCCTACAACCGGTGTCTCGTTATCGGCGAGCATAGCCGCGCCGTCGAGATACGACCCCGGAAGGTGACGTTCGACGATGAGAACAATGCCTTTCTCTGCCAACAAATCGCGGGCATGCTTCGGCCCGTCCTTCAAATTTGTGAGGCCCACCAACTCTGGCAACCAACGGTCGTCAAGTTCGAAGGTTGCGATCTCCTTAGCTTCAGTCTTACTGCGTGCCCGCTCCAGAATGCGTGCCTGCCACGCGAGCAGGGCATACTCGTTAGGTACGTTCCCGCTGTGCATCTTTTTGCGGTGAAGCGCTGTCGCATATTGTGGTCCGGCCGCGTCCAGGAAATATTCCTTTACGCGCTCAATAGGGTTTGCGCCGCGCGGCAGATCAAACCACTTGCGTTTGATCATCTCCTTGTAGGGAAGCTCTCCCCAGACGATATCGTCGACATCGCCCCACGCGAACAACGACCCTCCAACCTGCGTAGATCCCTCAAAACTTCCTGACGCCTTCACGCTGAGCGCTTTCGAAACTTCGATCAGTCGACTAAGGCTTGCGCCCATGTAATCGGTGGCCTCATAGCGCTGTACCTGTTGCGGCTTCATTGCAAGTTTTTCGGCGAGATCCGTCTGACTCATGCCGGAGGCAATTCGCGCCTGCACTAGCACACGCGGCAATTCTTCTAGCGCGTAGGATTTTGAAAACGAAACCTGGCCGGATTTTAGCAAATTGTACTCGGCAAGCTCAGCCTCGATATCAGCAATCTGGCTTTTGATCCCGTTGATTTCCGTCTGCTTGAGCCACGCATGATCAGATGCGCGCGTCTTTGCAGCGGAAAGCGCGTGCCGCAACTTTGCTAGTTGCGCACTCGAAACGCCATACTGTTTGTCGCTGTAAATCATGGCTGCACCTTCCCGGTGAGAAGTGGATCGGCCGAAAGCGGAATAGAGATGATCCCTTTTTGTTTTCCGGTGAAACGATCCACTTGGAAAAAATCAACGAAAGCCTGCCCGACGTCCGTGCATATCATTGAGGACGGAAAGAACTCGCCCTTGAATGCCGCTTTTTGTCCTGCCCGACCGTTCGCAAATTCCAGAAACACAGGATCAAGCTTGGCCGGTTCAACACCGGCAGGATCCCAACATGCGTCGAAGTCGTTAGGCCGTGGTTTGCCGGTTACATAGCTGCCGTCGAGATAGATCATCGGACATCCAGCCAATCTTAGCTTTCCAGAGGCGACAATGAGCCCATCGAAAAGCTCGCGCCGCCAGGCATTTCTTGCAAAAACAGCCGCCACATCTTCAAGGCTTGCCTCGTGCACGCCAGAAGGCAGAACAGTCCAAGGCGAGCCGGACAATGAGACGAGAGCGGGAATCATGAATACAACAATAATGTTGTATAAGGGAAAAAGCAAGTCGGGGAGAGTTTACGTAACTAATTGCCGCCGAATCCTGTTTGGAATGCCAAATAGTACGCCAGAGGGAAGATCTCCCTTACTTAAACCGGCTACGCACACCTTTGTGAAAATTAAATGGATCCCTTGCGTCCGCAGTTGCGCTTCGCCGTCGAAAACCTGCCATTCCGCTCCCGGCCCCATTTCGGACCTTCGTTCGAACAGCAGCGAATATCCGCTTCCCCCCCCCCCCAACCCGGTCGTCAAGTGCACCGCGGCCAATACCTCAAAAGGACCCGAGGCAGTCGATCGACATTCCGGAGCAGTGTATCCGAGAGCGAAGCGCGTTGTGATGTCAGGGAATCGTTTTATGGCGACAAACCGGACTACCCGACTGGGTGCATCATACAGTGCGATCGGGGGCACCGGGCATGCGTGCAGCAGTAAGCCCGTTTTGCGCAGTCATCCAATGGGCCGTTGCGAGGGCAAACGATGGGTCGATCTGCCGCCATCAAACAACCCAACCCCCTCACCACGCGCGTCAGCTCATCTCGCAATTGAGCAATTCGCCCAACAAATCCCGCCAGTTCGCATCGGACTCGCCGGTCTTGCTCATCGCCTGTGCGCCGAGATAGAGCCGCGTGATGATCGCGGCCTTGCGGCGTTTCGAGCGTTCGCTGCTGCCGGCCAGCCCGGGGACATCGTGCAGTGCCTCGAGGATCGCGGCTTCGAGGCGGGCGGACATGGCGGTGGTTCGGGCGACGACCTTGGCGTCGCTCGGCCCGTGTTCGACCATGGCGTTGCAGACGAAACAGCCGCGCCGCAGGGTCTTGTCGCCGTGCCCGGTTCCCTCGAACAGCTGCAACAGCCTGGCGGCTCCACTTCCCTTCGACGTATCGGCAAGGAGCGCCACGGCGGCGCTGATGCAGGTTCGGTCATAGCGGTCGAGCGCCGCCAGATAGGCTGAATGCTTGTCACCGAACGCCTTGTAGAAGGAGCCGCGGGTGAGGCCCATGGCATGCAGCAGGTCGGGCAGGTTTGTCGCCGCGTAGCCGAGGCTCCAGAATATCTGCATCGCGCCGTCGACGGCGGTGTCCATGTCGAATTCACGCGGTCTGGCCATGCGTCTTCCGTTTCCCGAGATGGCGCAAATCAGCATACATCATTGATGTGATAGGCGCCCGGCCGGGTTTTTCAATCAAGTCGCGGTCACATTGATTTGTTTTGTACCAATTGGTTCCTAATTATACAACCCTCGCATCCACCGATTCCGGAAACCCGGATCCCTGGCTCACATTGTTTCTCAACCAAGGAGATCGAGATGTTCAAAGCAATCGCCACAGCCCTCGCTGGCTTGGCCGTTTCCGCCACGCTGTTCGTTTCCGCTTTCGCCGCCGGTGTCGATGTCAATGCCACCAGCACCGGGCTGGCGTTGCGAGGCTACGACCCGGTGGCCTATTTCACCAAGGGCGCGCCGACGCCGGGCGATTTTCAGATCACCGCTACCCACAATGGCGCGACCTATCGCTTCGCCAGCGAGGAAAACAAAGCGCTTTTCGTGGCCGACCCGGACGCCTACGCACCGGCCTATGGCGGCTACTGCGCGTTCGGAACGGCGATGGGCTTCAAATTCGACGGCGACCCGCATCTGTGGCGGATCGTCGACAACCAGCTCTATCTGAACCTGGCACCGGGCATCCAGAAACGCTGGGAGGCCGACCGCGCCAACCTGATCGTCTCCGCCGATGACAAATGGCCCAAAATCGCCGACAAGACGCCGGAAGAGCTGCAGGCTGAGTAACACCGGCAATGCCGACCATCCTCCCCGGGACCGGGCGGCGGTTTCGCCGCCCGGTCTCTGGTTTTGTTCATGCGCCAAAGCCACAAAACCGGGGCCTTGCATAGCGGCAGACCCTCCGCTATATAGCGCGCGTCCGCGCAGACACCCTTGGAGGCAACGCGGATGGGGCGGCGAAAGCCGCTCGATGTTTTTCAGGGGGTGAAACACGCCCGAAAGACACTCCAGACAGAACCTCGAAAGGACTAGCCATGAGCGACACCTATGAGCTCAAGGCCGAGGCGCGCGAACGGGTCGGTAAGGGGTCCGCCCGGGAACTTCGCCGCAACGGTAAGATTCCTGCTGTCATCTATGGTGACAAGCAACCTCCCCTCTCCATCGCCCTTCCCTACAAGGATGTGACGATGAAAATCCATGGCGGCGGCTTCATGACGACGATCGCGACCATCGATGTCGGCGGCGACAAGATCCGCGTGCTGCCCAAGGATTACCAGCTCGACCCGGTGCGCGACTTCACCATGCATGTGGATTTCCTGCGCATTTCGAAGAACACATCCGTGACCGTCGACGTTCCGGTGCACTTCATCAATGAAGAGGAATCGCCCGGCATCAAGCGCGGCGGCGTGCTCAACACGGTCCGCCACACCGTCGAGGTGAACTGCCCGGCCGAATCCATTCCCGATGCCTTTATCGCGGATCTCACCGGACTCGATCTCGGCGACGGCATTCACATATCGAACATCACGTTGCCCGACGGTGTCGAGCCGACCATCACGGATCGCGATTTCACCATCGCCACCATCGCCGCACCCGCCGGCCTGAAGAGCGAAGAAGACGCTGCTGCCGAAGAGGAAGCTGACGCGGAAGCCGCCGAAGAGGCGACCACGGAGGAAGAAGAGGAAGGCGGCGAGGAATAGCCGCCTGTTCCCCGTGAACGGAGACCGTTGCCATGCTGCTGATTGCAGGCCTTGGGAATCCGGGTCCACGCTATGCAAAGCATCGCCACAATATCGGCTTCATGGCGGCGGACGCGATTGCCCGCCGCCAGGACTTCCCCAAATGGTCCAGCAAATTCAAGGCCGAGATCGCCGAAGGGCGGATTGGCGACGAAAAGGTCCTGCTGATCAAACCGCAGACCTTCGTCAACCTGTCCGGCGAGGCGGTCGGACAGGCGCTGCGGTTCTACAAGCTGTCGGCCTCTGATCTAATCGTCATCTATGACGAGCTCGACCTGCAGCCAGGCAAGGCGCGGCTCAAGACCGGCGGCGGCAGCGGCGGCCACAACGGCATCAAATCGATCGACGCCCATTGCGGCAAGGACTACCGCCGCCTGCGCCTCGGCATCGGCCATCCCGGCCACCGGGAACAGGTCAACAATCATGTCCTCGGCGATTTTGCCAAGGCCGACCATCAATGGCTGGACCCGCTGCTGGAGGCCATCGGCGACCATTGCGACCTGCTGGTCCGCGGCGAGGAGTCGAGTTTCCTCAACAAGCTGGCGCTGGCAATCGGCAACGGTTCCGCCGGCGGATCGGCAAACCGCGCCGACAGCCCCCGGCGGCCGAAGGAAGCGAGATCCCATATCCGCGCCGCCCGCCAGGCGCCGTTTGCCGCACCGCCGCAAAAGGGCCCGATGGCCGATATGCTGAAAAAGCTTCTCGGAAACAAGGATTAGTGTGATGGGTTTCAAATGCGGCATCGTCGGCCTGCCCAATGTCGGCAAGTCGACCCTGTTCAACGCCCTGACCAAGACAGCGGCGGCGCAGGCTGCCAATTACCCCTTCTGTACCATCGAGCCAAACACTGGCGAAGTGGCCGTTCCCGACAGGCGCCTGCAGGCAATCGCCGAGATTGCCCAATCAAAGGAGATCATTCCGACCCGCATATCCTTCGTCGACATTGCCGGCCTCGTGCGCGGCGCATCGAAGGGCGAAGGCCTCGGCAACCAGTTCCTCGCCAATATCCGCGAGGTCGACGCTATCGTCCATGTGCTGCGCTGCTTCGAGGATGACGACATCACCCATGTGGAAGGCCGGATCGACCCGGTGGCCGACGCCGAAACCATAGACACAGAACTGATGCTCGCCGATCTGGAGAGCCTGGAACGGCGTACCGAACAGACCCGCAAGCGCGCCACCGGCAAGGAAAAGGAGGCCATCCTCATCCTGCCGATGATGGAAAAGGCGCTGGCGCTGCTGCTCGACGGCAAACCGGTGCGCCATCTGCTGGACGGTATCGCCGCCGAAGATTTGCGCCTGCTCCAGTCGCTCAACCTGCTGACATCCAAGCCGGTGCTTTATGTCTGCAATGTCGCGGAAGGCGATGCGGCGGCCGGCAATGCCCAGACGCAAGCCGTCGCCGCAATGGCTATCGCGCAGGGCGCGGAACATGTCATCATATCGGCCGAGATCGAAGCGGAGCTTGCCCAGCTCGACGGCGATGAAGCGGCCGAGTTTCTTTCCGAACTCGGTCTTGACGAGGCCGGTCTCGACAAGCTGATCCGCGCCGGCTACGGGCTGCTCGATCTCATCACCTTTTTCACCGCCGGCCCCAAGGAAACGCGCGCCTGGACCGTCAAGCGCGGGTCGAAGGCGCCGCAGGCCGCCGGAATCATCCACACGGATTTCGAACGCGGTTTCATCCGCGCCCAGACGATTGCCTATGAGGATTATGTCTCACTCGGCGGCGAGGTCGCGGCGCGGGACGCCGGCAAGGCCCGCGACGAAGGCAAGGAGTATGTGGTGCAGGATGGCGATGTCCTGCTCTTCAAGTTCAACACCTGAAGCGCTTGCCGCCCGGGACCTGCCGGGGCATCGTGCCGCCATGAACACGCAAACCCATGTGCTGCTGGCCGCCGCCATCCTGGCGAAGCCGGGCGCACCTGCCCGTAACACCGCGATCATCGCCGGCGCGCTGATCCCGGATCTGGCGATCTACACGCTTTTCGTCTGGTCCAAACTCGCCGGCATTCCCGAACGCACGGTCTGGAACACGCTCTATTACAATCCGCCCTGGTCGGATGCGGTCACCGTCGGCAATTCGGCGCCGCTCTATCTCGCCCTGTTGCTGATCGGCCTTCTCGCGGCGACCCGGTGGCGGGTTGCCATGCCGGTGGTCTTTTTCGCCGCCGCCGCTCTGATCCACATCGCCGCCGACCTGCCGGTGCATGTCGATGATGCCCATGCCCATCTGTGGCCGCTTTCCGACTGGCGGTTTCGTTCTCCGGTGTCCTACTGGCATCCCGGCCATTTTGGCGGGATCGTCTCGCTGCTGGAAGCGGCCGTCGGCGTTGCGCTGTCAGTGCTGTTGTGGCGGCGCTTCCGCGCCACCTGGGCTCGCGGATTGCTGGTGCTGGCCGTCCTGGCCTATCTCGGACCACCCATCTACTTTGGTCTGCTTGCATCAATTTAGGATTCGGGTCCGATTCACAATAGGACAGCGTTGAACAATCTTCCTTCCCGCGTCATAACAGGCGGCATGAACGCCGATTCAGATTCCGCGCAGATGCTGGCCTATGAGGACTTCACGCCGGGAACCCGGTTCGAGCTGGGTCCCTATCCGGTCAGCGCCGAGGAGATCGTCGCCTTCGCCGGCGAGTTCGATCCGCAGCCAATGCATCTGGATGAAGCGGCCGGCAAGGCCAGCCTGCTCGGCGGACTGGCCGCCTCGGGCTGGCACACCAGTTCCATCATGATGCGGATGATCTATGACGGATTTCTCAGCAAATCCCTGTCGCAGGGCGCGCCGGGGGTCGATTTCGCCCAATGGAAACGCCCGGTTTTGGCCGGCGACACGCTGCGCGGCGAGACGAAGGTACTGTCAGCGCGCCCGATGGCGTCGCGGCCCGGCCTCGGTGTCATCAAACTGCGTCACGAGATCGTCAACCAGAGGGGCGAACTGGTCTGCGCCTGTGAAAATCCGGTCTTCATCCGCATGCGCGAAGGGCCGGTATCATGAGCGGACTTGACGCCTTCGTGACGGGCGAACGAACGGACTACGGAACCCATACCTTCACGCCGCAGGCCATCATCGCGTTCGCGGAAAAATTCGATCCCCAGCCCTTCCATGTCGACCCGGAGGCCGCGAGGGAATCGATTTTCGGCGCGCTGTGCGCCTCCGGCTGGCACACGGCTGCCGTGTGGATGAAAAAGAACCTGGAATACCGGCCCGTCCTGGAAGAACAACTCAGGGCGCAGGGGCTGACCTTTCCCAAATTCGGCCCCTCGCCCGGCTTCCGCACCATGAAATGGCCGAAACCGGTCTTCGCCGGCGACGTGATCCGCTTCTACAACACCGTGACCAACGCCCGGCCGCTGCGCTCGCGGCCGGGATGGGGCATCGTCGAAATGTATTCCGAAGCCATAAATCAGGATGGTGACCCAGTCATGAGCTTCGACAGCGCCGCGCTGTTTGAGCTGTAGAAAAGCCCGACACGGTCTAGGTGCGCGTCTTCGCTTTCCCTGTGTCCTTGAACTGAACAACCCAATTTGTATGCTCCTCCGAAATAAGCGCTTCTATCCGTTCAGCGAGAACGCGTTTGATTTCATCGTCGGATAAACCAGCGTACGGTCCAGAGGCAGCCATATAGAGATATTTCTCATGCTGCAGTGATTCACAGGATGACCGGTACTTCTGCCAGTTCTGGCGGTACATACCCAGCTCCTGCAGGCCTTCAAGGATAAGGATCACCGCGCCTAAGGAGCCGGGAATAACGGCATTGGTAGGTTCAATTAGTGAGGCTACGGGGATAAGCGCGGCAACGAATATTTGAATTGTCTTGAGAACGCGAAAACTGCGCTGGGCTCGGATGCTCTTGTCGTCATACCAGCGAATTTGGTTTTCCAGCCTAGGATAGCCGCTATTGTCCGATTGCGCGGCTTGTTTGTCGTAGTCACTTTGGGTCAAGTTCAATCCCCCGCTATCAGCTTACATTTGTATCGCCAATCTCTTAGCCGCAAAGGGCTGGAAGAAGTATTTTTTACTACATTGGGATTGGATTTGGCAAAATCGGCTTCAGGTTCATAGCACTGATGGCGATGGTCGATCAGTTTAGTGCAGGAAGCTACGTCACAGCCAGATGATTGCCTCTTTCGCCAAACTACCGGCATGCCTTGTCGCCATGAAGGTGTGCACCGGTGCCCAATTAGGGGCGCCACTTTTGCAGGCACAGGGTCATGAAGTGCGGCTGATAACGACGCAGTCCGTTAAATCACTTGTGAAGATCAACAAGAACGATACCAGATCAGCCGTTCGAGAGTTTGTGCTCTGGCGTGGCTAATGTGGCGAGATTCGCTAATTTTAATATGTTCAAGCGATTCAGCCTTTCTCAGAAGCAGATCAAAGGCACCCGATGAAATCGGCCGGAGGGTCGGTTGAATTCGCCGGCTCAATTCGATTAGCGTACGCGTAAACAACCAAAATTGTGTTGATAACATCGGCTAGGAGTAAAATTGGAGTCGGACGACCATACGAGTTCGCAAGCGCAAGGCACAAGAGCCTTCATCTCTTACAGTCGTGAGGATCAGCCTTTAGTCAATAAGCTATCGCAAGCGCTTGAGAGGCACGGGCACATTGCCGATTTCGATCAGTCAACACACGATCCTCACAATATAGACACCGGTATCGCTGCGACCGACGAATGGTGGCTTCGTTTGCAAGACATGATCGCTGCATCTGACGTTACAATACTAATTGTATCGCCTGATTCGGCTGCGTCGAAGATCGTCGATGAGGAGATTGCCTACGCGCAAGCGATCGGCAAGCGAGTTTTCCCAGTTCTAGCTCGGGAGCTAGATTTCAGGACAGCACCACCACGGCTCTCAGCGCTCAACGTACAGACATGGTTCCTGGACTTGCCATTTGATGAGGCCGTCGAACGTTTGAGCAGCTCTATCAGCGTCGATGTGGAATGGCTTCGTGAAGCGCGGCGGCTGACAATTCGTGCCAAGGAATGGAACGATCATCAGCGTGTCGATGACAAACTGCTAATTGGCAGGGAAATCTCAGCAGCGGAAGTCTGGGTGGTCCAAAAACCGGCGGATGAAGCGTCCGTATCTGCTTTCCTCACCGACTATATTGCTGCAAGTCGACTCCATCAGGAGGCAGAAGATGAAGACGAACGCCGTAAACTGCGCCGGCAGCGCCAGCTCCAGCGACGCGTCACTTTTCTTCTATTCGGCGCATTCATTTTGATCACCGTTTTTGGTGTGTTCGTTTTGGATAATCAACGTCGTGTCGCTCGCGAAAAATCTTCGCTTCTCGCCAATCTTGCGCGTCAAACGACAGATCTCAATACGGATCACTCGCGTGCGCTGCGACTTGCCACAATAGCTGCGAAAGACACATTTCTCTCTCCGGCTTCAGTGGAAGCACGAGCTATATTGGCCAGAGCGGCTATCCACTCGCTGCAGACCTATGACTGGGAACATCCGGACGCCCGTGTCGCTACAGTATCAGTTACGTCAGAGAGAGCCCTCGCCGTTGTGACAGATAGCCATCATGTCGAGATCTGGGACATGAAGCGAAACGAACGCGTATCGGAGTTCAGCCATCCGTCAAATTGGGTCTATTCGGTCGTCTTCGACAGCTCCAACCAAAGGATTGCGACCAGCGGAGATGACGGTTCGGTGGTTGTTTGGGACACACTTACAGGAGATCTGCTTTTTCAATTACCAATGCAGGAGGGTCAGATTGCAGAATTGGCGTTCAATGCAGATGGAGATCTTCTTGCGACCGCGCCCTCGTTCGGAACGGTCACGGTTTGGAATTTGGCCACGGGGGTAGCTGAGCTTGTGCCCGATCAGCAGGCTGGCATGGTTAGCGACGTTCGTTACAGCGATTCCGGCGATCTTTTACTGATCGCCGAAGGAAACAGCGCGGGAATATGGAAAGCCAAGACTGGCGAGAAGGTGCTCTCGCTTGGCGAACATAATGGCAACGTCATCACCGTTTCGATGTCCCCGACTTCAAACATTGCCGCAACAGGCTCACGGGACAGTACTGTAAAAATATGGAATACTGAGACTGGGGCGTTGGTGAAAGAACTTACAGGGCACGACGGGCCGGTTTATTCCGTGGCGTTTAGTCTCGACGGCGCAGTGCTATTGACAACATCAGCTGATTTGGATGCCCGAGTCTGGGAAACTGCTGCTTGGAAAGAGGTCTCTCTTTTGCCCGGCCATTCAGACCCTGTAACCCACGGAACCTTTGATTATTTTACATCCGAACCAGTGACGGTGTCCAATGATGGTACCGGAGGCACGGTCAAATTCTGGCAACCATCCTCCTCTTCAGTGTCCGCAGTATTTCCGGAACATGATGATTTCCTCAGCGCTTCTGTCGCAAGCGCGGATGGTCGCATAGTTTTCAGCGCCTCTCATGACGGGTCTGTGCGAGTGCTTGATTCAGCAACCCAGACGGTGCGTTATGAGCTTGTTCCGGAGAGATCGGGAAAAACTGCAATTTTCGATTTAGTTCGCCTAAAAGATAAGAATGTTATTGTGACGGCAGAGTCTTCTGGCGTTGCGCGAGTCTGGGATACTGATGCTCGAATGGAGATTCAAAGCTTTCGGGGACATGGTGATGCGCGAATAAATGCCGTTGACGTTTCTCGAGACGGCGTGCTGACCGTAACCGGTGATTCGGACGGCATCTTGCATGTGTGGAATCTTGTCACAGGTGAGCGTGTTGCAGAATACAAACTCGAGACAGGTAGTATTTCAGATGTTGCGCTTGATCCGTTGAGTCAAAAGGTTGCGTTCGCCAGCGATTATGGTGTGTTGCAAGTCTGGGATTTTGAACGGCACGAGATCACTTTGAAGCTTAATCGCGATGGCATTCCCGTGACTGCAGTTGGTTACACCTCGGACGGCACGCGGTTAGCGGTGGGTTTTCAGGACAAACAATTAATCCTGCTCGATACAGTTTCTGGCGATGAGACCGTCAGTTTCATTGGCCACGAATCGGCGATCAGATCGGTAACCTTCAGCGGGGACGACTTGCTCCTGCTGAGTTCTTCTTCTGACGGCACCGCCCGTATCTGGGACGCGCAAAGTGGCGTGGAGTTGGTTTCGCTGGATCATTCTGACGAATTTCTAGTCAGTGCAACCTTCCTTGGTGACGGCGATCAGATACTCACGACGGGAGAATTCGGCAGCCTTCAAATTTGGTCGCTCAATGATTGGGTCAATCTGCCGAGACAGAACGCTGAACTTGTCGCACGGGTATGCGCAGAAAAACTTGCTGGTAGGATCGCCGGGCGAAGCGACACGGTCGCAGGCATTCGATTTATCAATCACAACGATACGGATTATGCGTCTATTCTGAGCGAGACGCTTGGCAAGAACGTATGTGAATAAAACCTACAGGACTGAAAGCCCGCCGTTAGTCCTAGGAAAACTTGCGAAAGAACCGCGTGCGATCGAACATCGCCTCCAGTTCCTCCATTCGCTCCCGGGTGGTGTCCCAATGCTGTTCCTGGACCTCGGCGATGATGATTTCCAGAAGCAGCATGCAGGCGATCGTCGAGTCCCAGGCCGAAGGCACGACGATCTGGCTGTTGAAACTGAAATCCGCATGGGCGCTGACTGGTGATTGCCACTGATCGGTAAACAGGATGACGACCGCTTCCCTCTGTTTGGCCATTTCGGCCAGGCGCAGGGTGCTGTTTTCATAGCGGCGGACATCGAATATGACGACGATGTCGCCCTTGTCGATGTCGAGCAGGTAATGCGGCCAGGCGTTCGAACTGGACGTAATATGCGTGACCCCGCGGCGGATCACCTGCATATGCAGGAAGAAATAGTCCGCCAGGATTCGGGTGATGCGTCCTCCGACGATGAAGACGGATCGCTTCGGATCGCTGAGCAGACCACACGCCTTGTCGAAATGCGCCGTATCGATGCCGGCGAGCGACTGACCGATATTATCGATCACCGCCTCAGTGAACCTGTTGAGGATATGGCCGTCCGGTGCACTGTTGGCCCACCGTTCACGCTTGGCGATGGGACCGGATATCTTTTCGTTCAATTCCTCACGGAGATGGGCCTGGAAATCCGGGAACCCACCGAAACCAAGCTTCTGGACAAGGCGCGCTACCGTCGGAGTCGAGACATTGGCGGCCGTCGCCACCGTCGTGATCGTCCCGAGTCCGGAGGCGGGATAGTTCTTCAGGATCGTATCCGCCAGCTGTCTTTCCGCCCGGGTCAGGCGAATGCTGTTGTCCCGCAACCTGTCTGCAATTGTCTTCGTCGGCACGAAAGCTCCCTTGCAGGAAGCATAGTGGCATCCGATTCAGAAGGAAAGAAAAAGAATAGATATTGACAATCGGCGCCGACATGAAGAAAATTTTACAGAAAATCGGGTTCACAGACGGGGTATGTGCGGATTGGCCGATAAATCGAGTTTTGGCCCGGTGGCAGTGTCGCGCGGAAACAAATCCGCGCCGGTTCTTTTTGTCTGCGAGCACGCCTCCCCATACATACCCGAAGATCTCAACCGTCTCGGGCTGGACGAAGCCGCCGCCGCCGGCCACATCGCGTGGGACCCGGGAGCCGAGACCATCACCCGGCATCTCAGCCAGGCATTCGATGCGTCGGCCGTGACCGGCACGGTTTCAAGACTGGTCTATGATGTCAACCGCGCACCGGACGCCGTTGACGCCATCCCCACCAGAAGCGAGATTTTCGACATTCCCGGCAACACAAACCTCTCCCCGGAACAGATTTCGGAGCGCATCGAACGCTACTATCGGCCCTTTGAACGGGCCATGCGAGAAGAGATCGAGCGGCATCGTCCGGCGCCGGCCCTGGTGACGATCCACAGTTTCACGCCGGTCTACAACGGCAAAGCTAGAAAGGTAGAGCTTGGCATCCTGCATGACGAGGATACCAGGCTTGCCGATGCCATGCTCTCCAACGCACATGCGTTCACCGATCTCGATATCCGCAGAAACAGCCCTTACGGACCCGAGCATGGCGTGATGCACACGCTGCGGACACATGCCTTGCCGCGCGGCCTGCTGAATGTGATGATCGAGATCAGAAGCGACCTTCTTAAAACACCCGGCCAGTGCCAGTCGATCGCCAATATGCTCGGCGGTCTCCTGGGCAGCGCATTGCTGGCATGCAGCGACCCTTCGCAGAGCATAAGGGCAAACGCATGACCTTCGCCCACCGATATATCCGCATCGTCGATGCCGTCAATTATCGGGTCGGGCGGGTGATGATGTACGGCATCTTCGTGATGATCGCCATCCTGCTGTGGTCGTCGATCTCCAAGACCTTCTTCCTGCCGTCGCTGTGGACACTTGAAATCGCCCAGTTCGCGATGGTCGCCTACTACATCATGGGCGGTCCCTACTCCATCCAGCTCGGATCGAATGTCCGCATGGACCTCTTTTACGGCGACTGGTCCGATCGGAAAAAGGCACAGTTCGACGCCTTTACGGTTTTGTTCCTGATTTTCTATCTGGGCGTGCTGCTCTATGGCGGGCTTGGCTCGACCGCCTACTCGCTCGGATATTTCGGTGACGAGCCGTTCCGGTTTCTGGGCGGTGTGGTGACGGGAACGGAAACGCCCGGGCGTCTTGAACGCAGTCCGACGGCCTGGCGCCCCTATCTGTGGCCCATCAAGGTCATCATGTGCATCGGCATCTTCCTGATGCTTCTGCAGGCCGTTTCGGAGCTGTTCAAGGACATCATCCGGCTGCGCGGGGGCAAGGTCTGATGTCCCACGAGATGATCGCCCTCTTCATGTTCGCATCGATGATGCTGATGCTGCTGACCGGACAAAGGGTGTTCGGCGCTATCGGCGCGGTGGGCGCGATCGCCGCCCTGGCCCTGTGGGGAACCGGCGGCTCGGACATCGCCTTCGCATCCGCCATGAAGCTGATGAAATGGTATCCGCTGCTGACACTGCCGATGTTCATCTTCATGGGCTACGTGCTGTCGGAATCGAAGATCGCCGATGATCTCTACCGGATGTTCCATGTCTGGATGGGACCGGTCCGCGGCGGCCTCGCCATCGGAACGATCGGCCTGATGATCCTGATCTCTGCCATGAACGGGCTGTCGGTGGCCGGCATGGCGATCGGCGCCACCATCGCCCTGCCGGAACTGCTGAAACGCGGCTATGACAAGCGCATGGTCACCGGCGTCATCCAGGCCGGCTCCTCGCTGGGCATACTCATTCCCCCGTCCGTCGTGCTGGTTCTCTACGCCATGATCGCCCGCCAGCCGGTGGGACAGCTCTGGCTGGCGGGCGTTTTTCCCGGCCTGATGATGGCCGGCCTGTTCATGGCCTATATCTACATCCGCTGCCGGCTGCAGCCGGAACTCGGTCCGGCGCTACCACCCGAGGAGCGCGACATTTCGCTGAACGAAAAGTTCCGCCTGCTGCGCGCCGGCCTGCTGCCATTGTTCATCTTTGCGGTGATGATGGTGCCCTTCGTCAATGGCTGGACGTCGCTGGTCGAAAGCTCCGCAGTCGGCGCCACGACCGCCTTTCTGGCGGCCGTCATCAAGGGTCGCATGACCCGGGCCGTCTTCGAGGTATCGGTGCGGCAGACGCTTGCCATTTCCTGCATGTTCATGTGGATCATTCTCGCCGCCCTCGGTTTCGGCGCCGTGTTTGACGGTCTCGGCGCGGTCCGGGCGATCGACAACCTTCTGACCGACCAGCTCGGCCTCAACCCGTGGATGATCCTCATCCTGATGCAGCTGTCCTTCCTGATCATGGGCACCTTCCTGGACGATACGGCCATGCTGGTGATTGTCGCGCCGCTCTATGTGCCGCTGGTCAAGGCGCTCGGATTCGATCTGATCTGGTACGGCGTGCTCTACACGATCACCACGCAGATCGCCTACATGACGCCGCCCTTCGGCTACAACCTGTTCCTCATGCGGGCGATGGCACCGCCCGAGATCACCCTCAGGGACATCTACACGTCCATCGCGCCCTTCGCACTGGTGATGGTGCTGGCGCTGGCCGTCGTCATGGCATTCCCGCAGATCGCCATGTGGCTGCCCAATTTCATTTACGGAAAATAACCAGAACTTCGAAACGAAGCGCACGTCCAGAAGGACGACCAAGGGAAAAGGAGAAACGAAATGACCACAAGACGCAGTTTCATAAAGGGCGCCGCCATCGCGGCACCGGCCGCCGCGCTGGCGACGCCGGCCATCGCCCAGTCGAAAATCAAATGGCGTTTGCAGACCTATGCCGGCCCGGCGCTGGCCGAGCACGTCATCAAACCGGCAATCGACAGTTTCAACAAGATCGCCGGCGACCAGATGGAGATCGAACTGTTTTTCTCCGACCAGCTCGTGCCCACATCCGAGCTGTTCAGGGCCATGCAAAAAGGCACCATCGATGCCGTCCAGTCCGATGACGACTCCATGGCCTCGCCCACGGAAGTCACCGTGTTCGGCGGATATTTCCCCTTCGCCAGCCGCTACTCGCTGGACGTGCCGGTTCTTTTCAACCAGTACGGCCTCGCCGAAATCTGGGACGAGCAATATTCCGCCGTCGGCGTCAAGCACATTTCCGCCGGGGCATGGGACCCCTGCCACTTCGCCACCAAGGATCCGATCCGTTCGCTCGCCGATCTGAAGGGCAAACGGGTCTTCACCTTCCCGACCGCCGGCCGGTTCCTCACCCAGTTCGGCGTGGTACCGGTGACCCTGCCCTGGGAGGACATCGAGACAGCCGTGCAGACCGGCGAACTCGACGGCGTCGCCTGGTCGGGCATCACGGAGGACTACACCGTCGGCTGGGCCGATGTAACCAACTATTTCCTGACCAACAACATCTCGGGCGCCTGGGCCGGATCGTTCTTCGCCAATATGGATCGCTGGAATGAGCTCCCGGACAATCTCAAGGAACTGTTCCGCGTCTGTACGGACCAGAGCCACTATTACCGTCAGTGGTGGTATTGGGGCGGCGAAGCCCATCTGCGCGTCCACGGCACCAAGATGGAACTGACATCCATTCCCGATGAGGAATGGGTTGCGGTAGAAGGCGCTGCGGTCGCGTTCTGGGACGAGATTGCCGCCGAATCCGAAACCAAGGCAAAGGTTGTCGAGATCATCCGAAAATACAATGATGACATGCAGAAGGCAGGTCGGCCCTATCGATACGGCTGACGCAACAATGGCGGGCGCCCTCACCCTGGCGCCCGCCGACCGACTGGCATCTCGCCAGGGCAGCAACGGGGAATCGGGATCGAATGTCCGGCACAGTTTCGTTTGATGATTTAAAGCAACAGGTCGAGGCGGGCACCGTAGATACGGTTCTGGCCTGTATCGTCGACATGCAGGGCCGGCTGATGGGAAAGCGTTTCCACGCCGGGCACTTCGTCGAAAGCGCCTATGAGGAAACCCATTGCTGCAACTATCTGCTGGCGACGGACCTCGAAATGGCGACGCCGGACGGCTATGCCGCGACCAGTTGGCAGACCGGCTATGGCGACTATGTGATGAAACCGGATCTGGACACCATCCGGCCCATGCCCTGGCTGGAAGGGACGGTCATGGTTCTGTGCGACGTGCTGGACCACCACACCCATGACGAGATCGCCCACGCGCCGCGTGCGGTTCTGAAGCGGCAGGTGCAGCGTCTCGAAGCGCTGGGATTTGCAGCAAAAACCGCGACCGAACTCGAATTCTTTCTGTTCGAGAAAAGCTATGACGACATCCGCAAATCCGGGTTTCGCGATCTGCAGCCGATCAGCGGATACAATGAGGATTATCATATCCTGCAAACCACCAAGGAAGAAGCGGTGATGCGCCCGCTTCGCAACCATCTGGTGGCCGCCGGCATCCCCGTCGAAAACAGCAAGGGCGAGGCCGAGGCGGGCCAGGAGGAGCTCAACCTGCGCTACACCGATCCGATGGCGTGCGCCGAATTCCACACCATCGCCAAACACGCCACCAAGGAAATTGCCTGGCAGAATGGCCGCGCCGCGACATTCCTGCCGAAATGGGATCATCTGCGGGTCGGCTCGTCATCCCATATCCACCAGTCGCTCTGGACCCCTGCAAGCGAAAGCGCCTTTTTCGATCCGGGCGCCGAATACGGCATGTCGAAAACCATGCGCCACTATGTGGCCGGACTGGTGAAATACGCGGCGGAAAGCATCTATTTCCTGGCGCCCTACATCAATTCCTACAAGCGCTTCGCAGCCGGAACCTTCGCCCCCACCAAGGTCGCCTGGTCGGTCGACAACCGCACGGCCGGCTTTCGCCTGTGTGGAGAGGGAACACAGGCTGTTCGCATGGAATGCCGCATCGGCGGTTCGGACCTCAATCCCTATCTGGCTCTCGCCGCGCAGCTGGCGGCCGGCATCCGGGGGATTGAAGACGAACTGGATTTGGCACCGCCGGTGCGCGGCGATGTCTACAAGGACGACAGTGCCGGGGACATCCCGACGACCCTGCGTGCGGCCGCCGACGCGCTCCGCACCTCGGGGATGCTCCGTGAAGCGATGGGCGACGACGTGATCAACCACTATGTTCGCGCTGCCACATGGGAGCAGGAGGAGTTCGATCGCATCGTCACGGATTATGAAATCGCGCGCGGCTTCGAGAGGGCATGATCATGGCTGACACGCGCGCCGAAGGAGCCTCCTGATATGCAGCTCACCGGAAACTGGTCCTACCCGACGGCCATACGGTTCGGCGCCGGCCGCATTGCGGAAATCGGCGAGGCCTGCAGGGCGGCCGGGATCGGCAACCCCCTGCTGGTCACCGATCGCGGCCTGGCGGACCTTGCGATGACGCAAGACACGCTGGACCGGATGGAGCGGGCGGGGCTCGGCCGCGCGATGTTCAGCGATGTCGATCCGAATCCCAATGAGGAGAATGTCGCGGAGGGGTTGCGCACCTATCGCGACGGCGGCCATGATGGCGTCGTGGCCTTCGGCGGCGGCTCGGGGCTCGATCTTGGAAAAACACTGGCCTTCATGGCGCGGCAGACCCGGCCGATCTGGGATTTCGAGGATATCGGCGACTGGTGGACCCGGGCAGACCCCGACGGCATCGACCCGATCGTCGCCGTGCCAACGACGGCGGGTACGGGTTCTGAGGTCGGCCGTGCCGGCGTCATCACCAATTCGCAAACCAGCGAAAAAAAGATCATTTTCCATCCGAAGATGCTTCCCGGCGTGGTGATATGCGATCCGGAACTCACCGTCAGCATGCCGCCAGCCATCACCGCCGGGACCGGCATGGACGCCCTAGCCCATTGCCTGGAAGCCTATTGCGCGCCGCATTACCACCCGCTGTCCCAGGGGATCGCGCTGGAAGGCATGCGTCTGGTGATGGACAACCTGCCGCGCGCCTACGAGAATGGCACCGATCTCGAGGCGCGGTCTCATATGATGGCCGCCGCCGCGATGGGCGCAACGGCTTTCCAGAAGGGGCTCGGCGCCATCCACGCGCTCTCCCACCCGATCGGCGCGCTGCACCACACCCATCACGGCACCACCAATGCGGTGCTGATGCGGGCCGTCCTGCGGTTCAACCGGCCGGCAATTGAAGAGGCCATCGGCCGCGCCGCCGATTATCTGCAGATTCCAGGCGGTTTCGACGGCTTCGTCGACCACATAGGCGCCCTGTGCCGGACCCTGTCGATACCGGAAAACCTTGCCGAACTCGGCGTCACCGATCCCGACATCGATCGGATCGTTAAAGACGCCCTCGCCGATCCGAGCGCCAGCGGCAATCCGGTGAAGATGACCGCGCAAAACACCCGCAAACTTCTGGAAACCTGTTTGCGGTCATAAGGGCCGGCATATCCGCCCTATTCGCCCTCGAATTCGACCAGCGTCCGCACCGGCACGTCCAGCGCCTCGATTTTCCTGCTGCCGCCGAGATCCGGCAGATCGATCACGAAACAGGCGGCGACGATTTCGGCACCCATCTGCCGCAGCAGCTTGATGGCGCCCTCGGCCGTTCCACCGGTGGCGATCAGATCGTCGACAAGGATCACCGTCTGCCCCGGGGAAATCGCATCCTTGTGCATTTCCATCTCGTCGAAACCATATTCCAGGCTGTAGGAGACCCGCACCGTCTCGTAGGGAAGCTTGCCCTTCTTGCGGATGGGCACAAACCCGGCGGAAAGCTGATGGGCCACAGCACCGCCGAGGATGAAGCCGCGCGCCTCGACGCCGGCGATCTGATCCACCTTGGTTCCGGCATAGGGATGCACAAGCTCGTCGACCGCGCGCCGAAAAGCCTTTGGATTGCTGAGCAGGGTGGTGATGTCGCGAAACAGGATACCGGGTTTGGGATAGTCCGGGATCGTGCGAATGGTCTGCAGCAGAGTCTCGGTCAGCGAGCGGTTCATGATGGGGGTCCCTTCCCCTGGAACACAAACGAAAGGCGGCTGTCGCAAGCCGCCTCCAAAGCGTTCTGTGGTCAGTGTTCGACCCGCGACCAGACCGATTTCTTCGTCAGATACATCAGGCCCGCGAAAATCAGCATGAAGACCATCACCTTGAAGCCCAGTGATTTGCGCTCCTCCATGCGCGGCTCCGCCGCCCACATCAGGAAGGCGGAGACATCCTTGGCATATTGGTCGACCGTTTCCGGTGCGCCGTCATCATAGGTCACGATTTCGTCGGACAGCGGCGACGCCATGGCCAGCGACACACCGCCCAGATAATAGGGATTGTAATAGGTGCCCTCCGGGATCTCCAGATCGTGCGGCACGTCCTCGTCATAGCCGGTCAGAAGGGAATAAAGATAATCGGGGCCGCCCTCGGCATACATGGTGAAAATGTCGAAGATGAATTGCGGAAATCCGCGGGTTGCGCCACGCGCCTTGGCGATCAGGGAGACATCCGGCGGCGCGGCGCCGTTATTGGCATAGGCCGCAGCTTCGATATTCGGGAAGGGAGACGGAAAGTAATCGGCCAGAATCGCCGGCCGCTCGAACATTTCGCCCTCGTCGTTGGGACCGTCCTCGACCTCATATTCGGCCGCCAGCGCCTTGACCTGGTCCTCGCTGTAGCCGAGATCGACAAAATTGCGGAATGCGATGCGGTCCATCGAATGGCAGGCGGCGCAGACTTCGACATAGACTTTCAGACCGCGCTGCAACTGTCCCTTGTCATAGGTCCCGAAGGGGCCGGCAAACGACCAGTCGACCTCACGCGGCGCCTTGTAATATTCGGAGTCCCCCGCAGCCAGGGAAACACCGGCCGACAAACCGGTTGCCACGGCCAGCGACAAGAATGACGAGACAAGATTCTTCATGGGTTTCCTGTTCCTTTTCCGAGCCCGGTCAACCGCGGTCTTCAACCGCGGCCGTCGCCGCCGCCGGCTTGCCACCGCCATGGCCGGCCAACACGGATTCGGTAATTGAATTGGGGACCTGTCTCGTTCTCTCGAGTTTGCCGAGCACCGGCAGAATGGGGAAGAAGAAAGCGAAATAATAGGCTGTTCCGATCTGCGCCAGGATCACATAGACCCCCTCGGCCGGTTTCGAACCGAGCCAGCCAAGGAACAGCGCGTTGACGACGAACAGCCAGAAAAACAGCTTGTACCAGGGCCGGTAGACCGCCGAACGCACCTTCGACGTGTCCAGCCAGGGCAGCAGGAACAGGATCAGGATCGACCCGAACATGGCGAGCACCCCGCCCAGCTTGGAATCGATCGGTCCGATGTTGAAGGTGATCGCCCGCAAAATCGCGTAGAACGGCAGATAATACCATTCCGGCACGATATGGGCCGGCGTCTTCAGCGGATTGGCCTCGATATAGTTGTCCGGATGGCCAAGATAATTCGGCATGTAGAAAACGAAATAGGCGAACACCGCCAGGAACACCACCATGGCAAAGGCGTCCTTGATGGTGGCATAGGGCGTAAACGCGACGGTATCGGTCTTGCTCTTGACCTCAACACCCGTCGGGTTGGTCTGGCCGGTCACGTGCAGCGCCCATACATGCAGGATCACCACACCGAAGATCATGAAGGGCAGCAGATAATGCAGGGAGAAAAACCGGTTCAGGGTCGGGCTGTCGACGGCAAATCCGCCCAGCAGCAATTGCTGGACCGGTTCGCCGACCAGCGGAAACGCACTGAAGAAGCCGGTGATCACGGTCGCACCCCAGAAGGACATCTGGCCCCAGGGCAGGACATAACCCATGAAACCCGTCGCCATCATCAGCAGGTAGATAATGACCCCGAGGATCCACAATATCTCGCGCGGCGCCTTGTAGGAGCCGTAATACATGCCCCGGAACATATGGATATAGACCGCGATGAAGAAGAAGGACGCGCCGTTAGAGTGCATGTAGCGCAGCAACATGCCGGAATTGACGTCGCGCATGATATTTTCGACGGAGGTGAAGGCACCTTCCGACGAGGCCACGTAATGCATGGCAAGCACAATGCCGGTCAGGATCTGCACGACCAGCATAATGGTCAGGATACCGCCGAACGTATAAGCGTAGTTGAGGTTGCGCGGGACCGGATAGGCAACGAAGGAATCGTAGATCAGGCGCGGAAGCGGCAGGCGTGAATCGAACCATTTGCCGAAACCGCTTGTCGGTTCATATGTTGAATGTCCACCACTCATCGGTAACTCCCCCGCTACCCGATCTTGATCATTGTGTCGGAAACGAACTCAAAGGGCGGAATCGCAAGATTCTCCGGCGCCGGTCCGCTGCGGATGCGGCCGGCCGTGTCGTAATGCGATCCATGGCAGGGACAGAACCAGCCGCCGTAATCGCCGGCCTGCCCCAGCGGAACACAGCCCAGATGGGTGCACACACCAACCATGACGATCCAGTTTTCCCTGTCCTCGCCGGCCGAGCGGTCAATGTCGAGGGCCGGTGCGTCGGGTGCGAGATTGGCATTGCGCGCCGCCTGGTCCTTCAGGTCTTCCAGCGGAACGGCGGTCGCCTCCTCGATCTCCTTGGCCGTGCGGTTGCGGATGAAAACCGCCTTGCCGCGCCATTTCACGGTGATCGACATGCCTTCCTCGACCCCGGACACATCGACCTCGATGGTCGAAAGCGCCAGGGTCGTCGCGTTGGGACGGAGCTGGTCAATAAACGGCCAGGCGACGGCCGCCGCACCGACGGCGCCGGTCATTGCGGTCGTCAGATACAGGAAATCGCGTCGGGTCGGCTCGGAAGAAGCTGTGTCGTTTTCGCTCACGGTGGCAACCATCCTTTATGCGTTTTCTAGGCCGGGAGCCCCATCGATGTCCGTGTCTGCAAGCCTGCCAAACCCACCGATGTCCTCACATTTCGCCGGTTTCTAAGATGCTTATTGGAATATGTCTAGTCTATAGGATCGGCCAGAGGCACTATGCCGCAAGTTTTTGCGTTTTTGCGGCTTTCCGGGACCCAGCAGCCGCGTCAGCTGTTGATGAACCCGCCCGACTGGTGCGACCACAGCCGGGCATAAAGACCGCCCTTGGCCAGCAGCGCCGCATGGGTTCCGTCCTCGACGATACGGCCCGCATCGAGGACGATAAGGCGGTCCATCCTGGCGATGGTCGACAGCCGGTGGGCGACGGCAATGACCGTCTTGTTTTCCATCAGCCGCTCGAGATTGTCCTGGATGGCCACCTCGATTTCCGAATCCAGCGCCGAGGTTGCCTCGTCGAGAATGAGGATCGGCGCATCCTTCAGCATGACCCGGGCAATGGCGATGCGCTGGCGCTGGCCGCCCGAGAGCTTGACGCCACGCTCGCCGACATGGGCATCGAGGCCGGTGCGCCCGTTTTGATCCTTCAGATCGCGGATAAAGGGCCAGGCCTCGGCCTGGCGCGCGGCGCATTCCACCGCCTCGGCATCGGCCTCGGGCCGCCCGAGCCGGATGTTGTCGCGAACCGAACGGTGCATCAGGGACGTGTCCTGCGTGACGACGCTGATCTGCGCGCGCAAAGAGGCCTGCGTGACCCGGGAAATATCCTGCCCGTCTATCGTAACTTGCCCGGAATCGACATCATAAAACCGCAGCAACAGATTGATCAAAGTGGATTTTCCGGCTCCGGAGCGACCGACGATACCAACCTTCTGTCCGGGTTCGACCGTCAGCGTGACATCGTCGATCACCGCGCTTTGCCTTGAATAGCGGAAGCGCACCCGCTCGAACCGGATCCGGCTTTCGGTGACCGTCAGCGGCCGGGCGTCGGGGTGATCCCGCAGGGCGATCGGCCGGCTGAGCATTTCAACCGAATTTTGAATGGTGCCGAAATTGCGCATCAAACCGTTGAGCTGGGTCATCATCCGGCCAAGCAGCAGGCTGAGCCGCAAGACCAGAGCCAGGGTGAAGGCCACCGCGCCAATGCTGATCTCACCACGCAGCCACAGATCGATGGACAGCCCGCCAGTGGCGACGATCATCACGCCCGACAACCCGGCCAGCGAGACGCGAACGCCGGTCAGGTTGCGTGTGAACGGGATGAGCGCGCCGAGAAACTGGTCGAAGCCGCCACGGATATAGCGGTCGTTCTCGTCCTCGCGGCCGAAGAGCTTCAGGGTCTGGATATTGGTATAGCCATCCACCAGACGACCATTAATCACTGAAGCCGCCTCGGCCACCATTTTGGCATGGGTCCGGATGCGCGGCACGAAATAGCGGGCAATCAGCGCAAAGGCCGCAATCCAGACGAAAACCACCGCCGTCAGGCGCCAGTCGAGCTGTCCGACCAGGATCAGGGTCGACACCGCATAAATGGCGATGAACCAGACGACCTGCAGCAGCGATATCATGAAGTCGCCGATCGCCTGGCCGGACTGCCACAGCTTGCTGACGACCCGGCCGGCGAATTCATCCTGAAAGAAGGACAGGCTCTGCCGCGAAATATGCGCATAGGCCTGCCAGCGCACCAGCGTGAAGAAGCCGGGCACAATCGTCTGCTCCTCGACCAGCGAGACCAGCGGCGCGACGATGAGCCGACCGCCGAGCACCACGATGAACATGAACAGCAGTTCCGGGCCGTGCTGCTGCATCAGCCCCGCCCAGCCGGCGGCAGGGTCCGCCGATTCCAGCAGATCGACCAGCCGCCCGACGAAATAGAACAGCGCAACCTCGAGCAAGGCTACGAGGCCGCCGAGAAGGACCATCACGACAAAGGGCCATTTCGCCTGTCGCACATAGTGCATCAGGAATTGCACCGCGCCGCCGGACGGAGCCACAGCCGGAGCGGCTGCGAACGGGCGGATCCAGTGTTCAAACAGGCCGAAAACGCGGTCGAGAATCATGGCCAGACCATAGGCAGGCGATGCGGCGACAGCAATGGCGGCCCTCAAGCCTTCTTGGCCGCCGCTTCCTCGTCCAGCCGCTGCTGTTCTTCGATCACCGCCTGCGAGGCGGCCGCCGCAACGGCCGATTCGGCCTGACCGTCCGCCTCCTTGCCGTCCTCGCGTTCGGGTATATTCACCCGCACCTCGCGCCGGGCGAACTCGATGCCGTTTTCGGCGAAGATCTTCTGCACCCGCGAATAGACATCCTTGCGGATCATCCACTGCTTGCCCGGCTTGGCCATGAATTTGCCGCGCACCACGATGCCGACATCGTTGACGTCATAGACACCCTGCGACTTGAAGGTCTGGATGATGTCATCGGCATAGGGCGCCTCCATGATGTCCTTGCCGATCTGCTTGAACAGTTTCTTGACCCTGTTGGCATCGGTGTCGAACGGCACGGTGAACTTCAGCTTGACGATCACCCAGTCGCGCGAATTGTTGGTCACCTTCGGGATTTCGCCATAGGGAATGGTGTGCACCGGTCCCTGATGGTGCCGCAATTGCAATGACCGCACCGAGATCTTCTCAACGGTGCCGACGGTGCCGTTGATATCCAGATATTCGCCCACCCGGAACGCGTCGTCGACCAGGAAGAACAGGCCGGCGACGACATCGCGAACGAGCGTTTGCGCACCGAACCCGATCGCCAGGCCGACAATGCCAGCGCCCGCCAGCAGCGGCGTGATGTCGATGCCGAGATTGCCGAGGGCAATCAGCACGGTCAGGGTGACGATCGTCACCTGGGCGCACAGTTTCATCAGCGGCAGCACGGTCGACAGGCGCGAGCCGCCGGCACCTCCACCCTCCCCGCCGCCGGGCTCCTCGGCCGCCAGGTCGATCCCGGCCGCCGTCTGCTCATCGGCCAGTTTGCGGTTGAGCCACAGTGAAACCAGTTCCCACACCAGATAGCCGATCGCCAGAATGAAAAGATTTTCAAACAGCGTTCCGGCAATCCTTGCGCCCAGCCCGGCCGATGCCAGGTTTTCGAAATCGATGTGCCATACCCGGGCGATCAGAACGATAACCGCCGCCGCCATCAGCGCGCGGCCAATGCGGATATAGCTGCGCTTTGTCGACCGATAGGCGGCTTCCGCCAACGCTCCCTCGCCCCGCATCGGCGGCACCAGATGTTTGACCAGCCCACGGATCATCGTGTCCAGCGCCGGCGCGGCCAAAAGCGCGCCGAGCGTGATATATTGCTGCCCGTCCCGCAACAGATCGAAGCGTCCCGACGCGATGATCATCTCTACGAGCAGCCATGTCAGCAGGACAAGCACCATGGCGGCCCATGGGTAGGCCCGCGCAACCCAGCGTTCCGCCGCCGTGACGTCACCGTCAGCGCCGAGCAGCATGGATGACAGCCCGGTCCGCGCCCGATACAGCACATAGGCAATCCACACGAAAGTGATCAGGTTCAGCCAGAACCCGATTCTCGTTTCGCCCATCGGCACGCCATTCATGCGCTGGAACTCGACAATGACAAATGACAGGCCGACGAGAAGAATGATGCCGATCTGATGGTAGTAGAGGAACTTCGCCGTCCAGTCATCCGTATGGACCAGCCGCAGCGCCGGAACCTTCGGCGCCAGCAGGAACCGGGCGAGCGCTGCGACAGCGCGCGGGATGACCACCATGCTCAGCATGAAGACCTGCACCAGTTCCCGATCGCTTTGCGAGACCAGAACCGAAATCAGGATACGGGTCACCGCGAAGAAGGCCAGCAGACCGGCAATGTCCAGCAACAGCCGCTTGCCCAGCAACTCAAGCGTCTGTCTCAGACCCTCCGGCGCTTCCTTTTGTTGGATTTGGCGGCGCCACTTCCCGGCAATCCGCGTAACGGCCAGTTCCACCACCAGCGCGCCCGCAACGGCTCCGACAACACCGGCTATGAGCAGGAAGACCCCCATGGCGCCGCGCGGTTTCACGAAATTGGCGACACCGGTGGCAAGCCCGTCATAGATGCGCGGCACCCTGATAACGGCTTCGCCGACGGAAACGCCGACACTGGCAATTGTCTGCGCCAGATAGTTGAACACATTTCCCGGGCTTTCCGCATCCTGCGCCGTTTCCGACGCCGCCACCGCATCCAGCCGCTGCAGCAGCAATTCGCGGACCTGCTCGTCGCTCAGCCTCGAAACGAGCTGGCGGATGGTTTCCGGCGTCAGGTTTTCCGGCAGCTTGATATCCTCGACCTTCTCGGTTTCCTGCGAGCCGGTAACCGCGGTCAGGCCGGTTTGCGCCGCGACGGGATGCGAGATCACGGCGAGGACAAGGATCAACGGGACGAAAAACAGAAAGAATCGCCGGAAGCCCGAGAATATCGAACGTTTCATAGCGGTCTTGTCCCCCCTTAGACAATTCCTGCTGTCCGGCTACCATAGCCGGATTTACCGCCACGGCAATCCGTGCCGGCAACGGGGACCGCCCCTACCGGTGGGGACGGATTACCGCCCTCGCCGCCGCCTATTCGGCGGCGGCGTTTTCTTCCGTTTCGGGCGCGCTGTCGATAAAGCCGCCCGACTGCCGTGACCACAGATCGGCATAGAGCCCACCGCCCTCCAGCAATTGCGCATGGGTGCCGGTTTCGACGATGCGACCAGCATCCAGCACGATCAGCCGGTCCATCTCGGCGATGGTCGACAGGCGGTGGGCGATGGCGATCACGGTCTTGCCCTGCATCAGAGCAAAGAGGTTTTCCTGGATCGCCGCCTCGACTTCCGAATCCAGCGCCGATGTCGCTTCGTCGAGCACCAGGATCGGCGCGTCCTTCAAGAAGACCCGCGCGATGGCTATGCGCTGGCGCTGACCGCCCGAGAGTTTCACCCCGCGCTCACCGACATGGGCATCGAGCCCGGTACGCCCCTGCTGGTCGGCCAGATCCTGGATGAAATCCCAGGCATTGGCCCGGACCGCCGCATCGATGATCTCCTCATCCGAGACACCGGGCTTGCTGTAGCCGATATTTTCGCGGATCGAGCGGTGCAGCAGCGATGTGTCCTGGGTCACGACACCGATTTGGGCCCGCAGGCTGTCCTGCGTGACCTGCGCGATATCCTGGCCGTCGACCAGGATGCGGCCGGCCTCCAGATCATAGAACCGCAGCAGCACATTGGTCAGCGTCGTCTTGCCGGCGCCGGACCGTCCGACGAGACCGATTTTCTCGCCCGGTTCGATCACCAGCGACAGATTGTCGATCACCCCGCCATCCTTGCCGTAGTGGAACCGGATGTTCTCGAAGGCAATCTTGCCGTCCGTCGCCACCAGTTGTTTCTGCGGATCGCGATCCGTCACCTGGTGCGGCTTGGCCATCATCGACATGCCGTCGATGACGACACCGATATTCTCGAACAGGGCCGAAACCTCCCACATGACCCAGTGCGACATTCCGAATATCCGAAGGCACAGCGCCATGGTGGTGGCGATGGCCCCAACGGAAATCGAATCGGCCAGCCACAGATTGATCGCCAGGAAGCCGATGACGAACAGCAGCACCGAGTTGCAGAAATAGACGATCCCGTGGAACAGCGTGACCAGCCGCATCTGCCGGTGCACCGTTTCCAGGAACTCGTCCATGGCGTGGCGCGCGTAACCTTCCTCGCGGCCGGCATGGGAGAACAGCTTGACCGTCGAGATATTGGTGTAGCTGTCAACGACCCGCCCCGTCATCATCGAGCGCGAATCGGCCTGTTCCCGCGCGATGCGTTTCATCTTCGGAACGAAGTACCAGATGAGGCCGACATAAACCGCCAGCCAGACCACCAGCGGCACCGCCAGACGCAGATCCGCCGCCATCACCAGCGCCAGCATGGTCAGGAAATACACCGCGACATAGACCAGCACATCGAGCACCGTCATCACCGCCTCGCGAATCGCCAGGGACGTCTGCATCACCCGCGTGGCAACGCGGCCGGCGAACTCGTCGGAAAAGAAGGACAGGCTCTGGCCCAGCAGATGGCGATGCATCTGCCACCGGGCGATCATCGGGTAGTTGCCGAGCAGGGTCTGGTGGGTCAGCATCGATTGGATCCAGACGATGACCGGCAGGCCGATCAGCACAAGCGCGCCCATCCAGAACAGACGCACGCCTTCATCGGCAAGGAAATCCTCGCGCGAGGATGCCGTGAGCCAGTTGACGATATCGCCGAGGAAGCCGAACAGAAACACCTCGCCGACCGAGATCGCCGCGGTCAGCAACGACATGATCAGCAGCCACGGCGCCGCGTCCTTTGAATAGTGCCAGCAAAACGGCAGGAACCGGTCCGGCGGTTGCCCGGTCGGGACCTCGGGATAGGGGTCTAAACGTCTTTCAAACCAGCCAAACATGATTCAGCCTCAGTCATCTGGGAGCAATGGCCCGTGCAATGGCAGATATCGACCGCAAAGTGCGGTCATCACCGGATCGGTGCCGATTGGACGAGCTGCGTATGCTCAGAAAATCCGTGCTCGGGGCACGATAATACGAAAATCAGGCGTCAGGGATTTCCGAAAGGGACCCGGCGGGTCAGTCTATAAACGGCCGGGTCGGGACCGGAAACATCGCTGGCGCAGCGGCAGCAACCATCGAAGGTTGGACGGTATCAATGCAATCCATGAATGTGTCCTCCGATTCAATCCAGTCAAGAGCCACGCTATCTATCCCGATTCGCCGGCAACTTCCACCGCAGCATTGGCAAAAACATCCAACGGTCCTTCCGATACCGCCATCTGTTGCAATTTGGTCACGCCCGTGATTTGCCCTTGTGCCGACAGCCGCGGGAACGAAAGCATGACCAGCGATCTGCGCATTGCGCTTTACCAGCCGGACATTCCGGGCAATACCGGGACGATCCTGCGCATGGCCGCCTGTCTCGGCCTGGCGGTGGATATCATCGAACCGGCCGGTTTCGACATGTCGGACCGCGCCCTTCGCCGGGCCGGCATGGATTATGCCGAACAGGCGGTGATGCGGCGCCACCCCACCTGGCGGCATTTTCTCGAGTGGAACGCCGGGTCGCGGCGCCTGATCCTCGCCACCACCCGGGCCGAGCAGTCCTACCGGCGCTTTGCTTTCCGGCCCGGCGACATCCTGCTGTTCGGCCGGGAGAGCGCCGGCGTGCCCGACGAGGTCCACCGGGCGGCCGATATCAGGCTGCGCATTCCGATGGTGCCGGAGCGGCGCTCGCTCAACCTGGCGATATCGACTGCCCTGATCGCCGGCGAGGCACTCCGGCAGACGACGGATGAAACGGAATGATCAAAATCAGTCCGCCGACGGCAGCCGCCGCATGGTGAACTCGATCTGATTGTCGGGAAGCTGGCGCCAGCTTTCGACTTCGGTCCAGTAGGCCGCCTTCGGCCATGCGTCGAACCATTCACGGGCCTTTTGCCGGGCTGCGCCGCGCGGCAGCCGGAAGGTTTCGCGGACAAAGGAATCACGCCCGGCCGCGCCGTCATGACGACGCCCCTTTCTGATCTGCCGCCGCAATCCGTCCATCGGCGGAATTGTCGGAACTCTTGTCATAACCGGCACCTTCATCTCTGATAATAGGGACAAATCGCCATTTTGGCGAGTCGCAATCGGTGCCGAAAAAACCGAAGAAAGCGCAAGTATTCGGCCTCCGTCCCTATGGAATCGCTGTGGGGTTACTGTTAAATAACGCAAGGGCATTGACGGGGATATTTTCAATGAAAAGACCAAACCTTCCGATCGGTCTGCCGGACGGATTGGAGGAAAAGAAAGAGCAGGCGCGCGTCTGGTTTGAATCCCTGCGCGACGCGATCTGCTCGAGCCTCGAGCAGCTTGAAAATGACCTGACGGGCCAATTGTCAGAAGACCCGCCCGGGCGCTTCGAGCGGACCGAATGGCAGCGTGACGAAGGACGCGGCGGCGGTGGCATCGCGTCCATCATGCGCGGCCGGGTCTTCGAGAAAATCGGGGTCCACACCTCGACCGTTCATGGCGAATTCTCGCCGGAGTTCCGCCAGCAGATCCCCGGTGCCGAACTCGACCCGCGTTTCTGGGCCTCCGGCATTTCGTTGATCGCCCATCCGGTCAATCCGCATGTTCCGGCGGTCCATATGAACACCCGAATGGTCGTCACCTCAACCCAATGGTTCGGCGGCGGCGCCGACCTGACGCCGATGCTCCAAAGCCGCCGCAACCAGGACGATCCCGACACCAAGCTGTTTCACAAGGCCATGCAGGTTGCCTGCTCACGCCACGGAGTAGCTGACTACCAGCGATACAAGGAATGGTGTGACGAGTATTTCTACCTCAAGCACCGCGACGAACCACGGGGCGTCGGCGGCATCTTCTTCGACTGGCTGCGGTCCAAGGAATCGGTGGGTGGCTGGAAGGCGGATTTCGCCTTCGTCCAGGATGTCGGCCGGGCATTCGCCGTCGCCTATCCGAAACTGGTGCGCGCCAATTTCAACACCGGCTGGAACGAGCACCACCGCAACGAGCAACTGGTTCGCCGCGGCCGCTATGTCGAGTTCAACCTGCTTTACGACCGCGGCACGATTTTCGGCCTGAAAACCGGCGGCAATGTGGATTCCATCCTGTCATCCATGCCGCCGGCAGTGCGCTGGCCCTGAAGCACGTCTGGCTTACATCGGGCAAGCCGGTCAAAGGGTTCAATATTGTCGCCCGATACTCTAACCCGCCTCATTCCACGGTTTTGCGAGACTCCACACGACGAGCGGCCTCTCGATCCCCCGTATCGCCTGTGCCGGCCGCTCGACCAGACCATCGAATTCGCGGCCGGACGTGGCGGCCTCGCTCCTGGTCTGCCGGACGAGATCGTCGCTGGCGACCAGTGCACAATCGAAAGTCCGGGAAAGCCCCTGCAAGCGGCTGGCGACGTTGACGGTGCTGCCGATGACCGCAAATTCCAGCCGGTTTGCACCGATGTCACCCAGAACAACCGGCCCGTGGTGGAGCCCGAAACCGGCCTGGAGCTGCGGCTGGCCGGCCGCCGCGCGGGCGCGGTTCATGTCATCGATCGATTCGATCATCGCCCGTGCGCAGCGCAGTGCGTTACCGCAATCAGCCTCGCCGGCAAGCGGCGTCCCGAAGGTCGCCATCAAGCCATCGCCGAGAAATTTGTCCAGTGTGCCGCCATTGTCGAAAACAGCACGCTCCATGCGGCCGTGGAAATCACGCAGGGTCCGGATGACATCTTCCGGGTCCCGTCCGTCGGCAAAAGCGGTGAAGCCGGCGATATCGACAAACATGACGGCAACATCTTGCGTGCGCACGGTCTTCAGCGGCTCGTCGTTTTGCGCAAGCTCGGCAACCACGTTGGGCGAAAAGTAGCGCGCAAGATTGCTGCGTTCCCGTTCGGAGGCCGCATGGCTTTTCAGCAACTCGTTGGAGCGCCGAACCGTTATGGCCAGAGTCACGGCCACAATCACGAACACCACAACCTCCTGCACCCGCCAGCCGAAGTGGATGGCATTGGGGTCGAGGACACCGATCATTCGTTTATGATCGCCAAGGGCAGCCGTGACGGCCTCGGTGAGCGCCGGCTGGCTATTCGGCATGAGATAAACCCACAAAACGCCGGCCGTCCAGAGACCGGCCGTCCAGGTTCCGAACGCGATAACCGTGCGCCAGGAATAGGCGAGCGTCGCTCCAGCCAGCAGCACGAAGAAGAAGATAAAGCCGCCATACCGGTATTGCATCGCCAGCGGCCAATCCAGATCGTTGAATGGGTTGGGAACGATGGTGACCAGTGTCATCAGGGCCAGATCGCAAAATATCAGCAGCAACTCAGGACGCGACTGGCCGACCCTGCCAATCTGCAATTGCGCCCAGCCGATCAGCGCGAACAGCGCCAGCGGCACGTAATAATAGATGACGTCCCAGTTGGGATTGATGATCGGCAGGATGGCCGCGATAATCGCCAGGGCGATCCAGCGGGCCCGCACCGCAAGCAGCAGCCCCTCGCGCTTGGCGCCCTCGAGCGCCGTCTCCGCAAACGCATTGGTGCTGAGATAGGAGTCATCGTTTTCTTGGGTCGAAAACGTCGCCGTCGGCGGGGTGATCTGCACCGCAGTATTGGAAGCCATTATGTTTGCCTGTCGTCCTGTTGCCCCGGCAACATAGCAGTCCGGCCAGACGCGGAAAACAACCAGTCAGGTCCGGTGCGGCCACCATTTTCCGACCCGGTCCCTTTACGCATCGCCTGTAAGCGATCATGGTCTTGATGACCGGATCATCAGGAGCGTTGAACAGCCATGGCAGAAATCGTTTCAGAGCAGCAGGTGGACGCCTACCAGCGGGACGGCGCCGTGTTTCTCCCCGGCCTGTTCACCGACTGGGTCGACACGCTGATCGCCGGCATCGACAGGAACCTCGCAGAGCCCGGCCCCTATGCCGCGGAAAACCTGCAGGACGGTGAGCGCGGCCGGTTTTTCGACGATTACTGCAACTGGACGCGCATTCCCGAATTTGCCGAATTCGTGCACCAATCCCCGGTCGCCGAGACAGCGGCTCGCCTGATGCGGAGCGACGGGGTGCAGATGTTCCACGACCATGTCCTGGTGAAGGAACCGGGCACCTCAAAACCGACGCCATGGCACCAGGACTCGCCCTATTATTTTGTTGATGGCGACCAGACCCTGAGTTTCTGGATACCGGTCGACCCGGTCACCGATGCCTCTCTGCGGCTGGTCGCCGGATCGCACCGATGGGAAAAGCCAGTCCTGCCGACACGCTGGCTGTCGGAGGCGGATTTCTACGAATCGCCCGGCGATTATCTGCCGGTGCCCGATCCCGACGCCGAACCGGAGCGGTATCGCATCCTCGAATGGCCGATGGAGCCGGGCGATGCCGTTGCCTTCCACTTTAAGACGCTGCACGGCGCAAGGGGCAATGAAGCCACAACCCGGCGGCGCGCCTTTTCCCTGCGGCTGCTCGGCGACGACGCCCGCTATGTGGAGCGCCCGGGACGTACGTCGCCGCCCTTTCCCGGCCATGACATGCGTCCCGGCCAGACGCTGCGCGAGGACTGGTTTCCGATTATCCGGAAACCCTCAAACCGCCACGACGGTCAGTAGGCGCGACAGACGTAGGAAATGGTGCAGTAGCGCGCATCGTTGGTCCGGACATTGTAGCGCTGACGGCTCTCATCTGCAGAGTTGCATCTTAATTTCGACTTCTGGCTTACCGGCACCCCGTCATAGATCGGCAGGACGGCACCGCTGCCGGTGCGCACATAGATGCGCCCGTTGCGCTCATAGGTGGCGACCGCCTCAGCACAGGTCATCTGGTCGGCCGTCACCTGGGCCTGTGCTGACGGAACAACTGCGGCGATCATCATGGACATGCCCATGGCAAGGACGGCCAACCGGGTCAGATAGGTCATCGGAACTTCCTCGTGTTCATTCACCGGACGGTTCAAGCCGCGCCAGCAACTCCTCTCCGGTGAGCCCAAAATCGCTTTCCAGCCAGGCCTGTTCCAGATCGGCCAACACTTGGCCGACCGCTGGACCCGGAACGATGCCGCGGGACACCAGATCCTTGCCCTTCAGCGGGAAAACGGGTTTTGTCCAACCGGTCGCCACCGTCAGGAGACGCGACATCGCGGCAGCCGCCACGAGCACCGAATCATCCGTCTCGGCCTTGACCCGAAGGACGCTCAATCGAAGCCGTATACGGTCGATGATGGCCTGCGGATCACCCTCGTAAAGCAGGCGTCGGAGCTGCGCCTCCGCCACATCGTCGGAAAAACTCTCCTGACCGGCCCATTCGACCACGCGCCGGCTCTCGGCTTTCGACAGCCGCAGCCGCTTTGCCATGGCCGCCATGCGGGGGCGATCCGGCGGCACAATCGCCATTAGCCGCAGCAGCGGATCGGGATCCCAGCCGAGCGCCGCTTCGGCGCGCACAAGGCCGAAAAGCCCGTCAATGCCCCATTTGTCGTTTTCTTCGAGCACCGCCGACAGCACACCCGACTGGCGCATCCACAGCATCGACCGCGACGGATCGGGCGCCGCGAGCAGACGCTTGAGTTCCGACCAGACCCGCTCGGCCGACAGGTTTGAAAGGCCCGATTTCAGCCGCGCACAGGCGCGCAGCCCGTCGGCGTCCGGGCGGCCCTTGCCGTACCAGGCAAAGAAGCGGAAGAAACGCAGGATGCGCAGGAAATCCTCTTCGATCCGCGTGTCGGCATCGCCGATGAAGCGCACGGTTCCGGTCTCGATATCCGCAATGCCGCCGACCAGATCGATCACATTGCCCGCGGCATCCGCATAAAGCCCGTTGATCGTCAGATCACGGCGCTGCGCATCGGCCGTCCAATCGGTGCCGAACGCCACATCGGCACGCCGGCCATCCGTGGCAATGTCGACACGCAGAGTGGTGACTTCAAAGGGATGCTTGTCTGCGACGAGTGTCACGGTTCCGTGGGCAATTCCCGTCGGCACCGATTTGATGCCGGCCTTTCGGGCCCGCTCAATCACGGCGTCGGGCCTCAGGGTGGTGGCAATATCGATGTCGCCGACCTGCTGGCCCATCAGCGCGTTGCGCACGGCACCGCCGGCGACGCGTGCCTCGCCGTCCCCGTCATTGAGCAGCGCCAACACCTTTTGCAGCGTCGGATCCCGGAACCATCCGGCATCGCCAATGCTTGCCGCACCGCTCATGAATAATGCCTCTCATAGAGAGTTCGCAAAATACCTGCCGTGACGCCCCAGATGTAGCGGTCCTTGTAGGGCATGGCATAGAAATGCCGCTCTCTGCCCTCCCAGAACCGGCTTTCGCGGTTGTGGTTGGCCGGGTTCATCAGGAAATCGAACGGCACCTCGAAGGCATCGTCCACCTCCTGCCGGTTGAGCGTCATCGAATAGTCGCCGCGAATGACGGCCAGCACCGGGGTGATGCGAAATCCGGTGACCGTCAGGTAATGCGGCAAGCGACCGACCGGTTCGATGGCGGACGGTGACAGCCCGATCTCCTCATCGGCTTCACGCATGGCCGCCGCCTCGATCGACGGATCGTCGGGATCGACGGCACCGCCGGGAAAAGCGATCTGTCCCGAATGGGTGCGCATGGCCGCCGTGCGCTGGGTCAGCAGAACGCCTGTGCGGTCGCCATGGTCGACAAGCGGAACCAGCACCGCGGCATCGCGAAGCGTTTGCGCCGCCAGCCGCTCGGCAATGTCGAGATTGAGCACATGGTCGCCATACTGGCGCCAGTCCTCGACATCGCCCCGCTCGACCGCTCGCGACCGAAAGGTCGCGGCGCTGAATTCATCATCCGCAACATCCCTCACAGGGACTGTGCCTCCAACTGCTCCATCGGCATGACCGGAAAAGCGACGCCGCCCGATCGCACGCAGAAGGTCTCGATACCCTCGATGGTTTCGGGCCCGCCAAGGTCGACGATGTCATACATCAACGCCCTGCTGACCAGCGCTTCGAGCCGCCCGCGCACATGCAGATAGGGCTTGAGCTGATCGGTCTCGCCGGCGATCTCGAAGCGCAGCGGATGCGTCTTCCCGGCTTCGACCACATCACCGACATTGGTCCGGAAGGTCAGCACCTGGTCCGGCCCCCGCGCGCTGACATTCATTTCGACGCCGACAAACGGCGCATCCTCGACCCGGATGCCGATCTTTTCGACCGGCGTGACCAGATAGGTCTTGCCGTCCTCATCCTTGCGCAGTACCGTTGAAAACAGCCGCACGAGCGGCGCCCGGCCGATCGGCGTTCCCATATAGAACCAGGTTCCGTCGGCGCGAATTTCCATGTCGAGATCGCCGCAGAATTCCGGGTTCCACCGGTCGACCGGCGGCAGCCCCTTTTCGGTGGATGCGGCCCGGGAGATCAGGGCCTCGAGACCGGCGGCGTCGCGCACCGCGGATATTTCGCCTTTTGCCATCGTCTGGTCCAGCTTCGTCGCTAATCACAAATTGTTCAATTATGGCGAATTGGCAAACATGCAACTCATGGGGCACAAAACATCCACAAGCCATTGATGGAATTCCGGGCCGCGCCACATAATGCATGATATATGTGATGTTCGCGCCGAACTCAAAGCGACGGAGAATGAGTATGGGCATTGTAGACAGTACCGCACCGGCCATGGATGACGATGCGGTGGTTGCAACCGCCGAGGCCGCATTGGCCGATATCGCCGCCGTTCGCCGGGAAATCGGCAATGTGATATTCGGCCAGCAAAAGGTCGTCGAGCAGACGATCCTGTCGGTCCTGTCCGGCGGTCATGCGCTGCTGGTCGGCGTGCCCGGCCTTGCCAAGACGAAGCTGGTGGCAACGCTTGGAACGGTGCTCGGCCTGGACGACAACCGGATCCAGTTCACCCCGGACCTGATGCCCTCCGACATTCTGGGATCCGAGGTGATGGACCAGAACGATGAGGGCAAGCGGTCCTTCCGATTCGTCGCGGGGCCGATTTTCACGCAATTGCTGATGGCCGATGAAATCAACCGCGCCTCGCCGCGAACCCAGTCGGCGCTGCTGCAGGCCATGCAGGAATACCATGTCACGGTCGCCGGCGCCCGGCATGACCTGCCGCGTCCGTTTCATGTGCTCGCCACCCAGAACCCGCTGGAACAGGAGGGCACCTACCCGCTTCCCGAAGCGCAACTGGACCGCTTCCTGATGCAGATCGACGTGCTCTACCCCGATATCGACGACGAACGCCGGGTCCTTCTGGAAACCACCGGCACCGAGGACACCGCGGCAAAACCCGTCCTGACGGCTTCGCGCCTTCAGGAAATCCAGGCGCTCGTACGGCGCATGCCGGTCAGCGAATCGGTTGTCGACGCGATCCTGTCGCTTGTCCGCTCGGCCCGGCCGGGCACCGGAAACGAGGACACGGACCGCCAGGTCGCCTGGGGCCCGGGTCCGCGGGCCGGACAGGCAATGATGCTGTGCGCCCGCGCCCGGGCGCTGTATGACGGCCGCCTGGCCCCGTCGGTCGATGATGTCTATGCGCTGGCCGAACCGGTTCTTCAGCACCGTATGGCGCTGACATTTGCCGCCCGCGCCGAAGGCGTGCATATCCGCGACGTCATCTCCGGCCTCGTCGCCAAGGCACGTGGAGGCTAGATGGCGGCGATCGGACAGGCCGCCGAGGCGGTCACCACACCCTCGGCGCTGGCCCGCGCCCGCCAGCGCGCCGCCTATGTTCCGGACCTGCTCGTCGAAGCCAGCCGTGTCGCCAACACGGTGATTGCCGGCTGGCACGGGCGGCGCAAGCGCGGCATCGGGGAGAATTTCTGGCAGTTCCGCCCCTATGTCGAAGGCGAAAGCCTCGCCCGGATCGACTGGCGCCGCTCGGCCCGCGACGACCACACCTATGTCCGCGACCGTGAGTGGGAGGCCGCGCATACAGTCTGGCTGTGGGCCGATTCCTCGCCATCCATGCTGTTCCGGTCGACACTCGCTCCGGTGTCCAAGCAAAGCCGGGCGATGGTCGTCCTGCTCGCTCTCGCCGAGATATTGGCGCGCTCGGGCGAACGCATTGCCTGTCCGGGCGTCATGGATCCGGTTTCGGCGCGCAATGCCGCCGAACGGCTGGCTGCCGCCCTCAGCCTGCAAAGCATGGCCGACACCTTCCCCGATCTCACGCAGATCGGCCGGCACAGCGATCTCGTCCTGATTTCGGATTTCCTCGATCCGGCCGAGGCGGTCATCGAAAAACTGGCGCCGGTCGCCAAGCGCGGCATCCGCGGCCATGTGCTGGAGATCTGCGATCCGGTCGAGGAGAGCTTTCCCTATAGCGGCCGGACCGAATTCATCGACCCCGAAAGCGGCGACAAGCTGACGGCGGGACGCGCCCAGACCGTCCATGAGGATTATCGCAGGGCCTATCTGGCGCGGCGAGACGGCATCGCGGAAAACCTGCGTCGTCTCGGCTGGAATTTCATCACCCACCACACCGACCAGCCTGCTTCGACGGCGCTTGTCTCGCTTCACACCCATCTGTCCGGCGTTCCGGGCGGCATCGGGGGGATTGCCCGGTGAGCGCCCTGCCGCTTGCCTTCGGCGCCCCGGCGATTCTGCTGGGTCTTCTCGCGCTGCCGATCATCTGGTGGCTGTTGCGGCTGACCCCGCCACGCCCAAAAACGGAACTGTTTCCACCGCTGCGCATTCTGGCACGCGTGCTCAAGAAGGAAGAAACCCCGTCCAAGAGCCCCTGGTGGCTGACCCTGCTGCGGCTGCTGGTCGCCGCCCTCGTGGTTTTCGCCCTGTCCAGGCCGGTGCTCAATCCGGATGAAATACAGATGAGCGGCGACGGACCGCTGATCATGCTGATGGACAATGGCTGGGCAACCGCGCCGGACTGGAGCGATCGGGTCGCGGTGGCCGACCGCCTCATCACGCATGCAGAGGAAGCCGACCGGCCGGTGTCGCTGGTGTTCACCGCCGAGCGCCGGCACAACGCCATCCCCGATTCGGCCACGACGGCTCGTGAAAGGCTGCAGGCGGCCGAACCACGGCCGATCAAGAGCGACCGGCTGACCGCCCTGTCGTCGCTGTTGACCGCCTATGAGAACACGTCTCCGGGATCGCTGGTATTTCTGTCCTCCGGTTTGGCGGACGACGATGCGGAACCGGCCTGGCGGGCCCTGATCGACAAACAGCCGGCCGATGTTCTTATCTTCGAGCGCGATGGACGCAACACCCTGGCACTCACCGCTGCCGACAATGATGCCGACGGGTTTGTCGTCAACGCGACCCGGCTGGACGGTACTGCCGCCGAACGTTATCCGGTCTCGGCGCTGGACAATAAGGGACGGCCGATCTCCACCGGGCAACTGGTTTTCGACAGCGGCGCGTTCGGCAGATACGGTCATAACAGTTTCCTTCTTTCTAATTCCTCCAATGGCGCGTGTGGCCTATGCTG
>JANQMU010000014.1 GCA_028279875.1 Rhizobiaceae bacterium
CGGGAAACGGAATGCCGACGGTCGGATCACCCAGCATCACGAGACTGCGCCAATCCGCCCACATCAGCCGGCAGGCCAGCGCCTCGCCGTTGAGGCTCGTATCCCGTCGCCCGTAGCGGCGGCGAGCCTCCGCGACCGTCGAACCCAGGCTGCTGGCCACCGTGCGGCAGCTTTCCAATGCCATGCCGATCGGCTCGGATTTGACCCCGAACAGGCAAGTATACAGCGTCTTTTCGATCGCCTTTGTCATCGACTGTTTGGCGCCGGGCGCCCGGATGCTCCAGTCGAATGTCGGTTCCACGTGACCGACAAACGCACGGATCGGCTTCTCCGAGCCCAGCAGTTTTTCCGGCATGGGTGCCGTCCGCGCACCGAGCCCGGCAACCGCGCTCAGCAATTGGTCGACATCGCTGCCCGCCGGCAACAGACCGCCATAGGCCGTCGATGCATCGCTGCCCGCCGAACAGCAGGCATGCGCATACCAGATCGCGCCGTGCGCCGCCGCTGGACCAGTGAGATCGCCGAGCGGAAGCAGCGTTTCGGCCTGATCCAACGGAACGCCGAGGTCCGCCGCCATGGCCGCGGCGTTGTCGAGCGGCCCGGTCATCCCATGGCTGGTGGTGACAACCAGCGAGGGATGCGTTGCGGACAACGCTTCCAGCAATCGCCCGGACGTCGCCGGTTCGGCCTTTCCGTCGATAAACCGGCAGCCGGCGGCGAGTTCGGCATACTCGGCGAAACGACGGCTGACGGGATCAGCGAGTTCATCGCGCATGAGCGCCGTGATATCTTCCTGATCGTGGACGACCGCCCAAAGGACCGTGTTGAGCGCATTGGTCGGGGCAGCGGACCACTCGCTGATCAGTGCCTCGACATAATTCTCAAGACCGTTTCCAGTCAGTGGCAGTCGCCCGACGAAATGGGTTGTCTGCAATTCGTATTGCAAAGACCAGGGCAGGATATCGGGTGTTCCGAACAAGAGAAGATATTTCGGGATCGCTCCGGCATCGGTCCCGTAATTCAGATTTGCGATCTGAAGCACCTCATCGGTGCCGTCGCGTCGGTAGCAGCGCAGCCGACCCGGCGGCAGGTCCGGGTGCCAGCGCAACACCGGGGCATCGCCGCGTGCCTCGACAAGTTGCCGCAGTGTCTCCGGCGCATCTCCGGCCCGCGCCTTGGTCTCGGTGGGAACGTCCGGATCGTCCCGCATGACCAGTCCCCAGCCGACACGGGGATCTTGCCAGTCCCGGTCGTCAGGCGGCGCGCCCGGCCGCAGATATTGCTGTGGCGTTTCGATGCCGTCGCGAAACAGCCAGCGGCGGGCCTCAAGGCCGGTGTCCGCGGCCGCGGCACGGTCGCCGATCCAGGCATTTGTTTGCAGTGTCGCCGGCCAGTCCACTAGCCTGTCAGCTCGGCTTCTCTTGCCGCAATCTCGGCATCGACCATGGCATGCATGTTGCTCAGCACATGTTCCGGAAATCCCATCGCGTCAAGCGCGGCCTTCTGGCGTCGCAGCTCAGCGATCTTCTTGACCAGATCCGACACCCTCTGGTCGGAAAGGGTCGAATCCCGAGGCAGGATCTGCACACTCGCCGGCCGGACCTGGGTATAGAGGGCCGGCAGAGTCCAGGTCTTGACCTTGCTGGCCACCAGTTTCAGCGGGCCGGGTGTGCTGGCACTGCACAGTGCGGCACGCGCCTTGACCATGACCTGGCTCCAGTCGAGTTCGACTTCACCCTGTTCGAGATGCTCGGCCAGATGGCGAAAAACCTCACGATAGAGCGTGCGTGTAAACGTATTCGCCGTCTCGGGCGAGACCCGCTCGCGCATTCCGATGGCCGCCGAGACGCCGCGCGCAACCAGCTCATAGGCCAGCGAATTGGTGGCGTTCGTGGCGCCACCGGCCGAACAGGCATTGAGCGTAACCAGCCAGGCCCCGCGGATCTTGGATGCAAGACCAGCGGCCTCCAGATATATCGGCGCGCCCCCGGATTCATGGGCAACCGGATCGGTTACCTCCAGATAGCCCTCATGGTCCGATGAGCCGTGCGCAAACAGATGGATCAGATGGGCCCGCAGATCCTTCAATCGGTTTGTGAGCTCCTGCGCGTCACCGGGGATCCACTCGGCGCTGATCCGGTTCGGATCGGCAGCGGCCGCTTCGTCATAAACATCCTGTTCACAGGTCAGCACGACAAGCTCGTAATCACGGTTCAACTGATCAAGCACATCCCGCAGGGACCGCCATTCGTCCAGCGCCGAAACATCCGCCGCACCCAGAACCGCCGCAATCCGGACCGGCCCGCGCAGCGGCCACATTTCGGCTTCTTTCGGGCACCGGGCGGTACGGACGATCGACAGGCGATCCTCCAGCGCCAGGAAACCCTCCTGGGGATGGAACAGGGTCTCCCAGGGCAGAATCTCGGCATGCGGCGCTGATTCGTCGATCTCGATGCGTATCGGGCTCGGCGTATCCAGGGCCGCCGCCTGGACCGACGTGGTGATGGCATTGACGAATGCCGGATGCACGGTCAGCCGTCCCCAGAGTTCGGCGCCCGATTCCTGTACGATCTGGCCGTCATCCAGGATGTTGCCTGATATCAGCCCCTGAAACGGCCCGCCGGTGACGTCGCAATCCAGATCGGCCGAGATTCCTCCCTGCGGAACACCCGGTGGCTCGGGTATTTCAAAACGGGCGACAATCGGACTGTCGTCTTCGATATTCGCCACGCCCCGCACGGCGATCAATGTGTGGCTCATAACTCGCCCTCGGCGCTGTCGGCCGTCGGCGCAGACGCAACCAGCGGCGCAGCAGTTCCCGTTGATGTTGCAAGGGCGTGGCGCATGAAGCGAATGGCTTCCAGACGCGCCTGTTTTTCCGAGGGCGACACGCCCGAATCCTGCTCGATGGCGCTCAGGCTTGCCTCCTGGAGATCGAAATGACGTGTCGCGAGTTCAACCCAGGATTCGCCGCTTTGCAGGCTTGGGCGGCTGCCGAGCGCTGACACGTCAAGAATCGATTCCGCGGGATGTGCGACGGGGACCTCGGCCAGCGCCAGCATGTCCTCGGAGACCTTGAGGATGCTTTCGACCGCCAGGTCCTCCCTTTCACCGGAATTGACCAGCCGGGGATGGCAGTAAAATTCGGTCGATAGCGGCGGAACCGGCCCCGGCACCCAATCGAACAGGCAGGCATAGTTTCGCGCCACATCATCAAATGTCTGTGCCCCGCCATCATGCATGATGATCGGCCCGGGCCGCACCCAGGAAAGATGGAATGCCAGCAGCCTGAGGCCCATGGCCCAGACGTCGATATGGGGCGCAGTGAACCCGACAGTATGGGCACCCACACTGTCGAGCAAGGCATGGATTTCCTCTGCGGCGACGAACCGCGACCATGCGGAATCGCGGTTTTTCACCGGTGTTTCGGCAAGCGCCAGTGAGCCGCGCGTGTCGTGAAAATAACCTGGGCAAATGAAATGGACCGCGTCCACCGGCCGGCCATGCAGCGTTTCGGCGATCCACAGCATCCACGGGTTTGTTATCCGGTGATCGTGCACTGAGAGATTACGATCGATCCGAACCGTTCCATCGAACGACATTCTGGACGGATCGTGGACGACAACATCGCAAAGCCCGCTGCCCGAAAGACCGGCAAGGTCTTGAAAGGCATCAAGATCGGCAAAGACGTGCAGCGTGACCGGGCGGCTGGCCATCTGCGAGACATCGTGCACCATGCGGTGCGCATATTCGACCGCCGGAAACGGCATTTTGGCACGGGGCGACGAGATACACACTACCATTTCGGTATGGGTGCCAATCGTGAACGGATCGGCGAGGAAATTGGGGACGCGCAGGATTGCGGTGTTTTCAAGGATCGAATAGCGGCGCAAGAGCAGTTCCCAGGGAAGGATCGCCAGGGCACCGGCGCCGCGCGCAATGTGGATCCAAAGCGGCATGTCAGGCGCGATGCGGGCGACTGCCTCATGCAGCATTTTCTCAAGCATGTCCGGCAGCCTGAGGTCGGCACTGCGATAGGCTTTTGGAGAAAGGGTTTCCTGCAACCCGAATTCGGCCGCCGGAAGCGCCATTTCCGCGACAGGCTCCCGGCCATCCATCAACCGGATGATGACCTCGCCACCGCCCGGCCCCGGCCGCCAGGCGCATCGCAGCGTCACAAGATTATGCTGAGCCTGAAGCACTTGGGCCATGATTGCCTCCCGACACCAGGCAATGACAATACTGCCACGCAATCCGGCACACAACCTCCTGATCTGCACTGTTCGAAGCAATTGTAATTCTTGAAAAGTACGCGAACGGGAGGTGGGCAGTTCTATCGTTCCCGTCAACGACACCGTGTTGTCATTGCTGTTTTGGGGCAGACGGGCTCCACAGCGGATCAGCAGCAATCAGCACTCGCTGAAATCGAGTGCTAACATATTGTTATCACTTATGAATCACTGTGATATGATTTTGATTTCGCGGTCGAATCTGGCATTATCCTCAGGCCAACAGGAAATGAGGATCGCATGACAACGAGAGATATCGAGTTGATGCTGGCCGGCCATGGGCTGACCACGGCCCAGATCTACTACCGCATGCCGGATTTCAAGGGCATGCTCCAGACCTATCTGTGGCAGGACTACGATATGGCGCCGGATTTCCCCAAACTGTTCGGTTTTCTGGATTTCTGGCAGGAAAAACTCGATGGGCCGCTGCACTCGGTGGCCTATACGCACCAACAGCTCATCAAGCCGGGTGAATGGCGTAAAATCGACGGTGAATTCCTAGTCAACTGACCACGCATTTCAGCGCCAAACGCCGGCACGTTCGCCGCCGGCCGCACCATAAGACAATTTCCTTGATCGAGATCAAGGCGATGCCGGATTTTGGGGTCGTAAACCGCTTTGATTGCGGCGAAATGACCGGTATCGTAACTGAATTCGACAACTGTTCGTCGCAGGTTTTCCTGGCCGCTCCACAGCAGAGGAAGGCGATGAGCACACACCACACCGAACCGCACGATCCTTACACACACCGGCCCTTGGCCTGGCCGGAACCCATTGCCTTCGGCCCGAGATTGCTGGGCATGGCTCTGACGCCCTTGCCCCTGTTTCCGCTGCAACCGCTTCTTTCCCGCATTGTCACGGATGTGGCGCAGCGCCGCCCGGAACTGTTCGAGCGCCTGGGGCCGCATATTGCGTCCTCCTTCGTGATCGATGTCGAGGAACTGCCTTTCACCCTGCATTTGCAACCCGACCCGCAGGCGCCGAAGCTCACTGCCCACCGCCGATCCGAACGGCTGACGGGCACCGCGACCATCACCGGTCCATTCGCGGCGCTGTTCCGGATCATCGACGGCGACGGCGATTCAGACGCGCTGTTCTTCTCCCGCGACATCCGGATCGGCGGAAACACGGAGGCGGCCGTTTGCCTGCGCAACGCACTCGACGATCTGGATGGCAGCATCGTCGATGATGTGCTTGAGATCGGCGGCCGGTTTTTCGCACCGTTGCGGTTCGTTCTGACACGGCTGCGCCGACGGGAGAAAACCGTATGATGGCGCTCGACCACCGCCCGGAACTCGTTTGCCCGGCCGGTACGCCCGCCGCTCTCAAGACCGCGGTGGATGCAGGAGCCGATGCCGTCTATTGCGGATTGGCGAACGCCACCAATGCCCGCAACTTCCCCGGTCTCAATTTCTCGCGCCAGTCGCTCGAACAGTCGGTCGCCTACGCCCATGAGTGCCGGGCGAAAGTGCTTCTGGCCGTCAATTCCTTCGCCACCGCGCCGGGCACACAGATGTGGTTCGATGCCGTCGATACGGCGGCACAGGTTCGGGTCGACGCCGTTATCGTCGCCGACCTGGCGGTGGCCGATTACGCGGCGCGCAACTATCCCGATCTTCGCCTGCACCTTTCCGTGCAGGCCGGCGCGTCGTCGCCGGAGGCGATCCGGTTTTACTGCCGGGAATTCGATATCAAGCGGGTGGTGCTGCCGCGCATCCTCACGGTTGCGGAAATCAGCGCCATCCACCGCGAAATTCCCTGCGAGATCGAAGCTTTCGTCTTCGGCAATATCGGCATGATGGCGGAGGGGCGCTGCAGCCTGACCAATTACGTCACCGGCGTGTCAACCAATATGGACGGCGTGTGCTCGCCGGCCAGCGCCGTGCAGTATGTCGAGGAGGCCGATGGCGCCATGTCGGCGCAGCTCGGCGGTTTCGAGATCGACTGCTTCGCCGCCGGCGAGAATGCCGGCTATCCGACCATCTGCAAGGGTCGCTACCGGACCGCGGCGCAGGATGAGCGTTATTACGCCTTCGAGGAACCGGTCAGCCTCAACCTGTCATCGCTGCTGCCCGATCTGGTGCGGGCCGGTGTGACGGCACTGAAAATCGAGGGCCGGCAGCGTTCGCGCTCCTATGTGAAGGCGGTGGTTTCGGCCTATCGCCGCGCCGTGGACGACATCATGGACGACCGTGTGCCCGATCTTTCAGGCCTCCTGTCGCTGACGGAAGGCGGCAAGGAGACCCAGGGCGCGTTCAAGACAAAAAAGTGGAGATAGAGGTGAGCCCATACGCACTCACGATGGGACCGGTCCTGTTCCACTGGCCGGCCGATCAGATCCGCGATTTCTGGTTTCGCATCGCCGATGAAGCTCCGGTCGACACCGCTTATCTCGGCGAGACCGTCTGTTCCAAGCGAACACCGTTTTTCGAGCCCCATTTCGAGGCTGTGCACGAACGGCTCGTGCAGGGCGGCAAGACGGTCGTCTGGTCGACGCTTTCGGAGGTGATGATCAAGCGCGATCGCAACATCGTCGCCGGATTTTGCGCAATGGACGATGCTGAAATCGAGGCAAACGACGCATCTGCGCTCTATCACCTGGCCGGCCGGCCGCACCGGATCGGCCCGGCCATCAATGTCTATAACGAGGCGACCGTGGCGTTTCTCGCCTCCAGGGGCGCAACGCATATCTGCCTGCCGCCCGAGTTGCCGGCGCCGGCTATCGCGGTGATCGCCGCTGAAGCCGCAAAACATGGAGCCGGCCTCGAGGTGCAGGTCTTCGGCCGGGTATCGCTGGCGCTGTCGGCGCGCTGCTACCATGCCCGCGCCCATGGCCGGACCAAGGACAATTGCCAGTTCGTCTGCGAAAACGATCCCGACGGCATGGACCTCGAAACACGTTCCGGCAAGCCGTTCCTGGCGATCAACGGCATTCAAACCCTGTCGCACCGGTTCCTGAATCTCGGACATGAGATGCCGGCGCCGCGGGAGATGGGGGTGACCGCGTTCCGGCTGTCGCCCCACAGCCAGGACATGGTGGCCGTGGCCGAACGTTACCGGGCACTGCTGGACGGGACGATAGATGCGGACGAAACCGCCAGCGAGCTGGAGGCACTGGGTGTGCCGCAGCCGACGATGAACGGATTCATCCACGGGCAGCCCGGCTTCAAGACCGTCAAATCCGCGCTGGCGGCAAGGCCGGGACAATGACCGGCTCACCCCCCGCCATCGCCATCCTGACGATTTCGGACCGGGCAAGCAAAGGGATCTATGCGGACAAAAGCGGCCCCGCCATCGAAGCCTGGTTGCGGACAACCCTGGTGCCGCCGTTCCGGGTCGAACGCCGGATTGTGCCGGACGGGCTTGAAAGCGTGCGCGACGCGCTGATCGGCTTGTGCGACGAGGGCGGATTCGACCTGGTGCTGACGACCGGGGGCACCGGACCGTCGCCGCGCGATCTGACACCGGAGGCGATGGCCGAAACGGTCGACAAGGTGCTGGCCGGTTTCGGCGAATTGATGCGCCGGGTCAGCCTCGAGCAGGTGCCGACGGCCATCCTGTCGCGCCAGGAGGCCGGCATTCGCGGCAAGACGCTGATCATCAACATTCCCGGCAAGCCGGACGCCATCAAGGTCTGCCTCGATGCGGTGTTTCCGGCCGTGCCCTATTGCCTCGACTTGATCGGCGCCGGCTTTATCGATACCGATCCGGCTGTGCTGAAGAGTTTTCGCCCTGCAGCGCGCTGAGTCATTTTTCGATTGACGCAAGCAGCAACGGCACCGTCATCCTGCTTGCATCAACCCCTGTGCGAACCGTTACAGTTATTTCGCAAATATTGGGAAATAACCAAATCTTGCATTAATAATGACGCCGGGTTTTAGGGCTTTTAAATCACATAGCATTGATTTCTATATGTAAAACCATATATATGTTGTTTCACTTCCATTCGTTTTTTGTAGGAAAGGCCCGATTAACATGGCCGAAGAGACCGTTACTATTTTAGACAAGGCACAATCGCGCCTTCTTGCGACACAAAAGAAGAATGCCGAGCGCAATGAGGCGATGAATGAATATCTTGCGGAGGCGGAAGCCAGGGCCGCCAAAACGGCCAGGCTGCGGGCCCTGCGCCTTGCCCGGGATGAGGCGGAGCGCCTGGAAGCGGAAAAGAAAACTGCGAGGGCTGCAAAGGCCGCCCAGCCAAAGAAAAAGCGGGCGCCGGCCAAGGCCAAACGTGCCAAGGCCGCCAAAGGCAAGGCCAAGACCTGACGTCATCCTCTTTGAAACCGACCCCGTTTTTGTTGGTCACGGCGCCATTGCCGCGATAGGCTGGGCCGCGATAGGCTGGCGCCCGACTTCATCGGAATCGGAGAATCAATGAACGGCTCACCGGAAAGGCCAAGCCCTGACCACGCCGGGGTCAAGGTGCCGCCGCCGCTGGTTTTCCTGGCGGCGCTGCTGATCGGCCTGTGGTGGGATTCGCCCTGGCTCCACGGGCAATCGGCCGGGTTTGCGCCGACGGTCATCGGTGCCATCATTGCGCTGGCGGGCGCCGGGCTGACCATTGCCGGCTCATGGGCCCACCGGCAGGCCGGAAACGCCGTCGAGCCCTGGCGGCCGACGACGGCGATCATCAGCACCGGTGTCTACCGGTTTTCCCGCAACCCGATCTATCTCGGCATGTCGATGCTGCAACTCGGTCTCGCCATCTCCGGCGGCAGTCTTGGCGCTCTGGTGACCCTGGCGCTCGCCATATTGTTCATCCAGTTTTATGTGATTGCCCGCGAGGAACGCTATCTGGAAGCCAAATTCGGCGCGGTCTATACCGACTACAAAAACAGGGTCCGGCGCTGGGTATGATGCGGGAGACGCGATAGACGATCCCCGTCACGTCAGCACGGCCACGCCGAAATGCTCCTTCGCATCGGTCCACAGCTCGGCCATGGTCCAGCCGGCCTCGGCGGCGAGTTTTCCGAAGCGCGCGGGTGTATATTTGTGCGAGTTCTCCGTGTGGATGGTCTCGCCCTCGGCGAAATGCACGGTTTCGCCGGCAATGGTCACCTGCTGGTTGACGCGGCTGACGAGGTGCATCTCGATGCGGCTTTCGGCCTCCTTCCAGCGCGCCTTGTGGCGGAAACCGTCGAGATCGAAATCGGCGCCGAGCTCACGATTGATGCGGGTCAGGAGGTTGAGATTGAATTGCGCGGTCACGCCTTCGCTGTCATCATAGGCTTTCAGCAGCATTTCGCGCCGCTTGACCAGATCGATACCGACGACAAAGCCGACCACATTGTCGAGTTTGCGCAGCCGCGCCATCAGGGCGACGCTCTGCTCGATCTCGAAATTGCCGATGGTCGAGCCCGGGAAGAACAGCAGCTTGGGCATTGCCGCATAGGCGTCGGGCAGCGCCAAGCCTTGCGTGAAATCCGCAACGACCGGATGCACGTCCAGCGCTTCATAATCACCCGCAACGGCGCCCGCCGCGTGGTTCAGATGTTCGGCGGAAATATCGATCGGCACATAGGCCGAAAGCTGCGGCAGCGCATTGAGCAGCAGCCGCGTCTTGACCGATGAGCCGCTGCCGAGCTCAACCAGCGCCGCGCCTTCCGGCGCGCGGGCGGCCAGTTTTTCCGCGCGGGCCTTCAGGATGCCGGTCTCCGTGCGGGTCGGGTAATAGTCGTCCAGCGCAGTGATCCGGTCGAAGAGCTGCGAGCCCCTGGCATCGTAGAACCACTTGCTCTCGATGGTCTTCTGCTCGCCCTTCAGACCGGCCAGGATCGAACCGGCAAATCCGTTCTCGCCGGCTGCCGTTGCGGGCGATCTGGCTTGCCTGCCGCCATTGCCGGCATCGTCGGCGAGCCGCAGCCCCAGCATCTGCCAGCGCTGATGCGGGTAGAAGAAGGTCCGATACGAGGCGCGCATCTGCGCCCGCGGTGTCGCGCAGGAGCCACCGCGCAGCACGAACTGGTTGACCATGAACTTGCCGTTATATTCGCCGATTGCGCCATCCGCCGGCCGGAAGCCGGGATAGGGCGTGAACGGGCTGCCGGTCCATTCCCAGACATCACCCCAGAACTGTTCGCCGGTTTCCAGATCAGCTTTCTTCGAGCGGATATCGGCCGGCATCGGCCGGTAATTGCCGTCTTCCAGGAAATTGCCGCGGATCGGCCGGTCGCGCGCCACCACTTCCCATTCGGCCTCGCTCGGCAGCCTTTTGCCGGCCCAGCGGGCATAGGCATCGGCCTCGTAGTAACTGACATGGACCACCGGCGCGTCGAGATTGACGGGCTGGGCACCGCGCAGCGAGTAGCTCCACCATTCGTCGTCCTGGTGCCACCAGTAGAGCGGCGCGTCCCATCCCTCGCGCTGGCAGCGGGCCCAGCCGTCGGAGAGCCAAAGCGTCGCCGTGTCATAACCGCCATCGTCGATGAAGCCGATCCAGTCGCGGTTGGTGACCGGCCGCGAAGCCAGCCGGAACGGATCGAGCCAGCTCCTGTGGCGCGGGCCTTCGCAATCATAAGCAAAGCCGTCGCCGTCATGACCGGTCTCGACAAGTCCGCCTTCATGGTCGATCCAGCCGAGGGGCTGCTCAGTCGACAGTTTGATCGGCTCTGGCGCGCAATAAGCCGGCAGTAGCGGATTGTGCGACAGGGCGTGCAGAAGATCGGTGACCAGCAATTCCTGATGCTGCATCTCATGATGGCAGCCAAGTTCGGTCAGATCGCGAATCTCTGGCGCATCGTCTCGGCTTTCGGCCAGCAGCGTTCGCATCGCCTCGTCCACATGGCTGCGATAAGCCAGAACTTCCGTGACATCCGGGCGCGAGATCATGCCGCGCTTGGACCGCGTGTGGCGCGGCCCGGCCTGGACGTAATAGGAGTTGAAGAGGAAAGCGAAGCGCTCATCGGGCGACACATAGCCGGCGACGCGCGGCTTCAGGATGAACTCCTCGAAGAACCAGCTCGTGTGCGCCAGATGCCATTTGGCGGGGCTGGCATCCTCCATGGATTGCAGCGTCATATCCTCGGGCCTCAGACCCTCGACCAGCGCTTCGCTGCGGGCGCGGGTGGCGTTAAAAAAAGCGATATCGGCCTTGGTGGCCGGGGCGGCGTGTTTCTCAAGTTTCACAGTGACAGGTCCTCAAATGGGGTCATGGTTGGCCGTCTTGTCTGGAAACGCGGATCCAAATTTGTTTTGAGATCAGTTGGTTACGCGCGTGTTTTCACTCCTTGATTCACCCTCTTCACGTTCTGATTCATGTCCAGCAAATAGGGCGCGGAGGTGGCGGTTTCTCTCAAAGCCGATGAACGTTTTGTTACAATTGGCCTCCACCATACGCCCTCGGCATGACCGGTAAAGGCGGCGCCGGAGGCCATCCTGACACCGTTCTGTCAGGAGGGGTCAGGGTGTGTTATCAGACGCACCAAGATGATACTGACGTTTGTATCAAAGAGACTGTTTCATGGCGCATGGTGTTTTCATTCATCGGACGGATTCTGTCTATGATGACGTTCCCTCCGAGCGGTATCAGTTCCCCAAACAGTATCTTGGCCGGGCCCGTGAATGTGAGGGCGACTGGATCGTCTACCTCGAACCCAGCAAGGTCAAAAACACCAGGGGCTACTTTGCCGTGGCGCGTGTTCAGAAGGTCATCCCTGACTCAAGACACAGCGACATGTTTCTGGCGGTCATCGAAAGGGGAACTTATCTCGACTTTGGCAATCCTGTCCGGTTCCGCGAAGGCGGTACTATCCTTGAACAGGGGCTCCTCAATGAACAGGGTCGAATCTCCGGCAGAGCTCAAGCCGCCGTTCGTCCGATCTCGGCCCGTGATTTTGCCCGAATCGTTGATCGCGGCCTTGGAAAGCAAGACGAAATTCTTCCCCGCACGGATGAGGTGCCGGTGGAAGCCGGATTTGCGGAGAACCAAACAAGCTATGAACAGCCAACCGCAAGGTCCCGGACCGAGCAACTGACCAATCGTGCAATGCGAGACCGGAACTTCCGAAAGACAGTTCTACGGGCTTATCATGAGCGCTGTGCCGTGACCGGTCTGCGCCTGATCAATGGACATGGAAGAGCCGAAGTGGAAGCGGCCCACATCAGACCCGTCGAACATGATGGTCCCGACATTGTCAGCAATGGCATCGCCCTGTCGGGAACGGCCCATTGGATGTTTGACCGGGGCATGATCGGATTGTCGGACGATCTGCACATCCTGATCTCCCGGCAGAGCAACAATGCGGACGCGGTGAACTCGCTGATCAATGATAGTGGAAAACTCATCACGCCTGACCGTCTGGCAGAGCGCCCCCACATCGATTTTGTCCAATGGCACAGAGAGCACTGTTTCAAGGATTAGAGCATCAGGTCAGCCGGTGGCGCCCGGCCTGCCTGTAGGCGGTGGGCGAGCAGCCATGGACCCGTTGAAATTCGCGGTAAAAATTCGAGCGTGTCAGGAATCCGGATTGTTCGGCAATCCGCGTGACGCTGTCATTCGTCTCGACAAGCAGGTCGGCCGCGTAGGCAAGCCGGAATTCATTGACATATTGGGAGACATTCATGCCGCGCGTCCGGTTGATGGCGCCGGACAGGTTGCGCGCCGGCACATGAAGACGCTTTGCCAGCCGCAGAACGGTCAGGTCCGGATCGAGAAACAGCCGGTCTTTCTCCATCAGCGTCCGCACGCTTGTTTCAATGCCGATATCGTCCGCGTCGGAAGCTGCAACCGGCTTTGCGACCGCACGCGGGCGGGCCGGTATCGGCGGAACAGTGACAAGAATCGCCGCCAAAAGGATGATCAGCGGAACCGTGCCGTAGGAAATCAGCCTCGATGCGTTGGCGCCCTGGTTCATTGCGAAATCGAGCGCGATGGCACTGTCGAGCAGCAGAATAAAGACAAGCAGGCCGATCGCCCTCAGGATCCAGCCCGACAGCCGACGCGTCACATCGATGCGCGCATGGGTCAGTGCATCGGGGCCCTTTCGCCACAAGCGAAACAAAGCCACGATATAGATGAGATAGCTGGCGCTGATCAGCCCGTCGAGAAGGCGCAAATCGTCCACCAGCAGCCAGAACAAGACCATAACCAGGATCGGCGCCATGAGATGGAACAGGACGCGTTTGTTGAATGCGGCCTGTCCGACCGTCATCGCGGCAAAACCCAAATAGATCAGCGGACCGAAAAACATGGGCAGCACACGCTGCAGAGGGATTAGCCAGGTGATGCCATAGCCGAACCGCAGACCGACCAGCAGAGCCTCAAGCGCAAACAATGCAAAGAGGGCGGAGAATGTCACCGCTGCCCTTGCGGGTTCCAACTGAAGCCGTCCGATCAGCACGACAATCACGCCGCACAGCAGCGCGGTCAGTATCGGCAGCGGGAAATTGACCAGCGTCGGGTCGCCCATCTGTCCTCTTGCGCTCGGTTTTCTGGCCGGTACTGTCCTGCATCAGGATCGAGGACAGGTATAGACAGCTTCGATGGTTGTTTCAATTTGGCAGGCCGCCCAATTTCGTGACCTCTGACATCATCAATCTGGGAGCGTTCGATGAAAATCCTATTCCTCCTTCTCGCCACGGTTCTCGCTGCCCTATCCGTTTCGGCGCGAGCCCAGGCTCACCAGCCTGCCATGACGGCCATTGCCGTTACCGATCCCGATGGGGGCCGCGATCTTGAGGGGTTCCTGTGGTACCCGACAGACGCGAGTGGCCCCGTGACCCATGATTTCCAAAGCAAGGTCTGGGTGGGAACCCGCGTCGTAAAAGATGCGAATTTCGCAGCCGGTCGGTTCCCGCTCGTGGTGCTGTCGCACGGGATGTTCGGCAATGCCTATAACCAGGCATGGCTGGCCGCCGCCCTCGCGAAGCGGGGCTATATCGTTGCCGCGATCAGCCATCCGGGCACATCCACCTGGTCGCGCGACCCGGACCAGCGCCGGCAGCTCTGGGAACGGCCGGGGGATATTTCACGTCTCATCGACCATGTCCTCTCCGCCCCGGGACTCGCGAACCATGTGGATGCGGAACGGATCTTCATGGCCGGGCATTCGCTGGGCGGTTTCACCGCTGTGGCCCTTGCCGGCGGCCGTTATGATGCTGCGAAACTGAACGAATTTTGCGAGAGAACGCCGGGAGAACTGGTCTGCGGCATCTTCAACGGGTGGAAAATCGCCAAAACGCCGGCGGATCGGGCCGCAATGGAGGCCGATCTTTCCGACCCACGGATCAGGGCCTTCGCCGTATTCGATCTTGGCGGAACACAGAGTTTTTCGACCGCCAGTCTTCGCCGGATCGACCGGCCCATGCTGGTCTTCGGTGCGCCCATCATGAATTCCGGTCTCACTCTGGACATAGAATCGCGCGCCCTGATCGACGCTCTGCCGCCAGAAAGGACGGAATATATCGAGCCGGAAACGCTCTCGCATTTCGACTTTCTGGGACAGTGCAAAGCCGGCGGGCTTGAACTCCTGGCAAGAGAAGAACCGGGAGATGAAATCATCTGTATCAATGGTGGCGCGCCGCGGGCGGCAAAGCACAAGATGATTATCGACGCGGTCGCACGCTTCTTTTCCAAATCATAAGAGATAGCCGGCATCGCAATAGATGATCCGGTCGTACATGCTGTTAAGGCAGCGTTCCGGAAACCGGCAGCACCCTGCAGAATGGCCGCCAAACCGAATGACCGCTCAAAATTCGGACCAATCCTCCTTGCCGGCAGCCGTCGTCATGCCGAATGCGCCCTTGACCCGGGTCACCAGTGCGCGGGCGGGCGATTGGGGCGCCGGGACATCGCGAGGAGCCGGTCGGCCGCCGCCTTGCGCGTCGAGCCTGAATTGTCCGACGGTATCGGAAAGATTATCGCTTTCGGTTGCCAGCATCTGGCTGACGGCGTTGGTCTCCTGGACCATTGCCGCATTCTGCTGCGTCGTCTGGTCCATCTGGGCAACGGCGGCGTTGATGCCCTGAATGCCGCTGGCCTGTTCGCGTGCCCCGGTGGCGATCGCTTCGACATGTTCGTTGATCTGGATGACGGCGACGCCGATTTGCGAGAGCGCAGTGCCGGCGGCGGTCACGAGCTCGACACCGGATTTGACCTCCTCGCCCGACTTGTCGATCAGCGATTTGATATCCTTGGCGGCATCTGCCGAACGTTGCGCCAGTTCCCGGACCTCCATGGCAACGACGGCAAAGCCTTTGCCGGCATCCCCCGCCCTTGCCGCTTCGACACCGGCATTGAGCGCTAGCAGATTGGTCTGAAAGGCGATTTCATCGATGACGGTGATGATGTTCGAAATCTCGCTTGACGCGGTTTCGATGCGTTCCATCGCCTGTGTTGCATTGGCGACGACTTCCCCGGATTGCTGTGCGCTGTCCTTGGTTTCCGCCACCATCCGGTGGGCGTCCTCGGCGCGCTCGCTGGCGGTATTCACCGTCACGGTGATTTGCTCCAGGGCGGCGGAAGTCTGCTCGAGCGCCGCAGCCTGCTGTTCCGTGCGCTGCGCAAGATCATCGGCCGCGGAACGGACGTCGCCGGCATGGCCCTGCAGCGAGGCGGTGCTGTCCCGCACTTTGGTAAGAGAGCTCCTGAGTGTGCGGGTCGTATGATTGTAATTCTCGCGCAGGCTTTCCAGTTCGGCCTTGAAAGGCGCATCGATCGTCGTCGACACGTCACCTTGCGCCAGCCGCTCGAGCCCTGCGGCAAGGGCATCCACGGCCTCCCGGGTCAGCGCCTGATCCTCAAGGCTCTGTCGCTCGCGTTCGGCGCGCTCGTTTTCCGATTGAATACGCCCGTTTTCCGCCTCGTCCTCCAACTGCCGCTTTTCAATGGCCGCGTCCCTGAAAACGGCCACCGATTGCGCCATCGCACCGACCTCGTCGCGCCGGTCGATATCGAGCGCGATATCAGTATTGCCATCGGCCAATGCGCGCATTTTGACAACAAGCTGGTTGATCGGCGTTGAAATCGCCCGCGAGAACCAGATCGCCGACGCCAGGCACAAGAGCAGGACGCAAAGCGCCAGCGCCAGCATGACGGTCTGCATGCGCACCAACCCTGCAAACGCTTCCTTTTGATCGACAAGCGTCGCCACGATCAGATCCTGCCCCTGAAAATCCAGATGCGCGATGGCGGCACGGGCTTCCATGCCGCGATAGTCGTCGATGAAGCCAACTTCAATGCCGCCCTCGCGGGCAGCTACGATCAGAGGGGATGTCACCTTCAGGCCACTTACCTCACCTCCGCCGGTGGATGCCGGATCGATGATCAGGCGCCCTTCGGCGTCGAGCAACACGGTCTCCCCCTTCTCGCCGAGGCCGGCGCGCCCGCCGATGATCGCCGCCATCTTGTCGGCCGGCAGTCGCAGGATCAGTGCGCCAAGGCGTTCATCGCCCTTGAAGACAGGCTGTGAGACAAAGGCGACCAGGCGGCCATCCTGGGGCTCATAGGGCCGTATTGCGACAAAACTCGCCGCGCTGTCCGGCGCGGCGTTCATGGCCGCATCATAGGCCGATGCGAGTTCGCTTTGTCTCCAGGGACCGTCGGTCAGATTGGTTGCGAAATCCATGTCCTTGGCAACCGAATAGATGACGTTGCCGCCGGCATCGACGAGCAATATGTCGTCAAAGCCGCCGCCCTCGATCAGTCCGGCGAAATAACCGTGATAATGTGCGTGTGAACTGTCGAAACCGTCCTGTCCGGGATTGTCGAGCAAATGCCGCCGGCCGGCCGGATTGGGGTTGTCCGCAATATAGCGCTGTTGCAGCAGATCCGTTCGATCGCCGTCGATCAGCTCATATTCGAACCCGATGAATTCAACGGCTTCGACCGTGGTTTTGCTCTGGGCGATCGCATTCGCACTGTTGCCGGCATTCTGGAAGAACTGCGCAAGGCCGTTCCTTTTGTCCGTCACCAGGGCGGTCAGCTTGTCTTCGACCTGCGCGATCGTCGTCTGGTGGGCGACATAGACACCGCCGGCGCTGGTTGCCACCACGGCAAACAAGGTCATGAGCACGGCGGCGATCGGCAATTTGCGCGAGATTTGCATCGGGACACCTGATACGGCTGGTTATCCTGTCCGACCGGACAGTCGTTTTTCATGCCCAACGGCGGGTGTCGATGCGTCATGCAAGCTCGTCGATCGGATCGTTGTGACCGAATCCGCGTTGAGCGACCCGGGATACACTTAATCCTGCCGGATTAAAGGAGCTTTAAATTCGCATCAACGAGGCACACGTTCCCGTGACCATCGACCCTGGGGACGCTGCCTTCGAGGCGGCAGATGATTCCGACGCTTCCCATGTTGGGTCAGTTGGAAAAACACCGAAACAATTGAAACCAAGAAACCGCCGCGCTGAAAACGGGTTGAAACGTCCGGGCTTCATATCTGTGTCGACAGCAACCGAAACGCCCGCGCCGGTTTCGGCCGCGGCGCGATTCCATAAGGACCTTCAATATGAGCGGTATCCGGCAATCCATTCTCGAGACGGTCGGGCGGACCCCGATTGTCCGCGTCAACAATCTCGGCCCAAGGAATGTCGAGATGTTCGTCAAGCTGGAGGCGTTCAATCCGCTGGGCTCGGTCAAGGACCGGTTGGCGCTCAGCGTCATCGAGGCAGCGGAACGGGACGGATCGCTGAAACCCGGCCAGACAGTGGTCGAGGCGACGTCTGGCAATACCGGCCTCGGGCTGGCGATGGTCTGCGCCCAGAAGGGCTATCCGCTGGTGATCACCATGGCCGAGAATTTCAGCGTCGAGCGGCGCAAGATGATGCGCTTTCTGGGCGCCAAGGTGATTTTGACGCCGGCCTCGGAAAAGGGCACCGGCATGGTCGCCAAGGCCGAGGAACTGGCGCAAAAACATGGCTGGTTCCTGCCCCGCCAGTTCGAGAACGAAGCCAATGCCGATGTGCATTCCAGGACCACGGCGCAGGAAATTCTCGAGGATTTCGCCGACGCACCGCTCGATTACTGGGTGACCGGCTTCGGCACCGGCGGCACACTGAAGGGTGTTTCGCGGGTGTTAAAAAAACGCAGCCCGGAAACGACGGTGGTCATCGCGGAGCCCGACAACTCGCCCCTGCTGTCGAGCGGTATCAAACAGCCGCGCAATGGCGACGGCAGCGTTGCGGCCAGCCATCCGAATTTCCGTCCGCATCTGATGCAGGGCTGGTCGCCGGATTTCATCCCCAAACTGGCCGATGATGTGCTGGCCGACGGGCTGATCGATGTCTATCAGCCCGTCGCCGGGAACGATGCGCTGCAATGCGCCCGGGATCTCGCCGCGAGGGAAGGCATTTTCTGCGGCATCACCAGCGGCGCCACCTTCGCCGCAGCCCTCGACATCGCCAGAACGGCGCCCGACGGATCGCGCATCCTGGCAATGCTACCCGACACCGGTGAGCGCTATATGAGCACCGTGCTGTTCGACAATGTGGCGGCCGATATGTCCGAAGAGGAAACCGCCATTGCCGAAACGACGCCGCGGTTTCGCTTCGATGTCAGCACGGGGCCAGCGTCGGCCGCTGCTGCGGTCGAAGATGCCAAGCCCTATGCGGTCGATTTCGTCAACAGCACCCTTGCCGATGAATCCCGGCCGGTCGTCATGTTCGCCCTGGAATGGTGTGAATTCTGCTGGTCGGTGCGCAAGATGTTCGGCGAGGCGGGGATCGAATACCAGTCGGTCGATCTCGATTCGGTTGCCTACCAGGCCGACAATCGCGGCGGCGACATCCGTACCGTGCTGCGCCAGATGACGGGCTCGCCGACAATCCCGCAGATCTTTGTCGGCGGCAAGCATGTCGGCGGCGCCACGGAAACCTTCGACGCGTTCAATGATGGATCGCTCAAGACCCTGCTGTCGGAGAACAGCGTGGCGTTCAATCCGGCGATGACCCGCGACGCCTACAGCTTCCTCCCGGGCTGGCTGCACCCGCGATGACCATCATGAGCACCATAGGAACCTGCAACCCGGCGCTGACGGCGGCCTATGACTATGCGGTTCAATACCGCCAGCGGCCGCGAGCGCTGGATGCGACGCAGAATGCGGCCGAACTGCGCCGGAAATTCTGCCTTCCGACGCCCGAAACCGGCCGGGACGGCCGCGCGGTCATCGATGATCTGATCGCCGCCGCCGAGCCGGGCCTTGTGGCCAACACCAATCCGAACTTCTTCGCCTGGGTGATGGGCGGGTCCGATACGACCGGCGTCGCCGCCGACTGGCTGACCTCCATGTGGGGACAGAATGCCGGGATATTCCAGACATCGCCGGCGGCGGCCATCGCCGAGGAAGCGGTGAGCACCTGGCTTCTGGATCTTCTGGACCTGCCGCGGGAAAGTTCCGTCGGCCTTGTCACCGGCGCGACGATGGCCGGGTTTGTCGGGCTGGCGGCGGCGCGCGGCGCGGTGCTGGCGCGCGCCGAATACGATATCGAGCGGCAGGGCCTGCAGGCGGCGCCGCTGATCCATGTGTTTTTATGCGACGACGCCCATGCAACGAATTTCGCAGCGCTGCGCTATCTGGGCTTCGGCGAGGCTAATTTCGTGCGCATTCCGGCCAACACACAGGGCACGATGCAGACCGACCGGCTGGCCGAAGCCATGCGCGCGCGCAGCGGTCCGAAGATCGTCATCGCCACGGCCGGACACATCAATTCCGGCGGCTTCGACGATTTTCCGGCGCTCGGCTGGCTGTGCCGGTCGCATGACGCCTGGCTGCATGTGGACGGCGCCTTCGGTCTCTGGGCGCGGGTACTGCCGGAAAAGGCGCATTTGACGGCGGCAGTCGAGGCGGCCGACAGTTGGTCGGTCGATGGGCACAAATGGCTGCAGATCCCTTATGATTCAGGCTTCGCCATCGTCAAAAACGCCGAGGCGCACCGCAGGGCCATGGATATTTCCGCCAACTATCTCAACCGCAATCCGGATGACGGCCGCAACCCGACCGAGTTCAACCCGGAGCTTTCCCGGCGGGCGCGCGGCTTTGCGGCTTGGGCGGTCATCCGGTCACTGGGACGCGAGGGGGTGATCGAGACCGTGCGACGCCATTGCGCCTGCGCGAGCGAACTGCGGCACCGTCTCGCCGCCGTTCCGGCAATCCAGATCCGCAATCGGGTCGACCTCAACCAGATCGTCCTGCGTGTTCATGATTGCGACCAGGCCACCCGTTTAATGGCCGACCGGCTCAATGCCGATTTCAACACCTTCGTGCGGACGGCCGTCTGGCGTGGCGAAACGGTGCTGCGGATTTCAGCCATCGAGAAGGATACGGACCTGTCGACCATCGCCAAACTGGCGGACAATATCGAGCGGCTCGCGGGGTAATAGAGCGAGTTACGCCTAGATTGGCTCACTTGAAGCATGCGCGATGCTCTGGAATCGATTTGCGAGACCCTGCGAACGGCTCTGAAAAAACCATCATGGCGGCGTGCTTTATCCACTGTCTCGTGAAACTGCGCGCCAGTGTTTAGACCATCAGCCCGGGGAGGGGCACGACATATCGATGTCCGTATGCGCCTCGTGCGCGGGGTTCCAATTGGTGCACGTGCAGGCCCAATGCGGGGGCGTGTCTTCCTTTACGTAGATTGCTTGCGTGCACGTCAGGCCCTTAGCCTTATGACAGACCATTTTTGAGTCAGTACCGGTGAACGAGTAGCAGAATCCTTCATATGTCTTGGTCCCGGACGGCCCAATTTCTTCGTTATATTGGCAACTCGTTTCACTACAGTGTAGCTCAACTGTTGGCCAGGCAGCCGCCGCGCCTGCCGATAGCGACAGGGCGCTGCCCAGTATCAGAACCTTGACCAAGTCTCTCATTTCTGTCCTCAGTTTAGTCGCCAATGTTACAGGTTGGCCATTCATGGCGAAATGGCCTCAATCAGTGTCAGGCTGGATTTCACCATGCCAGCTACCGCGGGCGGGCGCAGTTAAGTCCCGGCCCACGACCGACCAAACACATCTTTCGCCTGTGTCCGGACGGCCATCGTCCTTGCCTCTCGCTGCCTCGGAGACTCGATCTTAACGGACCCTACAGCCGCTTGTCTAATACCGCCGACTCACCGTGCCTATCGCCCCAGCCTCAGTTCGGGGAGGGGCAGGAAACATCGATGTCCGGGTGTGCCTCTTGCGTGGGGTTCCAATTGGTGCAGGTACAGCTCCAATATGGGGGGTTGGCGTACTTCAAGAAGACTGCAACCGTGCATGTCAGGCCCTTCGCCTTGTGACAAAACAGGTCTGAGTTATCGGCGGTGACCGGAATGTTGCCCGTTTCGTCGCAAAATCCTTCATACGACTTCGTCCCGGACGGCCCAATTTCTTCGGTATATTGGCAGCTCGTCTCACCACAGTGTAGCTCAACTGTTGCCTTGGCAGCCGCCGCGCCTGCCGGCAGTGACAGGGCGCTGCCCAGGATCAGAACCTTGACCAAATCTCTCATTTCCGTCCTCAGTTTAACAATGCGTTGCTTCTGGAACTTGATCGTAGCACATCCTACCTTCGCTTGCTGGAGCCCAGCGACCCGCCAGATCAACGGGTATACTTGAACGGCGGCACGACCGATCGCTCGCTCGTCGGTCAGTTATCAACAGCATATAATGCAATGCCGCCGTCAAGGCCAAGGTCAGGGTACGCAGATATCCCGACAGCAGCCTCGCCGCGTTCCATGGGCCTCGGCTACTGGTCCGCTATGACGCCGAGGGCCAACCGGCCGATAGAGCAAGCCTGAGGGCTGCCGCTTGACCCGCTTTGGCGCGATGACCTTCTGCCCTGCGGATATGGGGACAGCCGCTCAACCGCGCCTGATCACCAAATGCACAGGGCAAAATGCAGAAACAGAAGCGGACAACAACGAGTGCTACCGACAGAAGGCTTAGGCTGCCCCGGATATTGCGTACGAGACTTCTTATGCGAGGATCCGGCAGGCAGCCTTTACGATATCCGCATTGGATGCGGCCCTCTCACCGTCCGGAAGCGTCAGCCCGTCCTCGAAGCCGACGCGCGTGTCAATGCGATCACGCTTCGCGATGTCCACCATGCGCCAGACACTGCCGTCGGTGCCATGGACCAGCAGCGGACGGTCCACTTCCGATGCATCCAGAACCCTTCTGATGCCGGCATATTCCCTTTCCGCCATGTCCGGATCGCCGGATGCCAGTTCAATCAGGATGCGCAGGCAGGCGGGCTTGTCCTTGAGGGCAACGAAGCGTTCGGCGTCCTTAACGGTCGACAGGCCCGCCTCGATAGCAATGTCTTTTGACGCCAGAATGGCCATGGCTTCCGGCGCGTCGTCCTCATTGAGATTGACCGAGGCGTAGGACGGCAGGACGGTCCAGTTTTCAACATGGCGCAAGCGGGCCGCGCCCATCGGTTCGATCCAGGCGCCGGTGCTTACTCCGACCGGCATGCCGGGCACGGCTGCACGCACCGCCGACAGGCACGGCCCGACATCCTCCGGCCGAAGACTTTCGGCACCGCCGGCATCGCGCGGGTGGATATGGAGCTCATCGGCACCGGCGCTACGGGCCGTGACCGCATCGCCCGCCAGTTCCTCAAGGGTCACGGGAATTGCCGGATGCTCTCGCTTGGTGCGGGCGCCGTTCAAACAAGCCTGGAGCATTTTCAGATCACCTGCCATACCGCATTGTGGCCATCATTAGGTGCCCGCGAAAGGTTCACAGGCGTTCCGGACTCTCAATGCAGCATTCCTGCGCGACAGTCCACGGTGAAGCGGTTCAGTCGGGAACGGCGTCTTCGCGAAACTGTTTGAGAAACGCCGCACTGGGCGGTATCGGTTTGATCACGTCGATCAGGACGCCATTGGGGTCCTGCGTGATGAAGTGGCGCTGGCCGAATTCCTCGTCCCGCACCGGCAGGAGGATCGGCAGGCCCTCCCCTTTCGCCCGCTCAAAGACCGCATCCACATCCTCGACTTCGAAATTCAGGATCAGGCCGGAAACATGGCCCCGCGCCTGTGCGGGCACCGTCTCATGGTCCCCCTGCAATATGGCGAGGTTGACGGCCGGATCCTCATTGGACTGCAGGTGGATATACCAGTCGCTCTCAAATGCCGGAGCGAAGTTGAAATGGGCGCGATAGAACGCAGCAGTTTCCGACACCATGTCGGTCATGACAACGGGATAATACTGGGTGCATTTCATGGGTTTTCACTCCTCTCAATTTAACATACAATCTGTATGTATCTTTAATTAACAAACAGGCTGTATGTATGCAAGAGAAAAAGGAACGCCGCACCAATCAGCAGCGGACCCGGCAAACCCGAGGCGCATTGATCGCGGCGGCGCGGGCTTTGTTTCTCGAAAAGGGATTTGCCGAGACCAGCACGCCCGACATCGTGGAAGCGGCAGGCGTCACCCGCGGGGCGCTCTATCATCATTTTGATGACAAGACCGCGCTGTTTCGGTCCGTGATCGAGA